>NZ_JAKCFI010000001.1:680713-1361427 GCF_021412625.1 Myxococcus stipitatus | reverse complement strand
AGCTCCTGGCCGCCGTCTACTCCGTCGCCAAGCGCCGGCAGCCCTTCACTCCACTGCTGCCTGCGGCCCCCTCACCGAACCCCTCCCCATGCGCAAACGCTTGACTGAGACTCACGGCATCTCAGTCGCCTTCCTTCTTGAGGACGACGAAGCGGTAGTTCTCCAGCTCGTTCTGCCCCGCCGTGTAGAGCACCGACAGCAGCATGTCGTAGGGGACCTTGCGGTCCGCGATGACGGAGAGCTCCTTGCTGAAGGGCGCCTGGGGATTGCGCTCGGCGATGTACTTCAGCTTCTCCACCTCGCGCTTGAGCCGCGCGTCGAGCGGCAGCACCAGCCGGCCCTGGAGGGCCTGGGCGGGGAGCTGGCCGTTCTCCAGCCGCAGCACCTCCTTGTCCCCCACCAGGATGCTCTTGGGGGTGATGGTCACGGCCACCGTGTCGCGCGGCGTCGCGCGCGTGGTGGACACCGGGGGCCGCACGTCCTCGGACGCCGTCACCGCCGCGGAGGACGACGCGAAGGACTTGAGCAGGAACACCAGGAGGATGGTCATCATGTCCATCATCGCGGTGATGTTCAGCTCCTTGATCTCCCCGGCGGCCTCGCGCTCCTTGCGCTTCTTGCGCGCCAGCGCCCGGCGGAAGCGCAGCCGGGCCAGGGCCTCCTCGTCGGGGGCGGGGACGTCGGCGGCGGACGGGGTCGGCTCGGCCATGACTCAGGTCCCCGCCAGGGTGACGTCGGGGAACAGCAGCCGGCGCTGGGCACCCTGCTCCTCGCGGATGGCGTCCATCGTCTGGATGAGCGCGTCGTAGGGGATATCCGGGTCCGCGCCGACGATGACCTTGGTCTCCTTGGGGAACTCGGACTTGATGCGCACCATCCACGCGTTGAGGGCGGCGTAGTCGTACTCGCCATCCGCCTTCATGGGCACGGTGGGCGCGCCGTCCTCGCCGAGGATGGCGTTCTCGCTGCTGACGAAGTGGCCCTTGCGGGAGATGAGCACCGACAAGGTCAGCTTCGGCTCGTCCCCCTGCTGCTCCTGCGTCACGCCCGCCGACGGCGCGCCATAGCCCGGCGCGCTCACGTTGAGGATGCCGAACGAGGCCAGGCCCGTGATCGACAGCAACATGAAGATGATGAGGTTCATGAGGATGTCGAGGTACGGGACGATGTTCAGCTCGCCCGTCTCCTCTTCCTCGCGGACCTTCAGCTTGCGCCGGGAGTAGTGGAACGCCATGGCCGCGCGCTCCCGCGTCTTACGACGCCCGGGCCTCGAGCTCCGTGGCCGCCGGGTCCACGCCGCCGCGCCGCGACAGCAGGTTCTCCAGCTTCAGGGCGTTGAGCTCCAGGCTCTCCACCATGGCCTTGGCGTACGACGTGAGGAACAGGTGGAAGATGATGCACAGCACCGCGATGGAGAGCGCGAACGCCGTGTTGTTCATCGCCTTGGAGATGCCGTCCGACAGCAGCGACTGCTTCTGCTCCGCCGGCACGTTGCCCAGCGCCTGGAACGTGCCGATGAGGCCGAAGATGGTGCCCACCAGCCCCACCAGCGTGGCGATGTTCGCCAGCGACCACAGCCAGGGGATGCGCTTGGACACGTGGGGGCTGTTCTCGACGATGGCCTCCTCCACCGCCTTGGCCACCTCGATCTCCCCCCGGTTCGCGTTCACCAGCCCCGCGCGGATGACCTTGGCCAGCGGCGCGGTGGGCGCCATGCCGCACACCTTCACGGCCCGGTCCAGGTTGCCGCTGCGCACCAGCTTGGAGATCTGCTCCATGAAGGGCGCCGGGTTCAGGTTGTAGCGGAACACCAGCGTGACGATGCGTTCGATCGCCACCGCCAGCGAGCACGCCAGCCAGAACAGGTTCACGAACATGAACGGGCCGCCATCCTTGAAGAACTTGATGACGGAATCCGTGAGACCCAGCTTTCCGGCGTCCGCGGCCGCGAGGCTCGCGTTGACCAGCAGCTCGCTGACCACCGAGGAAATCATTGCGAGACTTCTAGGGCGGGCCCGCCGAAGCTGTCAAGCCGTGGGCGGGCCAGCCCCCTGTAAATACTTGGGTTTTCAGGCCGCGGAGGAGGCCCCGGGGTCGGTGGGCACGCCCCCCTGCTCGGCCACCTCCCGCCGGTACCCGCACTCCTTGTTGGGGCAGGCGATGTACGCGCCGTCCCGCTTGGAGAACTTCTGGAGCAGGTAGGGCGAGGCGCACTGGGGGCAGCTCTCGGCGAGCGGCCGGTCCCACGCGGCGAAGCGGCAGTCCGGGTAGCGGTTGCAGCCGAAGAAGATCTTCCCCCGTCCGCTGCGGCGCTCCGTCAGGTAGCCCTGCTTGCACTCCGGGCACCCCACGCCGATGGAGATGGGCTTGGACGTCTTGCAGTCCGGGTAGCCCGAACACGCCATGAAGCGCCCGAACCGGCCGCGCTTGATGACCATGGGCTTGCCGCACTTCTCACACAGCTCGTCCGTCGTCTCCTCCTCGACGATGACGATCTTCCCCTCCGCGTCCCGCTTGAAGTCCTTGGTGTTCTTGCAGTCGGGGTAGTTCGAGCAGGCGAGGAAGTGCCCCATCTTCCCGAACTTGATGACGAAGTGGCTGCCGCACTTCTCGCAGGCGATGTCGGTCTTGATCTCCTCGCGCTTGACGTCGCGCATCTCCGCCTTCGCCTTCTCGAGCGTCTCCTTGAAGGGCCCGTAGAAGTCGTGCAGCACGGCCTTCCAGCTCGTGCCGCCGTCGGAGATCTGATCCAGCTTCTCCTCCATCGTCGCGGTGAAGGTGACGTCCAGTTCGTGGGGGAAGTGCTTGACCAGCATCTCGTTGGTCATCTGCCCCAGGTCCGTGGGCCGGAAGCGGCCCTCCAGCTTCTCCACGTACTTCTTGTCCTGGATGGTGGAGAGGATGGCGGCGTACGTCGACGGACGGCCGATGCCCTTCTCCTCCAGCTCCTTCACCAGCGTGGCCTCGCTGAAGCGCGGGGGCGGCTGGGTGAAGTGCTGCTCGTGCAGCAGCTTCTGCAGGCCCAGCCGGTCGCCGTCGTTGAGCACCGGCAGGTCGCCCACGGCGTCCGCGCCGTCGGCGTTCTCGTCGCCGGCGGCCTTGGCCTTCTCCTTCTCCGCCTCCTCCTCCGGCGTCAGGCCCGCGCCGTACACCGCGAGGTAGCCGGGGAACTTCAGCGTGCTGCCGGAGGCGCGGAAGGTGGCGCGGCCCGCGGTGATGTCCGCGCTCGTCTGGTCATAGACGGCGGGCTTCATCTGGCACGCCACGAAGCGGTTCCAGATGAGCTCGTAGAGCCGGAACATGTCCTGCTCGTCCATGGCCTCGAAGAAGGGCCGCACCCGCTCCGGCGGGTACTCCAGGGACGTGGGGCGGATGGCTTCGTGGGCGTCCTGCGCGCTCTTGCGGGACTTGTAGACCACGGCCTCTTCCGGCAGGTACTCCGCGCCGTACTTCGCGCCGATCATCTCGCGCACCTGCTTCACCGCGTCGTCGGACAGACGGGTGGAGTCCGTACGCATGTACGTGATGAGCGCCGTCTGGCCCTCCTCGCCGAGCGGCACGCCCTCGTAGAGCTTCTGCGCCAGCGTCATCGTCTTCTTGGCGGTGAAGGACAGCCGGTTGGCGGCCTCCTGCTGGAGCTTGGAGGTGATGAACGGCGCGGGCGCGTTGCGGCGGCGCTCGCGGCGGTCCACCTTCGACACCGCGAAGTCGGCCTTCTGCAGCTCCGCGACCAGCCCTTCCGTGACGGCGCGGTCCTTGAGCTCCACCTTCTTGCCGTCCACCTTGGACAGCTTGGCCTTGAACGGCGGCGGGCCGGACGGGCCCTCCAGGAGCGCGTCGAGCGTCCAGTACTCCTCGGGGACGAAGGCCTTGATCTCCGCCTCGCGCTCCACGATGAGGCGCACCGCGACGGACTGCACGCGGCCGGCGGACAGGCCCCGGCGGATCTTCTGCCAGAGCAGCGGGGAGATTTGGTAGCCCACGAGCCGGTCGAGGATGCGGCGCGTCTGCTGCGAGTCGTAGTTGTCCTGGTTCAGCTCGCGCGGCTGGGCGATGGCCTCCTGGATGGCCTTCTTGGTGATTTCGTTGAAGGTCACCCGGAGGGCGTCGGGGTGCGCCAGCTCCTCCTTGATGTGCCAGGCGATGGCCTCGCCCTCGCGGTCGGGGTCCGTGGCGAGGAAGACCTTGTCCGCGGACTTCGCCATCTTCTTCAGCTCGTTGAGCACCTTCTCCTTGCCCTTGATGACCTCGTACTCGGGCTGGAAGTCGTGCTCCACGTCGACGCCCATCTTGCTCTTGGGCAGGTCCTTCACGTGCCCCACGGAGGCCTTCACCGTGTAGCCGGAGCCCAGGTACTTCTTGATGGTCTTCGCCTTGGCGGGCGACTCCACGACGACCAGGTAGTGAGGTCCCTTGCCGCGGGGCGTGACCTCCTCCTCCGCGTCCGCCTCCACCGTGGGCAGCGCGTCGTCCTCCCCCTTGGCGGCGCGGCGGCGGGCCGCGGTCTTCTTCTTCGCGGCCTTCTTGGCCGCGGGCTTCTTCTTGGCCGTCGTGCGCCCGGTCGTCGCCTTGCGGGGCGCCTTCTCCTCGGTCGCCTCGGTCTCTTCCGCCTTCTTCTTCGTCCGCGTGGCCATGACTCTCCTACCTAGATCTTCTCGTACAGCCTGCCCGGGTGCTGGACGACCAGCCCCGTCAACTCCAGCTCCACCAGCGCGCTGGCGAGCGCGGCGGCGGAGAGGGTGCTCCCGGTCAGCACCTGGTCGAATGTCCGGGGAACCCGGTCCAACAGCGCATAGGCCCCCCGTGCTTCCACGGAGAGCTCGTCCCACGAGCCCCCCGTCCCCGGCGCCACCGCCAACCCCGGCCGCGCGCCCACGGCCTTCCACACATCCTCCGGTCCCAGGCAGGCGCGTGCGTGCCCGTCCCGGATGAGGACATTGCAGCCCGCCGCCGCCTCCTGCCGGACATCCCCGGGCAGCGCCAGCAGCGGCCGGCCCTGCGCCCGCCCCGCCTGGGCCGTCAGCAGACTCCCCGACGCCTCCCCCGCCCGCATCACCAGGACCGCGTCCGATGCGCCGGAGATGAGCCGGTTGCGCCGGGGGAAGGTGGAGGTGCTCGCCCGGACCCCGGGCGGCAGCTCGCTGAAGTAGACGCCCCCACGCTCCAGGAAGTGCGGCAGCAGCCGCGCCTGCGCGGGGTCCAACGCGTCCAGCGCCGACCCCAGGAACGCCCACGTCTCCCCACCCACGTCCAGCGCGCCCCAATGGCAGGCGCGGTCCACGCCCGCGGCGGCGCCCGACACCACGCCCACCCCACCCTCGGCCACCCGCCGGGCGAATGCCCGGGCGAACGGCAGGAAGCCCTGGTCCGGATGCCGGCTCCCCACCATGGCCACCCGCCTGCGCGGCGGGCCCGGCCGCCCCCGGTGGAACAGCAGCGGCGGCGCGTCCTCCACCTCCCTCAAGAGCTCCGGGTAGGTCCGCTCGCCCGCGAAGGCCATCCCCATCCGCCCGGCGTGGCAGGCCTCCAGCACCCGCTCCGCCAGCAGCGACAGGCGCTCCACCACCGCCAGGCGACGCCGCACCGGGGAAGAGACCGGCGCCTCGGACAGCCAGTCCGACACCCGCGTCGAGAGGAGGGGCGCCAGCCGGCCGTCCGCGAATTGGCGCAGGGCGGCCAGCGTCCTCGGCCCCAGGCCAGGAACGGCCCAGAGCGCGAGGCAGGCCTGCTGCTCCGCCGTGAGGCTGTCCGTCTCAGCGTCCGCCATACCCGACCCCCACGCGGTTCCCACCTATATAGAAGATGGGTCCCCTGGGAGGGGCGCGACACATAAACACCGGGCCGCCACCGGTCAAGCACTCAACCCCTCCACGCCCGGAGGGGATGCACTTTTCCTGCCGGCTTCAGCGCTCGGCAGTGGGAGCGTTCCCCACCTGCATCACGACGCGGTCGCCGGTGGCGAGCTCCTCGGTGGAGCGGAGCACCAGGCAGTTGCTGGTGCGCTCCTTCAGCTCGGTGACCATGCAGGTCCCGATGGGCTCCCACGGGAAGGACTTGTCCTTGGGGCTCGGGTTCTGCGCCTTGCCGGGCTTGCCGAGGACGTGGTTCGACGGATCGCCCTGGTGGAGGATGGTGAAGGTGTTGCCCAGCTCCACGCCATCCGAGCTGCCGCGGTCGACCACCACGGTGTGGTGCTCGCCCAGCTGGGACAGGTACGGCACCAGCGACGTCACGATGGTGCCGCGGACCTCCTTCGAGTTGGGCCGGGGCGCGATGCGCTCCGTGAGCTTCTCGCCGTACGGGCCCACCAGGTCGCCGCGCTCGATGCCGTCCCAGGTGTCGACGATCTGCGCGGTGACGACGTTCTGGTCCACCCGCGTGACGCGCAGCGTGCCCACGAAGTCCGTGAGGTACCCCAGCCGGGCGCCCGTCTTCGGGTGCTTCACTTCCTGCGTGGTGTGGAAGACGACGTAGCGGTCGCCCACCTTGGCGTCGCCCTTGCGCTTGAAGCGCACGTAGACGGAGTCCGGGAAGGACATCATGAAGGCGCCGGTGTTGGAGCCCTCGATGCGGCCGGCCTCGTCCAGTTCGCGCGGCGTGACGAAGCCCTGCGTCGTCACCGGCCGGGCCGAGGACACGTCGTAGCCGATCTTCCCGGACACCGACACCATGTCGCCGCCGGACAACTCCGTGGGCGCGGCGACGTCCGGGGTCTCCTCACCCGTGTCCACGCGCTGCGGCACCTCCTCGCCACCGCCGAAGAAACGGACCTGGTTGCCCGGGTAGATCCAGTGCGGGTTGGCGATCTCCGGGTTGTAGGACCAGACCTTCGGCCAGTACCAGGGGCTGCCCAGGTAGCGCGAGGACAGGTCCCACAGCGTGTCGCCCTCCTGCACGGTGTGGACCTCGCCCGGGGCGCTGTCGCGGCCCTTGGCGGCGCCCGGCGGCAGCTGCACGGTGCCGGTGGCGCGCTCGGGGGCCTCGTCCACGACGTCCGCGCCTTCGGTCTCTCCGCCGGCCTCCGTCTCTTCTTCAGCGCCCTCCTGCTGGGCGAGCGCGCTCGTGGCGGGCGCGACGGCGAGGCTCAACATCAGCGAGGTGAGGATCCGGGAGCGCATCGCACGACGTCCTTTCGAATGAAAACTCACTGCGGGAGCGCGGCGAGCCGCTGCTCCGCCTGCGTGGCGGCGGCCGTCCCCGGGAACTGGGTGACGACACGCGTGTAGAGAGCACGGGCATCCGCGGCCTGGTTGAGCCGCACCCGACACTCGGCGAGCCGGAGCATGCCGTCCAGCATGGCGTCCCCGGCGGGATAGGTCGCGATCAGCCGCTCGAACGTCTTCGCGGCGTCCTTGAATTCGTTGAGCCCCATCTGGCCCAGCCCGCTGAAGTACAGCGCGTTGTCCGCGCGCGGGTGGCGGGGGTTCTCCTCGGAGAAGCGGCGCAGGCGCTGCACGCCCCCCTCCACGTTGCCGGTGCGCAGCAGCGCCACGAGCTTCTCGAAGTCCGCCTCCAGGACGTCGGGGTCCACCTCGTCCGTGGCGGCCTCGGCTGGCGCGCCGGTGGTGGAGACCATCGTCGCCCCGCCGGAGACCGGGGCGCCGTCGGAGATGGGGCTGATGAACATCTCCATCTGCTCGGAGTCCGGCTCCACCACCTCGACCGCCGTGGGCAGCCGGGGCGCGGGCTCGTGACGGGGCTTGAGCTTCACCACCGCCAGCTCCGGCGTCGCGGAGAGCGACTCCGTCGTGGCCGCGGGGTCCGTCGCCTCCTTCCCCGCCACCGTCGCGGCGGGCCTCGCGCCCGTCCCACGCGCCCGATCCACGGCGGCATGCGCCTCCAGGCGCTCGAGCCGCTCGGTCAGCCGCGCCTGGGCCTCGCGCAGCGAGCGCAGCTCCGCCTTCAGCGTGCCCACCTCCCCCTGCGTGGCGGAGGTGGTGGCGCACGCACACAGCGCGCACAGGGGCGCGGCGGCGAGCAGGCGGAAGATGACGGAGCGCGCGAGCACGGGCCTCGACGGACGGATGGAAGTCCCTCCGAGGATAGGAAGGCACGTCCAAGAGCGTCAAGAAAACGGCCGGTGTGGCCCCTGGCTAGAACCGGTGGAGCACGTAGCTCAGGTGCCGCCCCGTCCGGCCCGCGTCGCGGCGGTGCGAGAAGAAGCGCCCGGGCTCGCACGCCGTACAGGCCTGTAGCACGTCCACGTGCCCGGCCTTCAGCCCCGCCCGCACCAGGGACAGCCGCACCGCGCGTGAGAGGTCCAGGTGGGGGCGCGCGGCGTCCCGCGACACCACCTCGTCGCCGAAGCGCGCCGCGAAGCGCTGCCCCAGTTCGTCGGAGACCTCGTAGCAGCAGCGCTGGATGGCGGGCCCCACCGCGGCCAGCAGCCGCTCCGGCCGCGCGCCCCGCGCCACGAGCAGCTCCACCGCTCGGACGCTGATCTCCGCGTCCGTGCCCCGCCACCCGGAGTGCACCGCCGCCACGCGCTGGCCGTCCGGGTCCACCAGCAGCACCGGCACGCAGTCCGCCGTCCCCACCGCCACCCACGTCCCGGGCGCCTGCGTCCACAGCCCGTCCGCCTCGCCCTCCGTCGGACGCAAGCCGTCGCTCCCCTCCTCCGCGCGCGCCTCCAGCACCCGGTCGCCATGCACCTGGGACACCCGGCACAGCGCCCCCAACGGGGCCCCCGCCGCCGCCGCGAACCGCCGCAGGTTCTCCTCGACCCGCGCCCGCTCGTCGCCCGTGGAGAAGCCCAGGTTGAGCGAGGCGAACGCCCCCTCGGACACACCGCCCGCGCGGGTCGCGAAGCCATGGGGCACGGGAAGCAGGGAGGACGTCAGCAGCTCGGTCGCCATGGCGTGTCCTTCTATCCGGCCCGGCGCCACGACGCACCCGGACGACGATTCGCGCTGACGACGCGCGCTCACGCAGCAGAAAAATTCCGATGCAAGTACGTTTGACAGTCCGCGTCAGGCCATTGACAATTCCTTGGACTCTTCGTGAAACACGTCTCATTCCTCGAACCCTGCGTCACCGAACGCGCGCATGCCCCTCGGACCGGACACCGTTGGCAGGAAGCTCCTGTGGAGCATCGCCCTGCCCGGGCTGGTGGTGGCGCTGCTGGGCGTGGGTCACTTCTGGCGCGAGGCGCGCGTATCGGTCCGGGACGCGACGCAGGTGGAATCACTCGCACTGGCGGAGTTCGTCGCCTCGACCTTCCTGCTGCCGCAGGGGCCGGGCGCGCCGCCGCATGACGCGGTGGCGGAGGTGCTGCGCTCGGACACGCGGCTGTTCCGCTCCGTCGCGGACGTGCGCGTGCTCACGCTGGAAGGCGACGTGCGCTGGTCGCGCGACCCGGCGGAGGTCGGCACGCGGCATCCGGAGGCGGCCCGGCTGACGACGCCGCGGCCGGAGACGGCGCGCTCGGAGGACGGCGTGACGGAGGTGGTGCGACCGCTGGGGGGGCCCGAATGTGGCAGCTGCCACACGCGCGGCGACGTCCCCGGCGCGAGCATCCTCCAGATGCGCATGATGGAGCCGCCGCTGCATCAGCAGCTGACCCACGTGTTCGGCGGAGCGCTCGCGGCGATGGTGCTGTTCGTGCTGCTGCTGTCGCTCGTCACCGCGCTGTCGCTGCACTTCAACCTCACCCGGCCGCTGCGCAAGCTGAGCGCGGCCATGGGGCGCGCGGAGGCGGGCGACCTGCTGGTGCGCGCGGAGACGCGGGGCACGGACGAGATCGCCCGCCTGAGCGCGGCCTTCAACCAGATGCTGGCGCGGCTCACCACCATGAAGGTGGAGGAGATCGACACCCACCGCGACCTGGAGCTGGTGAAGGAGAAGCTGGTCCTCAAGGACGAGCTCGAGGAGCGCCTGCGGGAGCTGTCGCTGCTGTTCGACGTGGCCCGCTCGCTCAACGCCACGCTGGAGCTGGACGAGCTGCTCGAGACGGTGACGCGGCTGGTGGTGGAGCGGCTCCAGATTCCGGAGTTCTCCATCATGCTCGTCAACGCCGAGGGCGCGTTGGAGATCCGCCACGCGTGGCCGGAGGAGCGCGCCACGGAGGGGCTCACCTTCGCCCTGGGCGAGGGCGCGTGCGGACGGGCCGCCCAGACGCACAAGGCGGTGTACCTGCCGGACGTGACGGACCCGTCCAGCGGCTTCGCGCGGCGCGGCCTCATCGAGGGCGCCATGGACACGGGCACCCTGCTGGCCGTGCCGATGATCCACATGGACGCGCTGCTCGGGGTGATGAACTTCCAGCGGCCGCACGTGGCGGCCTTCTCCGCGGGGGAGATCGAGCTGATGACCGCGGTGGCGGACCTGGCGGCCACGGCGGTGAAGAACGCCCGCCTCCACGCGGAGACGGTGAAGCTCACCATGACGGACCCGCTGACGGGCGTGCCCAACCGTCGGCACCTCTTCCAGCGCATGGAGCTGGAGCTGGCGCGGGCGCAGCGCTTCGGCTCGCCGCTGTCGCTGCTCATGGTGGACGTGGACCACTTCAAGCGCCTCAACGACCTGGCGGGCCACCGCGTGGGCGACGAGACGCTCCGGCGCGTCTGCGACATCCTCCGCGCCCGCGTGCGGAAGGTGGACACGCTGGCGCGCTACGGCGGCGAGGAGTTCGTCCTGCTGCTGCCGCAGACGACGAAGGCGGAGGCGGTCGAGGTCGCCGAGAAGCTGCGGCGCGCGGTGGCGGAGACGCTGGTGCTTCCCCACACCACCCTGCCCGGCGGCCACGTCACCGTCTCCGTCGGCGTGTCCCACTTCCCCTCGGACGCGACGTCGCAGGAGGGCCTGGTCGACAGCGCCGACGCGGCCCTCTATTGCAGCAAGCGCACGGGCCGCAACCGCACCACGCCCTTCGAGCCCGGCATGGAGATGCACCCGGGCCGCGAGCGGGGCCCCCACGCGCCTCCCTCCGAGTCCCCCACGTCGAAGCCACCGGGCGGCGTCGCCAAGGCCTGAGGCCCCGGCCCTCCCTGCACGGCGCTCAGCGCGACACGAGGGTCCGCGCGGTGGGCAGCATCAGGTCCGCCCACGCCTCGTAGCCCTCCTCGGAGGGATGGAAGCCGTCCCCGGAGAAGAAACCCGGGTTGGAGGGGAACATCTCCCGGCTCGCCGAGTACAGGTCCACCAGGTGCATGCCATGCGCGCGCGCCAGCTCGGCGATGGCGGCGTTGAACGGCTCGATGCGGCCCTCGTAGAGCGCGCTGGGGACCAGTCGGGCCACGGGCGCCAGCGCCATGTCCGCGATGTTCACCACCATCAGCGGAGCCCCCGTCTGCTTCAACCGCCGCGCGATGCGGTCCAGGTCGTCGCGGAAGTCCTCCAGCGACGTGCCGCGCCAGATGTCGTTGGTGCCCACGCCGAGCGACACCAGGGTGGGCCTCGCCGCCACGGCGGGCTTGAGCTGCTGGGTGAAGACGTCGCGGATGCGCGCGCCGCTCTGGCCCAGGTTGGTGAGCCCCAGCGACAGCCCGTCACGGCGAAGGCGCGAGGCCAGCCGCTCCGGATAGCCCCCGCCCCGGGAGGCCCCCACGCCCACGGCCGTGCTGTCACCCAGCGCGACGTAGTCGACGCTCACCGCCGCCCTCCTCCGTCAGGGGATGCGCAGGGCGCGCAGGTAGCGCGCGCCGCCGGGGGTGGCCACGCGCAGCAGCAGCGTGCTGCCCTCGGGCGCGGCGCGAATCGCCCCGGCCAGGTCCTCCGCGCTCTTCACGGCCTTGCGGTTGGCCTCGACGACCACCATCCCCGCCTCGAGCTGCGCGCTGGCCGCCGGTGAGCCCGGCACGACGTCGGTGATGAGCGCGCCCTGCTTGTCGCTGAACCCCGCCTGCTGCGCGGTGCGCGCGTCCAGGTTCTTGAGGCTGACGCCCACCCGGCGCGAGCTCTCCTGCTCCTGTTCGTCCCGCGACTTCCTCTGGGCGACGCCCTCCAGGTCCGGGCGCGTGCCCAGCGTCACCTTCACATCCTGCTTCCGGCCCTCGCGGTACACGGTCAGCGTGGACACGCTGCCCGGCTTCTTGAGCGCCACGATGCGGGTGAACTGGCCACCGGACGTCACCGCCTGTCCGTCGATGGCGGTGACCACGTCGTCCGCCTTGAGCCCCGCCTTGGACGCCGGCGAGCTCGGGTTGATCTGCGTGAGGATGGCGCCCTCGGTCACCGTCAGCTTGAGCGCGCCGGCCAGGTCCCGCGTCAAGTCCTGGATGCCCACGCCCAGCCAGGCGCGCGTGACGGAGCCCTCCTTCTCGAGCTGGGGCACCAGCGCCTTCACCAGGTTGCTCGGCACCGCGAAGCCGATGCCCGTGCCGCCGCCGACGATGGCCGTGTTGATGCCCACCACCTCGCCGCGCATGTTGAACAGCGGGCCGCCGGAGTTGCCCGGGTTGATGGCCGCGTCCGTCTGGAGGAACTCGTCGTAGGGCCCCGCGCCGATGTCTCGCGCCCGGGCGGAGACGATGCCCAGGCTCACGCTGGACGCCAGCCCGAAGGGATTGCCGATGGCCACCACCCAGTCGCCCACGCGCAGCGCGTCCGAGTCCCCCAGCTTCACCGTGGGCAGCCCCTCCACCTTGTCCTTGATCTTCACCAGCGCCACGTCGGTGAGCGGATCCCTCCCCACCACCGTGGCCGCGAAGGAGCGCCCGTCATCGAGCCGCACGGTGATGGACACCGCGTCCTCCACGACGTGGTTGTTGGTGAGCACGATGCCGGACGGTTCGATGATGAACCCCGAACCCGCGCCCTGGCGAAGCGGCTCGCGCTGCCCCCGCCCTCCGCCGAAGAAGCGATCGAACAGCGGGTTGTCCTCCATCCCCCGCATGCCGCCTCCGCCCCTCGCCTGCACGTCCACGTTGACCACCGCCGTCTTCACCGACTCCACCAGGGGGGCCAGCGAAGGGAGCGCCTGGGCCTCGCGCGTCGCGGGTTGGAGGTTGCCGGCCGGCTGCGCCGCGGCGGCCGCGGGCGCCTGCGCGAGCGCCGCCGACGGCAGGGCGAGGAGCAGCGCGGCGACCACGGCCCTCCGGAACGGAACGTGAGAACGGTTCATATGCCCTCCAAGCTAAAGCCGAATCGCGGCCCCGCAAGCCAAACCATCCCCTGGGACCTGGGGGAGACACTCCACGCGGTCACCGCGTGACGCCGTCAGGCGGGTCGATAGACGCGATAGTCGAGCTCCGGAAAGACGTTGTCCCGACTCTCGACCTGGGAGAGCCACCCCTCGTCGACCGTTCCGGCGCGCAGCTGTTCGTGCAGCCGGAGGAAGCGCTGGACGTGCTCCCGACTGCGTCGGCGGGCGTACTCCACCATGGTGCCCGTCTTCATGATGAAGGCCCAGTCGGACCCCTGGGCGAGCAGCAGCTCTCGCGCCGCCTGGTTGAGGGCCCGGCGCTGGCGTGCGTCCGCCTCCGGGAAGTCCCGGGCCAGCTCCACCATCTTCCGCGCGCAGTGGTGCAGGTGCCGGTAGAGCCAGTCGTTGCTCTCGTCGAGCCACATCCGCGCGTAGCCCCCCGCGCCCCACGAGGACATGGGCGGGGTCGCCACCTGGTTCTCCGGGTTGTCCCGCAGGTCGTCCGAGGGCGTCACCAGGTCGAAGGTCCGCTGGTCGCTCGCGGCCTTGCGGATGAACGCCTCGAGGAACCACGGCCCCTCGAACCACCAGTGCCCGAACAGCTCCGCGTCGTAGGGCGCGACCACGACGGGCCTGCGCCCGGAGAGCCGCGACGCGAGGTATTCGATCTGCCGCTGCCGGTTGAAGAGGAAGTTGCCCGCGTGCACGCCGGCCCGCTCGCGCGCGACCTCCGGCGAGTAGGGCTGCTTGTCCTGCGTCTTGCCGGTGATGCGGTAGTACTTGAAGCCGGTGTTCTTCCGGTCCCCGGTGGGCTGGATGTACGGGCGGATGTAGTCCAGGTCCAGGTCCCAGCCGATGTCCCGATAGAACTCGCGGTAGTCCGGGTCGCCCGGGTAGCCGTGCTCGGAGCTCCAGACCTGCTGACTGCTCTCCGGGTCCCTCGCGTACGCCGCCACGCCCGCCTCGGTGAAGATGGGCGCGTACGGTCCATGCAGCGGGCGCGGGATGGCGTCCGTCAGGCCGTGGGTGTCGACGAAGAAGTAGCGGATGCGCTCCGCGGCCAGCACGCGCTCGAGGCCCGGGAAGTAGCCACACTCGGCCAGCCAGATGCCCGCCGGATCCCTCCCGAAGGTCTGGCGATAGTGCGTCGTGGCCACCGTCACCTGGGCCCGCACCGCCTCGGGGACCTGCTGCATGAGCGGCAGGAAGCCATGGGTCGCGTTGCAGGTGAGGATGTCCAGGTGCCCCGCGTCCTGGAGCCGACGGAACGCGGCGATGAGGTCACCACGGTAGTCGTCGTGGAAGGCGCCCCGCAGCGCGCGGAAGTGGTCGCGGTAGAAGCGGGCCAGCGGTCCGAAGGTGGCGTCGTTGCGCGTGCGGAGGACCTCGCGGTCTCCCAGTTCGCAGAGCCGATCGAGCTTGCGTGCGTAACGCGACATCAACAACTCGTCGCGCAGCATCATGACGAGCGTGGGCGACAACGTCATCGCCAGCCGGAAGGGGATGCCCTCGTCCGCCAACCGGTCGAAGACGCCCAGCAGTGGCAGGTACGTCTCCGAGATGGCCTCGTAGAGCCAGTCCTCCTCGAGGAAGTCCTCGTGCTCGGGGTGCCGTACGAACGGCAGGTGTGCGTGGAGGACGAGAGAGAGGGAGCCCAGGCTCATGGCGGTCGAGGGGTGATTCAGGGTTCACGAACGACGGCGGCGACGGCTGGACGGAGGCTTGCGCGCGGGAGAAGGTGGCTTCGGGTTCTCGGTGACGCCGATGGCGCCCGGCGCGGCCTCGAAGGAGCGCAGGTCGGACATGCCCGACCCCTTCACCGACGCCTCGAACAGCCGCAGGGCGGGGGCGCCGGCGAGCGCCGGCGAAGCGGGCTCGCGCGGCTGCGCCGTGGCGGAGGCCTCCTTCGGAGCGACTTCGTCCCGCTCGGCCGTCGCGCCGCGGACTCCGTCCACGAGCAGCCTCGCCGCGGACGAAGGGTGCTCGAAGTAGCCGGCCTCGAGGATGTGGTCCACGGACGGCGTGGAGGCGCTGGCCTTCGGCTCGGATGACGCGGGCCGCGTGTCGCGGGGCCGCTCCCCTGCCCCGCCCGGAGTGGAGGCCTCGGGCACGACATCGCGGGGCGCGGCGCTCGTGGCCCATTCGGGAGATGGCGCGGACGAGGCGCGCGACGCGGCCCCTTCCTCCCTCGGGACGACGCGCGCCCCGGGGGGCGGAGGTGGCGTCGGACGCCGGGACTCGGAGGCGCCCGACGGGCGGCGAGGCGAATCGAAATAGCGCAGGTCCGAGGCCCCGGGGGCGCGAGGACGTGCATCGAAGGACCGCGAGTCCGACGCTCGCGCGTCCGCGTCGATGGCGATCGCGTAGCGCATGTCGGAGGCCCCGCCTCGCGCGCGCAGGAGGTCCAGGTCCAGGTGGCGATAGGGAGGCCGGGCGCCCGGCGCGGCGGGGACGGGCCGCGACGGAGACTCGTAGCGCCACTCGGAGGCGCCCCCCTCCCCACGGGACACGGCCAGGTACTCGTAGGTCCGCGCTCGCGGCACGGCGGCCCCCGCTTCGCTCGCGAAGTCGCCGTAACGCTGCTCCGAGGCACCCGGTGCACGCCCCCGCTCCTCGAGGTACCGACGTGTGACCGCGTAGCGCTCGTCCGAGGCCCCGGCGGGACGCGCGAGCGTCTCCAGGTGCGGGCCGGCGCCCGCCACCTCGACGGGAACCCCCACCTCGTGGGTGATGTGCTCGCGGTGGACCTCCGGCACCTGCTGGTGCCCTTCGCTCCCGGGCAGGGGCACCCGACGCCAGGTGACGTACTCGCGCACCTCGACCCGTGGCGCGGCGGCCGCGCCCGGTGACGGCTCGGCGGCGGGGGGCGTGCCCGGCGCGCTCATGAAGCGCACGGTGGTGTCCGTCGACACGCCCTCCGAGGGCAGCGACGCGCGGTTGCTGGAGGACCCGATCCGCTGCGCTCGCCCATCCTGCCCGACGAAATGCACCTCCAGCCGGTAGGCGCGGCCGGCGGGCAGGTCGCGCAGGTAGAAGCCTCGCGCGTCGAGCGGGCAGTCCACCTCTCGAACCAGGGCCTCTCCATCGAAGAGCCTCAGCACCGCCCGGGGCGAATCCAATCCCTGCATCGCCCGCGCACGCGTGGCGGCCTTGAAGTCCCAGAGCGCGAAGAGGGTGTGCGGATCCCTCACGAGCAGCAACACCACGTCGTCGGCGTACTCGCTCGGCACCCCACCGAGCCCCTCGTCGAGGTCCCCCGACGCACGGGTCGTCTCCGCGGCCTCCGCTTCCTGGAGGTGGTGACGGCGCACCTCCGGCTCCCCTTGCACCCTCGCCACGAAGAACCCCTCCACCACCGGCTCCGCGGGATGCTGCGCCATGGGCGCTTCAGTCCCAGAGGATTTCTCCGTCGAGGCGGGAGTGGGTTCGGACGGCGGCGACATGACGATGGGCTCTCGGGTGACACGCGGCTTGGGATGAAACGTCACCACGTGCGCCGGGCGTGCGGAGTGGGTCGGCCCGGAGGGCTCCGGAGCCCGGCCGGTCGGCACCTGTTCGACCGTGAGGGCGCGCCCACTCCCGGAGTGCTCGATGCGCTCCGGGGGCCCGTCCGTCGCGGCGCCGTCATTCGGGTGAGCGCTCGGGACATGGGCCCCGGACACGGCGGCGGGGCTCGGCGGAGCGTGGGGCCCTGGATCCACCAGACGCTTGCGCAATTCGGAGAAGACCAGGAACCGGGCGAGCCGGGCGAGCTCGGGCACGGAGGCCACCAGCGCGGCGATCCACTCCCTCTTCTTGAGCTTGCGGTAGTCGCTCCCCAGGTGCTTCCGAGCCAGCTCCCGCAGGGAACCGACGGTCACGCTCTTGAGGTCGTCCATAGACACGGTCGCCTTTAGGTTGCCGGACGTGGTGGGTCAACGTGCCAGCAAGCCGATGTGTTCGTCGCCCGACCCCACTCCTCCACCTCACCCGATGACACCCACGGAACAGCCCGGTATTCTGCCCCCGCTTTGAGCGACCTGCCCAGACTGCTCCTGTGCAGCTTCGACGTCATCCCCGGTCCTTCGGGCTCGTCACGCCGTTTGACCGAGTACCTCAAGGCGTTGCCGGACCGCTTCTCCGTGGTCGTGCTCTCGGCGAAGACGCCGGACCACTCCCACATCGAGAAGTACCAGGGCGCCCGGCTGCTGCGCGTGCCCGTGGGCTCCGGGGACCTGGCCTCGCGCATCCAGTCCTTCGAGCGGGCCGTGCGGCGTCAGTTGGAGAGCGAGGACTACGCGCTGGCCCACTTCACCGACCCGTTCGGGGGCTACGCCCTGTGCGAGCTGAAGGGGGACTACGGTTACCGGCTCATCTACGAGGCCCAGACTTTCCCCTCCCAGGAGCTGCGCTACACGCACCCCCAGACGGAGGGCGACCGTCGCTTCCTCTCCAAGGTGCGCAGGCAGGAGCTGTTCTGCCTGATGAACGCGGACCTCATCGTCACGGGTTCGCAGACGACGCGCGGGTACATCCAGTCGCTGGGCGCGAGCGAGGAGCTCATCCGCGTGGTGCGCGCGCCCGTGGACCTCAAGCCCTTCGAGCCGGACGTCCTGGGCGCGCCGGATGGAGACCCCTTCCGGTTGATGTACCTGGGCAGCCACGTGGGCTGGCAGGGGTTGCCCACGCTGCTGCGCGCGGTGGCGCTCGCGAGCGAGCAGGTCGACGTGAGGCTCACCCTGGTGGGCGCGCAGCACCCGGACTGGCAGCCCCACCTCGACGACCTGGTGAAGGACCTGGGGCTCAAGGAGCGGGTGGAGTTCCAGGCCCCCGTTCACCATGACGACGTGGCCAAGGTGCTCGCGCTCGCGGACGCGGGTGTGCTCGCGCTCGACGACGTGGAGCGCAACCGGTTGCAGGGCGGCCCCTTGGCGAAGGTGTCGGAGTACTTCGCGGCGGGGCGACCGGTCATCGCGGCGGATCTCCCGGTCACCCGCGAGCTGCTCCCCGAGGACGCCGCGGTGTTCTTCCCGCCGGGTGACAGCCGGGCGATGGCCGAGCGGATCATCGAGCTGGCGAAGGACATCCCCCAGCGCGTGGCCCTGGGTCGGCGCGCTCGGGCCCACGCGGAGGCTTCGCTGGACGCGGGTGTCATCCGCGGGCAGCTGTTGGATCTCTACGATTCGTTGTTGGAGAAGCGCGTCGGCCCCGTGCCCAGCACGAGCGAGGACGACCTGCCCGCGCCCACGATGGTGACGGGCACGCCGACGAGCCGGCTGGCCACGCTCGCGCCCCCGGACAGTGGACGCGTGCGCATCCCCCAGCCGGAGAAGCGCGACGTCCCCGTCGAGAAGGCCCCCGCGCCGGCGCCGGTCGACGACGCGCCGGTGGTGATGGGGACGGCGCTCGACGATGGGTTCGATACGCGGTTGGTGAAGACGGAACCTGATTCACGTCCCGTCGAGATGCCCGTCGTGATGGGGCTCCCCCTGCGGGAGCGCGCGCCTCGGGCCGCGACGCCGAGCGCCTCCGCGCCATCGGAGTCCCCTGAGAAGGAGGCTTCCTCCGTGGAGGGCGCCCAGGGTGTCGTGGTGGGCACGCCCATCGCGATTGGCGCCGACCCGACTCCCGTCACGCCCATGCGCGCCGCGTCCGAAGGAGACAGTGCCGACGACGCGCGTGGCGATGTTTCCGCGAAGGACCGCGCGCCAGGGTCGACCGAGGACGAGGCCCCGGACGCGCGTCACCCGGCGCCCGCGCTCGGTGACGAGCCGCCCCCTCCGACGCCCGTCGCCCCCCGGCACGGTCGGTCGCAGGATTCCACGTCGGGAGAGGAGGAGGAGCGCCACGCGGACGCGCCGTCCTCGGAGGGAGTCGAAGCGCGGGCCGAGGAGGATGACGCCGCATCGCGCGACGTCGTCGAAGAGCCCGCGCCCTCGACACCGGCCACGAAGACCGCGTCCGCGCTTCGCCACGACGAATCGCCCGCCCCTGGGGCCTGGACGCCAGCGCAGGTTCCCCTCGATGAGGCGCCCGCGCCAACGCCGGTCGACAAGACGCCGGCCGCCGGGAAGGTCGATGAAGCCGACTCGGCGCGCGAGGAGTTCTCCTCCCCGACTCCCGTCGTCAAGGTGCCGGCGCCGCTTCCGCTCGACGAACCGCCTTCACCAACGCCTATCATCAAGGGCCCTGCGTCACTGATGAAGGGTGACGAGCCTCCGTCATCGCCCCCCGTCAAGGGGACGGCTTCGGAGATGAAGGGTGACGAGCCTCCGTCGCCGCCCCCCATCATCAAGGGGCCGGCGTCGTTGATGAGGGGTGACGAGCCACCTTCGCCGACGCCCATCATCAAGATTCCCGTCTCGCTGACGAGCGAAGAGCCCCCTTCGCCCACGCCGGTCGTCAGGGCCCCGGCGCCACTTCCACTCGACGAGCCGCCTTCGCCGACGCCCATCATCAAGGCCCCGGCCTCGCTGACCCGCGACGATGCGCTGACGCCACAGACCAGCGTCAAGGTCCCGCCTCCACCGTCCCGCGAATCGACGACGAGTTCTCGGATGAACGGAGCGTCGAGCCACGACGAAGCGCCCGCGCCGACACCGATCGTGCCCGCGCGCTCCATCCTGGCGAGCCGTAGCACCACCTCCCGCGTGGAGACCCCCTCGCGACGGATGGCGCCGCTGACGACTCCGGCGAAGGGCTCTCCTTCCGCCGTCGAGTCGGACCGCCCCTCGGGACGCTCGAACAGCTCCGGAACCGATGCCGAGCGTCACTCGGGTCGGAGCGGCAACGGAGCATCCGAGGCGGACCGCCCCTCGGGCCGGACGCACTCCGTGGGCACCGACCCAGAGCGACACTCGAGCCGCCTCTCGGCCTCGGGCACCGAGTCGGACCGACCCTCCGGTCGGACGCACTCCGTGGGCACCGAGTCGCTCCGCCCCTCGACCTCGAGCACCGAATCGGGCCGCGCCTCGACCGGCAACGACTCCGAGCGCGGGGTGTCGGGTTCCCGTCCCGCCCTCGAGGGAGAGCGGCTCCCGCCCATCATCCGCCCGAACGCCCCGCCCGAGCATGCGCGTGTCACGGCGTCGCGCTCGAGCACCACCGAATCGGAGCGCTCACCGCCCGTGCTGACGCGTCACATGGGCACGACCGAGCGCAACACCTCGGTACGGGGTGATACATCCGACGCGGATCGGGTTCCTCCCATCCTCCGCCCGAACAACGCCGTCAGCGAGGCGGAGCGTCCACCAGCGCTTCCCCCCCGAGCGGCGACGCCACCTCCGGTCCCCCGCCAACGCCCCCCGCGCCTCCAGTCCATCGACGGACCACCTCGCCTCGAACCGGTGGGAGACGTTACGCCCCGCTCGGGCATCCCCCCTCGGGACCCCGAGGACGAACCCGAGGAGATCTCCGAGGACGAGGCCCACGCCATCGACGAGCCCGAAGAGGGCTCACCTACTCCGCCCCACTCGCGCCCACGTCTCGACGAGCCGGATGAGATCAGCAGCGACGAGGTGGAGGACGCGGAGCTGTCCGTCAGCGGCGCCGCGCGGTTGATCGACGAGGACGAGCTCCAGGAGGCCGAGGCGGACGAGGCGACTGGCGACGCCGCGCCCGAGGAGGACGGCCCCGCCCCGGAGCCCCTCGCCTCGACGCTCAACCCGTGGTTCGCCCAGCTCGCCCACGGCTACTGTCCTCCAGAAGGCACGCGGTTCGCCCGTCACACGCCGCCCACCACCTTCCCGGGGCGGGACGAGGACACGGATCCATCCCGCCTGCAGCCGTCGACCCGTCAACACGGGACCGTCCGCGGCAAGGGCTCGTGAAGCAGCCAACCGAGCCCCCATCGGAAACTTTCCAAGCCTCCAGCCCGCCCAGTAGGATGTCGCGGTTTTCACTGCACTTTTTCCGGGTGAAAGGGCTTCATGGAGCGCCGCGTCCTCATCGTTGAAAGTCAGAACGACTTCGCCCTCAGCATGGCGACCGTGCTCAAGAGCGCGGGCTACCAGACCGCCATGGCGGCGACGGCCACGGATGCGCAACGCGAGCTGGAGAAGCGCCGACCGGATCTCGTCGTCCTCCGGGCCGAGCTGCCGGATCAGTCCGGGTTCACGTTGTGCGGGCAGATCAAGAAGGGAAAGTGGGGACAGAACCTCAAGGTCCTGTTGCTCTCCTCCGACACGGGCGTCGAGGGGCTGACCCAGCACCGGCAGACGCCGGGCGCCGCGGACGGCTACCTCGTCATCCCCTTCGAGATGGGTGAGCTGGCGTCGCTCAGCACCGGCATCGTCCCACCGGGCGCCGACGAATCGGAGGCGTCGCTGGACGCCGCGCTCGCGGGCAACGCGCCCCGAGAGGCTCCGCCTCCCATGCCGGCGATCCGCACCAGCGCCGGAGGGCCGCCGAAGCTGCCGAAGCGCGAGCGCCGCAGCGCGATGACGGACGAGGATCGCGCCTTCCTGGATCGCGCCTTCCAGTCCATCGCCGACCGCAAGGCGGAGCTGCTCGCGGAGTCGCGCCAGCTCAAGCGCCCGCCCCCCCGCCGCGAGCTGATGGGCACGCCGGAGGGGAAGATCCAGATCCTCCGCGACGAGCTCAAGACGCGCGAGGCCCAGCTCGCGCGCCTCTCCGAGATCTGGAGCGTGCGCGAGCGCGAGCTGCTGTCCGGCGAGGACCGCCTCCACGAGAAGGACGTGGAGCTGCAGGGCCTGAAGATGCAGGTGGATGACCTGCTGCGGCGCTTCAACGAGGCCCAGCAGGCCATGCTCCAGAAGGAGCGCGAGCACGGCGCCACCGTGGACGACCTGCTCCTCCAGAAGTTCTCGGCGGAGAAGGACCTCATCGAGGTCGTCGCCTCCAAGGAGAAGGACATCAACCTCCTGCGCAAGGAGGTCCACAACCGCGAAGACGAGCTGGCGCGTCGCGGCGGCGAGCTGGACCACCTGCGCGGCGAGCACGACAAGCTGGAGAAGCACCTCGGCGTCGTCACGCTCGAGTTCGAGGTCAAGGAGCAGAAGCTCCAGGACGCCCTGCGCGCCCAGGAGGCGGAGAGCGCGCGGCTGGGCAAGCGCGGCGACGACTTCGAGGCGGAGCTGGGCCGCACCATCAGCGAGCGGGATCAGCGCTACGCCGAGCTGGACGGAGAGATCCAGGCCCTCCAGGAACGGCTCCAGCAGACCGAGCAGGAGCGCGACACCACCGTGCGGGGCCTGGAGGCCCGGGCCTCCGCCGCCGAGGAGCACGGCGCGCGGGCGGACGCGGAGATCACCCGGCTCAACGCCGAGCGCGACGCGCTGGAGGCGCGCCTCGGCCAGCAGGTCGCGGACCTCGAGTCGGACCTGGCGCGCACCACCAGCGAGCGGGATCAACTCCGGCTGGACAAGGACGCCCAGGAGGCGGAGCTCAACCAGCGCGTCGAGGACCGCGACGCGAAGATCGCCACGCTCGACCGCGAGCTGGCGGAGACCATCGCCCGCAACGAGCACACCGAGGCGGAGCTCAACTCCTCCATCCAGCAGCAGCTGGAGCGCATCGGCGAGCTGGAGGGCGAGGTCGAGGCCGTCAAGGCGCACCTCGCGGACCGCGAGGCCGAGCTGACGGGTGAACTCCAGGCCCTCACCGAGGCGAAGAACGCCCTCGAGGAGGACCTCACCGGCCGGCTCGAGGCGCTGCGGGTCGCCAAGGACGCGCTGGAGCAGGACCTCACCGGCCGGCTCGAGGAGCTGCGCGCGGCCAAGGCCGAGCAGGAGGCGGACCTCACCGGGCAGATCCAGGCCCTCACCGCCCAGTTGGAGGAGGCGCAGCGGCACGGCGACCAGCTCCAGGGCCGCGTGACGGACCTGGAGGACACCGTCGCCCAACGCGACGCCAGCATCGAGGGGCTCCAGGGCGAGGTCGCGACGCGCGACCAGCGCATCGCCGAGCTGAGCGGGGACCTCGAGGCCACCAGCCAGACGCTCGCCCAGACGCAGGACACACTGGGTCGCACCGAGCAGCAGCTCGCGGAGACGCAGGGCCTGCTCGCGCGGACGGAGGAGTCCCTCTCCGAGACGCGCGGCGAGCTGGAGGCCACCAGCCAGACGCTGGCCGACACCCAGGCGCGGCTCGCCCAGACGGAGGAGGCGCTGTCCTCCACGCGCGGCGAGCTGGAGGCCACCAGCCAGACGCTCGCCCAGACGCAGGACACGCTGGGTCGCACCGAGGCGACCCTCGCCGACACCCAGGAGCGCCTGGCCCAGACGGAGGGCACGCTGGCGGAGACGCGCGGCGAGCTGGAGGCCACCAGCCAGACGCTCGCGCAGACGCAGAACACCCTCGAGGAGACGCGCGACGAGCTGGGCACCACCACCGCGCGGCGCGACGCGCTCCAGGTCGACCTGGACGACACGCGCGCCCGCCTCCAGGACACGCACGACGCCCTCACCCGCACCACGGCCGAGCGCGACCAGCGCACCGCCGAGCTGCACGCGCTGGGACAGGCGAAGGACGCCCTGGAGCAGGACCTCACCGGGCAGATCGGCCAGCTGCGCGGCGAGCTGTCGGAGACGCTGGGCAACTACGAGGCCGAACGGGCCGCGCACGAGAAGCTCGCCGCCGAGACGAGCGCGCAGATCGAGGCCCTCACGAACGAGCGCGACGGGCTGCGCTCGGAGCTGGAGGCCACCAGCCAGACGCTGCTCCAGACCCAGGAGGCGCTGGCCGCCACGCGCGACCACCTCGCCCGGGAGCAGCAGGCCCACGCGGGCACCCGGCAGCAGGCCGCCGCCACCCAGTCCGGCCTCGAGGCGGAGCTCAACGACGCGCGCAACCAGGTGGAGGACCTGGGCGAACAGCTCACCATCACCAAGCACGAGCTGGGCGCCAAGGTCGCCGAGGTCACCCACCTGACCTCGCAGCTGGCGCAGGTGGAGGACGCCCGCGCCACCCTCAAGGAGCGCCTGGACACCCTCACCGAGGAGTCCCAGCGCCGCGAGGAGCTGCTCCAGAACGACCTGGCCACCAAGGGCAAGGAGCTGTCGGACACCCTGCGCAAGCTCACCCAGGTGACGCAGGAGAAGATGCGTCAGGCCGAGGTGCTCAACCGCGAGGTGGCCACCCGCACCGAGCAGCTCAAGGCCCTGGAGACGAAGCTCCAGACACAGGCCGCGGACGCCAAGCGCCACGCGGACGGCCTGGGCCAGCAGATGGCCGGCCTCAACAACCAGCTCGAGCTGGCGAAGAAGGCCCTGGGCGAGCGCGACGAGCAGCTGCGCGCCGCGAACGTCGCCCACCAGAAGCTCGGCCAGGAGCGCGATGGGGTCGCCGCCCAGCTCCAGCAGTCCGAGGCCCGCCTCCAGCAGCAGACGCAGGCCGCGGCCCAGGAGCGCGCGGACGCCAAGCGCGCGGCGGACGAACTGGCCGCGAAGCTCGCCAAGGCCGAGCAGCGCGTCGCCCAGCTCACCCAGGAGGCCCAGAAGAGCGCCGCCGAACACGACGCCAAGGCCAAGGACCTCCAGGCCCAGCTCGCCGCCCGCGCCAAGAAGGCGCAGGACCTGGAGCTCGCGCTGGAGAACGCCCAGGGCGCCAAGGCCCGCGCGGAGAAGGAGCTGAACGCGAAGGTCTCCGCCGCCGAAGGCAAGGCCAACGAGGCCGCCGCCCGGCTCGCCACCGCCCAGAAGGAGCGCAAGGACCTGGAGGCCCGTCAGGCCAAGGAGCTCGAGGACCTGTCCGCCAAGCAGAAGGCGGAGCTGGAGCGCCGCGACGCCATCAAGGCCCAGGAGGTCGCCCGCCTGCAGCAGTCCGTGCAGGAGAAGAGCAAGGCCCTCAAGGTCGCCGAACTGGAACTGGCGCGCTTCAAGAGCAAGGCCCCCGCCACCCCCGCCCCCGTCGCCGCCAAGGCCGCCAAGGCCGCTCCGCCACCGGAGGACGACGACCTGGCCATCCGCACCCAGTTGAACCAGACCATCCCCCCGGCCGCCGCCGCGCCCGCGCCCGCCGCCAAGGCCCCGAAGGCCGCCGCGAAGAGCGCCCCCGCCGCGAAGAAGGCCCCCGCGCCCGCCCCCACCCCCGTGGGCCTGGGCGAGGAGTCCGAGCCCACCGACCGCACCATGGTCGTCCAGCTCCCCAACGCGGCGGCCAAGGAGGACGACGACTGGACCGCGCTGGTCGACGAGCTCGACAAGTAGGCGGCCACACGCTCCCGCGCCCACCTTTCGTGCGCTGACGCGCTCGGACCGGTGGGCCGGGACGGGAGTCCGACAGGCGTCGGGAGTCCGGCGGGTGTCGGAAGTCCGGCGGAGCGGGTCCGGGCGGCGTCACGGGAGCCAGGGGGCTCGACCGCGACATCGATGCCCTACCCGCGTGAGAAACTCAGAGGGCGGCGCGCGCGTCGCGCACCAGCTCCTTGAAATGCAGCGTGGAGAGCACGTCCCGCAGCGAGGCCTCCTGCCCCACCCGGTGCGCCTCCTCTCGCGCCACCCGCCAGCGGCTCATCAGCGTCCGCACGGCGACGTACCCCAGCAGCACCGGAAATCCTCCCGGGAGGAGGAAGACCGCCACCACCAGCACCATCCTCAACCACGCCCACATCATGACCCCGAACCTCGCTGCATTCCCAAGTGAGTGACGGGACTGAGATGCACGACGTGTGCCCAGGGTGCGCAAATTAATTCCATTCCTCATTCCGCAGGGTTGCGGGGCAGAGGAGCGAGTCCGCGGCACGTCGGACAGGGCAACCCTGGCATTTTTGCCGCAGTCCCGCGGGAGGCCCTCGGTTAAGTTCCGGCGCGTGAGCACCCCTTCGACAGCAGAGGTCCGCGCCTTCCGGAGCGTGGCGGACGCGGAGCAGCACCTGGAGCAGGTGGGATACCTGCCCTCCCCTGAAATCGCCACGGCGGCCTACCTGGCGGACCGGATGGAGAAGCCCATCCTGGTGGAAGGCCCCGCGGGCGTGGGGAAGACAGAGCTGGCGCGCGCCATGGCGGCGGCGCTGGGCCGCGAGCTCATCCGGCTCCAGTGCTACGAGGGCCTGGACGAGGCCAAGGCCCTGTACGAGTGGGAGTACGCCAAGCAGCTGCTCTACACCCAGCTGCTCAAGGACAAGATCGGGGAGATGGTGCAGGGCACCACGTCGCTCTCGGAGGCGGCGGACCGGCTCGCCTCGGGCGACGCGGTGTTCTTCTCCGAGCGCTTCCTGCTGCCCCGGCCCATCCTGCGCGCCCAGCTGTCCGAACGCCCCGCCCTGCTGCTGGTGGACGAAATCGACAAGGCGGACCCGGAGTTCGAGGCCTTCCTGCTGGAGGTCCTCAGCGACAACGCCGTCACCATCCCCGAACTGGGCACCTTCCGCGCGAAGCACATCCCCCGCGTGCTGCTGACGTCCAACGCCGCCCGGGAGCTGTCGGACGCGCTCAAGCGCCGCTGCCTGCACCTGCACATCGACTTCCCGGACCGCGAGCGCGAGCTGCGCATCGTCCGTTCGCGCCTGCCCCACGTCCCGCAGGTGCTCGCCGAGCAGGTGGTGGAGGCGGTGGCCGCCATCCGCGCGCTCGACCTCAAGAAGGCGCCCTCCATCAGCGAGACGCTGGACTGGGCGCAGAGCCTGGTGCTGCTCAACGCCGAGCAGCTCACGTCGGACGTGGTGGCGTCCACGCTCAACCTCGTCCTCAAGTACGAGGGCGACATCGAGAAGGCCCGGGCCAACCTGCCGCAGATCGCCCAGGCGTGAAGTCCCACCTGGCCCAGGGTCCCCTCCCCGTCCCGGGGCACGAGCACGCTATACTCGCCAGCCGCGTGCCCCCCGCGGTGACGGACTGTCCGTGCTCCTGAAGGAACGATTCCAGATCACCCGCCCGCTGGAGGAGATGGAGCTGGCGCTCGTGCGCGCCGTCCTGGCGGAGCCGGGGATGCTCGACGCGCGGGAGGAGGCGACGCTGCGCACCGCCCTGTCGCTCGCGCGCCTCTACAAGGTCCCGCACGGCGGGCGGGATGTCGGCGTGGGCGCCCACCTGACGCCCTTCCGCGAGGAGGTCGAGCGACGGCTCTCCCCCATCTTCCGCGGCCCCTTGCGCCCGACGAGGGATCGGCTCGTGCCCCACGTGCGGGACCTGCGCGAGCACGCCGCGCGAGCCCGGGACGGCGTGCTCGCCCGCCTGCGGGGCCGCGTCCCTCCGGAGGCGCTGGACCGGGAGCTGCGCCACAAGGAGCTGGTGCTGGTGACGGGTGGCGGCGGAGGCACGGCCTTCGTCTACCTGGGCGTGATGAACCTGCTGGCCGAGCACGGGCTGCAGCCGAAGCTGCTGGCGGGCGCGTCCATGGGCGCCGTGCTCGGGGTGCTGCGCTCGCGCATGGCGCGCTTCGACGCCACGGAGATGATCAACATCGTCCGGGGCCTGTCCTTCCGGAAGCTCTTCCGCTTCATCTCCACGGAGAGCCGCTACGGGCTGCCCGCGGCGCTGCGGCTGTTCCTGCGCGCGGGCCTGGGGCGCTTCTTCGACGCGGGACCCGGCGGCGGGGGCCTGCGCCTCAAGGACCTGCCCGTCCCCACCCTCATCTCCGTGGGCGGCATCCGCCGCGGCATGCTCCCCCGCCCCCTGGAGTATTACGAGCGCCTCTTGGGCACCAGCCCCCTGGCGCTGCTCAACCCCGTCGGCGTCACCCGCCGCATCCAGGAGGCCATGAGCGGCATCGCGGAGCTGTTCACCCGCCCCGAAATCACCGTGCGCCTCCACCTGGGCGCCGACGACACCACCTCGGAGTTCGACGCGCTCGACGCCGCGGGCTTCTCCTCCGCCCTGCCCGGCGTCATCCACTATGACGTGCTGCGCGAGGACCCCCGCATGCACTCGCTCCTCGACGGCCTGCTGGCCCACCACCACGTCGCGCGCCTCATCGACGGGGGCCTCGTCGACAACCTCCCCGCGAAGGCCGCCTGGAAGGCCGTGGCCAAGGGCCGCATCGGCACCCGCAACACGTTCATCCTCGCCCTGGACGGCTTCGCGCCGCGGCTGGCCACCCCCTTCTGGCTCCCCCTCCAGCGCCTCGCGGCCATGACGGTGGCACCCAACGTCCCCTACGCGCACCTCGTCAAACGCTTCTCCCGCACCCTCTCCCCCCTCGAGGTCGTCCCCTCCGTCGAGCTCGCCTCCAAGGCCCTCCACTTCGGACGCAAGGCCATGGCCGAGGACATGCCCCTCGTGTGCCGCATGCTCACGCCGCTGCCGCACGTGTTGTGAAGATCGACCGCGAATGCGCGTTCACGCTTTGAGCCCATAGCGTCATCTGGCAAGAAGTCCCGAGGCAGTCCCACCCATCTTCCGGCGGAAGGAACCCCCGAATGAGCTCGACCTCGTCAAACGTGTTGCGTGCGGATCAGATCTGGCTCGACGGGAAACTGGTCAAATGGGACGAGGGCCACGTCCACGTGATGACGCACGCGCTGCACTATGGGCTGGGCGTCTTCGAGGGCATCCGGGCCTATCGCACGCACGACGGCCGGCTGGCCGTCTTTCGACTGCGAGAGCACATCCGGCGGCTATTGGATTCGGCGCACATCGTCCTGCTGAAGATGCCGTACACGGAGGACGAGCTGGTCGAGGCGTGCCTGGACCTGCTGCGCAAGCAGAAGGACCTGTTCGCCAACGGCGCCTACCTGCGGCCGGTGGCCTTCATGGGTGATGGCGCCATGGGGCTGGGCGCGGTGAATCCCACGCGCGTGGCCATCACCGCCTGGGACTGGGGCGCGTACCTGGGCGACAAGGGCATCCGCGAGGGCATCCGCGCCAAGGTGAGCTCCTTCACGCGCATGCACGTCAACGTGAACATGGTGCGCGGGAAGATCTCCGGCCAGTACGTCAACTCCATCCTCGCCAAGCGCGAGGCGGTGATGGCCGGCTACGACGAGGCCATCCTCCTGGACATCAGCGGCTTCGTGGCGGAGGCGTCCGGCGAGAACATCTTCATGGTGAACAAGAAGGGCGTCATCAAGACCCCGCCCCTGTCCTCGCCCATCCTCGACGGCATCACCCGCGACACGGTGCTCAAGCTCCTGCGCGACAGCGGCCGCACCGTGGACGAGGTCACCTTCACCCGCGACGCCCTCTACATCAGCAACGAGGTCTTCTTCACCGGCACCGCGGCCGAAATCACCCCGGTGCGGGAAGTGGACGACCGCACCGTGGGCACCGGCAAGCCCGGCCCCATCGGCCAGTTCGTGCAGGAGACGTACTTCCGCGTCGTCCGGGGCCAGGAGCCGCGCTACGCGGAGTGGCTCACCTACGTCTGACCCGCGGGCTCCCACCTCGGGCGGGCCACGGCGGACCCGGGCCCGCCCCCCCCCACCGGGTCGCCAGGCGGCCGGGCGGTGTCCCCAGGACCCGCCCCCGCCCCTCCCCCTGCTCGCCAGCTGCCCTCGAATCACGGGTTTGGGCTAGAACGAGGCCCCGATGGCTCCCGCCGGTTACGCGTACGAAGACAACCCGTTCAAGCTCGAAAACCCTTCCATCCTCGACATCGCTCCCGCGGAGCCGAAGTCGGTGGAGGAGACGGGGCTCAAGATGGGCCTGCTCGCGGACATCGCCCTGAAGTACCTGTACTACGCGGGTACGGGCACGGGCATGGGCATCGCGGACGAGATGCGGCTGCCCTGGCCCGGCGTCATCGAGCGGGTGGTGGACTTCCTCACCACGGAGAAGCTGGTGGACCTGCGCGGCGGCAAGGGCTTCGGCCGCGCGTCCGTGGAGTTCATCCTCACGGAGAAGGGCCGCGAGTACGCCCGCGACGCGCTCACGCGCACCACCTACGTGGGCCCCGCCCCGGTGCCCATCGAGCAGTACAACGCCCTCATCTCCAGCCAGACGGAGGAGACGCCCGTCGTCAGCCAGGAGGAGCTGGTGATGGCGCTCAGCCACCTCACCGTCCCCGCGGAGCTGATGGACAAGCTGGGCCCCGCGGTGAACTCCGGCCGCTCCCTGTTCCTCTACGGCCCCCCGGGCAACGGCAAGACGAGCCTCGCGGAGGCCGTCTCCCACATGTTCGGCGGCGAGGTCTACGTCCCCCACTGCCTGGAGATCGGCAACCAGATCATCCAGGTCCACGACCACCTCATCCACACCCCCGTCCCCCTGGAGATGGGCCGCGACGCCAACGGGCGCCGGCAGACCTTCGAGATGGACAACCGGTGGATGCTCTGCCGCCGGCCCGCCGTCGTCGTCGGCGGCGAGCTCACCCTGGAGACGCTCGACCTCATCTATTCGGAGAGCACCCGCTTCTACGAGGCCCCGTTCCAGGTGAAGGCCAACGGCGGCATGCTCCTCATCGACGACTTCGGCCGCCAGAAGGTGCACCCCACCGACCTGCTCAACCGGTGGATCGTCCCCCTCGAGAAGCGCGTCGACTTCCTCACCCTCCACACCGGCAAGAAGTTCGAGATTCCCTTCGATCAGCTCCTGGTTTTCTCGACCAACCTGGATCCAAAGGAACTGGTGGACGAGGCGTTCCTGCGGCGCATCAAGTACAAGATCGAGGTCGGCAACCCCGACGAGGAGTCCTACCGGGAGATCTTCCGTCGGGTGTGCGAGGCGGCGGGCATCCCCTACGTGGACCAGGCCGTCACCTACCTCGTCGAGCACTATTACAAGCCGAGGACCATGCAACTTCGGGCCTGCCATCCCCGAGACTTGGTGGGACTCATCAAGGACGCGGCTCGCTATCGTCAAATCCCTCCGGCCCTTTCCAAGGACCTGCTGGACCAGGCGTGCGAGGTCTTCCTCGTCAATCTGTAATGGATTTCGTTGTTACAACCGTGCGGAATTTCTAGAATCCGCACGCCGTTGAATCGCTCGGCCGCACGCCTCGGCCACCTCTTGGGGTGGCCCGGCGCAAGAAGGAGCCGCAGTCCGTGAAGGAACGCTACCAGGACATCGACGAGAAGAACGAGGCGCTGCGCGAGTACCTCGAGATCTACAAGGACAAGCAGCCGGCGCGTGAGTTCCTCGAGCGGTTCGAGATGTCGTGGATCTACCACGACGCCGCGTTGGAGGGCGTGGTCTACACCCACCAGGAGCTGATGGCCGCGCTGTACCCGGGGCGCACCAGCGCCGAGGCTTCCATGATCCCGGTGGTGCTGGAGGTCCGCAACCACAAGGCGGTCTGCGACTTCATCCGCGAGGAGGCCAACGGCGCCAAGAAGCAGGCGCAGATCACCCTGACGACCATCAAGCGGATGCACGACCTGTTCCTCGGCAACACCCCCGAGGCGCTGGCCGAGCGCGCGCGCATGGAGCGGCGGGAGCGCACGGAGAAGGAGCTGGCCAAGGAGCGGGAGCGCTCGGGGCTGCGCAAGGACATGCCGCTGCACCGCACGTACTTCCACGACATCCACCAGCCCGCGAAGATCCAGCCGGCGCTGGAGAAGCTGGTGGACTACACGGCCAGCGCGGAGTTCCGCGAGTTCCATCCCATCAAGCAGGCCGCCACCGTCCAGCACAGCTTCCTGCAGATCTTCCCCTTCACCGAGCACAGCGGGAAGGTGGGGCGCATGTGCAGCAACCTCATCCTGCTGCGCAACGGCTACATGCCCGCCGTCATCCACTCCATCGACCGGCAGCGCTACTACGAGTCCTTCCGGGGCCCGACGGCGCAGTTCCGCACGGTGCTGATGGACGCCATGGAGAACTCGCTCGACAACGGCGTGAAGTACTTCAGGGACCTGGGGCGCAAGTACAAGGCCATCAACAACTAGGACCTGCGCCTCACGGGCAGCAGGGCGTCCGGGCACCCGGCCCTCCGGCACGCCGTGAAGGCCGCGAGGTGCGTTCGCAACATTGGCGTGCGGGTGACACCGCACCCCCGATGTTGGGGGGAGAACATCCGACTCCTCGAATCCGGGAGCCGGAGGAAGTAGAACTGACCATCCATGCCCGTGACACAGTCCTTCAACAGCCGCCGTGGCCCGGGCAACGCCCCTGGCGAGCTGACGGAGCCCCCGCCACCACGCCTGGCCCTGCTGCCGGCCCGTGACAAGCTGGAGCGGCTCTTGCGTGTGGCCAAGGGCCACCGGAAGGCCCTCATCCTCACCCACGACAACCCGGACCCGGACTCCCTGGCGGCCGCCGTCGCGCTCGCCCACCTGCTGGAGCGCCGGGCGGACGTGGAGGCCCACGTCGGGTACGGCGGCATCATCGGCCGGGCGGAGAACATCGCCTTCGTGAAGGTGCTGCGCCTGCCCGTCTCGCACGTGTCGCAGATCGACTTCGACGAGTACGACCTCTTCGGCCTGGTGGACACCCAGCCCAAGGTGGGCAACCACTCGCTGCCCGCTCGGCTGGAGGCCCACATCGTCGTGGACCACCACCCGCTGCGCGAGGAGAGCCTGGCCTCGCCGTTCGCGGACGTGGGCGGCGACTTCGGCGCCACGTCCACCATGTTGGTGGAGTACCTGCGCGCCGCGCGCGTGGAGCCCTCCGTGGAGGTGGCCACCGGCCTGTTCTACGGCATCAAGGCGGACACCCGCGACCTGGGCCGCGAGACGACGCAGACGGACATCGACAGCTACCTGTGGCTGTTCCCGCGCATCGACAAGTCGATGCTCGCGCAGATCGAACACCCGGAGCTGCCGGCGCGCTACTTCCAGCTGTACCACACGGCCTACGAGCGGGCGAAGGTGTACGGGGTCGCCATCGTCACCGACCTGGAAGAGGTGTACTCGCCGGACATGGTCGCGGAGGTCGCCGAGCGGCTCATGTTCCTGGAAGGCACCAAGTGGTCGCTGGCCTTCGGCACGTACCGCAACCAGCTCTACTTCAGCCTGCGCGTGAAGGACCGGCGGATGAACGCCGGCCGCCTCATCCGGGAGATCTTCGAGGACTACGGCGGCTCGTCGGGTGGCCACGGCAGCATGGCGGGCGCGCGGCTGCCGCTGTCGGGCAAGGCGGCGCAGCGCAAGGCGCTCAAGCGCGAGCTGGTGGGGCGCTTCCTCGAGGCCTTCGGCGTCGCGGACGAGCGGCCCGTGTCGCTGCTGTCGGCGCAGGACACGTGATCTACTGGGACCACAACGCGGCCGCCCCGGTGCGTCCGGAGGTGGGGCAGCTGCTCGCGCGGGCGTTCGTCCAGGGTGGCCACGGCAACGCCTCCAGCGTCCACCAGGCGGGGCGCGAGGCGCGCGCGCGACTGGACCAGGCCCGGGCCCGCGTGGCGCGGGTGCTGGGCTGTGAACCCAAGGAGGTCACCTTCACCGCGTCCGGCAGCGAGGCGGACGCCCTGGCCCTCGTCGGCGCCTGGCACGCGCGCGCGCGAGGCGAGCGACGGCGGCTGGTGACGTCGACGGTGGAGCACCCCGCCCTGCTCGGCGCGGCGGCGCAGCTGGAGGCCCAGGGCGCGGACGTGGTGCGCGTGCCGCCGGGCGCTGACGGCCGCGTGCGGGTGGAGGACGTGCTCGCCGCGCTGACGCCCGAGGCGGCGCTGTGCTCGCTCATGTGGGCCAACAACGAGACGGGCGTGGTGCAGCCCGCGCGCGAGGTGGCGCGCGCGTGCAGGGAGCGCGGCGTGCTGTTCCACACGGACGCGGTGCAGGCGGCGGGCAAGCTGCCCCTGTCGCTGCGCGAGGTGGACGCGGACCTGCTCTCGCTGTCGGCGCACAAGTTCGGCGGCCCCGCGGGCGTCGGCGTGCTGGTGGTGCGCAAGGACGTGGACGTGCGCGCGTTGACGCCGGGGCACCAGGAGGGTGGGCGCCGGGGCGGGACGCAGAACGTCCCCTACGCGGAGGCGCTCGCGCTGGCCCTGGAGCTGGCGGCGGGTGAGCAGGAGGCGACGGCCGCGCGCGTGGGCGCGCTGCGGGATGCCTTCGAGCGCGAGGTCCTCGCCTCGCTCCCCGGCGTGGCGGTGAACGGCGGGGGCGCGCCGCGCGTGCCCAACACGAGCAACCTGCGCTTCGACGGCGCCGAGGGCGAGGCGCTGTTGATGGCGCTCGACCTTGAAGGCATCTGCGTGTCGACCGGGGCCGCGTGCGCGTCCGGGACGCTGTCGCCGTCCCATGTGCTGCGGGCCATGGGGCTGTCCGCGCCCGAGGCGCGCGCCAGCCTGCGCTTCAGCCTGGGCCCCTCGACGTCCGAGGCGGACGTGGCCCGCGTCGTCGAGGCCCTGCGGCGCCACGTCCCCACCGTCCGGGCCCTCGCGGGCTGACCCGCGGCCCTCCTGGGGGCATGCGGCGACGCGCGTCACCCGCCCGGCTCGGCCCGGCGTGCTTGCAACGCGCCACGTACGCGTGGCCCCCTTGACGCGAGGAAGCGCGCGACTCGGCGCGAGCATCTACCGGTGAATGCCGCTTGGTCCCGCGGGGGCATAGCGGTTGATGACGGCTGGCCCGGTGGAAACCATGTCCGCCACGGTCGGAAGCACCCAGGGGGACCATCATGCGCAACGAGAAGAAGAAGCAGGGGCATCGGCGTGGACGACTCGCGGCCCTGTTGTGGGGGCTCGCGCTCGCATGCGGCCCCGGCGTGGAGCAGGCACCCGAGGAGTCGCGTCATCTCCAGGCGTACGCGACCCGGCTCCAGGACGATGGCGAGCAGACCGGTGACGACGAGCCCGCGCCTCCCGAGGTGGCCCCGGACGAGAATGCCCGCCGCTTCCAGACGACCTGCCCCACCAGCCAGACGCCGCCCGTCGGCGTGACACGCTTCGTCGCGAACACGGGCCCCAGGGATCCCTCCAAGCCCCTGGGCTCCAGCGACAACCCCTACCCCACCATCTCCCAGGCGGTGAGGGCCACGTACCCCGGCGACGTCATCCAGGTACGTCCGGGCACCTACGCCGAACAGATCGCCATCACCCCCGCCAAGGGCGCCCGCCCTGGCACCGCGAACGCGCCCATCATCCTGCGCGGTGATGCCACCAGCCTGCCCCGCATCGTCCCCACCGCCACGAACGTCGGCAGCCTGGTGATGGTGAGCCAGCCCTATTGGATCGTCCAATCCATCGAGGTAGACGTCCAGCTGCGGCCCTCGTTCGCGGTGCTCTTCCAGGACGCCACGCACTGCTCGCAGATCCTCGACTCGGACCTGCACGGCGGCCGGGCCGGCGGCGGCGTCATCGTCAGCCACGCGGAGACGGTGCTCATCCAGGGCAATGAAATCTACGACTTCTCCAAGACGGGGACGGACTCGCACGGCGTCGCGGTGAAGGGGACCTCGCAGGCCATCTACGTGCTGGGCAACGACATCCACGACACGTCGGGGGACGCCGTGCAGTGCCAGCCCGACGTCACGCGGCCCGACGGCCTCTACATCGAGGGAAACCAGCTGCACGACTGCGGGGAGAACGGCGTCGACATCAAGGCGTGCGACAACATCAGCGTCAACACCAACACCATCTTCAGCTTCCCCAACCTGGCGAAGTTCCCATGGCAGGCGAACACGTCGGCCGCGGAGGCGGTGCTCGTGCACGAGGACGCGACCAACCTCCAGATCACCGGCAACTACATCGCCAAGGCGGGCCGGGGCATCTCCATCGGCGGGCTGTCTCCGGTGGACAACCCGGTGAACCTGACGTTGACCAACAACCTCATCACGGACATCTACAACTACGCGAACCGGGGCAACGGCCAGGGCATCCGCGTCGTGAGGGCCAACAAGGTGCGCGTGCTGAACAACACCATCGAGGCCACCGTGAGCGAGGGCCTGCGCCTGGCCGCGGACGAGCCGCAGATCGTCACGGGCCTGTCGGTGTTCGACAACACGCTGCGCAACATGACCTACTTCGTGAAACTCGGCCGCGCGCAGTACCGTCCCGGGTTGCAGATGGACCGCAACCGCTACGTGGGGCCCGACGGCAAGTTCAGCTGCTTCGGCATCCTCGCGGAGGGAGACTTCACGGTGTGGCGCAGCCGGCTGGCGCCCTATGGACTGGAGCAGGCGTCCGTGAAGCTCGCCGCCTCCAACGAAGAAGAAGACGACGACGATGGAGGCGAGGACCCGGCGGACCTACCAGCCCTGCTCGGGCAGTGACTTCTCGCGGACCTCCTCGTCCGGCTGGCCATAGCCCGGCATCCCGTCCTCTCGCGCCTCGTCCGGCTTGGGAGGCCGCCGCTCTGGCAGGTCCTCGCGCGTCCTGCGCTCCGGGGGTTGCTCCCGCTCGACCTGGGGCTTCTTCGGCTCGCTCGCCATCTGGCTCCTCCGCTCGCGTGACACCGTCGCTCGGAGGAAGGTCGACATCGTCGTCCGCCCTGGCAGCCCCACGCGTCGCCCGGGCGGACGTGCCGGCGAGGCCCCGCAGCCCTAGCTGGCGCGCGACGGGCTCGGCGGCGCTCCGCCCTGCGGCGTCGACGGCGCGTCGTCGCTCGCGCCGAACAAACCCCGCACCACCGCGGCGATGGCCAGCGGCGTCCCCACCCGCTCGTCGTAGTGCGGCGCCAGCGCGTGGGCGAAGGACTCCGCGGAGGGGAAGCGGTCCTCGATGCGCGCGGAGAAGGCGCGGCGCACCACGTCCTCCAGGGCCTCCGGGACCTCCGGCCGCAGCTCGCGCAGCGGGCGGTAGCTGCCCGAGCGGATGGCCTGGAACACCTCCTCCGGCGTGGCGCCCGTGAAGGGCCGCTCCAGCGTCAGCAGCTCGTAGAGCACCACCGTCGCGGCCCACAGGTCCGCCTCCGGAGTCACCTCCCCGCGCAGCGACTCGGGCGAGAGGTAGTACGGCTTGCCCAGCACCTCGCCCTCCTGGAGCTTGCCGTCGACCAGCACGCGCGAGACGCCGAAGTCCCCCAGCTTGATCTCCCCCACGCGGGAGATGAAGAGGTTGGAGGGCGACACGTCGCAGTGGACGATGCCCAGCGGCTCGCCCGAGGCGCCCGTGGCCGTGTGCGCGTACGCCAGCGCCTCCAACAGCACCTTGCCCAGGTACACCGCGAAGTCGAGCGGGAGGGGGATGCCCCGGACCTTGCAGCGACGGAGGATCTGCCCCAGGTCGCGCCCGTCCACCAGGTCCATGACGATGAAGTAGATGCCCTCCAGCTCGCCGGCATCCAACACCGTCACGATGTTGGGGTGGTGCAGCTGCTTGGACAGCTGCGCCTCGCGCGCGAAGAGCGTCACCGACTCCGCGTCCGCGGTGAGCGCGGGCAGCAGCCGCTTGAGCGCCACCGTCCAGCCCTCCCGAGGCCCCGACAACACCCGGGCACGGTACACCTCCGCCATGCCCCCCTTGCCGAGCACGGAGAGGATCTCGTACTGCCCGAAGACCCGCTGCTGGGGCCTGGCGACCGGGGGCGTCTGACTCACGGGCTCGTGCTTCCGGCCCCCATGGACTCACGTCCGGGGGGCAACCTCTTGCCTTTCGGCAGCGACTGCTTCGCCTGTTCGATCTCGCTGCCCAGCTCCTTCACCAACTGCGTCTCCCAGGGCCTGGGCGTGCTGGGGGACCAGCCATTGAGCATGGCCTTCCGCACCAGCTGCAGCGCCCGGGGCTTGTCGCCCAGCGCGCCGTGGGCCCGCGCCTGCCACGCGAAGACGTCCGGGCGGGACGCGCCCACCTTGACGCGCTCCAGCGCCTCCAGGGCCTTCCGGGCGTTGCCCTGCCCCAGCTCGCACGCGGCCAGCCCCACGAGGGCGTCCACGTTGCGACCATCCTGTTCGAGCGCGGCCTCGAAATGCGTCTTCGCCAGCCCGCTCTTGCCCGCGGCCAGGAGCGTCTGGCCCTCCTCCACGGAGAACCGCGGCGACTGCGGGCGGCGGGTCTCCGCCAGCTTCATCGCGGCCGCGCTGGCCGCGGAGCCCTGCGTGGCCACCATCGCCCCGGCGGGCACGGCGGCATCCTGGACGGCGGCCCCCTGCTCGCCCGCTCCACCGGCCTTGGGCGCGGGCGCCTCCTCCTCCTGCTCGATGGAGCCGGAGACGCGTCGCAACACCAGCTGCGTGCCGGTCAGCGCTGGCGACGAGCACCCCGCCTTCAGCCGGAACAGCGCGCTGAGCGTCGTCGACTGGGGGTTGTAGATGGCCATCACCGGCACGTCCTGTGGCCCCGTGCACTCGGCCCCACCCTGCAGGCACAACCGCACCGTGCCCACCAGGACGTTGCCCTGGAACTCACCCGTGAGAACCTCCGTGCCCGGGGCGAACCTGCACTCACCGCCGCTCCCAGACGAGGTGCCGACCAGACGCTCTCCGTCCATTCGAAACTCGACCTGGCCATACGCATCCGTGGCGTACGAACCAGACAGCTTCGGTCCCGCCCATGCGAGGCCGGAGATGACGGAAAGAACCGTCACGAGACCCTTGTTTGGAAGCGAGGGCAGCATGTGCGGGGTGGGGGTCGCCATCATAGGAGCGGCAAGGTCGCCTTGTAAACGCGCGAGGATGCCTTGACCCCGCTGCCTCCCATCCTTATCATTTCAGAAGGTGGTCGCGAATTTTCGCTGTAGATTCGAGGACTTGGTAGCACTGTAGCTTTGTTTCAAGGGCTGTCCCCTGCGGGGCGCGTGATGCCCAGCAGAAATTCGAACCGATACGTCCATTCCGGGGTCCGTTTCGGCCGCCATGTGCAAGCCCTCCCCTCTCGCGAGGGAAGAGGGAAGCCTGCGGCGGCATGATTTCGGTTCCCACCTGGCTTTTGAGGGTTCAATGGACGCTGGGCACACGGCCATGCGGCGGGGGACTTTTTCTGCGGAGCGGCGGCGGTGAGCGAGACGGTGGTGGAAGAGGCGGCGGCGGCGAGGAAGCAGACGCTGCGGGATGAGCTGACGGCGCGCCGCAAGGCGATGACGCCGGACCTCATCGACACGCGGGGTCTCAAGGTGCAGTCTCGGTTCCTGGCGACGCAGTATTACCAGAAGGCGCGGACGGTGGCCCTCTACGCTCCCATCCGGGGCGAGGTGCCGACGCGGGACATCCTGATCGCGGCGTTGCAGGACGAGAAGATCGTCTGCTACCCGCTGTCCCACGTGCACGGGAGGATCCTCTCCTTCCGGGCCATCAAGTCGGAAGCGGAGCTGGAGCCGGGGCGGTTGGGCGTGCGTGAGCCGACCAACTCCTCGGACCTGATTCCGGTGGACCAGATCGACCTGTTCGTCGTTCCGGGCCTGGGCTTCACGCGCGACGGCAAGCGGCTGGGGCGCGGCGGTGGCTACTACGACGCCACGCTGCGCGCGGCCAGCCCCCGCAGCCGGCGGGTGGGCCTGGCCTTCAGCGACCAGCTGGTCGAGGTGCTTCCCACCAACGCCGACGACGTGGACATGGACCTCATCGTGACGGAGTCCGAGTCCTGCCGCGGCCTGTTCCGCGAGCCGGACTTCCTGGATACGTGAAGCTGCTCTTCATGGGAGACGTGGTGGGTCGTCCGGGGCTCCAGGCCGTCCGCGCCCTCTTGCCGCGCCTGAAGGCCACCCATGGCATCGACGTGACGGTCGCCAACGCGGAGAACAGCGACCAGGGCGCGGGAATGGTCCCGGAGACGGTGGACTCCCTGCTATCCAGCGGCGTGGACCTGCTCACCAGCGGCAACCACTTCTGGTCCAAGAAGGCCATCCTCCCCTGGATAACGGCCCACCCGGACAAGCTGTTGCGCCCCGCAAACTACCCCAAGGGGACTCCTGGACGTGGCCATGGGCTCGTCACGCTGCCGGATGGCCGCGCGCTGGGCGTCATCAACCTGGAGGGGCGCGTCTTCATGCGCACCCACGAGAACCCCTTCGAGGTGGTGGAGGGGCTGGTGGCGGAGCTGAAGGCGCGCACGCCGTGCATCCTGGTGGACATGCACTGCGAGGCCTCCAGCGAGAAGAACGCCATGGGGGTGCACCTGGATGGTCGCGTCTCCGTCGTGGTGGGCACGCACACCCACGTCCAGACGGCGGACGAGCGGGTGCTGCCCGGCGGCACCGCCTTCATCACCGACGTGGGCATGTGTGGCCCGCTGGATTCCGTCATCGGGATGAAGAAGGAGACGTCCCTGGCTCGCTTCCTGGGCCAGAAGCACGCGCCCTACGAGGTCGCGGAGAAGCTCGTCTATCTGCAGGGCATCGTGGCGGACATCGACGACGCCACGGGGCGGGCGCGCGGAATCGAACGGGTGCGCGTGCACCTGCCCGGCACCTGAAAGTCCGCGTCGAAGTGCCGCTGTCCCGGGCCGCTTTCGGCTAAGGTCCGCCGGCCATGAATCCGGACGCGCTGCGCAAGGCGACCCCTGAAGAACAGTTCGAAGAAGTCACGCGGGGCACGGTGGACCTCCACTCGCCCGAGGACCTGAAGAAGAAGCTCCAGTACTCCTACGACTCGGGCAAGCCGCTGGTCATCAAGGCCGGGTTCGACCCGAGCCGTCCGGACCTTCACCTGGGACACTCGCTGCTGCTCACCCGCATGCGGCGCTTCCAGGACTTCGGGCACACGGTGGTGTTCCTCATCGGTGACTTCACCGCGCTGATTGGCGACCCCACCGGCCGCAACGCCACGCGCCCCGCCCTCACCCGTGACGAGGTGAAGGCCAACGCGGAGACGTACAAGCAGCAGGTCTTCAAGGTGCTCGACGAGCAGAAGACGACGGTGCGCTTCAACTCCGAATGGCTCGACAAGCTGGGCACGGAGGGGATGATCCGCCTGGCGTCGCGCTACTCGCTGCAGCGCATGCTCGAGCGCGACGACTTCAAGAAGCGCTTCCGCGAGAACGTCTCCATCGCCATCCACGAGATGCTCTACCCGCTGTTGCAGGGCTACGACTCGGTGGCCCTCAAGTCGGACGTGGAGCTGGGCGCCACCGACCAGTTGTTCAACCTGCTGGTGGGGCGGCAGCTGATGCGCGAGGAGAACCTGGCGCCGCAGGTCATCATGACCGGCCCCATCCTCGAGGGCCTCAACGCGAAGATGGTCGAGGGGAAGATCATCGGCGACAAGATGTCCAAGAGCCTGGACAACTACGTGGGCGTCAGCGAGCCGCCGGACACGATGTTCGGCAAGCTGATGAGCATCACCGACGACTTGATGTGGCGCTACTACCAGCTGCTCTCGTCGAAGACGTTGAAGGAGCTGGCGGAGCTCCAGGCGAAGGTGGCCAGCGGAGAGGTCCACCCGAAGGCCGCGAAGCTGGGGTTCGCGCGGGAGATGACGGAGCGGTTCCACGGCGCGGAGGCCGGGCGCAAGGCGGAGGAGGACTTCGAGAAGCGCTTCGCCAAGAAGGAGCTGTCCGCGGAGGACCTGCCCCTGTTCGAGCTCTCCCTCGCGGGTGCTCCGGCGCTGCCGCTCACCAAGGTGCTGGTGGAGGCGAAGCTGGTGGCGTCCGCGACCGAAGGCCGCAAGCTGATGGCGCAGGGCGGTGTGCGCGTCAACGGCGAGAAGGCCACCGACCCCAAGGCCGAGCTGGGCGCGGGCGACTACCTGCTCCAGGTCGGCAAGTTGAAGGCGGCGCGAGCGAAGCTGTCGTGAATGCCGGGGGCGGGACCCGCGTCCCAGCCCGTCGAGAGAGACACCCCACCCCTCCTTCGAGGGGCTGGGGTGGGATTGGGGTAGACTCGCGCACCATGCGTCCCGCCGCCCTGTGCCTCGCCGTGATGTTGAGTGCCCTGCCCGCCCTCGCGGGTCCGGGAGCGTTCGTCTCGGATGCCCGGATGGACGCGGTGGAGCAGCCGGAGTCCCCCACGGTCGTCTTCACGGTGGAGCCCGGGAAGACGTATCCGTTGCTCAAGAAGGGCGGCCCTGGCCGGGCCTGGTGCAAGGTGCGGGGCGCCACCACCGAGGGGTGGGTGTTGTGCGAGGGCGCCCCGGAGTCCTCCACGGCTCCGGCGCCCAGCGCGGAGCTGCTCGCGGCGGCGGACCGGGCGGACGCGGCCCAGCGCGCCCAGGCCCGTGAGCAGCTCCGGGTCGAGTTCGCCGCCCAGCGCGCGGAGGGCCACGTGGCGACGCGGGTCGCCCAGGCAGGAGCCTCCGCTCCTGGCGCGGCGCAGGCCGACGCGGACGACGACCTGGGCCCGACGGTGGAGCTCTCCGCGCCAGGAGACCGGGCGCCCCGGGGGCCGGTCGCGGTGACGTGGAAGGCGGCCACGGGCTGTGCGACCACGTGCACGCGAGCCCCCCTCTTCGCCAAGACGCCGCGGTTGTCGGACATGGACCGGGCGGTGTTGGACATGTGCCCCGCGCGTCCGGACGTGAGCGTGAGCGCCGGCGACGTGCGTCGCTTCGTCGCGCGCTTCATCGACGACCCGCGCCTCCAGGTCGCGCTGTCCGCGGCGGGGCGGCCGGGCACTCGGCAGGCGAACATCGACTGGCTGACGGGCCTGTGGGTGAGCACCGGCCCACGCAATGCGTTCACGCATGTCTTCTGCGGCGACGACTGGGAGCGAGGCCCCATCGGAGGGCTGCACTTCCTGCCGCGCTTCGCCCAGCTCGAGGCCGAGGGGAAGCTCTGCTACGGCGGGCCGGCGAGTGGCGGCACGGCGAAGCGTGGAGGCCAGTACCTCATCCGCTTCCAGGGCGTGGCGCCCTGGTCCTGCGGAGAGAAGAAGATGGGCGGCTTCGCGGAGTCCCCCGACGCGGTGGGCATCCTCTCCATCGGCACCCGGGCCTTCGCGCGCTGCTGCGCGCGGGACGGCGCGAAGAAGGAAGGCGGCATCTTCGCGGCCAAGGACCTGGGCGGGACGAACTGGCGAATCTGGTGCGGGACTCGCAACGGGACCTACGGCATCGCCACCCTCTACCCCACGGACGAAGCCGCGACCTGCGGCGAGTAGCCGGACCTCTCGCCCCGCAAGCGCGGCGGCGCGCGGGGGGTCCACGAGTGCGCGCGACGACCTCCTCGGACCGAGGCACGGCTCCGGCGTGAGGCGAACCTCCACGACCTGGGATGGCACGTGCCCCCGCGCCGCGACACGGCCTCGGGGGCCGTGTCGTCATCCTCGGTTCGAGGCGTCGCACCGGGGCAAGGAGCCGCCCCTTGGAGGATGCTCCGCCGCGCACGGCTCCGGCGTGAGGCGAACCTCCACGCCCGTGGATGGCACGCAGCCCTCGCCGCGACACGTCCTTGAGGGCCCTGGCGTCATCCTCAATCCCGGCATCGCGCTGAGACAAGGAGCGGACCACGAGAGGCCCGCTCCGCCTCGGGATGCGACGTCGGCACGTCGCCGATGGCCGGCGCCTCGTCCCTCTTACGAGGCGCCCCCGGTTCTCGACGCTCGGGCACGGACAACGACGGCCCTGCCGGAATCAAACCCGGCGCGCCGGTCCGCGCGCCCCACGAACACGTCCAGGCGCACGGCCATGGACGAGCGTTCGTGGGGCCAGACGGGCCTACTTCGCCGACGTCACGGACAGCACGGCCCCGGTCGAGTACGCGGTGAACTCCGGCGCGTACATGGACTGCACGGTGGCGGGGCCCACGCGGAAGGTGCCCGCCATGTTCGCGCGCAGGCGGTACTTGAAGGTGTATTCACCCGCGGGCAGCCATTCGAAGAAGAAGTTGGTGTTCGCGTCGCGCGTCTCCTCGTACCAGACGATGCCCAGGTCCCACTTGTGACGGGACTGGACGCTCTCCGGCTCCAGCCCCGCCGCGCGAGGGTCCCTCAGGTGGACGTACTCCGCCGCGTGCTTCGAGCGCAGTGACAGCTGGACCTCCACCTCGTCTCCCGGGGCGAGCGCCGCGCCCTCGGACAGCGGCCGGAGCACCACCTCGCGCCCCTCTCTCGCGCGCAGGAAATAGCGTCGCGACACCTGGAAGAAGTCGCCACGGTCCTCCTCCGGCAGCTTCTCCGTCGAGAAGTGCCACGTGGCCGAGGCGAAGGCGAAGCCAGGCGTCGACTTCGACACCACCACCGTGCTCATCGTCTCCGGTTGGAGCTCCGGCCCCGGCACCACCACCTGGTTCTTCTTGCCGGTGTACACCTCCGGCGAGAACTCCATCCGCGTGACACGGGGGCCCACCGTCACCTGCGCGTCCTCGCGCACGCCCAGCGCCCCTTCCGCCTCCAGGTACTTCACCAGCGCGTAGATGGCCTCCGCGGTGGCGCGCGTGGACTTCCAATGGTTGAGCTTCTTGTCGAGCAGGAGCCACTGCACCAGCCCCTCGCGTCGCGCGTCCTTGGGCGCCAGCTCCGTCAACGTGCGCAGCGCGAAGGCGTGGGTCTCCGTGGTGTCGTTGTACCAGAGCCAGCTGCGGTCCTCGGGCGCCCAGTACGTCCCCAGGTCGGGGCTCGTCTTCGCCGAGTCCATCACGCTGTCCCAGACACGCAGCGCGTCCGCGCTCCGGCCCGCCCGCTTCAGTGTCAGCGCCAGGTAGCCCTTGAGCAGGGGCGAATGCTGCTTCCAGTGCTTGTAGCTGAAGGCGAGCATCTTCTCGCGGTCCGCGGCCGTGAGCGCGTCCCCCGTGTAGCCGGCGTCCGGATAGGCGGAGGCGACGAAGTTGAGGAAGGTGATGAACTCCCAATCCGCGTCCTTCGCCATCCGCTTGCCGAGGTACTCCTCGCGGTAGTGCCGGGCCAGATAGCCCCAGGCCTCGCGGGTCATCTCCGCGGGGACGGGCACGCCGTACTCCAAGGCGCGCGACAGGCCGTGGACGACGTAAAGCGTCATGTACGGAGAGGGAGGGCCGCCCGGCCACCACGGGAAGCCTCCGCTCGCCGTCTGCGCCTTGCGCAGCTTCGCCAGCGCGGCGTCACGCTCGGCGGTCGCCACCTTCGGGTCCAGCACCTTGACCAGCCCGGCGTCGGATTCGGCGCCGCCCTTGGCCAGCTCCAGCCAGGGCGACTCCTCCAGCGCCATCTTCCGGTTCGGGTCCACCGAGTCCCAGGTCTCGAACCGCGTCTCTCGCTGGCTCAGCTCCTTCGCCATCTTCGCCACCGCGGGATAGCGCCCGTAGAGACTGGTGAGGATGCCCGACGACACGAAGCGGTTGAGCGTCTGCTCCGAGCACTCGTAGGGATAATCCACCAGGTACGGCACCGCCTGGAGCGCGGAGTAGAACAGCTGCGTGTCCACGGTGACGACGAGCTGCTCGTTGATGCGCGTGGGGTCTCCGCCCTGCTTCAGGTCGTCGAAGCGCATCGTCTTCGAGTCCTTGCCCTTCAGCGTGACGAAGCGCGACTGCGCCAGGTGCACCCGGCCGGGCAGCACCGGGAGCGGGCGCAGCTCGCCGTCGCTCAGGTTGCCGGCGCGAGCCTCCACGCGGAAGGCCACCTGCCCCACCCTCGCGGGCGTGGTGAGGGGGAAGCGCAGATGCGTGCCCTTGCCCGGGGCCACGTCGAAGGACTGCGACGCCCCCTTCACACCGAAGTCCGAGAGCAGGCTCTTGCGCGTCTGCGCGTCCACGATGTCCAGCGTGAGCGTTCCCTGCTGCGCCTTCTCGCCCGCGTTGTTCACCACCACCTCCAACACCGCCCGGTCACCCTCTCGCAGGAAGCGCGGCACGTACGGCCGCACCATCAGCTCCTTCACGCTGCGGCTCATGCGCTGCGCGGAGCCGCCCTTCAAGTCCCGGGTGACGCCGTGCACCCAGACACTCCAGGCCGTCACCGAGTCGGGCACGGTGAACTCCAGCGTCGCGGAGCCATCCGCGTCGGTCAGCAGCTGCGGCACCCAGAACGCCGTCTCCGAGAAGTTGGAACGCAGTGACGCGCTGGCCTCCGCGGGCGCCGGCTCGCGGCCCCCTTGCGCGTCGGGCTTCGCCAGGGCGTCGCTCTCGACCTCCTCCTGCATGGGCATCGCGGGAGCAGGGGGCGGAGGGGGCGGCGCTCCCGCCTCCTTCTTCGCCTTGGCCTCGCTCGGCGCGCTCCGCTGCATGAGCGCGGCCTGGCGCCTCGGTTCGCCCATGCCGTAGCCGTACATGTAGCGAGCACCCGGCCCTCCCAGGCCATAGCCCTCCTCGAACTTGAGGCGATCCTGCTCCGGAGGTCCCCACATCGGGGTCTCGCCGTAGCGGTCGGAGATGATCCACATCGTGTCCGCCGCGACGAGCGACGACTCGAAGGAGCCCGAGGTCGTGCGCTGCGGATACAGCGTCGCCACCGACGGGGGCGCATGCTTCATGAACAGGTCGAGGGACTGGTCGTACATATACGCGAGCAGCTCGGCCGCCCCCGCCTCCACCTTCGCGCCCTGGGGCCCCGTGACCTTCACGCGCCAGGTCTCCTTGCCGCCCGGGCGCAGCTTGTCGCGGAACGTGGAGAACTCGAGGCTCAGCTCCTTGTCGTCGAAGGGGACGAACACCTGCTCGCTGAAGCGCATGAGCTGCCAGTCGCGCACGGCCACCAGCACGGCGGTGAAGCCACCGCGCAGCGCCTCCGTCACCGGCACCTCGACGACGGCGGGAGTCTTCCCCGCCACCAGCGGCTTGCGCAGCACGCGCTTCTCGCCCTGATACAGGTCCAGCACCAGGGGCTGTCCCTCGAAGCCGGAGAGGGTCAACAGGCGCGCCACGTCTCCCACTCGCACCGTCGACTTCTCCAGCACCAGCGCCGCGGGGAGCGCCACGGGGGCACTCGCGCCAGCCACCAACAACTCCCGCTTCACCGTGAACGTCTTGCCGAACGCGTCCGTCGTCTCGTAGTGCAACCGGTAGGCGCCCGCCCCCAGGGCGGGGAGCTTCACGCGCGCGATGCCCTGGGCGTCGTGGCGGACCTCACCCTTCGCCTTCTCCGCGCCATCCGCCCAGGTCGTCAGCGTGGCCTGGAAGTCGTACTCGCTCGACCAACGGGGCCGGAGCGCGTCACCCGGGGTCGGCATGCGCACCGCGTCCGGATCCTTCTTCTCGGGAGGCTGGACGAGGGGCTCGTCGGCGGGGAGCAGCGGCTGCTTCGGCTGCTGGAGCGCGACCAGCCGCCAGCGCCCCGCGCCGGCCTGGGGCACGCCATCCAGGGAGGACCGCAACAGGCGCACCTCCGCCGGGGCCCCCTCGCGCAGGAAGCCCTCGTCCAGGTCGACGCGTCCCTCCACAGCGACGAAGCCGAGGCGGAAGGCCCGCTCCGCCGAGCGCGTCTCGCCGCCCTCGTCCGTCGCGTCCACTTCGACGCGATAGCGCCACGTGACGTCCGCCGAGCCCGCGGCGCGCTCGTCGGCCTCGGGCGTGAACTCGACCGGGAAGGAGCCATCCTCCGTCAACGACGACGTGCCGGCGGCCACCATCTGCCGCTGCCGGGGAATGAAGTCCCGGTGCCAACCCCACCAGAAGGGGAACACGGGCTCGCGAAAGGCGCGCCAGCGCACCGTGCCGGACGCCACGGGCAGTCCGAAGTAGTACCGCGCCTCGCCCTTGAAGCGGGCCGGACGGTTGAGCCGCAGCGGCCCCTCCGGGTCCTTCAGGGTGACCTCGAAGGTGGGACGCTTGTACTCCTCCACGCGCACCGTCGTGACCCCACCCGAGTCCACGCGCAGCGACCACGCCCCGAGCACGCGACCGGTGGGGATGGTGAACTCGCCCGCCGCCGTGCCGAACGCGTTGGTGCGCACCTCGCGCTTCGCCACCTCCTGGTAGTTGGGGTCCATCAATGACACGACGAGCCGCTCGTCCGGGCGCGTCTGGAAGCGCGCCTGGTCCCCTCGCCCGCGGAAGGCCACCACCTTCCACTGCAACTTCTGCAGCGGCCGGTAGACGCTGCGGTCCGTGAACACGAGCGAGGAGCGCGTCTCCCGTTCGCGCTCGCGCCCGTAGGCGTTCAGACCCGACGGCAGCATCCGCGCCTCGCGCCCCTGCCCCACCACCACGCGGTAGTAGCGGTAGTCCGACCCGGGCGCAGAGGCGAAGGACACCTCGCCCTGGGGGTTGCTGCTCGCGCGCGCCACCTCGCGCAGCCCCGTGCGGTAGTCCACGAGGAACAGCCGCACGAGCGTCTCCGACAGCGGGGCTCCCGTATCCCCCTTCAGGACGCGGACCTCCAACGCGGAGCCCTGGCCACCCTGGGCGATGGCCACCCAGGGGACGATGGAGAGGTAGACGCCCTGCGCGCGGTTGGCCTCCTCGCGGAAGCTCGGGTCGGCGGAGGCGATGATGGCGTAGGTGCCGGAGGCCTTCAGCGGCGGCGTTACGAAGGTGCGGTGCTGGGCCAGGTCGCTCGTCGCGGGCAGCTGCGTGGTCCACGTGGCGACGGGCTTGCGGCTCTTGAGGTAGCCCCGCAGCTCACCGTCGGTGGGCAGCTCGCTCAGGTCCGAGGACGCCTGGAGCTTCTTGAGCCGGGCCTCCACGTCCACCGCGTAGGCGCGGAAGTACAGCGTGGAGACGTTGCGGTGCGTGACCTCGATCGAGCGGCGCTCGGGGCCATCCATCGTGATGCCCGCGAGCGTGAAGTCCGGCGCCTCGAGCTGCGCCACGATGGTTCGACACCGCACGGCCCCCACCGAGTCCGGGAACCGCTGCTGCCCCGCGAACGCCACCTGCCGCGCCTTCACCAGGTGGCCCGCCTCGCGCTCCAGGTCCGCCAGGAGCCCCTGCCCCATCGACCACCAGGGCACGTCCTGGAACGACGTCAGGTGCGCGGCCATGTGCTGGCGCAGCCGGGCGCGGTCCCCCTCGTCCGAGAAGTGCCGGTGCAGCACCTCGTAGCGGCGCAGCCTGGCCTCCAACGCCGCCTCGCGCCGCCCCGCCGCGCGGTGCCAGGCCTCCAGGTCCCCCAGCACCGCGACCGCCTTCAGGAGCGGATGGATGTTGGGGTCCGCCAGCTCCACCGAGGGCGTCCCCTCCAGCAGCGAGCCCAGGTCCAGACGGAACACCTCGTTGGCGTGCTCCGGCCGCCAGTGGCCGCTGTCCTGGAGCAGCTGCACGCGCAGATAGGAGACCGCGTCGCGCAGCGTGGAGCGGATGCCGGCCGGGTACGTGTTGGGCTCGATGAACTCGGCGAGCACCTTCACCGGCTCGACACCGAACGCCTGCCGCTGCTTCCAGACGGCCTCGTAGGCCCGCTGGGCCTCGGTGATGATCTGCTCGTACGTCCACGCCTTCAGGTCCACCGGCCCGGAAGACGCCACCTGCTCGCGCTTGCGCACCTCCCAGGAATACGCCTGCGCGTACGTCGCCAGCGCGTTGGCGTAGTAGAGGTTCAACGTGGCCTGGGACAGCGCCCCCTTCGGCCACGGCTGGTCGCGCAGGAACCGCACCGACGTCTCGTAGCCATGGAGCGCGCCGCGCAGCTGCACCGTGCGCACCAGCGCCCGGGTCCACTCGGCCTCGTCGGGGCCATTCCTCGCGGCCTCGAGGCGGGCCTCCGCGCCCTGCGCCGCGGACTCGAACTTCTGTTCGCTCACCAGCGCGTCGACGGCCTTCCACGACGGCGGCGCCGCCCCCTGCGCGGGGACGGAGGTCAACAGCCATAGAAACAGCGACAGCGCGAGGGAGGGTGTCCGGTTCCAGGAGGCGGCGAGCATGGTCGGCACTCTAGACACAGCCCGCCGCCCGGACGTTCCACTTCCAGCGCGACGCGGCAGGTCAGGAGGCCGGCGCGGGCTCCGCGCCCTTGCGACGCAGCCCCACCAGGTAGACCTCCATGCTCGCCCCGCGCGTGGCCTCCGGCCGCACCACCTTCACCTCCTCGAAGAGGGCGCGCACCTGGTTGCGGAAGTCCTCGAAGTCGCCCCCCATGAACACCTTGGCCACGAAGGACGACCCCGGCCGGCCGCGCGTCGCCGCGACCTCCAGCGCCTTGCCCGCCAGCCGCAGGCTGCGCGCCTCGTCCGTGGCCTTGATGCCACTCGTCTTGGGCGCCATGTCGGAGATGACCGCGTCGAACGGCCCGTCGTAGATCGCCGCGAGCTTCGCGTCGAAGTCGTCCGCCAGCACGTCCAGCACCGCCGTCTGCACGTGCCGCTGGGTGAAGGGCCGGATGGCGACGATGTCCACGCCAATCACCCGCCCCGCGCCCCCCACCGCGTCCGCGAGGATTTGCAGGAAGCCCCCCGGCGCCGCGCCCAGGTCCAGCACCACATGGCCCTTCTTCACCATGGGGAAGCGCTTGATGAGCTCGTCCACCTTGAAGGCCGAACGCGCTCGGAGCCCTTCTTGCTTTGCTTTCTGGAAATAGTGGTCTTTAGGACGGTAGGGCTTGCCCATGTCAGAGGGGGTCCCTACCATCCGCTACTGTCTTCGGGAAGCCGGAGCAGTCGCGGGGATGTCGGGGCCCGCGCAATGGCGTGTCCGGAGGACGTCCAGATGTATACCCGGAGCTTGTCGGTGGCGCTGTGCATCACCCTCCTGTCCTCGGGGGCTGCCATCTACTGCTACACCCGGGCGGACGCCCTGCAGGTCCAGGGGCAGTGGCTGATGGAGCGCGGCACGGCCCAGGCGGAGGAGTACGCCCAGCGGCTGGACGGCAAGGCCGCGGACGCGCAGCTCAAGACGTTCGCCGAACGGCGCGGGGTCCTGGAGCACGCCCACCTGTGGCAGCGGGGGATGATGCTGAGCGTGCTGCTCGCGGCCCTGTCGCTGGTGGGCGCCTACGTCTTCTTCCTCCTCAAGCGGCTGGACGACCAGCTGCTGGACGCCCTGGGGGACCTGCGCGCGGCGGCGCCGCCGTCGGGGCCCTCGGCTTCGGAGCGCTCGCCCACGCTCGTCTCCAGCCTCCAGCGCTAGGGCTCGCGGCCTCGCGGCCCCGCTGGCACAATCGGCCCCGCCCTCTCGTGGAGGTGGCCATGGCCGGCTGCGCGCACTGCGGACACCCGCTCGACATCATCGCCAACCAGGTGGGGCGCGGCGATACGTGCCCCCGGTGCGACGAGGACATTCGCTCGTGCCGCAACTGCCGGCACTACGACGCCAGCGTGGCCAAGGAGTGCAAGGAGCCCTTCGCGGAGGTGCCCTCGGACAAGGACGGCGCCAACTTCTGCGAGCTGTTCCAGATTGGCGAGGGCGGCCTGCACCAGAAGGCCAGCCGCGACGCGATGCTCAGCGCCGCCGAGGCCCTGTTCCGCAAGAAGTGACGCGCCGCCTCACCGCCCGCCGCCCAGGGCCACCGCCGAGCCGAGGAAGGGCTGCACCACCGAGAAGCCCTTCGGCGGGTCCGCGATGGGCTCCGGGCCCGCCTCGCCCCACTGGGTGATGCCGTCGGGCAGCAGCGCCTTCAGGTCATACAGCCGGCCCTCCAGCTCGAACTCCGCGCTCCACACCAGGCGGGCTGTGAAGACGTTGAGCGACAGCGCCCGGCTCCCCGCGCTGAACGCGCCGCCCACCACCACGCTGGCCCGGCGGAAGGTGGCGATGGGGAGCCCGTCGGAGAACGTCTCCGGCCGCGCGAAGTCCGCGTGGGCGTGCCCGGGCTGCTTCAGGTAGACGGTGAAGTCCCCCACCGGGTCGCGCCCCAGGGTCAGCCCGCCGTTGGTCACGGTGATGGGCTTGAACGGCGTGGAGCGGAACGTCAGGCGCGCGGTCGCCTCGCCCACCTTCCCGCTCGGGTCCTCGAACAGCGACCCGGGCAACCCCTCCAGGTGGAGGAAGTAGCCCAGGTCCTGGAGCGTCGCGTCCTCGGACGAGAGATAGAAGCGGCCCGTCACGTACCACGCCACGCTCGCCGTCATCAGGGGCGTCATCACGACCTCCGTGACGACACCCTACCCCAACCCCGCGCGCCGCGGCTGGCGACCGGCGCGCGGTGGGCCCTGCCGACTCAGAAGCCGTAGAGCTTGGAGAGGATCTCCTTCATCACCTCGGAGGTGCCGCCGCCGATGGTGATGAGGCGCACGTCGCGCCACATGCGCGCGATGGGCGTCTCCTCGATGTAGCCCATGCCTCCGAAGAACTGCTGGGTGTCGTAGGCCACGCGCTGGGCCAGGTCGCCGGCGAACAGCTTCGCCATGGAGATCTCCTTCACCGGGTTCTCCTTCCGGTCGTAGAGGTCCACCGCGTGGTACGTCAGCCGCTTCGCCGCCTCGATGGCCGTCAGGTGCTCCACGAACTTGTGGCGCCACACCTGGAACTTCATCAGCGGCCTGCCGAACGCCTCGCGCTCGTTGCCGTACTGGATGGCGTCCTCCATCATCCGCTCCATGCCGGACACCGTGGTGATGGAGCCCACCAGGCGCTCGCCCTGGAAGTTCGTCATGATGTGGTAGAAGCCCTCGTTCTCCTCGCCCAGCACGTAGCGGGCGGGGATGCGGCAGTCCTCGAAGAAGAGGATGGCCGTGTCCGAGGACAGGTTGCCCACCTTGTCCAGCTTCTTGGAGACGCTGAACCCCTTCACGTCCGTGGGGAACGTCACCAGGGAGATGCCGCCGTAGCCCGCCTCGCCCGTGCGCACCGCCAGGGTGATGAAGTCCGCCCGCGTGCCGTTGGTGATCCACATCTTCGAGCCGTTGATGACGTAGTCATCCCCGTCCCGGCGCGCCGTCGTCTTGAGGCTCGCCACGTCCGAGCCACACCCCGGCTCGCTCACGCCCAGCGCGGCGATCTTCTCTCCCTTGAGCGCCGGCTCCAGGAACTCGCGCTTCTGCTCGTCCGTGCCGATCTCGTTGATGATGGGCGTGGCCATCTGGCTCTGCACCAGCAGCGCCATGTTCACGCCCGCGTTGCGAGCGTGGCTGAGCTCCTCGCAGAACGCCGTCACGTACCAGTAGTCCAGACCGCTGCCGCCGTACCTCGGGTCGTGGTTGATGCCGAGGAACCCCAGCTCACCGCACTTCTTGAACAGCTCCCTCGGGAAGATGCCCGCCCGGTCCCACTCCAACCCGTACGGCGCCATCTCCTTGTCCACGAAGGCTCGCACCGTCTTGCGGAAGGCCTCGTGTTCCTCGGTGAAGGGATTCGGCATTCGCGACCTCTCCTGTTGCTATTGGCTGCTCGACAACAGGATTGATTCTGAAATCAACCTCCACCGAAATCCAGGACGGTTTCGCGCCTCCCCCGCACGCCCGGCATGACGCGGCGGGCCAGGCCTGGGCTACCCTGGAGGGCAGGTCGAATGAAAAGTCCTGCCAGCTGGGCAGCCAGGCGTTAACAAGGCCCGGCGGGAGATAGTCCGCGAAACGGAGTATCTCCTTGACAGACAGTTCAGGCTCTGTAGTTTCCGGGCCGCAGACTTTCAAGCATCAGCTGGAGCGACGGCCCGGAGGGGTCCGGGGACCGCGAGCTGGCAGGAGCAGGACGACCGTGATTCGACGCATGTGGGTGGCCGCGGTGCTGGCGGCGGTGGTTACGACGGGGTGCGGCAAGGGTGCGAACAAGCCTGCGCTTCCGGAGACGCAGCAGGGCTCCAACGCGGTGGGCGTGAAGGCCATCACCCCGGCGACGGAGCTGGAGGCCAGCGTCACGCGCGTGACGGGGCAGATCCGCTCCAAGCAGGAGGCCACGCTCAGCCCCCAGGCCACGGGCACCATCGCGAAGATGCTGGTCAAGGTGGGCGACCGGGTGAAGAAGGGCCAGACGCTGGCGGTGCTGGACACCTCCAACGTGGCCATCGCCGTGGAGCAGGCCCGCGCGGTGAAGGCGGCCGCTGACGCGGCGCTCCAGCTGGCGACCTCCAACCTCGAGCGCACGCGCAAGGTGGCCGAGGGTGGCGGCATCGCCGCGGCCGGGTTGGACCAGGCGGAGATCGGCCAGAAGCAGGCCGCCGCCCAGGCGGCGCAGGCCGCCGCCGCCGTGAAGATGGCGGAGGAGAACCTGCGGGACATGTCCATCCTGGCGCCGTTCGACGGCGTCATCACCGCGCGCCTGAAGAACCTGGGCGACACGGTGGCGATGACGCCGCCCACGGCGGTCTTCACGCTGGTGGACATCACCGGCCTGGAGGTGCGCGCGCTGGTTCCGGAGTCCGTGGTGGACAAGGTGAAGCCGGGCGCCAAGACGGCGGGCACGCTGAGCCCCAGCGGCGTTCGCTTCGAGGCCACCGTCACCACGGTGGGCTCCGTCGTGGACACCACCAACCGCACGGTGGAGGTGCTCGCGGACGTGGCCGGTGACGAGAAGACGGTGCTGCGCCCCGGCGCGCTGGTGGACCTGGACTTCTCCTCCGTGAGCCAGCCCGAGGACACCAAGGGCCTGTTCCTCCCCACCCAGGCCGTCTCGGCCCGGGGCCAGGAGGGCTTCGTGTGGGTCGTGCAGGACGGCACCGTGCGCAAGCGCGACGTGCGCGTCGAGCGCATCCTCCCCGGTTACGTGCGAGTGCTCCAGGGCCTCAGCGCGGATGAGCGCGTGCTCGCCGACTCCTCCCTGGACGTGAAGGAGGGGACGGCCGTCCGCGTGGTGCAGTGACGCCCGTCCTTCCCTACCCTTTTGGGAGTAGCTGAATGAGCCCGCTCAAGACATTCATCGCACGACCCATCTTCACCGCCATGTTGATGATGGCGGTGGTCGTGTTCGGCATCAACGCGTACCCGCGCATCGGCGTGGACCAGTTCCCGGACGTCGACTTCCCCGTCGTCACGGTGACGACGGTGCTCCCGGGCGCGGACCCGGAGACCATCGAGAAGAACGTCAGCGACCCGCTGGAGGAGGCGCTCAACACCCTCAACGGCGTGGAGCAGCTGCGCTCCATCAACATGGAGAGCGTGTCGCAGATCGTCGTGCGCTTCACGCTCGACACCAAGGTGGACGTGGCGGCGCAGGACGTGCGCGACCGCGTCCAGGCGACGCTGAGCAAGCTGCCGGACGAAATCGAGACGCCGGTGGTCGAGAAGTTCGACATCGGCGCCCAGCCCATCATCAACCTGTCGCTGTCCGGCTCGCTGCCCATCGAGGAGCTGACGCGCACGGCGGAGGACATCGTCAAGCCGGCCCTGCAGCGTCAGAAGGGCGTGGGCAGCATCGACGTGACGGGCGGCCGGGAGCGGGAGATCCAGCTCGTGGTGGACCCGGACCGGCTGCGCGGCTTCGGGCTGGCCATCAGCGACGTGAGCCAGGCGGTCAAGGCGCAGAGCCTGGACATGCCGGGCGGCCGCACGATGGACTCCGGCCGCGAGCGCGTGCTGCGCCTCACCTCCGAGGCGAAGAGCGTGGATGAGATCCGCAACATCATCATCGCCAGCCCGGGCGGCGCGCCGGTGCGCGTGCGCGACATCGCGGACGTGGTGGACGGTCCGGAAGAGGCGCGCGGTTCGGCCAAGAACGGCGACCGCAACGCCGTGGCGCTCATCGTGAAGAAGCAGTCCGGCTCCAACACCGTGCAGGTGGCCGCGCTGGTCAAGGAGTCGCTGGAGGAGATCAACAGCCAGCTGCCCAAGGGCATCGTGGTGGAGACGGTGTCGGACAACTCCCGGTTCATCCGTTCGTCCATCGCGTCCGTGCAGTTCGACCTGGTGCTCGGCGGCATCCTCGCCGTGGTCATCGTGCTCGTGTTCCTGCGCAACTTCAGCTCGACGCTGGTGGCGGCCATCGCGCTGCCGGTGTCGGTCGTCGGAACGTTCGCCATCATGGCGGCGCTGGGGTTCACCTTCAACCTGGTGACGATGCTGGCGCTGACGCTCTCCATCGGTCTGCTCATCGACGACGCCATCGTGGTCATCGAGAACATCGTCCGTCACATGGAAGAGGGGAAGTCCCCCATGCAGGCCGCGCTCGACGGCGCGGGGCAGATCGCCGTCGCGGTGCTCGCGGTGACGCTGGCCATCGTGGCGGTGTTCATCCCCGTGGCCTTCATGGACGGCATGATGGGCAAGTTCTTCTACCAGTTCGGTGTCACGGTGGCGGTGGCGACGCTCATCTCCTACGCCGTGTCCATGACGCTCACGCCGATGCTGTCCTCGCGCATGCTGCGTCACCACGGCCAGCCGACGGGCATCTCCGCGGTGGTGGAGAAGTTCCTGGTGGGCATGGAGAACGGCTACCGCAACCTGCTGGCCGCCATCCTCCGTCGCCGGGCGCTGACCCTGGTCGTCGCGGTGGGCGTGCTCTTCGCCACCTTCGCGATGGCGCGGTTCCTGAAGTTCACGTTCATCCCGGAGCAGGACAACGGCAACATCAAGCTGGCGGTGGAGCTGCCCATCGGCTCGACCATCCAGGAGACGCAGGCCCAGCTGGACGTGCTCGACGCCCAGGTGCGCGCGCTGCCCGGCATCTCCTCCACCTTCGCCACCGCGGGTGGCGGCGTGCAGGAGGAGGTCCACAAGGGCGAGCTGCTCATCAACCTGGTGAACGTGAAGGAGCGCAGCTTCACCCAGGGCGAGCTCAAGTCCTACCTGCGCCAGAACATCAAGCCCCCTCCGGGCGTCTCCGTCACGGTGCAGGACATCACCGGCGTGGCCGGCGGTGGCGCGCGCTCGCAGGCGGTGCAGTTCAACCTGCGCGGCGACAACTGGCAGGAGCTCATCGAGACGTCGAACAAGATGAAGGCCGCCATGGCCAAGAACCCGGGCCTGGTGGACGTGGACTCCACGTACCGTTCGGGCAAGCCGCAGTACGACGTGGAGGTGGACCGCGACCGCGCAGCCAGCCTCGGCGTCCCGGCGGCGTCGCTGGGCACCACGCTGCGCGCCTTCCTCGGTCGCGACAAGTTCATGGACTACCGCGAGGGCGGCGAGACGTACGAAGTGAAGCTGCGCCTGCCTCCGAACACGCTCGCGTCCGCGGACGCGCTGGGCAAGCTGACGGTGCGCGCCCCCAGCGGGCAGCTCGTGGAGCTGCGCAACCTGGCGAAGATCACCCCGGCCGACGGCCCGGTGCAGATCGACCGCGAGGCCCAGAAGCGGCAGATCACCCTGCTCGCCAACCTGGCCAGCGGCTACCAGCTGAGCGAGGCCATGACGTTCATGACCGCCACGGCGAAGGAGATCGCGCCCGCGAGCGTCATCTACGACTTCGAGGGTAACGCGAAGGAGCTCGGCAAGTCGGTGGCCGCGTTCGGCTCCGCGCTGCTGCTGGGCATCATCCTCGTGTACATGATTCTCGCGGCGCAGTTCGAGAGCCTCATCCACCCGTTCACGATCATGCTCTCGCTGCCCTTCGCCTTCATCGGCGCCATCGGCGCGCTGCTGCTGACGGGACAGGCCATGTCCATGTTCGCCCTCATCGGCGTCATCATGCTCATGGGTCTGGTGGTGAAGAACGGCATCCTCTTGGTCGACTTCACCATCCAGCTGCGTGAGGAAGGCAAGACGGCCACCGAGGCGCTGCTCGGCGCCGCCCCGGTCCGTCTGCGCCCCATCCTCATGACGACCATCGCGATGATCGCCGGCATGGTGCCGGTGGCGGTGGCCCGCGGCGACGGCGCGGAGACGCGCGCGCCCATGGCCATCACCATCATCGGCGGCCTCATCACCTCCACGGTCCTGACGCTGGGCGTGGTGCCGGTGGTGTACTCGCTGATGGAGCAGCTGTCGGAGAAGTTCCGTCGCCGCAAGGGGCCGGGACAGGCGCCCGACCACGGCACGCCGCACGCGGTGGGTCCGCACGGCGAGAAGCCCGCGGTGGCCGCCGCCGCGCGAGTGGAGACGGCCTGATGCGGGTGCCGGCGAACAGACCGGCCCTCCGCGTCCAGCCGCACGAGGGCGAGGGCGAGGAGGACCTCGAGTCGACGGAGGAGCAGACCTTCCCCGAGGAAGGCCACTCGGTCGACGCGGAGGACTCCACGCCCGCGTCCCGGCGGCTGCACGAGCTCATCGTCCAGCTCGGACGGTATCGCTCGCTGAGGGATCCCCTGGGTGCGATCTGCGAGCGCACCCAGCTCACGCCCACCCAGCTGCACGCGTTGATGTGGCTGGGGAACGACGGCCCCACGCACGTGGGGAACCTGGCCCAGCGCATCGGCATCACCAAGAAGACCATCACCGGTGTCGTGGACCGGCTGGAAGCCATGAAGCTGGTGGAGCGCGCGAGGGACGCCGACGACCGGCGCGCCGTCGTCGCGCAGCTCACCCACGAAGGGCTATCGCTCTATCAGCGCCTGCGTCGCAGCACGGACCAGGGGCTGCGACGGATGCTGGCCCTGCTGACCGACGAAGACCAGGAGGCCCTCTTCGGCCTGCTGGAGCGGGTACTCCAACGGCTCTCCGCCAAGAGCGAGCCCACCTGCTGATGTCGCGAGAGCGCGCGCCGTCCTGGCCCCTGGCCCGGCGCGCGCTCCGCGCGGTCGTCGTCTCCCTGAACCTCGGACTCGGCCCATCCGCGCTCGCCGCGGCGCCCTCGCCCCTGGCGAGCGAGCTGGCCAACCGGTGTCGCGCCTGGGCGTCGGATGCACACGAGCCTTGGTCGCTCGCGCACGGCATGGCCCTGGACGGCAGGGACTTCCGCGCCAGGGACGGACGCGCCGCCGGAGACGTCATCGTGTCGGACTTCCTGCGGCGCGCGCAGGTCGACGGGAAGGACGCGTCACAGGCGGACCTGTCCTTCGACACGGCCACCCCCGAGGGGGCGCCCGTCGAGCCCCACCCCACCCTCCTCCTCAAGACGTTGCTGCGCGCGGGCCACCCGCTGTCCCAGCGCTTCCAGGCCGGATGGGGCGCGCCCGTGACGCTCCAGGCGCTCGTGGACGACCTGCGCCGGGACTTCCGCCCGGACCAGGTCGCGACGCCCGACGCCGCGTGGACGCTGGATGCGCTCTCGCTGGTGTCTCGCCCCGGGGACACGTTCCGCACGAGGCACGGCGTCGAGGTCCGCGTCGACGCGGTGATGGAAGCCGCGCTCGCGACGCTGGAGGCGGCGGACGCGGAGCTCGCCGCGGGCATGAAGGCCGGGCGCCCCGAGGTCCCCAAGCGTGGGCAGGGCATCTACGCGCACCCGTGTGGCGGGCTCCATTACGTCCAGGCCGTCACGGGCTGGGCACGCCACCCTTCCATCCGGAGCGCCTGGCGCAAGCGGCTGGACGCGGTGCGAGACGTGCTCCTGTACCGGCTCGACTCGGAGGCCCGGCAGTACGAGACCGCGCTCGCGGCGGCCGACCGTGAACAGCGCGCGCGGGTGCTGTCACAGATGCTGAAGTTCTACGGCCACCTGCTGGAGACGCTCGGGCGATATCGCGACGACACCGGCTGGCGGCCCACCGAGCCCCAACGAAAGGTCATCGAGCGCGCCCGCGGGTATCTGGCGAACACCGTGCGCAGGATGGACGCGACGGGCATGTTCGGCGCGCCCTCGACCCTCGCCGCCGAGGCGCCCCAGCGCGCCCTGGACCTGGTGGGCGACACCTGCCACGCGGCCCGGGGCGAGGCGTCCTGGAGCACGCCTCGCCGGTAGCGAATGGCTCGGCGGCGCGCGCGCCGGAAAGCCGCCCATGGCGTCATGCTCGACCGGGGCCGGCCATCCACGTGCCCAGCGGCCCGCTCAGAAGCCCAGCCGCTCGAGCTCCTCCTCGGAGAAGCCCGCCTCGGTGAGGACCTCGCGCGAGTGCTCGCCCAGCGCGGGAGGCGGCTGCACGGGCGTGGGCCCCATGCGCAGCGGCGTCAACAGGTGCGTCACCTTGCGCCCGAGCCGAGCATCCTCCACGTCCACGAAGAGGCCCCGCGCGCGCAGCTGCGCGTCCGCCAGCACCTGGTCGCCCTCGGCCACCGGCTCCACGCACAGGTCCGTGCCCGCGAAGCGCTCCTGCCAGTACGCCATGGGGTGCTCGGCGAACAGGCGCGTCAGCTCCGCCTTCACGCGCAGCCCCGCCTCGCCGGGCGCATAGGCATCCTCCATCAGGTCCATGCGCCCCAGCCGCTCCAGCACGCCCATGAAGAACTTGGGCTCCAGCGCGCCCACCGCCAGCCAGCGTCCGTCCGCCGTCCGGTACAGGCCGTAGCACGCATAACCGCCATTGAGCGCCTCGCGCCCCCGCTGGAGCGGACCGCCCTGCTCGCCCATGAAGAGCCGCGCCGCCAGGTGCATGTGCAGGAACGCGGTGGCCCCGTCCGTCATCGACACGTCCACCAACCGCCCCAGCCCGGTGCGCTCGCGCTCGTGCAGCGCCGCCAGGATGCCCACCAGCGCGAAGAGGCTCCCCCCCCCGATGTCGCCCATCTGCACGCCGGGGAACGCGGGCGCCCCATCCGCCTCGCCGCCATAGCCCAGCAGGCCCGCGCGGGCGACGTAGTTCAGGTCGTGCCCCGCCTTCAGCCGGTCCGGCCCCGTCCGCCCATAGCCGGAGATGGCGCAGTAGATGAGCCGCGGGTTCTCCGCGCGCAGCACCGCCTCGCCCACGCCCAGCTTGTCCATGACGCCCGGCCGGAAGCTCTCCACGAGGACGTCATGGGTGCGCACGAGCCGCTTGAGCGCGTCGCGCCCCTCGGGCGTCTTGAGGTTGAGCGTCAGCGAGCGCTTGTTGCGGTTGAGGCCGTAGAACAGCGCGCCCACCCCGTCCCGCTCGGGCGGCATCTGCCGGACGTAGTCGCCTCCGTCCGGCTCCTCCACCTTCACCACCGTGGCCCCCAGGTCCGCCAGCACCAGCGTGGCGTAGGGCCCGGGGAGCAGCCGCGACAGGTCCAGCACGCGCAGACCCGTGAGAGGAAGCGACGACATGGGAACTCCTGGGAGGAAGGTCGAGGGAGACACGCGCCTGAAACGACGTGCGGCGCGCCCTCCACCCAGGGAGAACGCGCCGCGCGAGAGCCGGGGCCGGAGGAAGCACGCCTCGTCGGGACGACGAGCCGCTTTGTCCGCCCCAGGGACTGCCGGAGGACTAGAGCAGCTTGGCCAGCTTCATCGCCAGGGCCATGTCCATGGGCTTGAACTTCAGCTTGCCCTGCATGGCGGCCATCTGCGCGTTCAGCTTCTTCTCGCGGATCTTCACGAAGTCATCGTTGCTCACCAGGATGGTCATCTTCGACGCACCCTCGAGACCCGCCGACACCCAGTTCTCCGCCTTGGTCAGGTCGAGAGTCCACTTGCCGCCGCCCTCGCCGGAGATGTCGAAGTGGATGACGGCGTTGATGTCCTTCGCCAGCTCCGGCTTCGCCTTGAGAACCTCGGGAATCTGGTTCTCGATGATGTCCTTCGCGCTCATGACTCGCTCCTTGCCCTGGTCATTGATTGGTGAATCAAGACAGTGGGGGGACCGTAATGTCGCCCCCCTGGCAGGTCAAGCAGCGCGATGGGCCCGGCGGCTCAAGGCGCGGTGGTGGACGTCCCGACGCCGGAGGGTGGGTTCAGTGAGCGACGCACCATCTCCAGCAGGTCGTTGAGCTCGAAGGGCTTGGCCAGGTGCCCCACCGCGCCGATGTCCGCCGCCTTGCTGCCGACGTTGCGGTCCGCGCTGAGGACGATGAGGGGGATGCCCGCCACCTCCGGTGGCTTCTGGCGCATCTTCTGGGCGAACTCCCACCCATCCATCACCGGCATCATCAGGTCGAGCAGGATGAGGTCTGGCGGTTCGGGCTCGAGGCGATCCAACGCCTCCTTGCCGTTGCGCGCGCGGCGGATTTCGAACCCCTCCGCCTCCAGGATCTCGGAGAGGGCTTCCAGGATGTCCGGGTCGTCGTCCACGACGAGAACGACCGGTGCACCAGCAGGCTGTGTGTTGGGCGGGGTCAGGGCAGTCTCCCTCGGTGCGGCGATCAGGATTCTTCCACCATCCTCCTCCCACGCGGCGCAAGAAAACACGGACTCCAGGAGCCGTCGGGTCCCACGTTGCAAAACCGACAGTGCCTCCCCACCCTTTCCGTGACCTGCTGGACAGGAGGTGGAAAACGTGAGGAGCCCGGGGGAGATGGGAGCTGGCGGTACGGTGGAAGCGCCCGGCATCGTCCTGGTCCCCCAGCAGGGGCCCCCACGCCCGGTGGGACGGCTGCTCCTCGAGCACCTGGGCCTGCCCGAGCTGCCCTCGGACGTCGGCTCCATCGAGGAACTGATGACGCGGGCGGGCTTCCATCGCCATGACGGTGACGCGCGCATCTGGGAGCAGGAGGACCGCGCCCTGCTCGCGGGGGAGGAGTCGCTCGACGGAGGAGACCGCCTGTGGTGGACCTTCCCGCTGGCCTGGAGCGACGAGGAGACGCGGCGCCGGGTGCGCTATCTGGGCATGGCCTCCCACGACCTGCGAGGCTCGCTGGCCAACGTCCGCTCCTACGCCGCCCTGCTGCTCAACGGACGGGTGCCCCTGGAGCCCAAGGTGCAGCGCGGGCTGGAGACCATCCTGCGCAACGCGGACCGCTCGATCGCCTTCTCCCAGGACTTCTTCGACTCCAGCCGGGCCGACCTGGGCTCGCTGGCCTGCGAACGGGAGCGCCAGCCGCTGCTGCCCCTGCTGGACGCCGCGGTGGAGCGCCAGCGCGCCGCCGCCAGCGCCGCCAACGTGTCGCTCCTGCTGGACGTGGATCCGCTGGCCACGCCCCCGGAGGTGGTGGTGGACGGGGCCCGCATCCAGCACGCGCTGGAGGCCTTCATCCTCTACCAGCTGTCACGCGCCCAACCCGGCGAGGTCATCCGGCTGGGTCTGCACGGCGGAGGGGGCCGGGTGCGGGTGGAGGTGCGCCGCGACGGCGTCCCCCTGTCCGACGAGGACGCCTCCGTCGTCTTCCGCCGCGAGGAGCGCGCCTTCCGGGAGAAGAAGCTGGAGGATCCACTGCGCGTCTACCTGGCCCGACAGGAGGTCGAGGTCCACGGCGGCACCGTGGGCGTGGAGACGGACCCGGGGGGGAGCGCCTTGTTCCTCACCCTGGCGACGGCGCGCCCCGTCGAACTCGCCCCGCCAGCGACCCTTCAGGCGTGAGGGATCCGCTCTTGCTGGCGGTCAGGCCTCCCCCCCGCTATGCTCCGCCCGTTTTTCGCGAAGGAGTCGAGCGATGCTGGGGCTGAAGCCAATGGAACTTCTCCTGATCCTGTTCGTGCTGCTGCTCCTCTTCGGGGCGACGCGGCTGCCGCAGCTCGGCTCGTCCCTGGGCAGCGCGATCCGCAACTTCAAGCGCGGCTTCTCCGGTGACGAGGAGACGGGCGCGCCTGGCGACAAGAAGGCCGGCGGCACGCTCGCCAGCGGCGGCACCATCGACAAGGACGTCAAGTCGCAGACGCCCAGCAGCCACGCCTGAGCCGGCCCCCGGGGCCCTCCCACGTAGCACGACGCCCGATCCACCCTGGTACCTCCGGGGTCGATCGGGCGTTGGCGTTCCAGGACCTGGGGCCACCGTCCCCCGCCTCATCTGAGAGCGGAGAAGGCGACATCCCCCCTGGCGCCGCGGGGAGGCACCAGGGGGAGCGAGGACCGGGCGGCGGCTAGTCCAGCACGGCCGCGTTGTCGTACATGGCGTCGATCTGCGCCTTGTACTTCTGGCTACACACCTTGCGCTTCACCTTGAGGGTGGGCGTCAGCTCGCCGGTCTCCTGGGTGAAGTCGGCGGGCATGACGGTGAAGCGCTTGATGGTGGCGTACGGCGGCTGCTCCGAGTTCACCTTGTCCAGCACGGCCTTCACCGCCGCGTGGACTTCGGGGCGCTTGGCGTTGTCCGCGTAGGAGCCCACGGGCGCGCCCTTCTCCGCGAGGAGCTTGCGGACCGCCTCGTCCGCCACCGTGATGAGGGCGACGAGGTACGGGCGCTTGTCGCCGTACACCATGGCCTGGCTCATGATGGGGAACGTCTTGAGCGTGTTCTCGATGTTCTGCGGCGCCACGTTCTTGCCGCCCGCGGTGACGATGATGTCCTTCTTGCGGTCGGTGATGCGCAGGTAGCCGTCCGCGTCGATCTCCCCGATGTCACCGGTGTGGTACCAGCCGTCCTTCTCCAGGGCCTCGGCGGTGGCCTCGTCGTTCTTGTAGTAGCCCTTCATGACGCAGGGGCCACGCACGAGCACCTCGCCGTCCGCGGCGATCTTCGCCTCGGTGCCCGGCATCGCCGGGCCCACGGTGCCGATCTTGATCTTGTTCGGCCGGTTGGCGTTGGTGGGCGCCGCCGTCTCCGTCAGGCCGTAGCCCTCCACCACCTTGAAGCCGAGCAGGTCGAAGAAGTAGCCGATCTTCCGCGACAGCGGCGCGCCGCCGGAGACGAACAGGCGCATGTTGCCGCCCAGCTTCTCGTCCAGCGTGCCGCGCACCTTGCTGAACACCAGCTTGCGCGCCAGCGCGAAGGCCAGCGGGTTGTACTCGCGGCCCTGCATCTGCGCGTCGACGTACTCGTCGAACAGCTTGAAGGCCCAGCGGAACATCCGGCCCTTGAGGCCCGGCGCCGCGGAGCCGTTGGCCACGACGTTGTTGTAGACCTTCTCGAACACGCGGGGCACGGACGGCAGCACCGTGGGGCGCGTCTCCACCAGGTTCGCCAGCAGCTTGTCCACCGACTCCGCGATGATGAGCCGGAAGCCCATGGAGAGCCACGCGGCCTTCACCACCTGCGCGAACACGTGCGCCAGCGGCAGGAACAGCATGACGGAGTCCGCCGGCTCCATCATCCCGATGGCCTGCACCGCGTGCGCCTGGTACGTCCAGTTGCCGTGGGTGAGGATGGCGCCCTTGGGCAGGCCCGTGGTGCCCGAGGTGTAGATGATGCAGTTGGTGTCCTCGGACTTCACGGAGGCCACGCGCTCCTCGAAGGAGCCCGGGTTGGCCTGGTGGGCCTTCTGGCCCTGGGCCAGCACGTCCGCCAGGGACAGCTCCTGCCCGCCGGCTACCGCGCCCTCGAAGAGGATGACCTTCTGGATGGAGCCGCAGTCCGCCAGCTTCTGGCGCACGCGGGTGAGGCGGCCAGCCTGCTTGGCGTCCTTCTCGTCGTTGTCCACGAAGACGAAGTTCGCCTCCGAGTGGTTGACGATGTACGCGAACTCGTCCGGCGTGTTCGACGAGTAGATGGGGACGGTGATGGCCTGCGCGGCGGTGATCGCCAGGTCCGCCACGATCCACAAGAGGCTGGTGTTGGCGAACAGCGCCACCCGATCTCCAGGCTTGACGCCCTGGGCGACGAGCCCGGCCGACAGCGCCTTCACGTCATCCAGCACCTGCCCGAACGACACGTCCTGCCAGCGGCCATCCTTCTTGTGCGTCACACCCGCCTTGGAGGCGTTCTGCGCGCGCTGGATCAGCAACTGGACCAGGTTTCCCTCCTGCGCTCCGGCCGCCGGAGCCGAAGGTGCTACCTGATTCTCTGCTCTCACTTGAGCTCCTCCTCGATGTCCGCTTGGACCTTCTTCGCCCACTCTTGAACGCGCTGACCCTCCGCCGGGTCGTACGCGACGCTGCCCTGCTTCACCTGCTGGATGGCCTCGTGCGCCTGCTTGGCCTTGTCGTCCTTGAGGAGCGTCTCGGCGAGGAAGTATCGCGCGCGCAGCATCTGCGGGTGCTTCTTGATGACCTTCTCGTAATACTCCGCGGACTTCTTCAGGTCGCGCTTCGGCCAGGGCAGCTCGTAGAAGTACCGGCCCTTCACCAGGAGCGGTGCTCCCATCGAGAAGTCCGGGTCGATCCGCAGCGCCGCGTCGATGCGCTCGTTGAACTTGCCCTCCAGGCCCTCGCCCAGCGCCTTCATCACGCCCACCGCCTGGGAATATGCGCCAATGCCCGTCGCCGCGAAGTAGTGACCCTCCACCCGTTCGGGGGCCAGCTTCACGGCCTTCTCCGCCGCGTCCCAGGTCTGCCGCCCCAGGACCTTCTTCAGCTTGTCGTTGCTCACGGCCCCGTCCGCCTGCCACTGCAGCAGCCGCGCCTGGCGCCACACCAGCTCGAAGTCGTCCGGGGTCGCCGCCAGGGCCTGCTTGAGCGCCGCCTCCAGCTCCTTCACCGCCGCCACGTCCGCGCGCCTGGCATGCAAAGCATCCAACCGGGCCAACACCTCGGGGTCCGCTGCCCGCGCCGGGAAGGCCACGAGCGCGCACAAGGCGAGCAAAATCAAGCGCATGGCCGGTGGGCTTAGCACGCACGCTCGGCCGCACGCAAACCAGCCGGCCCGTCCGGGCGGCCAAAAAACGAGGGCGGGTCCAGCAAGGGTGGAAGACCCCGCCAGTCCCGCCCCTGGAAGGCGCCTCCCCGGGTGGGGAGACGGCCCGTGGCGTCGTCAGGCCGCGTCCTGGGCGGCCTGCTCCTCGTTCTCGTTGAAGGCCGACAGGTAGCGCTCGAGGAACGTCTTCGTCTTGAGCTCCACCTGGCGCACGCGCTCGCGCGATACACCCCAGCGCTGCCCGAGCTCCTCCAGGGTCAGCGGCTTGTCCTGCGTGAGCCGCTCCGTGAGGATGTCCCAGCCCAGGTCGCCAATGCGCTTGCGGACCTTGGTGAGCGCCTCCTGGATCTCCGTGTCCTGCTCGTTGGACAGGTAGACGTCCTGGGGCGACGGCCCCGAGTCCTCCAGCCGGTCGAGGAAGGTGGTCTCCCCCTCCTCGTCGATGGAGGCATCGAGCGAGAAGTCGACCATGCTGCCCCGCTCCGCCTCGCCGCCGCGCACCTGGCTGCGGTTGTCCTTCAGGTACCGGGTGATGTAGGCGCGGATCCACCACACCGCGTAGGTCGCGAAGCGCACGTTCTTCTTCGGATCGAAGTGCTCGATCGCCTTCATCAAGCCGACGTTGCCCTCCTGGATGAGGTCATCCAGTCGCGCGCCGCGATTGGCGAACTTCTTCGCCACGGCGACAACGAAGGCCAGATTGGAGGTGGCGAGCGTCTGCCGCGCGGACTCGTCACCCTTGCGAGCGCGCCGAGCCAGTTCGTATTCCTGCTCGCGAGTCAGTTGCTGATGCCCCCCCAGGTGACGCAGGTATTGCGACAGGCCCTCCGCCGCAAACTTCGTCGAGTTGGCCATGATTTCCCGTCCTCCGTTCGATGCCGGACGCGCTGTCCCCGCCGACGCGCGTCCACCTGCTACTAGGACGCGCAACGAGCGAAAGGGTTTCGCATTCCATCGACAAACCCCGTTTCGTCTGTCGACCTCCGTCACCTGGCGGGCTCGACACCAGCCCTTCCAGTGACTTGCAAGGTTGACGAGCCCGACGGACCTGTCGACCAGCGCGCAACGGCACTCAGTTGGAACGCACGAGCGACGGAAAGATTTTCTCCGGATTGAGCAGCCCTGATGGGTCGAAGAAGTCCTTGAGCCGACGTTGCAGGGCGATGAGCGGCTGCTGCTGTTCCAGCGACAAATATTCCCGCTTCGCGAGGCCTACACCGTGCTCGCCTGTGATCGTCCCGCCCGCCTCCACTGTCATCACCAACATGCGGCGCAGGGCTTCATCCACCAGGTGACGCTGATGCGGGCCCTCGTAGAGGACGTTGGCGTGCAGGTTGCCATCCCCCGCATGGCCATACGTGGCCACCGTCAGGCCCAGTTCGGCGCCCATGGCCTTGAGCCGTTCGATGATTTCGGGAATGCGCGAACGTGGGACGACGATGTCCTCGGAGACCTTGCGTGGCTTGAGCGCGCGCAGCGCCGGGGAGATGGCCCGGCGCACGGCCCACAGCTTCTCCCGCTGTGACGCGTCCTGCGCGACGAGCGTCTGGGTGGCGCCCTGCTGTGTGCAGATGTCACCGAGCCGCGACAGTTCCTCCAGCAGCCCGTCCTGGCTGGAGCCGTCCACCTCGGCGATGACCACGGCGCCCGCGCCCGCCGGGAAGGTGAACCCCCGCCCGTCCACCGCGCGCAACGCGACGTCGTCGATGAGTTCCAGACAGCGAGGCAGGATGCCGCCCGCCAGCACCGCGGAGACGCCCCGGGCCGCGTCCAGCACGGACGGAAAGACGACCAGGGCCGTCATCACCTCCCGCGGCAAGGGGATGAGCTGGAGCGTGATTTCGGTCGCGACCCCGAGTGTGCCCTCCGAGCCGACGAAGAGGCCGACGAGGTCGTAGCCCGCCACGCCCTTGATGGTCCGCCGGCCGACGCGCACGACCTCGCCGTCGGGGAGCACCCATTCGAGGCCGATGACGTAGTCCCGGGTGACGCCGTACTTGAGGGCGCGGGGACCGCCCGCGTTCTCCGCCACGTTGCCGCCCAGGGTGCACGACTCCCACGAGTTGGGGTCCGGGGGATAGAAGAGGCCCACGGCCTCCACCGCCCGCATCAGGTCGCCGGTGATGACGCCGGGCTCCACCACGGCCGTCAGGTCCTCCACGGAGACGGACCGGATGCGGTTCATGCGCTCCAGGCTCACCGCCACCCCGCCGCGCAGGGGCAGCGAGCCGCCGCTCTTCCCCGTGCGAGCCCCGCAGGGCGTGAAGGGCACGCCGTGCGCCACGCACGCCTTGAAGACGGCGGACACCTGCGCGGTGTCTCGTGGGAAGACCACGAGGTCGGGGGGGAAGACGCCGCTGTCGGATTCGTCCCGGGCGTAGGTCCCGAGCGTGTCGGCGTCGCGCCGCAGTTGGTCCGGGGCGAGCAGCGTCGCCAGGTGCGCGGCCAGGCGCTCCACGCGCTCGGGCTCCACGCGGGTGGGCCCGGGCGCGTCACTCATCGCCGCGCCCCCAGCCGGGTCCACAGCTCCCGGCGCAGCGCTCCGTCCTCGCGCAGCGAGCCCTCGTAGGCCTCCGCGTGGGTGATGGCGTCGTGCTGCCGGCCGCCGCGCAGGCGCAAGCACGACTGCTCCGCCTCGATGATGCACGCGGTGCCGGAGCTGCGCAGCACGCGGGCCAGGGAGCTCGCCACCTGGCGGGCCAGCTCCTCCTGGAGGATGAGCCGGTGGGCGAAGCAGTCCACCAGCGCGGACAGGCGGCCGAAGCCCGCCATGCGGTCGCCCGGCACATAGGCCACGTGCGCCCGGCCCGTCACGGGCAACAGGTGGTGCGGGCACATCGAGTGGAAGCGGAGGTCCGTCACCACCACCAGCTCGCGCGAGGTGCCGCGAGGCGAGGTGAACGTCGCGCCCAGTGCCTCCTCGGGGCTGATGGCGTAGCCGTCCAGGAACTCCCGCCCCCACGCCTCCGCGACGCGCTTGGGGGTGCCCTGCAGGTTCTCGTCATCCAACGAAAGGCCTGCGGCGCGGAGGAAGGCCTCCACCGCGCGGGCCATGCCGGCGGGGTCCGGCACGCTGACGGGCAGCGGCGGGGAGGAAGCGCGTCGAGTGCGGGGCTTGGAGGGACTCACGGGGACACGTGCTCCTACGGTGACGGCGTTCTCAGCGGGCGGCCACCCTATCCGATGCCGCGACGAGGATCTCCCCACCTCGCACGCGGACGTCATAGACACGAACCTCCACCCCCTCCTGCCGGGGGCAGCGGCCGGTGCGCACGTCGAAGGGCCAGGCATGCAGCGGGCAGTGCAGCAAGTGCCCCTCCAGGTCCCCCTCCGACAGCGGGCCTCCCCGGTGAGGGCAGGCGTCCTCCAGCGCATACAGGCGCCCCTCCACCCGGACGAGCGCCACGCGGGTGCCACCCACCTCCACGACGGCACGGCCTCGTGCGTCCAACGCATCGAGCCGAGCCACCGGAATGAATCGCTCGTCGGGTTGTCCCTCTTCCATTCGCGGTGTCTCCAACTCCCCCGAGGCCCGGGGGCATCCCGATGAATGCCCGGAGGATGGCGCACGTCCCCCCGGCATCGGCACACCGTGATAGCCTGCCTTGACTCCGCCGGGGGCCGTCAGTAGAGCACCCGGGTCTCCCATTCCCACGATGAACCCGCGCGCCCACAGCCTCGTCCGTAGCACCGCGACGTTGCTGGTCGTGCTGTGGTCGTTGCAGCCGGTGGGAGACCTGCTCCACCTCCGGGACGCGCACGCCCACCGGTTCTGTCCGGAGCACCAGACCTTCGAGGAGACGGCGCAAGGCACCGGCTCCATCCAGGAGCGCCTCTCCCCGCGACGCACCGTTCAGGTGTCCGCCGTGCCCGCCTCGGGCATGGACCCGGTGAAGTCGACCCACGAGAAGTGCCCGCTGCTGACGTCCAGCGCGCGCGAGCCGCTCGCGTTCGGCGCCCCCGTGTCCTGGGCGCTGGAGTGGCGGGTGGAGAGCCACGCCGCCACCGCGCCTCCCCTCGTCCGCCCTCCCCTCTCCGTCCTCGACACCGCCCCCAAGGCCTCACCGCCCGCGCGCGCCTGAAGTCGCGTCTGGCAGGTGCTGTCTCGTCATTGGGAGTGGACGTGCGCGCACGCGTGCGTCCGGTTTCGAGGAGTCGATCCGGTGTCATCCGTCTCACGTCGTCCACACGGCGCGCTCGTCGTCGTGTCCATCGCAGTCCTCCTGTCCGCGGCCGGGGCCTCGGCGCAGGAGCCCCCCTCTTCCCCACCCGCCGACGCGGGGAGCGGCGAGCCCGACGCGGGCGCCCCCACCTCCGACGTCCCCCCGGGCCTCACGCCCGAGGAGATGGCGGAGATCGAGAAGGCGTTCGGCGGTGATACCCAGCAAGGGGTCCCCTCCAGCACCTCCGCCCCGCCGGACTCCAAACCGGGAGGCGGGCTCCCGCTGTCCATCCCCGGCGCGGGCAGCGGCACCAACTTCCTGGACCTGAGCTTCATCCTGGACGTCGCCGCCGCGGGCTTCTCCTCCAAGGAGCCGCTCCAGGGCGGCGCGCACGACCCGACGCGCAACGGCTTCAACCTGCAGCAGTTGGAGCTGTCCATCGGGTCGGTGGTGGACCCCTACTTCCGCTTCGACGCGAACATCGTCTACAGCCAGTTCGGCGTCGAAATCGAGGAGGCGTACGGCACCACGCTGGCGCTGCCCTACAGCCTCCAGGTGCGCGCCGGACAGTTCCTCACGCGGTTCGGGCGGATGAATGCCACCCACCCGCACGCGTGGGACTTCGTGGACCAGCCCTTCGCCATGAGCCGCGTCTTCGGCGGCGAGGGCAACCGCGGCCTGGGCGTGGAGCTGTCCTGGCTCGCGCCGCTGCCCTGGTTCGTGGAGGTCACCGGCAGCGCCACGGACGCGACGGGCGAGGCCACCGCGCGCAGCTTCCTGGGCGCATCGAACGACCGGGTGCTGTCCCCGCTGGACCTCCAGCTCACCGGCGCGGTGAAGCAGTTCTTCCCGCTGTCGGACGACCTGTCCCTGATGTGGGGCCTGTCCGCCGCCACCGGCCCCAACCCCACCGGCTACCGCAACCGCACGGACGTGTACGGCACGGACCTGTACCTGCGCTACCGGCCCATCACCGCGGCGAGCGACACGCTCGTGACGCTCCAGGTGGAGGCGCTCTACCGCCGCCGCCAGGTGCCCGACGACGTGCTGACCGATTACAACGGCTATGCCCAGCTCGCGTGGCGCTTCTCCCAGCGCTGGGCCACCGCCGCGCGCTACGAACTGGGCACCGCCGCCCACGGCCAGGACGGCAAGGTCGCGGCGGATCCGCTCGACCCCGAGTGGACGAAGAACCGCGACCGCGTCTCCGTCAACCTCACCTTCTGGCCCACGGAGTTCTCGCGCCTGCGCCTGCAGGCCGCGCGGGACGACGCGCGCTGGCGCGACGAGGCGGACTACTCCGTCTTCCTCGCGCTCGAGCTGGTGACGGGCGCCCACGGCGCCCATGCGTTCTGAACCTCTTTTCCGGGAGAACCTCCCCATGCGTCACCTCCACTTCGTCGCGGCGATGTGCGCCGCCCTCTGCCTCCTCGCCGCCGCCCCCGCGCGCGCGGCCCTCAACGTCGTCACCACCGTCCCGGACCTCGCCGCGCTCACCAAGGCGGTGGGCGGCCAGCACGTCGACGTGCAGTCCATGGCGCTCGGCAGCCAGGACCCGCACCGCGTGGACGCCAAGCCCAGCCTCGCGCTCGCGCTCAACCGGGCGGACCTGCTCGTCTGTGTGGGCCTGGACCTGGAGATCGGCTGGCTGCCCAACCTGCTCACGGGCTCCCGCAACCCGCGCATCCAGGTGGGCAGCCCCGGCTACCTCAACGCCTCGCAGTTCGTCCGCGTGCTGGAGATTCCCCCCGGGAAGGTGGACCGCAGCGAGGGCGACGTGCACCCGGGCGGCAACCCCCACTACCTCTATGACCCGCGCCAGGGCGCGGCCGTCGCGCGGGGCATCGCCGAGCGGCTCGCCCAGCTCGACGCGAAGCACGCGGCGGACTACCGCGCCAACGCGGCGAAGCTGACGGCGGAGATCGACAAGGCCCGCGCGGACTGGGAGAAGCGGCTGGCGGGGCTGCGCGGCGCGCCCGTCATCGCGTTCCACAAGACGACGGCCTACCTGGCGGACTGGCTGGGCTTCGAGCCCATCGCCTTCCTCGAGCCCAAGCCGGGCATTCCGCCCAACCCGTCCCACGTCGCGGGCGTGCTCGTCCTCTCGCGCCAGCGCAAGGCGCGCATGGTGCTCATCGAGAGCTACTACAACGACCGCGAGGCGAAGATGCTCGCCAACATGATTCCGGCGCCGCTCGTCACCCTGCACGGCGGCACGGACTTCCGCGCGGGCGAGACGTACATCCAGCACATCAACGAGATGGTCGGCGGCCTCGAAAAGGGGCTCGCTGGCGCGAAGGGAGGGTGAGCCATGCGCGTCCACCTGTTGATTCCCCTGCTGCTGACCTCCGGCTGCGCGCTGGACGCGGGCGAGGGCTTCGCCGTGCTCGAGCCCACCGTCCAGGCCCGCTACGCGCCCACCCGCGACCGCGACACGGGCGACGGCTTCCAACGCCTCTCGTCCGACTTCCAGGTGCGGCTGGACAACGCCGCGCTGGGCGTCTCCCACGTGGAGCTGCTGGGCGGCGCGGGCACCAGCGGCCCCACCACGTTCGACCCGGCCAATCCGCCCCCGGGCTACAGCCTGTGCCACAACGGCCACTGCCACCGCTCCGACGGCGCGCTCGTGGACTACGAGGACATCGAGGCGGAGTTGAACGGCGGCGGCTCCGGCGCGTCGCTCGTCGCCGCGCTCCACGTCGACGGTGAGCTGGACCTGGTGACCTCCGGGCCGGTGGCGGTGGAGTGCGAGCCGGACTGCGAGCTGCCGCGCACCACCCTCACCCGCGGCGTCTGGGAGGTCACCGCCGTGAAGCTGGAGGGGCAGCTCCGCGACGCGCGCGTCCCAGCGCGCATTCCCGCGCGCGCGTTCCGGCTGATGCTCGAAGCGGCGGAAGGCGGTGACCACGAGGAGGCCACGCCGCTGTTCACCGTGACGGGCGACGTGGACGTGCCCTCGGACCGGGAGCACGAGCCGCGCGTGAAGCTGGCGCTGTCGCTCACCGTGCCGCCGTCCGTCTTCGACGCGGTGGACTGGTCCGCCGTCGCCGTGGACGCGGACGGCGTGGCGGACCTGGGGGACAGCCGCAACACGGCCGCGCGCGAGGCGGTCCTCGACGCGCTCGCGGACCTGACACCCCAGGCGGAGGTTCGACGTGAAGACCGATGAGACGGGTTCGACCGGGGCGACGTCGCACGTCCCCTCCACCTTCACGCTCGGGGAGCCGCTGCTGACCTGCGCGAATCTGGTCATCGGCTACAACGACAAGCCCATGCTGCCGCCCATCGACATGGTCATCCGCCGCGGCCAGTTCGTCGCGGTGGTGGGCCGCAACGGTTCGGGCAAGAGCACCTGGTTCAAGACGTTGCTGGGGATGATCGACCCGGTGTCGGGCAGCATCACCCGGAGCCACCCGGAGATGCGCAGCGCGTACGTGCCGCAGACGTCCGGTATCGACTCGCTGCTGCCCCTGCGCGCGCGGGAGCTGACGGCCTGGGGACGGCTGCGCGGGTGGAGCTTCCTGTGGCCCTTCGCCAAGAAGGCGGACCGCGACGCGGTGGAGTCCGCCCTCGACACGGCGGGGGCGAAGGCCATCGCCGCGCGCCCCTACCGCGAGCTGTCCGAGGGCCAGAAGCAACGCACGCTGCTGGCCCGACTCATCGCCACCGAGGCGGACCTGGTGCTGCTCGACGAGCCCACGGCCGCCATGGACGCGGTGGCCGAGCGCGAGACGATGCAGCGGCTGTGCCTGCTCGCGCGCCAGCGGGGACTGGGCGTGGTGGTGGTGTGCCACGACCTGGAGGTCGCCGCCGAGCACGCGGACGTGCTGCTCTTCGTGGACCGGGAGACCTCCGCCTTCGTCGTGGGCGACGCGCGCACCGTGTTCTGCCACCCCGCCTTCCGCCGCCAGTATGGCGACGAGTACTGCCACCGCGCCCCCGAGGGTCCTCATCGTGGAAACGACGCTCGCTGAACCGACCCAGTGGCAACAGTTCGTCGCGGGCTTCGAGCTGTTCAGGGACCCGCTCCTGTGCGCGCTGCTCGCGGGCGGCGTGCTCGGGTTCCTGAGCGTCTACGTGGTGCTGCGGCGCATGGTGTTCGTCAGCGCCGCGGTGGCCCAGTCCGCGGGCCTGGGCGTGGCGCTGGCCTTCTACGCGGGCATCCACCTGGGCTTCGAGGTGGAGCCCGTGCTGGGCGCCACCGCGTTGGCGCTGGTCGCGACGATGCTGCTGATGATGGACCCCTCCCGGCTGCGGCTCACCCGGGAGAGCCTGCTGGGGCTGGCCTACGCGCTGTCCGGAGGCGCGGCGGTGCTCATCGGGGACCGCATCGCGCAGGAGTCCCACGACATCCAGGGCATCCTCTTCGGCACCGCCGTGCTGGTGACGCCGGAGCAACTGCGCACCGTCATCATCGCCAGCGCCGTGGTGATGGCCATCCACCTGTGGTGGTACCGGGGCATCACCTTCGCCAGCTTCGACCGCATCGGCGCGCTGGTGCAGGGGCTGCCCGTGCGGCTGCTGGACGGTGTGTTGATGGTGTCCATCGGAGTGATGGTGGGCGTGTGCGCGCGGGCGCTCGGCGCGTTGCCGGTGTTCGCCTTCTCCACGCTGTCGGCCATCGCCGCGCTGATGCTGGACCTGCGCCTGCCGTGGACGTTCCTGGTCGCCACGCTGGCGGGCATCATCTCCGGCGTGGGGGGCTATCTGTTCGCCTACTTCTTCGACTTCCCGGTCGGCGGCTCGCAGACGGTGCTTGCGGCGGCGCTGGTGGGCGTGGCCATGGCGCTGCGCTTCCTGATCCAGCTCGTCCAACGCGCGCGCTGACGAATCCCGCCCCGCGTCGATATGCGGCGCGGGGCGCGGCGTTCCGAGGTCGCTCACATCTCCGGGGAGCCTGGAGCGGTTGACTAGCGCGTGTCCAACACGCGGGCTGAACGGTCTCTCTCTCGAGCCGATATGCGTCGCCGGGACGCGGCGTTTCGAGCGTGTTCCCTTTACAAGGAGCCCCTCGATGCCCCACCGCGCACGTCGTTCCTCCGATGAGGTCGAGCCCTTTCCGACGCCGAATCCCTCGCCTCCCAGATGCACGATACGGACGCGTGGACGAGGGGGACGCGCATGGTGGACGGCGCTGACCGCGACGATGCTGGTGGCCTGCGCTCACGGGGCCGCGCGGACCTCGGAGTCGGAGACGCCGCGATTCGAGCACGTGTTCCAGAAGCCGCTCGCCGAGGCCCTCCAGGTGACGCGGGAGCTGCTCGAGGCGCGCGGCTACCAGTTCGAGGCGACGGTGGACCCCGCCCAGCTCCTCACCACCTGGCAGTACCCAGCCACCATCGGCACGGGGAACAGCCAGTTCTCGCGCTACCTGGTGACGGGAATCCAGGTGAGCCCGCGGCAGTCGGTCGTGCGCATCTTCCGCATGTCCTTCTCCTCCGTGGGCAATGACTCCAGCCGGCGCGGCGTCTGGAGCAAGATGCTCCGAGAGTACGCCGAGCAGAGGGGCCGGGTGAACTTCGGCCCCGCCCCGCCGTCGACGGAGCGCGAACAAGATCCCGAGATGCGCGCGGCCATGCGTGGCGTCCGGGACCTCGAGCTGGAACGAGCGTTGACCTTGCGGCTGGAGTCCGGCCCGTCGCTCGAGGTCGTCAGTGGCAACGTGAGGCAGGACCCGCCTCCGGTGCCGGTGCGGACCGCGGACTTCTACCTGAAGCGCTGGAAGGACACGGAAGCCGACACGGGTCTCTGTGGCGACAGGGTTCGCGGGCTGGAGCCGCTGGTTCGCACGGGCGTGACGCTGGTCATCGGCGAGCAGCTGGGCACCAATGAGGCCCCCCAGGTGGTGGGGAACGTGGTGTGCCAGCTCGCCGAGGCGTCTCTTCCCGTGGCCCTGGGACTGTCACTCCCCCGCACCGAACAGGAGCGGCTGGACCGCTATCTGGCGAGCCCGGGAGCACCCTCGGACCAGGACGCGCTGCTCGAGGGGCGCTTCTGGCACCGCCCCTATCAGGACGGACGCAGCAGTCGCGCCGTCCTCGACCTCATCGACCGCGTGCGAGCCATGCGCCTCGCCGGGCTTCGCGTGACGCTCGTCGCCTACGACACGGACACAGCCCAGGGGAGCGAGCGGGACCTGCAGCTCGCGCAGGTCTGGCAGCAGCGCCGCAAGGACCACCCCGACGAAGTGCACCTCGTCCTCGCGGGTAACGCCCACACCCGCACGGTCAAGGGCGCCCAGTGGGACAAGGGCTTCACGCCCATGGCCCAGCACCTGAAGCAGGGCGACCTCGTGGTGCTGGACCTGAGCTACGCCCAGGGAACCCGCTGGGGTTGCGACCTGAATCGCGACGGGAAGCTGGCCTGCGGCGTCATCGGCGCGACGCCCTTCGGCCCGGCGGCGGCGCTCCCCGGACAGACGCCGTACATCACCTGGTTCGAGGCGCCCTCCGAGGAGGGCTCGCAGGGCCTGCTGTATGTGGGCGCCCTGACTCCGTCCCGGCCCGCGAGCGACCCGGACAAGCTGGCGCCGCCACCGTCGAGCATCCGGCCGCCGCCTCCGACCGAGCTCCCGCCGGTGTTCTAGCCGTCAGCGGACCGCCGCGGAGACCTTCTTGAACTCGGGCGTGCCCGCGCGCCCGAGCAGGTCGAACAGCACGGTCTCCACCGTCGACACCGTGCCGCCCGCGTCGCGACACAGGTCCAGCCCCACGCGGCGGTCCTCCGCCGAGCGGGACAGGAGCGCGTCCGCCAGCAGCACGGGAGACAGCCCCCGCTCCGCCAGGTCGCGCACCGTCTGGAAGACACAGACGTGCGTCTCCATGCCGGCCACCAGCACCTGCTTGCGCGCCCCCAGTAGGGACAGTACCTGCGGCACGGCGGCGCTGAACTCCAGCTTCTCCACCGGCGTCACGTCCTTGACGCGCATGCGCACCAGCGAATGCGTGGGCCCCAGCCCCTGCGGATACTGCTCGGTGACGATGATGGGGAGCCCGAGCGCCCGCGCCCCCTCGATGGCCGCGTTGGTGCGGGCGAGCATCCGGTCCAGGGCATCGCGCTCCATCGCGGCGCACAGCCGCTCCTGGACGTCGATGATGAGCAGCGCGGCTTGGTCCTGCGAGAGGCGGAAGGTCGGCATGCCTCCTCCTCGCGCAACCGGCGGCGACGCGTCAAGCGCGGGCCCGCCCCGCGTCCCGGGCGGCGACGCTGGACCCGCCCGGACTTCGGGCGGGCAACACTAGCAGGACACCTTCTCCAGCGGCCGGAAGTCCGGCGTCACGGGAGGCGGCAGGTCCGCGTTGTGGACCAGACGGAGGATGCGACCGCGCCCGGCCACGAACACGCGGGCCCGGTGCAGCTCGGGCAGGTGCGCGTCCGCGTCGCGCCAGCACTCCAGGAACGCGCTGAAGTCGCGCACCGCCGACGTGTGGTCCTTCGCCGCGGCGTGGGCCTCCGCCATGAGGAGCCGGTAGTGGCCACAACCGGGTCGCTCGTCGACGAGCACCCGCGCCAGCTCCAGCGCCCTGGCCTCGCGCGCGTCACGCAGGCGGACCCGCGAGAGCGTCTCACGGGAGGACCGCGAGAAGGGCGCGGGGCCGGCCGGACGCAGGCGCCGCTCCATGCGGCTGGCGCGAATCAGCGTGGCCTCCGCGCGCCCCGCCTCGCCTCGACGGGCCTCCATCGCGCCGCGCAGCTCCTGCGCCGCCACCTCCACCACGCGCGCCACGTCGCGGGGGCACAGGGCGCGTCCTTCGCCCCGGCGCAGCTCGGACAGGCGCGGGTGCAACGCATCGAGCGCATCACAGGCGCGCTCGACCTCCACCAGCCGCCCCGCGTCCAGCGCGCTGATGCCACGCGTGTACAGCCGCAGGCCGTCCCGCAGGCCCAGCTCCGCGGGCGTCGGCTCCCCCACCAGCTCCAGCGGCACGTCCGCCGCCGCGCGGCAGAATCCGAAGCGCAGGTGCGCCGCCACCAGGGTGGATGCGGCGAACAGCACGGCCTGGGGCTCCGCGCCCGCGGCATCCACGCGGTGGCGCAGCCGGCGCGCCCACGTCTGGGCGTCGATGTACCGCCCGGCCTCCGAGCACCCCTGGCAGAGCAGGCGCATCGCGTGCTCGGCGCACGGGGCCGCTTCCGCCGACAGCGACTCGCGGGCGAGGTACGCGTCATCCAGGTCCACCGCGGCCTCCAACGCGCGGTTCGCCGCCGCCACGTCCCCCACCCTGCCCAGCAGCCGCCCAGCGGCGAGCAGCGCGGGGCTCGCCCCGGGCGCGAGCGTCAGCAGCCGCAGCGCGCTCTCCCGCGCGACCTCCGGCCGAGGGCTCGGCAGCATCGCGTTCACCCACGCCATGTGGACGCCCGCGTGGTCGGGATTCGTCCGCAGCAGCTCGCGCAGCAGGGACTGCGCATACGGCTGCCCCTGGGAGGGGCGGCCGTCGGGCTCGTAGCCTTCCAGCAGGAACCCGGCGAGCAGCAGCCGCGCCTCCGCGTCCTCGGGGTAGCGGTCGATGAGGCACTCCATCTCCCGCACGAAGGCATGGCGCCCGTTGGAGGGCCCCTTCTCCGCGAGCAGGCTGGCCGCGACGATGTAGCGCTGCTCGAGGTCCGGCAGGCCCTCGCTCAGCGCGAGCGCGCGCCCCATGGCCTCGGCGCGCGCGGAGGCGAAGCGCGCGCCGGGGCCCCGCGTCAGCGCCAGGCCCCACCAGGCCATCGCCAGGTCCGGGTCGTGGCGCGTCGCCTCCGCGAAGGCGCGGCGGGCCTCCGGACCCCAGCCCAGGTGCAGCAGGCACAACCCCTGGTCGAAGAACGCCTGGGCCAGGGGGACCCGCGTGCTCACGGGCAGGTGCGAAGTCCCCAGCCCCTCGCGCAGCGGCGGTCGCGGCAGGGCCCGGTCCGGCAGGTCCTCCCAGGGAGCCTGGACGTAGACGGATGACTCATCGTTGCGAAGCAGTCGTGCCAGCATGATGACCTCCCACGGCCCCGGAGCCCGGGGCGACACAGGCGTTGAAAGCAGAATCGAGGGAGCGGATGCGCGAGCCGAGTCGGGCCCAGGCTTCACCGAGCGCCTCCGCCGGAACCGGGGGCGCGCGTCGCCGCTCACGCAGACACGCGCGCCTCCAGTCGGGTCCCACTTCCCGGGCCACCCATTCCTCGTGCCCGGCGAGCCACGCGGACAGGCCCGCCAACCCACGGCGGACCTCGCGTCGCTCCACGTCCGTCACGGGAGCCCGCCCCGAGCCCAAATCACAGGCACGGTAGGCGGGCCCCGCTGGCGCGCGCTCCAACCACCGAGGGGTGAAGCCGTCCCGTGGGACGAAGACGGCCTCACCGCACTCGCACAACGCGCCAAACCCCCAGAGGAACAAGCGCCCTCCCTCCGGCAACGCCACCGAATACGCGCTCTGCCCTTCCACGCCCGCTGGCCGCGCGTGCCGGGCGAGCCCTCGGCGCAGCAGCAGGTTGCCCTCCGGGCAGAGCACGTCCTGTCCGAGGCACCACAGCGTGGTGTCGAACAGCCGCGCGCCGTCGCGGAGGGCGTCGGCGGGCAGCAAGGGCGGGATGGCGTCACCGGACACGAGAGCGCCCCGTCCCCTAGCTCGCGGCCTTCTTCGCCGGTCCCGCGCGCACGGCCGCGTCGCCGAACAAGGCCTTGGAATCCACCGCGCCGCCGCCCTGCTTGGACAGCACCGCGTTGATGGCGCGCACGAGCTTGCCGCGCACCTTGCGCGTCAGCGGCTGGTCCGCGAGCGCGGCCTCGAGCTGCTGGGCGCTGACACCCCGGCCGCTGGGCGGCTTCGACAGGCCCAGCTCCGTGTAGCTCTTGCCCTGGGTCTCCTTGTCACGCCGCTTCGTGGCGCGCTTGCGCGACAGGAGGTGGTGCTCCCCGCCCCGGGCCTCGAGCTGTCGCGACAGCCGCAGCACCGTGGCCGGGGTGATGTGCTTCTCGTTCAGGAACTGCTGGAAGGCTCCCATGTCGTGTCTCCTGGGGACCTGGCGCGGGGGCCAGGTCGATAAGGTGGGCGGAACACCCCGGGCGCCAGGGCCCGGGGTGAGCCACCTGCTAGTGCTCGTGGCCTTCGTGAGACGCCTCTTCGATGACCAGGGAGACATCCGCCGTGGGGGTGGGGCCGAACGTGAAGGTGAAGGTGCCCACGGAGAGGGGCACCACGTGCCGGCCCTTGATCTCCGAGCACGACTCGGAGCCCTTGGCGCTCTCCTCGAGCTCCACCTCGGCGCCGGAGGCGTCGGTGATGCGCACCGGGACGTCCGCGCTCAGGTAGAGGACGTAGTCGGTGGCCTCGGACGCCGCGAACGTCACGGCGCCCGAGTGGCCCGCCGCCCCCTCCACGAGGGCGATGTCGTAGCGCCGGTGGTTGTCGTCGACCGCCGGAGGCGTGCCCGTGGTGGTCGCGGCGACGGCGACGGACGGCCCCTCGCGCAGGTGCTCGCACCCCTCGACGTCGACGCCCTCCTCGGGCGTCTCGTCGTCATCGCCGCAGGCGGCGGTGAGCAGCGCGGTGGACAGCAGGAGGGCGGACAGAAGCTTCTTGTGCATGTGTGTTGCTCCACGTGGATGGACTGCGGAATGCCAGCCACCCACGCCGCACCGGCCCCCACCGGTGGAGGCGAGGACGGAACGGACGCCGGAGGCATGGCGGAAATCGCGCGGGAGCCGCGCGACACGGGGGGCGAGAGCGTGCACGCAGGAGAAACGAGCCATCCCCCGGCGCGTCGCGCGCGAGCGCCTCACGACCCCGAAGATGTAGGGCGTGAGATCACACGTGGGCCACGAACCAGCGTCCGCTCAGGGCATGCGAGTGCCCGGAGCCGGGACGGCCGTCCTGGTGCGACGGCTCAGGCGCGAGGAGGCGAGGCCTTGGGGGCCAGGTGCAGCCGGGCGACCGGCTCCGCGTGGAAGCGGAACACGGCCAGCGCGGGCTCGGAGCGGGTCGAGACCCCGGAGATTCCAGGGGTCCCCGTCGCCGGAGGCGGGGCCTCCCGGCGGATCAACGGGTGGGCACAGTGGGCATCCGCCCCATGGCCCACGGGAGCGTCCTGTCGCGAGGCGAACCGGACGTCATCGAAGTGTTCCTCCACGCCCGCGACGAGCGCATGCGTGGAGCCTTCCTCCAGGTGGACCACTTCGCCGTGTTCCAGGCACGTGACGTGCTGGACGAGCACGAAGTGCAGCACGCTCCCCATGTAGGCCATCGCGCACACGAGCACGAGCGGCAGCGCCAGCAGGCGCGACCGGACGAGACGTGAGGGCAACGAGGGCGAAGAGGGGCGCACGTTTTCGGGAGAGGAGGAGACGCGGGTTTGTAAGCCAGACGCAAGGCGCGTGCAAGCCACACGGAAAGACACACACACCAGGACGCGGCTTGCGGGAGACGGACGGGTGCGTGGGCGATGGACCGGTGGCCCTCTCCGGACATAGGTTCCCCCGCCCCGGCGAGGCCCGGGTCAGCCGAAGGACAGACACTTCCGTGCAAGAGTTCATCGACGTGCTGAGGCACCAGGCGCGCCACTTCGCGCAAGAGCTGTCTCAGCTCGCGTACAAGCGGGGCCTGGCGGTGACGCAGCAGGATGGCACCACCCGCCCCATCCCCATCACCGCGACGCCGGTGATTCTCGACGCCGCGGAGATCCGTCGCCGGGCGGAGCTGTCCGCGCGCCTGTCCTCCGCCACCGTGAAGATGGCGCGCGCCATCCTCGGCGGCCCCGACGCGGAGCAGCTCCTGGGCGCCCTGTCCCCGCTCGAGCGCGCGCTCGCCGAGCGCACCTGGAAGCAGTCCCAGCGGCTGGCGACGACGCGCGTCGACTACTTCGTCTCCGGCGGCAAGCCCTACGCGCTGGAGGTCAACGCGACCATCCCCGCGATGCAGGGCTACTCCGACATCGCGGCCCGCACCTTCATCGAGGTGGTGGCGCGCCACCTGCGCTACCCGGAGAAGGCCCTGCCCTCCCTGCTGGCGCTCAACGGCAGCAACGCGCTGGCGCTCTATCGCGCGCTGCTGGACGGCTACGCGGCGGAGCGCCCCGGGAAGATGCCGGACACCGTCGCGCTCCTGTGCCGCCGCAACGACGCGCAGATTTCGGAGCTGCGGTGGTTGTGCGAGCGCTTCCGGGAGCTGGGCGCGGACGCGGACATCGTCCACCCCGACGAGGTGTCCGGCGACGACGCCTTCGAGGTGCGCGGCAAGAAGTACGACCTGGTCTACCGACACCTCTTCGTGCGGCGGCTCGAGCAGTCTCCCTCGCCCTGGGTGGAGGACTTCCTGGCCACGGTGCCGGGAAGGAAGGCCGTGTTCCTCAACCCTCCCGCCTCGCAGGTGGAGGTGAAGTCCACCTTCGCGCGCCTGTCGCAGGCGCTCGCGGAGCCCCACCTCGCCGACGCCGCCGGGTTGACGCCCGAGGAGCTGGAGGCGATTGGCGCCTCCGTGCCGTGGACCCGCGTCTTCCGCCCCGGTCCCACCACGGGGCCGGACGGTGAGCGGGTGGACGACCTGGTCGCGCTCGTCGCGGCGACGCCGGCCCGCTTCGTGCTCAAGCGGGCGTGGGATTATGGCGGCAAGGCCGTCTTCCTCGGACGCTCGCAGGGCACGGTGCCGTACGACGAGCGCGTGAAGGCGGCCTACGGTGAGCAGCTGGGCTGGCCGGAGCTGTGCGCCCGCGCCGCCACGGACGCGACCGGGGGCGGCTTCGTGGTGCAGCAGATCGTCGACTCCCCGCCGGAAGAGCACCTGCTGTGCGAGCAAACGGGCTCGGTCGTCCCGACCTCCTTCTTCGTGGATTACTCCGCCTACGCATCCGTTGGACTGGCGAAGCAGCCCACGTGGGGCGGAGTGTGCCGGGGTTCGGTGGCGGAAATCGTGAATATCGTGGGCGGCGGCGGGGTGTTGCCGCTCATCACCACGGAAGTGGCGTCGAAGCTTTTGCTGGCGTGGAAGGCGATTTAGGTAGGGTCTTTGGTCAGGCCGGGGCCTCGCGCACGTCCCGGTCGACGCGTCATTCGAGCTGTGCGCCGCCGGGCCTGGGCCTGGCGTGAAAGGACGAAACGATTCATGGCCTGGGAAACTTCGGGGTGGCAGACGGACGAGCGCGGCTCGGTCGATTCCGTGCTCGTGCGGGAGTCACAGCGCGCGTTCATGTCGCGCGTGCACGGGTGGATGTTCGGAGGACTGCTCGTCACCGGCACCATGATGATGGTGACGCTGGCCAACGAGTCCCTCCTGCGACTGGTGGCCAGCTGGCCGCTGGCCTTCATCCTGGTGCAGCTCGGCGCGGTGTTCGCGCTGTCGTTCCTGGCGCCGCGACTGTCCGGGCCGGCGGCCGGCGCGCTCTTCATCGGCTACTCGGCGCTGACGGGGATGACGTTCTCCATCCTCGCGCTCGTCTACACGTTCGCCAGCATGGGGCAGGCGTTCTTCCTGACCGCGGGCGTGTACGGCGCGATGGCCCTGTACGGCACCTTCACCAAGAAGGACCTGAGCGGCTGGGCCACGTTCCTCTTCATGGGGCTGTTCGGCATCGTCATCGCCGGCATCGTCAACCTCTTCGTGCAGAGTGACGCGCTGTCCTTCGTCAAGTCGTGCGCGGCCGTCCTCGTCTTCGCCGGCCTGACGGCGTACGACACGCAGAAGCTGCGGGAGATGCACGCCGGCACGGGCTACAGCAGCGCCGCCACGGTGAGCATCGTGGGCGCGCTGACGCTCTACCTGGACTTCATCAACCTGTTCCTCGCCCTCCTGCGACTGTTCGGCCGTCGCCGGTAGTCGGCCAGTCGACAGTCCCGTCGCGAACGGCGGCGGCGCGCTCCTCCCACGGGACGCGTCGCCGCTTTTTCGTTCCGGCGGTGACCCGATTTCCCGCCGCCCCTCCTCCATCTCCCCGCACAGGAGGAAGGGATGCACCCAGCAATCCAGAGGCCCCTCTCGTCGTCGCTCGTCGTCTTGTCGCTGCTGTCCGCGAGCCTGGCCCAGGCGCACGGCTCCATGGAGGTCCCGCTCAGCCGCGTCTACAGCTGCTTCAAGGAGGGGCCGGAGACGCCCAAGTCCGCGGCGTGCAAGGCCGCCATCCAGGTGGGCGGCACCCAGGCGCTCTATGACTGGAACGGCGTGCGGCAGGGCGCGGCCAATGGCCGCCACCGCGAGCTCATCCCGGACGGCAAGCTGTGCAGCGCGGCGAACGAGAGCCACAAGGGGCTGGACCTGGCGCGCGCGGACTGGCCCTCCACGCTCATCGCCCCGGACGCCAGCGGGCGGTTCGAGTTCGTCTTCCACGCCACGGCCGTGCACGCCACGGCCTACTTCCACCTCTACGTCACGAAGGAGGGCTACGACCCCATGCGGCCGTTGAAGTGGTCGGACCTGGAGGACGCGCCCTTCTGCACGCTGACGGCGCCCTCGGCCCCGACGAACAACCGCTACCGCTTCACCTGTCCGTTCCCCCAGGGGCGCACCGGGCCGCACGTCATCTACACCATCTGGCAGCGCTCGGACTCCCCGGAGGCCTTCTACGCCTGCAACGACGTGAAGTTCAGCGACACGCCGCCGCCGCCCACCTCCTGGAAGGAGCTGGGCGCGGTGCTGGCCCGCGAGGACCTGCCCGCGCAGAGCAAGGTGACGCTGCGCGTGTTCAACAGCGGCGGCGGTGACGCGGAGACGCACCCGCTGACGCTCGGCGCCGCGACGCCCGCGGCCACGTGGATGTACAACCTCGCGCAGCGGGTCAACAGCACGTCCAGCCGCGTCCAGGTGGGCGTGCTGCAAGCCTCCGGCGGCGTCGTCCCCGAGCAGAGCGCGACCGCCAACCGCGTCTACTCGCGCGAGGCCAGCGACACCTTCCAGCTCGACATCGAGAAGCCCACCGGCGGCGGCGAGACGCCGCAGTACGCGTACCCCGACGGGCTCGCCAGCTACATCGCCGGCACGCTCGTGCAGGGCACCGACGGGCACGTCTACCGCTGCAAGCCCTTCCCCTACTCCGGCTGGTGCAAGGGCGCCGCGCCCTACTACGCCCCCGGCACCGGCAGCCACTGGACGGACGCCTGGGAGTTCGTGCGCTAGCCGAGCCTGCTCCGGACCGGGCCCGCCTCGCCCGTTCCGGGACGCGTCACCGGCGGGGAGCTCAGCTCCCCGCCTTCTCCTTGCGGGAGAAGGGCATCAACAGCCGCTCCACCGGGCGGCCCTGCATCAGGTGCTCCTCGACGATTTCGGGGACGTCCTCCACCTTCACTCCGCCGTACCAGGTGCCCTCCGGGTAGACGACCACGGAGACGCCGAAGGAGCAGGTGTCGAGGCACCCCGCGGCGTTGGCCCGCATGCGCCCCTTCACGCCGCGCTTGTCCAACTCCGCCTTGAACGCGGCCCGGACCTCCTCGGCCCCCTTCGACGCACAGCACCCCTTGGGGTGCCCGTCGGGGCGTCGGTTGGTACACACGAAGACATGTCGCTGGAACGGAGGAGGCATGGTCCGCCTCCTAACGCGCCAAGGCCTCGAAATCGACGGGGCCGTGTGCCCGGCGGGTGCCCGGTGAGCCGTCGGACAGGCCTGTAGCACCTCGGCCACTAGACACCTGCCCTCCCCGTGCAGAGACTTTCAGCAAACGTCTCCCAGTGATCACGCTCGTTTGCGCCGGAGTGACGATACATGTCTCGCCATCTGTTCTGGGTAAAGGTAGAGCCCCTATTTACATGGCGGCGGAGTGGCCCTAGATCGTCACCTCCTGGCTGACGGTGCTACAGGCCGCTACGCCGCTCGCTCGTCTTGACGCTCGCCCACGGCACCCCCATTTCATGGTGTGTACGACATCTCCCAGCACTATTAGTTGGGGCGTCGGTTTCTTTGCGAAGCCGTGGCGGAAGTGTTTTAAGAGCCCCGCCCGGTCGCACGCCGGGCGTCTTCCACGACAGGCTGAACGGGCCGTCAGGCCCTCGACGGAACGCTTGGTGAACGAGCTTCGGAACGTCACACGTGTGTCGACGTGGGCGAAAAGAATCACTCCGGATCTCGCGCGCTTAGCGTTCCGCAAAATTTTGCATTCCAACCCAGAGTGAATCCCGGAGGGTGGCGACATGGAGAAGGAGTCGAGCGCGAGGCCCATGGTGAATGGGAGGGAGCGTCGCGCGGCGGGGCGCAAGGTGAAGGGGGCTTCGACGGGCCTGGGCGTGGAGCGCTACTTCACGACGCCCGGGGTGGACCCAGCGGACGAGCTGGCGTGGGAGTACCGCAGCGCGAGCATCACGGGTGAGGACGGCAAGGCGGTCTTCGAGCAGAAGAACATCGAAGTCCCCCGCTCGTGGTCGATGCTGGCGACGAACGTGGTGGCGTCGAAGTACTTCCGGGGCACACCGGGGACGCCCGAGCGCGAGACGAGCGTGCGCAAGCTGGTGGCGCGCGTGGTGGACACCCTCACGCGCTGGGGCACCGAGGGCGGCTACTTCGCCACGGACGTGGACAAGGAGGCGTTCCACGCGGAGCTGACGCACCTGCTGCTGCGGCAGAAGGCGTCGTTCAATTCGCCGGTCTGGTTCAACGTGGGCGTGGAGGAGAAGCCGCAGTGTTCGGCGTGCTTCATCAACAGCGTGGACGACTCCATGGAGTCCATCCTCACGCTGGCGCGCACGGAGGGCATGCTCTTCAAGTACGGCAGCGGCACGGGCAGCAACCTCTCCACCATCCGTGGCAGCAAGGAGCTGCTGGCGGGCGGGGGGACGGCTTCCGGCCCGGTGTCCTTCATGAAGGGCTTCGACGCCTTCGCCGGCGTCATCAAGAGCGGCGGCAAGACGCGCCGCGCGGCGAAGATGGTCATCCTCAACGCGGACCATCCGGACATCCTCGAGTTCATCCGCTGCAAGGCGAGCGAGGAGAAGAAGGCCTGGGCGCTCATCGAGGCGGGGTACGACCCCTCCTTCAACGGCGAGGCGTACTCGTCCGTCTTCTTCCAGAACTCGAACAACTCCGTGCGGGCCACCGACGACTTCATGAAGGCGGTGGTGGCGGGCACGCCGTGGCAGACGCGCGCGGTGCGTGACGGGCAGCCGGTGGAGACGCTCGAGGCGCGGGCGCTGTTCCGGGAGATCGCCGAGGCGGCGCACCTGTGCGGCGACCCGGGCATGCAGTTCGACACCACGGTGAACGACTGGCACACGTGCTCGGGCACCGCGCGCATCAACGCGTCGAACCCCTGCTCGGAGTACATGTTCCTCGACGACTCGGCCTGCAACCTGGCGTCGCTGAACCTGATGCACTTCCGCAGCATCGACGGCGACTTCGACGTGGCCGCGTTCAAGCACGCGGTGGACGTCATGCTGCTGGCGCAGGAGATCATCGTCGGCTTCTCGCGCTACCCCACCGAGCGCATCGAGAAGAACAGCCACGACTACCGTCCGCTGGGGCTGGGCTACGCCAACCTGGGCGCGCTGCTGATGGCGTCGGGTCTGCCGTACGATTCGGAGGCGGGGCGCAACTACGCGGCGGCCATCACCTCCCTGATGTGCGGCGAGGCGTACGCGATGAGCGCGCGCATCGCGGAGCGGCAGGGGCCGTTCGCCGGCTACGCCCGGAACACGGAGTCGATGCTCGGCGTCATCCGCAAGCACCGCAAGGCCGCCTACCACGTCTCCACGGAGGGCGTGGCCCCGGAGCTGCACGCGGCGCAGAAGGCGGCGTGGGACCAGGCGCTGGCGCTCGGCGAGGCGCATGGCTACCGCAACAGCCAGGTGACGGTGCTGGCGCCCACGGGGACCATCGGCTTCATGATGGACTGCGACACCACGGGCATCGAGCCGGACATCGCGCTCATCAAGTACAAGAAGCTGGTGGGCGGGGGCATGTTGAAGATCGTCAACCAGACGGTCCCCCTCGCCCTGGAGCGGCTGGGCTACCCCCAGACCCAGACGCAGGACATCATCGCCGCGCTGGACAAGCAGGAGACCATCGAGGGCGCGCCGCACCTCAAGCCCGAGCACCTGGCGGTGTTCGACTGCGCCTTCAAGCCCGCGCGTGGCACGCGCAGCATCCACTGGATGGGCCACATCCAGATGATGGAGGCGGTGCAGCCCTTCCTCTCCGGCGCCATCTCCAAGACGGTGAACATGCCCTCGGACTCCACCGTGGAGGACATCGAGAAGGCCTACCTGGAGTCGTGGAAGCGCGGCCTCAAGGCGGTCGCGGTCTACCGTGACGGATGCAAGCGGACGCAGCCGCTGAACACGTCGAAGGAGGCGGTGAAGGATACCCGCGCGACGAAGGAGGCCGCGCCCGCGGACATCACGCCCCTGAAGCCGGAGCCTCGCGCGATGCGGCGGCGGCTGCCGGACGAGCGCCGCTCCATCACCCACAAGTTCTCCATCGGCGGCCACGAGGGCTACCTGACGGTGGGCATGTACGAGGACGGCACGCCGGGCGAGCTGTTCATCGTCATGGCCAAGGAGGGCTCGGTGGTGAGCGGGCTGATGGACAGCTTCGCCACCAGCGTGTCGCTCGCGCTCCAGTACGGCGTGCCGCTCAAGGTGCTGGTGGACAAGCTGAGCCACACGCGCTTCGAGCCCAGCGGCTTCACCGGCAACCCGGCCATCCCCATCGCCAAGTCCATCACCGACTACATCTTCCGGTGGCTGGAGCTGAAGTTCCTCCCCAGCGAGGAGCCGGTGGAGGACATCGTGGTGTCCCCCTCGGCGCCGACGACCCCGCAGCCCGCCCTGCCCGCGCAGGTGACGTCCATCCACGTGCCCTCGGCCAGCACCCGCGCGACGTGGCTCAACCAGGCGGACGCGCCCCCGTGCCACACGTGCGGAGCCATCATGGTGCGCAGCGGTGCCTGCTACAAATGCGGCAACTGCGGCGCCACCAGCGGCTGCAGCTGAGCCTTCGCATGACACGTTGAAACGAGAAGGGCCCCGGAGCCATGCGGTTCCGGGGCCCTTTCTCGTTGGAGCCGGGAGGCCGGAGCCGGCTCAGTCCGCGCGGGACGCGGGCAGGCGGTCGTAGGTCTCCGCGGCCTTCACGGCCACGCGGGTGAGTTCCTCGTACGCCCCCTCGCCCAGGGGTTCGGTCCCGGGGTCGGCGACGACGAAGGCCACGGGCCGGCCGCGCGCGCGGATGGGGACGACCACCAGCCGCGACGACGGCCCACCGAGCGAGGAGAAGATGGCCTCGTCCTGCGCGCACGAGGGCGTCTCGAAGCTGCTCGGCCCCAGGCGGCCCAACGAAGCCACGAGCAGCGACGGAACGTCGAGGTCGACCTTGAGGGAGGACACCGCCGGGCTGTCGCTCCCGGGCCCCCACGCGTGCCCCACGCGCACGAGACCGAAGCTCTCGCCCAGGAGGAAGGCCCGCTGGAAGCGGCCCGTGCAGTAGGCGATCAACACCTTGCCGAGCGTGTTCTGGGTCGCGACGGTCTCCATCGCGGACAGCACGTGCTCCACCGTCACGGCGGGCTGCCCCTGCTCCGCGTTGGCGGCGGACGTGGCCGCCGACAGCAGCGAGGTGAGGACCTCGGAGTGCTCGGACGGCGCCTGCCAGGACTGCCGCGGGATGAAGTCCCATGCCGAGGCCAGCGGCAGCTCGCCCGACGGCGTCTCCACGGCAGGCTCACGCACGAGAGGGCCATCGATGTCGACGGTCCGATCCGCCCACGTCGACTCCGGTGAATGACCGATGGACGTGTTGCCGTCCGTGCCCTGCCAACCCACGAACTCCCAGGTCGACGCGAGCTGCATCGGCGAGTCTTCAGCGGGAGGAAGCTCGTCCAGTTCGATGGGCGCGCGCCGCGTGGGGACCACGGGCGCTGGGGCTGTCGAGGGAGACAACTCGGACACCTCCCCCGGAGTCTCGGTGGAGCGGGAGGCCGCGGCGTCCCCGGTCGACTCCACCGAGGGCTCCGCGCTGACGAGCGTCAGGTGTGGCGACGACCCGCTGGACTCCGGCTCGGGTCGGGCATCGGGAACGGCCGCGAAGGACTGTTCCGAGGCCACGTCCTCGGCCGGGCCCGTGGCGGTGTCGAGTCGCCGCTCGCGCGATGCCTCTGGCGTGTGGACGGCTTCGGCTCCGGGGCTCGGCGGCGACTCGGGAGCGCCTGTGCCCTCCGTGCGGGAGGGAGGTGTCGACACCTCACGGGAGGGCTCCTTCGCGGCGAGGTTCGCCACGGATTCGCCGTGCGAAGCCAGGAAGGTCCCCGCGGCCTCCAGGTTGAGCGCGTCGCCAGATTCTTCCCCAGGGGGCTGCGCAGACGCCCGCGCATCCAGCGCCACCACATCCGACGCGCCCTCGACGCGAGCACCCTCCGGAGCGCGGACAATGGACCACGACTCCTCCGACGCGGGCCTCGAGGAGACGGCCACGGGCTCCTCGAAGGTCGCGGCCTTCGGCTCGGGCAACGCGACCGCCTCCGCGGTGAAGCCGAATGCGGGGAGATTGTCTTCCTCCGACATGGGCAAGGCGTCGGTCACACCACCGCCGGAGGGAGTCTCCTGCGCCGGGAGCGCGGCGGTCTCTTCCGCGACCACCGCCGCGGGCTCCACCGCTTCGGCGACTTCGGCCGACGAGCCCGTTGCCTCGGAGACACGCCCCGCCTCGGTGATGGCGCCGGTTCCAGAGGGCTCGACGAGTTGGAGGGACTCGGGCTGGGACTCCTCGCCGTGGACCGCAGTGTTCGCGGGCGAAGGCTCGGCCACCAGAGCTGGTGGCGACATGGCCTCAGTCGGTGCGGCCACGTCCACGTGTCCGGGTGGCACGGAAACCGATGGCGCCTCGACGTCGCTCGCGGGCGCGGACACCGAGGCCACGCGCTTTCGGGACTCATCGCCATCCGCCAGCACTGCCGAACCGGATGCCGCCCCGGCTTCCGCTCGGGCTCCCTCCCCCGCTGGGGGATTGGCATCCTCGGGAAGAACCTCGACGGCCCCCCGCGAGAGGACCGCCTCGTCGCTCGGCGAGACCGTCTCGCGCGGTGGTGTTCCAGAGCCTTGCGCGTCTTGCGGGTGCTCGGGCGCTAGCGCGTCGCTCGGCGCGGCATCGGTCTTGGAGAGAGGCTCGACGGCCTCTTCGAGCCCGGTCGCGGTTTCGAACTCGGCGTGAGGTCCGACGGACAGCTCGAGAACCGGGTTTGCGGCCACAGGCTCAGCGACAGCCGACACCTTCGCGCCGTCTTGCTGCGTCGATGGCTCGACGGCATACACCACCTCGACGGCGGCTTCTGTCGTCGCGGTGGCGCCCGTATCGAGCAGCGTCGCGCCAGCATCGCCCGCGGACACTTCGCCAGATGACGGGCTCTCGACGGCCGCCGTGGTCCCCTCTGTCGCCAGGACAGAATCAGGTTGCTCCGAAATCGGAATATCCGAGGAGGCCGTCTCCGCCTGGACTGGGGAATGGATGCCCAGGAGCTCGGTCGGTTCGTCCAGACGCGTAGCCTCTGGCACTGCCGTGGGCTCCGTCCTCGGGGAGCCCTCCGACTCCACCACGCTCTCCGACAGGGATACCGGCGCGAGCGACTCCCCTTCGGAGGGAGCCGTGGTCCCTGCTTCGGAGAGGGCAGTGGTTTCCTGTCGCGCCCCGCCGCTCGGAGGCGGCTCGACTGCCGACGGCGCACCACCCTCCTGACCTCGTGCCAGGATGGCATCACCGCCCTCCGGCGGAGTCCCGCCGACGGAGCCACCCTGAACGGGCACGGGCGTGCCCCCACCCGACGCGGGCCCGATGGCGGGAATGGTCCCCGACGGCGGCCCCGAAGGTCCCCCTCTGGGTGCCGAGCCACCTGGGTGCGCACCTGGCGCGCCGGGGGGCATCGCGCGAGTCATCCCAGGAGGCAGTGGCCCACCCGGAGGAGGTCTCGGAGCGGCTCCCGGAGGCCCCATCGGCGGTCCCATTCCCGGCGGCGGTCGCCCAGGGCCAGGAGGCGGCCCCAGAGGCCCTGGTGCAGCGGGGGCGGCCGTCATCGGAGGCCGCATGCCTGTCATCCCCGGAGGCACGGGGCCGTGCGGCCCAGGCGCTCCCGGAGGAGGAGGACGCATCCCAGGAACCGCAGCATGCATCCCTGGAGGAACAGGGCCGTGCGGCCCCGGGACCGCGGGAATGCCTGTCGCCGACGGAGGTCGCGCGCCCACCATCCCAGGGGGAGTGGGAACAGACGGGCCTCCCACGGTGGGAATGCCGGTCGCGGAGGGTGGCCGCGAGCCCGGGGGCATCATTCCTGGAGGAACTCGGGCCTGAGGGCCAGGACGTCCCGGGCCGCCCTGCTGCGCATTGGGGGCACCGACAGCCGGCCCCGGAACGGTCCGGACTCCGGGCGACGGCGGCACGAGCGTCGAAGGTGTGGGGCCCGCCACTCCGGCTGGAGGCGCGCTGGGCCCCGAGGCCAGAGGAATGGCCCCCCCTGCCGCCGGAACCAGCGACGCGGGACCACCACTCGCGACCGAAGGGTTGCCCGGCGCCACGGCCCCCACCGGCACTGGCGCGCTGCTCGACGCCCCAGGCGTCACCGCGCCTGCAGACACGGGCGGTCCAGCCATGCTCACCGGAATCTGCGTGGACCCGCTCGGCGCTCCCACTGGCGTCGGCGGCACAGATACTCCGGCGCTCGGCCCGACCGCCCCCGCCATGGGGCCACCCGGCGCTCCCACTGGCGTCGGCGGCACCGATACTCCGGCGCTCGGCCCGACCGCTCCCGCCACGCCCGGCATGAGACCACCCGGCGCTCCCGCAGGCACCGAGGCCCCCACCACTGGCGACGATCCGCTCGGCCGTCGCGCCACCGGTCCGCTCGGAGACGCGGGCGCCTTCGGCACACCACCCGGGCCTCCCGCTCCCGAAACGCCTTGGGTTCCCGGCGGCATGGGCGCACCTGCTGGCGTCCCAGCGCCCTGGGCTGTAGGCACCCCAGGAATGCCTCCCTGCATGCCCGGAGGCCCCCGCATCGCGGCTGGCCCACCCGGCACAGGCGAACTCCCACCAACCCCTGGCGGCCGCGCCGAACCACTCCCTCCCGGCCCCGATGAACGCGCGACACCCGCTCCACCTGGCGCGCCCACCACGGGCATCGGCTGCGCGAGCGGTGGCATCCCAGCGCCCGGTCCACGCGGTGACACCATGCCTGGGGGCACAGCCCCCGGAGAGGACGGAGCCCCGGCCCTCGCAACCACGCCCGGCGGCCCCGAGGCAACGGGCTGTCCCACTCCCGGAGGAGGGCGCGCTCCAGCCCCGGTCATCCCGGGAGGAATCGAGCCCGGTGGAGGCAACGCCCCCTCCGCCCCCACGGGTCGCGGGGCGCCCAGCGGTGGCGTCGCGAGATTGCGCGCCCCTGGCGCGGACGGATGCGGCGACCACTGCCCCTGCGGCTGGCGCGAGACCAACCCTGGTGGCTGCGTCGCGGACGCGCCCTGCCCCTCGCCTCGCTCGGGCGGAGGCATCGCCGGGGCGGCGCGAAGGGGCGGCACGGGCACGGACGCTTCCTCCACGCCCTCCACCACCTCCTCGGCGTCCATGACGTCGAGCTCCTCGGTGGGTTCGATCTCCTCCTCGGGCTCGAGCTCCTCCACGATGTCCAGCGCAGGCGCCATCACGGGCGGAGCCAGCCGAGGCGGCTCCGTGGCCGCGAGGCGCGGCGGGGACTCGGGCCGCCCCACCGCGGGGCCACGACCCACGGGCTGGGGCGCGAGCTGCGGCGGCGCCGCGGGACGAGGCGCGCTGGCCGTGAGCACCGGAGGCTCCGCGGTCAACGTCGGAGGCGCGGAGACGGCCGGAGCCGTCCACGGCGTCTCCTCGGCGCTCGCCTCCTCCGCGTCGTCGCTCAGGAACTGCCCCGGAGCCAGACCGCCGAACATGCCCTCGGCCCCCAGGGCCGCCCTGACGGGCGCGGGCGGAGGCGCCAACCCCGGGTCCATGAACCGGCCGCCAGGCGCCGCGGCCGCGGGCCCCAGACTCTTCATCTGCGCTCGCTTCGCCGCGGCCACCTGTCCCAACCGCGACTCGCGATGAATGCCGTAGCGCTTCGCCTGGTTGCGGAACAGGCGCAGCTCGGGGGTGATGAACGGGATGATGCGCATGCCCGTGATGAAGCCCAGCGCATCCGTGTGCTGGATTTCGAAGGGGCTCGACATGGCCACCTTCAGGCGCCGGCCCTCCTGCGCGAGCGGAAACGCCAGATGCTTCTCCGCCAGGGCCGCGGGCAGCAACGTCAAGGTCGCGTCCGTGACGGCATCGAAGTCCGCATCCTGCGCGACGGGGAAGCGCGTCTGCTCCCCCAGCACCATGGCCAGGGTGTCGATGTCGAGGATGTCCAGTTCGACGAGGATGGAGCCCAGCCGCCCACCGTAGATGAGCTGGGCCTTGAGGGCTTCGTCGAGCTGCGCCTGCGTGATGAGGCCCTTGCGGACCAGGATCGCTCCGAGCTTTTCGGCCATGCCGCCCCGATTGTAGACGGCTTCACGGTCGACGGGACCGGCCTCGCACGCGAGCCCCTCTTTTCGTCCGGGGTGCTCTCGACTCGCACCCTGGTGGGCAGCATCGACCGCGCTCGGTGTGAAACCCGACGTCGCTCGCCCCCTCCCCCGAGGCCCCGTTGCGCGGCGACTCGCCAACCCTTGCATCCACCGAACGCCGTCCGGGGCACACATCCCCTCGTGGAGTGAACCCGGTCCTCCGGAGCGCCCCGGGCGGCTCGCGGACGCAGACCTATATCCACGAACGCAGCAGGTGCTGCGCAGTCCCCCATCCGAGGAGATTCGATGTCCCCCTCCCTGCTCGTGAGTCTCGTGGTCGCGTTGTCGCTCGGCGCACCGGCCGCGCGGGCTTCCGGTCCCGTGTGCCAGGCGCCTCCGGCCCCCGCCTCCCAACGGGCCAGCCAGGTGGGCCAGACCCACCACCAGCGCTTCGAGACACCCCACCCCTACACGGGCGACGACGTGGCCCCCAACGCGACGGGGCTGCTCCACTCGGACACCCTCCATCACCCGGGCGCCAGCTACATCGCCGCGCACTTCGAGCGACTGGAGCTGGCGGACGGAGACTTCGTCGTGGTGCGCTCCCCGGATGGCCGCCGCGCGCGGCGCTACGACGCGCCTCCGCCGGGCACCCGCGCTGGCTTCTGGGCGATGCACATCCCCGGTGACACCGCCATCGTCGAGCTGCATGGCGCCCCCGGTCCCCGCGACGCGTTCGGCTACCGCATCGACCAGTACGCGCGGGGCTACTCCAACGCGGAGCGAGGCCTGTTCCCCGGAATCACCGAGGCCGTCTGTGGCGCGGACGATACCGACTGGGCGCCCTGCCTCGGTTCCTCGCACCCCATCCTCTACGCCCGCGCGCGGACGGTCGCCCGCCTGCTCATCAACGGCAACACCGCCTGCACCGGCTGGCTGGTGGGGAGCCAGGGCCATGTCCTGACCAACCAGCACTGCATCGGCTCCGCGGAGGACGCGGCGAACACGGACTTCGAGTTCCTGGCGGAGGGCTCCGCCTGCGCGACGTCGTGCGCGAACTGGATGGGCTGCCCGGGCCACGTCATCTCCGGCGCCACGCTGGTCCAGGCCGACGCCCCTCGCGACTACGCGCTCGTGCGGCTGCCGGTGAACCCCACCGCCAGCTTCGGCTACCTCCAGCTCAGGGCCCAGGGCGCGGTGGTGGACGAGCGCATCTACGTGCCGCAGCACCCCGCGGGCTACGGAAAGAAGATCGCCATGCGCTCGACGGCCAGCGCGGACGCCTCCGGCTTCGCGGAGGTCTACAGCCTCACCGAGCCCTCCTGCCAGACGGGAGGCCCCAACGACGTGGGCTACTTCGCCGACACCCAGGGGGGCTCCTCCGGCGCGCCCGTCCTCGGCTACGCGGACAACCTGGTGGTGGCGCTGCACCACTGCGCGGACTGTCCCAACCGGGGCGTCCCCATCCAGGCCATCATCGGTCACCTGGGAGCGAACCTCCCGGCGTGCGCCCTGCCCTCGGCGGGCTGCCCCGACCCCGCGGGCACGGGAGCGCCGCCCCCGTCACCCAACCCCGCGCCCAACGCCTTCCCCTTCACCGCCACCAACACCAACAGCGCCCAGCAGAACACCACCAACAGAAAGCTCGTCCTCGGCGCCGGACAGTCGCTCGCCCTGGGCACGTGCGGCCTGACGGGCGCGAAGGTGAGCGGCGATAGTTTCCTGCGCCTCGTCAGCCCCGCAGGCGTCCCCGTCGCCAGCAACGACGACGCCTGCGGCGGCCGGGGCTCCAGCCTCGTGTTCACCGCCACCACCACCGGCGAGTACGAGGTCCGGGCCGGCTGCTACTCCAATGGGAGCTGCTCGGGCACCGTCGTCTGGGAGCTGACCGGCGGCCAGCAGCCACCGTCGCCCCTGCACGGCAGCTTCGCCTTCGACGTCGTGAACACCAACTTCGCCCAGCAGGCGACGGCCAACCGGGAGCTGTCGCTGACCGCGGGCCAGGTCCTCACCGTGGGCACCTGCGGCCAGCCGGACTCCCGCTTCACCGGCGACACCTATCTGCGGCTGTTCAGCGCGGGCGTCGAGGTGGCCTTCAACGACGACGCGTGCAGCGGCCGGGGCAGCCTCCTCACGTACACGGCCCCGCGGACCGGCAGCGTGCAGGTGCGCATCGGCTGCTACGGAAACACCGCGTGCTCGGGCAACGCGGTCTGGGACATCCAGTAGCGCGGGCTCCGCCCGGCCCCGCCACGTCCGTGGGGCCGGGGACGGCCCGCTCAGTACGCGTTCTTCGACAGGAAGCCGCCCAGCGCCGTGCGCACGAGGATCTTCAGGTCCATCAGCAGCGACCAGTTCTCGATGTAGTACAGGTCGTACTCGATGCGCTTCTCGATGCACGTCTGGCCGCGCAGGCCGTTGATCTGCGCCCAGCCGGTGATGCCCGCCTTCACCTTGTGCCGCAGGTGGTAGCGCGGAATCTGCCGCTTGAACTCCTCGATGAAGACGGGGCGCTCGGGACGCGGGCCCACCAGGCTCATGTCCCCGCGCAGCACGTTGAAGAACTGGGGCAGCTCGTCCAGCGAGTACTTGCGCAGGAAGGTGCCGATGGTGGTGCGCCGGGGGTCGTCCTTGCGCGCCATCATCGCGCCGCCGAGCTCCGCGTCCACGCGCATGGTGCGGAACTTGAGGATGTGGAAGGTGCTCCCGTCCATCCCCATGCGCTCCTGCCGGTAGAGCAGCGGCCCGCGGCTGGTGAGCCACACCGCCACCGCGGTGCCCACCATGAGGGGCGCGGTGACGAGGATGGCCAGCAGCGAGAAGAGGATGTCGAAGGCGCGCTTGGCCACGCGGCTCCAGCCCTCCATGGGGTCGCCCTGGAGGCGGATGATGGGCAGGCCGCCGAACTCCTCCAGCCCTCCGTAGAGGGTGATGTACTGGTACAGGTCCGGCACCACCCTCACGTCCACCGTGCGCAGCGCCAGCTGCTCCATCAGCGGCTTGACGTGGGCCTGGTCCTCCAACGGCAGCGCGAGGATGACCTGGTCCACCGGCTGCGCGTCGAGCACCCGCGCCACGTCGTCCACGTGGCCCACGACCCGCACGCCATGGACATATTGTCCGACCTTCTCCTGGCGCAGTGTCAGGACGCCCGTCACGCGGAAGCCCAGCTCCAGGTGGCCCTCCACCGTCTCGATGACCCGCTGCCCCAGCTCCCCCGCGCCGATGACCAGGATGGACTTGAGGTTGTGGCCCCGGCGCCGCACCTCGCTGAGCACGTAGCGGAACGCCAGACGGCTGCACGACACCAGGACGAACGAGTAGACGACGAAGATGGCCAGCGTCAGGCGCGAGTAGCGCTCACGCGCGAAGTACGTCAGCGCCACGAGGATGAGCGTCGCGGTGATGGTGGACTTGAAGACCTCGAACACCTCGCGGGTGTTCGTGCGGGAGCGGTTCGTCTCGTACAGGCGCCCCTGCTTGAACGTCACCGGGAAGATGACCAGCACCATCAACAGGGAGATGAGCGTGTCCTCCCAGGGAGGGATGCCCTCCGTCACCGGGACGATGCCGGAGAAACGCGTCACGTACGCGAGGCCGAACGCCATCGCGAGCATCACCATGTCCGCCACGATCTTGATGGACGTGTAGAAGCGCTGGAGACGACTGAACACGCCTGGACTCCTGTGACTTGGCCAACGGGGCGCCACCCCATTGCAAGACTCGCACCCTGGTCCTCCGAGCACGCCGCTTGCCCGACTCCCACTGACTGGCGGGCGTCCTAGCACGGAAAACTCTGTGAAACCAAAGAGTTACCTGACACTCCAAACACCAGTGACCAGGGGTTGACACTCGCCCCCGACGAAACACGGAGAGGGGGATGACAGCGGCGTCACACTCCCGCGGCGGGAGCTGGGGATTTCCTCGCCACCCTGAGGAGGGCTTCCACCTCGGTGAGCATCGCGCGCTGGAAGTGGGCCCGGGAGAAGCGCTCGGCCTGCGCGCGCGCGGCCTCCGGACGGAAGCCCACCTCCCATGTCTCGAAGCGCCGCACGGCCTCGATGAGCGAGGTTGTCGTTTGCTCGGAAAAGAAGAGTCCGCTGTCAGCGGTCACCGTCTCCAGCGCGCCACCGCGGCCGTAGGCGATGACGGGACGGCCGGTGGCCTGGGCCTCCAGAGGGGTGATGCCGAAGTCCTCCTCGGGCGTGAAGACGAGGGCGCGCGCGTCGCGGTAGAGAGACGGCAGTGCGGCATCCGGGACGTTGCCGAGCAAGCGGATGTTCGGGGGGAGCGCCCCCGACGTCAGGCGCGCGGCCTCCTGGCCGGTGCCCACGACCCACAGGGGCGCGCCCAGGACGCGGAACGCCTCGAGCGCGATGTCGAGCCGCTTGTAGGGCGCGAAGGCTCCCAGCCACAGGAAGTAGCCGCCCTGGCCTCCGCCCTCCAGCGGCACCTGGGCGAAGCGCGCCAGGTCCACGGGCGGGTGGATGACGGCGGCCTCGCGGCCCCAGAACCGCGCCACCTTGGCGGCGACGTGGTGGCTGTTGACGACGAAGCGGTCCACCCGCGCCGCGGAGGCCCGGTCCCACCGCTGGAGCCATGGGCGCACGGCATGCGCGGCCGCGCGCACGGGCAGCCGCGCGCGCCCCGGACCGAAGTAGTCGTCGAACAGGTCCCACATGTACCGCATGGGCGCGTGCACGTAGCTCAGGTGCGGCGTGCCCGCCGGCGCGCGCAGGCCCTTGGCCACGCAGTGGCTGGAGGAGAGCACCACGTCGTAGTCGCCCCGCAGGCGCAGCGATTCGATGGCGCGCGGCATCGCGGGGAGGAAGTGCCGGTAGCGGGTGTGGATGCCGGGCACGTGCTGGAGGAAGGACGTGAAGATGCGCCGCGACTCGATGGCGGGGGACTGGCTGCCGGGCTTGTGGATGAGGGTGTAGATGTCCGCGTCGGGCAGCGCTTCGCAGAGCGCATCGAGGACACGCTCGCCCCCGCGGTGGGTGACGAGCCAATCGTGGACGAGGGCGACCTTCACGCTGGCGGCTTCTAGCACCCGGGACCGACGCGTGCCGAACTCCCTGAACACGCGGGCATCCGGCCGTTGCCCATGATGCTCGCGCGTGTGGTAGGCGGGGAGGCGTGGCCCACGTCCTCCTCGACCTGCGCATGGTGCGCGGCCGGCTGCACGGCATCGCCCGCTACGCGCTGGAGCTGGCGCGGCGGGTGCCCTCGCTCGCCCCGGACCTGCGCGTCTCCGCCCTGGTGCCGCCAGAGGGGCTGCCAGGGGACCTGGGGGAGCTCGCCCCCCGACTCCCCCTCCACCGGGCCCGCGCGGGCTTCCTGTCTCCTTTCGAGCAGCCCGCCCTCGCCGTGGACCTGGCGAAGCTGGCCCCCGACGTCTTCCACGCCACGTCGTTCGCCCTCCCCCTGTTCTGGAGCGGCCGGCTGGTGGCGACGCTGCACGACGCCAACCACCTCGCGCTCGCGGACCAGTACACCCCGGCCCAGGCGCTGTACTACCGCGTGGTGGTGGGGCCGCGCGCGAAGCGGGCGTCGGCGCTGGTGACGGTGTCCGAGTTCTCCCGCGAGGAGCTGGCCCGCCACCTGGGCCTGTCGCCCTACCGGTTGCAGGTGATACCCAATGGCGTGGACGCGCGCTTCCAGCCCGTCTCGCCCGCGCGGGCGCGCGCGTTCCGGGAGCGCCACGAGCTGCCCGAGCGCTACGTGGCGGCGGTGGGCAACGCCAAGGCCTTCAAGAACCTGGCGCTGCTGGGGCGCTTCGCTGGCGAGCTGCCGGTGCCCATCGTCCTGCTCGCGGGCAAGGGGGCGGTGGCGCACGAGCTGGGGTTGCACGAGAACGTGCTCGACCTGGAGGAGCTGCCGGAGGCGCAGATGCCGCTGTTCTACGGCGCCGCGGCGGCGCTGCTCCTCCCCTCGCGCTACGAGGGCTTCGGCCTGCCCGCCCTGGAGGCGATGGCGACGGGCTGCCCGGTCCTGGTGTCGGACGCCACGGCGCTGCCGGAGGTGGTGGGCACCGCGGCGCTGCGGCTGCCGCCCGACGACGCCACGGCGTGGCGCGAGGCCACCCTGCGCGTGCTGCGCGACGACGGCCTGCGGGCCGAGCTGGCGGACCTGGGCCGCGAGCGCGCCGCGCGCTTCACCTGGGACGACTGCGCCCGGAAGACGGTGGCCGTGTACCGGCGCGTGCTGGAGTCACGCCCCGGCCTCGCGCGCTGAAGGGGACTCGGGCACGGGCGCCGCGGCGAGCGCTTCGTCGCGCAATACCTCGCTGCCGTCACACAGCCCCAGCCCCCACACCAGCGCGAACGACAGGTGGACGCTGGTGTGGAACGGCAGGTAGTGCACCAGCGCGAGGATGTGGAAGCCCACGAAGGACAGGAGCGCCCCGGTCGCGGCGAGCGAGCCGGCGCGGAAGCGACGCACGAGCGCCCAGCCCAGCAGCACGTGCACGGACAACAGCAAGAGCAGCCCCACCAGCCCCGTCTCCGCCCACGCGGTGAGCCAGAGGTTGTGCGAGTCGGTGGCGAGCAGCTCGGTGATGCCCGTCTGCACCTGGCTCGCCAGCACGGCGCTCTTGTGGTTGCCGAAGCCCACGCCCAGCCAGGGGTGCTCGCGCACCAGCCCCCAGCCCACGGACATGGCCAGCTCGCGCTCGCCGCCGAAGACGTTGCCCAGCGCCTTCGCCAGGCGCAGGCGCCACGCGGGCGACGCGGCGACGAAGGCCACCAGCAGCGCGATGAGCGCCAGGCCCACCTTGCGCAGGCGTCCGCGGACGAGCAGCAGCAGCGCCACCACGCTGACGAGCAACGCCGCGCCCAGCGCCGCCCGCGCGAAGGCGTTGTAGATGGAAAGCAGCATGCCCAGCACCACCGCGCCGGCCAGCACGCGACGCCGCGCCACCTCGGAGCCGCCCAGGATGGCCAGCGCGGGCCCCAGGGCGGCGATGGCGCCATGCGCGAAGCGCAGCCGGTGGAAGAAGACGCCGCCGGCCGCGTAGCGAGGGGATTGCTCCGTTCCGAAGTTCTCGTGCAGCCGGCTCAGGTTGAGCTTGAGGAAGGCGGGAGGCTCCCAGGGCCAGCGCACGCGGTTCTGGAACATGCCCAGGGCCCCCGCGAACAACCACCCCACGGCCACCGTGCCAGCCAGGGCCACCCAAGGGACACCCACCGAGCCGATGCTCGCCACCGCGGCGCCCGCCACCGAGTCCAGCACCTGGCCATAGCGCGCGGAGCGCGGCCAGCCACTGGAGGTCCCCAGCGCCAGCGCCAGCGCGGGCGACACCAGCTGCCAGGCGCACAACGCCATGCTCGCGAACACGTACGCGCGCACGTCCGACGCGAGCTTCAACTTCCCGCGCGCCGCCAGCACCAGCGCCAGGAGCACCGCCGCCGAGGCCGCGACCTGCAGCACCACCTCCGCGAGCACCAGCCCCACGGCCCACATCACCAGCACGGCGGCGACGGCGAGGCGGAAGCGCGGCTCCAGCGAGGGCCGGGATGAAGGGTCCATGAGGGCCGACACGCTATCTCACCGCGAGGAATCGGCGAGGGACGTGGAGGTAGCCCTCTCGATGCAACCACAAGGCGACCGCGGCCATCACGAGCAGGACCGGCGGAGTCCAGGCGGCCACGGGAGGAGACAGGCGCTCGGTGAGCACCAGCGTCCGGCAGACCATCATCAGGCCCCACATCGCCACCGCCACCAGCAGCCCCTCGACGATGGCGGCTGTGAGGTGGCCCCGCCGGTTGGAGCGCAGCGCCAGCCCGACCCCCAGCAGCGCCGCCGGCAAGGCCGCGAGCGGGTACGCGAAACGGTTGTGCAGCGCGAGCTCGAACTGCTTCGTCGCCAGGCCCACCTCGCGCCGCGCGGCAATCTGCTCGCGCAGGACCGGGACGCGCATCTGCTCCGGGCGACCGGGACGGATTCGAAACGCGGAGGCCTCGATTCCCAGGTCGTATTCGGCGCTCTCCAGGTTGCGGACCGTGGTGCCCTCCTCTCCGACGAAGGCGCGGTCCACCACGTCCCGGAGCTGCCAGCGAGTCCCGCCCAGCGAGTTCATCTCGGCCGCATCCAGCCGCCGCAGCAGCTTGAACTCACGCGACAGGGTGAAGATGGAGACGCCCCGGAAGCCCTCCTGGGCGCTCCCCGAGCGCAGGAAGAAGACGTTGTCTCCTCGGCGGAACCACTGCTTGGGCGTGTAGTAGAAGCGATAGTCGCCCCAGCGGTTGAAGCGCTGGGTGGTGATTTCGTCGACGCGCCTCCCCGCGTGCGTGGCGACGTATTCGTCGAAGGCCACCAGCCCGCTGCAGGCCACCAGTCCGAAGGCCAGCACCGGCGCGTAGAGCGCGGAGGGCCCGAAGGTCAACGCCCGGATGGCCGTCACCTCGCCCTTCTTGCGCAGCGCGGACACCATCGTCCCCGCCGCCAGCAGGAGGGCCGCGGGCCCCAGCTGCTGCACGGCCATCAACGCCTTGTAGCCATAGAGCTTCGCCGCATCGAGCACCCAACCCTCGCCGGTGTACGTCTTCGCGCGGTCCACGAAGTCCACGACGACGAAGACGAGCACCAGCCCGCCAAGAATGCCGAGCATGAAGCGCAGGTAGTCACGCAACACGTAGCCGAAGAGCGTCAGCCTCACCGAAGCGTCCCCGTGCGGCTCACCCGATAGAGGGCCACCGCGCCCACCAGCATGAAGACGACGTTCGCCAGTTGCCCCGCCAGGACCACGGGCAACCGGCCCTGTTGCCCCAACTGCTCGAAGGCACGGCTCAGCAGATAGTAGAGGACGTACCCGCCCAGGGTCAGCAGGTAGCCCCACGCCCTGCCCGCCTGACGCCGACCGATGGCGAGGGGCGTCCCCAACAGCGCGAAGGCGATGGGCGCCAGCGAACCTCCGAGCCGACTGTGCAGCGCCATGAGGGTCATCCTCGGGTTCTCTCCCCGCGCCCTGGCCTCCTCCGCCGCCTGCAGCAGTTCGCCAGGCGTCAGCTCCTCCTTCGAGGACGTGAAGCGCCCGCGCTTGCCCATGGAGGCGCCGACGCCGACGCTGATCTCCGCGCCGTCGAAGTGGATGATGCTGTAGTCCTTGGACTCCCGCACGGAGCGGTGGACCTCGCCGTTCTCGAGCGCGAACCGCAGCACCTCGCCACGGCTGGACGTGCCGACCTGCCCCGCGTGCGCCAGCACGAGCATGGGGGAGCTGGACTCCCGGTCGTCGTGGAGGAGCACGTTCGTCCACTTGCCGTTCTCCGTGGACACCTGCTCCGCGTAGAGCGTCAGGTCGCTGAGGTCCTCGTAGAACGTCCCGGGTTTCACGTCGCCCACCACGTTCTTCCGGATGACCTCGCTCACCAGCAGCTTCACGCCCGTGAGGCCCCACGGCTGCGCCGTGGAGGTCAGCAGCAACATCAACGCGCTGATGGCCACCGCGACCCCCAGGGGAGCCGCCACCAGCCGCAACGGGCCGACTCCCAGCGCCTGGAGCGCCGTCAGCTCCCGGTCCTCCCCCATTCGCCCGAGCCCCAGCAGGATGGCCAGCAGGAACGCGACGGGGAGCGCCGTCATGAGGAAATGCGGCGTCAGGTACGCCACCAGCCGCCCCAGGTCCATCACCGTCACGGACGAGCCCAGCAGCACGTCCGTGCCCCGCAGGAACTGCATGACGAAGAGCAGCAGGAACATGAACGCCACCCAGACCCCGAGCGGCACCAGCAGCTCCCGGAGCAGGTAGCGGGAGATGCGCGTCACGGCGCGGCCTTCAGGCCCTTCGCGCCGATGTCCTGGCGGAAATGCATGCCCTCGAAGCGCACGGCGGCCACCGCCGCGTAGGCCCGCGCCCGCGCCCGCGCCAGGTCCTCGCCCCGCGCGCACACGGTGAGCACCCGGCCCCCACTCGTCACCAGCGTGTCGGCGCGCTGCTCCACGCCGGCCAGGAACACCGTGGCGTCCGCGGGCACCGCGTCCAGGCCGTCGATGCGCTGGCCCTTGCGAGGCGACTCCGGGTACCCCTCCGCCGCGACCACCACGCCCACCGAGGCGCCCGGGGCCACGGCGAGCGGCCGGGCCTCCAGCGTCCCGCGCGCGCACGCGTCCACCAGCGGCAACAGGTCCTCCCCCAGCTGCATCATCAACACCTGCGTCTCCGGGTCTCCGAAGCGCGCGTTGAACTCCAGCACCTTGGGCCCGCCCCGCGTCAGCATCAACCCCGCGTAGAGCACGCCCCGGAACGGCAGCCCACGCCGCCGCAGCACCGCCAGCGTCGGGGCGATGACACGCTCGCCCACCTCGGCCAGCTGCGCCTCGTCGAGGAAGGGCGCCGGACAATAGGCCCCCATGCCGCCGGTGTTCGGCCCGGTGTCCCCATCGCCCACCCGCTTGTGGTCCTGCGACAGGGGCAGCATCGCGTAGCGCTCGCCATCACACAGCGCCATCGCGGAGACCTCCTCGCCCTCGAGCAGTTCCTCCAGCACCATGCGCTGACCGGACGCGCCCATCGCCGCGACGGCGCGCACCGCCTCGCGCGCGGCCGCCACGTCGTGCGCCACGATGACGCCCTTGCCCGCCGCCAGCCCGTCCGCCTTCACCACGATGCGGCCCTGCGCCACCGCGTAGGCCTCCGCCTCGGCCGCGTCCGTGAAGGTGCGGAAGGCCGCCGTCGGCACGCCCGCCTCGGCCATGATCTCCTTGGCGAACGCCTTGCTGCCCTCGATGAGGGCGGCGCCAGCCACCGGCCCGAAACAGGGGATGCCCGCGGCCGCCAACGCGTCGGCCACGCCCGCGACGAGCGGGGCCTCCGGCCCCACCACGACCAGGTCCACCGCCTCGCGGCGGGCGAGCGCCACGACGTCCTCGGGCACCTCCGCCCGCACCGGCACGTTGGTGGCCAGCTTCGCCGTCCCGGGGTTGCCCGGCGCGCACCACAGCCGAGTCAGCCGGGGACTCTGGGCCAGCTTCCACGCGAGCGCGTGTTCTCGGCCTCCGGAACCAAGCAGCAGGACCTTCACATCCACCTCACCGTTCCAACTGGTAGAGCATCCGCTTGGCGGGGAGATAGGTGGAGTCCAGCCCCACCACGCTCACCAGCTCCGCCCGCGCCGCCTCACGCCGCTGCGGCACTTCGAGTTCGGCCAGCCGCGCCTTCGCGGACAACATTGTCGGAGCCCGGCCCAGCGCGTCGCGCAGCGAGCGCTTCGCGGGCTCCACCTGCCGGCCGTCCTGCGCCAGCGCCAGACCCTGCGCCAGGTTCGCCACCGGCAGCAGCCGCCCGCCTGACGCGACGGCCCGCGCGGCCAGCGTGCGGGCCTCCCCGGTGTTGTCCCGTCGCAGCGCGATGAGCGCCCGGTAGGACAACGCGCCCGCGTTGTTGGCGTCCGACTCGAGCACGTCCCGGAAGAGGCGATCGGCGACGTCCAGGTCTCCCTGGTGGAAGCGGATGAGCCCCTCGTACAACAAGCGGCTCGGGTCCTCGGAGCGCTCGGAGGGCGGATGGATGATGCCTTCCACGCCCTTCACGGTCTCCGCCGGCCGCATCCAGAAGCGCGTCACCAGCTGGCGTGGCTCCAGTCGGAGCGGGTCGCCGTTGAGCGCCTGGTTCAGCACGCGGAACGCGTCCTCGCGCCGCTTCGCCGCCATGGCCGCGACGCCCTCCAGCAGCCGCGCGTCCAGCCGCCGCGAGTCGAGCTGCGCCGCCGACTGGAAGCGCTCCATGGCCTCCAGGGGCTTCTGCTCCAGCAGCAACAGCCGCCCCTCCAACACCATCTCCAGCGCGGTGTCCTCCAGCCGCCCCTGGATGCCGGGCAGGTGCTCCCGCGCCTTCGCCGCGTCCTTCTTCTCCAGCGCCACGAGGAAGAGCTGCAGGTGCGCCGAGGACAGGTCCTTCACCAGCCCCAGCGCCTCCTCCGCCGCCTTGGCCCCCGCGTCGCTGTTGCCCACCGCGCGCTCGGCCGCGGACAGGTGCACGAGCACGTCCGCGACGTCCCGTTCGCCATAGCGCCCGCGGTTCTTCAGGAGCGCGCGCAGCTCCCTCACCCCGGCGGCGGCGTTGTTCTCCGCCTGGTAGCGCAGCACCGCCAGCGGCAGCAGCGCCCGCAGCTCGCCCGCGTCCGCCTTCACGCGAGCCTCGTACAGCTTGCGCGCCTCGGAGGCCTCGCCGACCTCCTGGTAGAGGCGGGAGATGGCCGCCAGGCTGTCCCAGTCCTTCGGGTCCTCGGCCAGCCGCTTGCGCAGCGTCTCCAGCGCGAGCCGGTACTCACCCGCCGACTCGTGAGCGAGCGCCCGGTAGAACTGGATGCGCTTGAGGCCCGGAGCCAGCGCCTGCGCGGAGTCGAAGCTCGCGCTGGCGAGCCCTCTCGACGAGGCGAGGAACGCGCGCCCCAGCACCAGGTGGGCCTCCGCCTTCTGCGCGTCCGTGGCCTGGGCGTGCGCGAGCGCCTCCTTGGCCAGCGCCTTCGCCTGCTCCATCGACTCGGCCTGACGGGTGCGCGTCAGCAACAGGTTCGCGTGCGCCAGCAGCAACGGCGCGGTGCGCCCCGCGCGCGACTCCGACGCCTCGACGAGCGACCGGGCCTCCTGGAACGTCGGCTCATCCAGCCCCGCGCCCCGCCCCAGCGCCACCGCCTGCACGTAGCCGGCGATGGCCGCGTCGCTCCTCGGATCCAGCAACAGCGCCTGCTGGAACGACTCCTCCGCCTCGGCGTACGCGAAGCGCTCGTCCCGCGCGAGCTGCGCCTGTCCCTGGGCGAGCCGCTCCGAGCTCGTGCCCTCGAGCTCGAGGTACTTCAGCTTCCAGCGCGGCAGCACCGCCTGGATCGCCTCGGGGATGGCGGGCGCGACGGCCTTGCTCGCCTCGCTCCGGGCCGCCTCCTGCTTCGCGTGGAAGAGATACCCCCCGCCCCCCGCCACGAGCAGCACGCCCAACCCACCCAGCGCCACCCAGCGCCCACCCGAGCGCGAGCCCGCGTCCGCCTTCGCCGCCGAGCCCGAACGGATGCCGGAGATGTTGCGGGGCGCGCTCCCCGCGGCCGCCCGCTGCCCGCTGCGGGGCTCGGCCCCGAGCTCCGGCGCCGTGGCGTTGCGAGGATTGCTGCGAGGCTCGGAGCCCAGCGGCGGCGCCATCACCCCGCGAGGCATCACCTCCAGGGTACCGCTGCCATCGCCCTCCTCGGGAGAGGACAGCGGCGGCAGGAAGTCGACCGCGCCCGTGGACGCGGCGGCGGGAGGCGGCTCGGTCTTCGCGCGCGGAGCACTCGACGGCGCCTCGCGCTGACGGCATTCGTCGCACGTGCCGAGCGCCTGGTCGAACGGGTCCGTCAGCGGCTTGTTGCAGGCGCGGCACCCCATGGTCGCAGGCTTCGCGGCGGGAGCCGCCGGAGCGCGGCCCGCGGCCGGGGGCGCCACGGAGACGGGCACGGCCCCGGGCGCCGAGGAGACGCGGGCCACCGGCGCGGGAGGCGCGGCGGGAGCCGGCCCCAGGAAGTCGAGCAGCGGATCCGCTCCCGGGGCAGAGGACTCGGCGGGAGCGCCCAGGCCCGCGAACGGGTCCACCGGTGGGGATGACGCGGGCTTCGGAGCGGGAATGGCGCCGAAGTCCGCGAACAGGTCGGCGGCCGGATTCGGCGCCGGCGCCGCGCCACCACCAAAGGCAGGGCGGGCCACCTCCGTCGGGGCCTGGCTGCCGGCATCGCCGCCGAGCAGTTCGTCCGTGGTCGAAGGGGACGCGGGCTGAGCCCCGGCGGTGGGAGTGGCCGGACGCGCCGCGGGAGCCGGCACGTCCGCGGAGGGCACGGCCGAGGAATCGCGCCGGACGAGTTGCAGGTTCCGGCAGCGGGGACATTGCGCGCGAACGCCTTTGGCCGTGATCAGTCGATCATCGATCGCATAGGCAGCCGCGCATTTCTGGCAGACGATGCGCATGTGTCAGTGCCGGAAGTGTCGCACTCCCGTCGTCACCATGGCCATCCCATGTTCATCGGCGGCCGCGATGACCTCGGGATCCCGCACCGACCCACCCGGCTGGATGACGCAGGTCGCCCCGGCGCGCGCGGCCTCGTCCAGGCCATCCCGGAAGGGGAAGAAGGCGTCCGAGGCCACGGCGCTGCCCTTCAGCGCCGCTCCACCACGCTGCATGGCGATGCGCACCGAATCGACGCGGTTCGTCTGTCCGCCGCCCTGGGCGAGCAGCTGGGTGCCCGAGGCGAAGACGATTGCATTGCTCTTGACGTGCTTGCAAACCTTCCAGGCGAAACGCAGGGCCCGCTCCTCGTCCGGCGTGGGCGCCCGCTTGGAGACCACCTTCCACGCCAGCTCCGGCTCCACCGCGTCCCGGTCCATGAGGAGCAGGCCGCCGGACACGCTCCGCCCGTCCAGCTGGGCCCTCGGCCCGGCGGCCGGGGAGGCCAGCGCCGGCCCCGCCTCCAACAGCCGCAGGTTCTTCTTCGCCGCCAGCACCTGGAGCGCCGCCGCGGAGTAGGACGGCGCGATGACCGCCTCCAGGAACGTCTCCGCCATCGCCTGGGCGGTCGCCTCGTCCACCTCGCGGTTGAGCGCCACGATGCCGCCGAAGGCGGACACCTCGTCCACCGCCCGGGCCGTGCGGTACGCCTTCACCAGCACGTCATCCACCGCCACGCCGCAGGGGGTGTTGTGCTTGATGATGACGACGGCCGGCCGCTCCGGGAACTCGAGCACCAGCCCCAGGGCCGCGTCCAGGTCCAGGATGTTGTTGTACGAGAGCTCCTTGCCCTGGAGCACCTTGGCGAAGGCCACCGTCGGCTCCGAGGGGGCCGAGTGCTCCCGGTAGAACGCGCCGCGCTGGTGCGGGTTCTCGCCGTAGCGCAGGTCCTGCGCCTTGCGGAACGACAGCGACAGCTCTCCGGGGAAGGGCTCGCCCGCCTGCGTGGCCAGCCACGCGGAGATGGACGCGTCGTAGGCCGCCGTGTGGGCGAAGGCCTTGCGCATCAGCGCGCGCCGCGTCTGCTCCCCCACCGCCCCACCCTTCTCCAGCTCCGCGAGCACCGCGCCGTAGTCGTCGGGGTCCACCACCACGGCCACGTGGCGGAAGTTCTTCGCGGAGGCGCGCACCATCGCCGGCCCGCCGATGTCGATCTGCTCGATGACCTCCGCCTCCGGCGCGCCCGACGCCACCGTCTGGCGGAACGGATAGAGGTTCACCACGACCAGGGAGATGGGCTCGATGCCGTGCGCCTTCATCTCCGCGCGGTCCGCCTCCAGCTCCAGGCGACCGAGGATGCCACCGTGGATGCGCGGGTGGAGCGTCTTCACGCGGCCCCCGAGTATCTCCGGGCTCTGCGTGTGCTCGGACACCTGCGTGGCGGGGATGCCGGCGCCCTTGAGCGCCTCCAACGTCCCTCCGGTCGACAGCAGGCGGAAGCCCAGGCGGACCAGCCCCTGGGCGAAGGGAACCAGACCTCGCTTATCGGAAACGCTCAGGAGAGCCAGCACGTGTGCGCCTCGGTGTGCGGGGAGCGGGGGTAGTAGCAACCACCCCCAGGGGTGTCAACGCAACACGTCGGGCACCGTCGACGGGTGAAACCCGTCGGATTTCTCAGGGCTTGCGCGCCGAGGCAGGCGGCTCGGCCTCGGTGGCCTCGCGCAGCTTCATGAGGCCGCGCGTCTCCACCTGGCGGATGCGCTCGCGGGTGAGGTTCATGATTTCCCCCACCTCCTCGAGCGTGATGCCGCCCTTCTCCGCCACGTCCAGGGCGCAGGTGTGCTCGAGCTCCCAGATCTCCTTGTCCGGGAAGTTGAGCTTGATGGACCCCGTCTCCGGATTCACGTCCAGATAGAGGTTGTGCTTGCAGGAGACGAACATGCACGGGCGCGGGCCGTTGACGCAGTCGGCGCGCGTGCGCGGGCGCGTGTCGTCCATCTGCTTGAGCAGGTCCGCCTCTTCCGGGTCCACCTGCCCGGTGAGACGACGACGACGCAGGTCGCGCGCCATCTCCTTGCGCGACATCGTCTTGGACCGTCGGCGCTCCTGCGCCAGGTCCTCTGCCTGGTCTCCGCCCTCCTCCACTTGCTTCACTTCCGACATGTCCCCTCCACGTGAGGCCAGTCTACCCGGGTCCACCAGTTCCAGGGCCGGCATCTTATTGCGAACTCATCGATTCGTCTGCGCGAGCTGTCACTGCGCTGCCCAGCCGGGCCACGTCCCGGACCAGATCCTGCGCTCTTTGCCGCAGCGTTGCCAACTCCGCTTCGAGCGTCCGGCGGTGCTCTCCCCCGAACGCGCGCTCCCCCAACTCCTCCTCCAGCCCATCCAATAGACCGCCGAGGTCCCGCTCCACCTGGTCGATGTGGTTGCGATGGAAGACGAAGGACCGCTTGATGTCCTCCAGGGTGTGCCCCTCCGCCATCATCTTCTTGATGACGTTGATACGGCGCACCGCCTCGACCGGGTAGAGCCCCAGGCTCCCCTGGTGCTTGCCCTTCCGCCCCACCCGCCGGCTTCGCGGTAGCAGCCCCGCCTGCACGTACTTGCGGAACGTGGCCTCCGACAGCCGGACGCCCCTCGGACGGAAGATCTCCAGGATTGCGCGCGCGGGCAGACCTCCCGCGTTCTCTTGCTCAATCCGAGCGATTTCGTCGGGAGCCAGCAGGTCCATCGGTTCCATTGAATATAAGCTACTGAGAAGAGGACACTGAGTGCCAGAATCGGCCCTTCGGTGTCAAGGCAGACCGCTACAGGTGCGTAGCGGTGTTGGCCAGCTCACGACTCGTGAGAAGTTGGAAGGTGGCGAGGGCGCGCCGAGCGCCGGTGGGTCCGGGAGAACCGCCCCGCGCGTCCCGTCGAGGGTGGCTCCGGACTCACATCCACGACGACATGAACGGCCGCGCAGTGCGGGAGCCGCATGGCGACGGGCCGTCGACGGTCAGGTGCCTCGTGGCCAATGGCGAACGGCGATGGCCGGCAGCGCCGCCCTCGGGGGAGGGGGCGTGGACTTCACGCGGAGCGGAGCACCTGAGAGAGCGCGCGACCCGCCGCCCAGGGCCCCCCGCTTGGCTCCTTCAGCGTGGACGGGACAGGCGGAACTCGCGGGTGACGGTGCCGCCCGCGGTGATGGTGACGTCGAAGCGCTTCTCTCCCGAGGGGTGCTGGAAGAGCAGCTTGTGCTCGCCGGGCGTCAGCTTGTACGCGGCGCGCCCGGAGACCTCTCCGAGCCGTCGACCATCCACGAAGACGGTCGCATAGGGCGTGGCGCGGACGACCAGCGTCCCCGTCGATACGACGGCGGAGGCCTCGGCCCGCGGCCCCGACGCGCCGTCCACCCCGTTCCGGGGCTCGGGTGCGAGCTCCGCCTCGCGCTTCTGGCCCTCGACCTCCGCCTCGACCTCCTCGGGTCCGGCGACCGGCGTGGCGACCGCAGCGTCGGCCCGGGCGGATACCAGCGGAGCGGACGACCCCACGCTCTCTCCCGACGGCCTCACAACCTGGCTCCCAGCCACCTCTCCAGGCCCCGGCCGCGGCGCATCCACCGCGCCTCCGGTCGCGGCCACCTCGGGGCCGCTCGCCAAGGGGGCACGGAAGTGGCTCGCCGCCACGACGCCCACGACCACCAACCCGAGCCCCACCACCCACCCCACCCAAGCGCGACGAGACGAAGACCTGCCCACGACCGCGCCAGACGGCGACGACTCGGTGACGGTCGGCACCTCTCCACTCGCGGGCAGCCGGTACAGCGGCTCCGTCCCCGGCGAGTCCGAGGACACCTCCGCGCCGCCCCGGGAAGGCGCGGCCACCACCGCCTCCGCTCCGGCCTCCACGACCCGCGACACCTCGGGGCGACTGTGTCGCCGAGGGAGCCCCTCGGCTCGCGCGCCCGGGGTGCCGATGCCCTCCTCACGCTCGGGCGTCGACGCATCCCCCTCATCGACGTCCCGCGAGTCGCTCGAGCTGGCGACGACGGGCACGCCCTCGGGAGGACTCGGACGACGCGCCTCGTGCGCCGCGTCCGGCGCGGTCGCGGGGACCCCCTCCCCCCTCGAACGACTCGGCGTCCGCGTCGGGGCGGAGGGCACGGAGGGAGACGCCGCGGCGCTCCCTTCTGGATGGCTCGGCCACACCGCCGCCACGGGCGGCGGCGGGCGCGGCACGGGCGACGAGGCCACGGCCGGCAGCGGGAGCATCGGCGTCGCCATGGGCGGCAGCGGCACCGCGCTCTCGACGAGGACCTCCTCCCTCCGAGGCAACACGAAGGTGGCCGCGTCGACGTCCTCGTCGGGTGACAGCTCCCGCGCGACGCCCGGCCTGCCCGCCGCCATCACCGCGGTGGGCTCCCTGCGGGCGCCCCCCTTGACGGCGTCCGCGCCGGGCACGGGTCCACCCTCGACGACATGGGTGCGCTCCTGCACCGCGGGGAGCGCCTGGGTGATGCTCGCGGGGAACAGGCGCCGCATGAACGCGGCCAGGTCGGTGTCATCCACCGTCCGGGCATGCTTCAGCACGCTCTGCGCCAGGGCCCGCTCCAACTCACCCGCGGTCTGGAAGCGCGCGTCGGGCTCCCGCTCCAGCGCGCGCATCACCGCGGCATCCAGCTCCGGGGGCACGTCCGGATTGAGCCGGGCCGGAGGCGCAATCACGCTGTGCTGCACCGCGCGCAGCACCGCCAGCTCGGAGTCTCCATCGAAGAGCCGCCCGCCGGTCAGCATCTCCCACAGCACCACGCCCAGCGCGAAGGTGTCCGTGCGCGAGTCCACCGCCTCGCCCCGCGCCTGCTCCGGGGACATGTACGCGAACTTGCCCTTGAGCACGCCCGGCTGCGTCAGCTTCTTGCCCGCCTTCGCGATGCCGAAGTCCGTCAGCTTCACCGCGCCGTCGTAGGACAGCAGGACGTTGTGGGGCGTGACGTCCCGGTGCACCAGGTCCAGCGGCTGCCCGTTCACCTTGAGCCGGTGCGCGTAGTGCAGCCCCCGGGCGACCTCCGCGCCGATGTGCGCCACCAGCATCGGCGGCACCGGGTCCATCAGCTCCTTGCTCCGCCGCCGCAAATCCCACAGCGAGCAGCCGCGCACGTACTCCATCGCCAGGTAGTAGGTGTCCTCGTGCTTGTCGAAGTCGAAGATCTGCACCACGTTGGCGTGGTTGAGCCGCGAGGCCAGCCGCGCCTCCGCGATGAACATCCCGACGAACTCGGGGTCGCTCGCGAGGAAGGCGCGCACGCGCTTGATGACGACCTCCTTCTCGAAGCCCTCCGGACCGCGCGCCGTGCACAGGTAGATCTCCGCCATCCCGCCCTCGGCGAGCTTGCGGCGGACGACGTACTTGCCGATCTGCGTACCGGCTTGGAGCGTCAAGGGAGAGTCCCGCGGGTGCCTATTCGAACTTCACGCTCACCACGTTGAGGTCGATGGGCTTCACTTCGATACGGCGATTGAGCGTCTTCTTGAGGTCGGGGTTGAAGAACTTGCAGTCATACGTGCCGACCCGCAGCTCCACCGCCTCGAAGGGCGTCTCCCCCAGCTTCTTCCCCCCACACGTCACCTCCGCCCACGGCTGCACCGCGAACCGCACGCGCGCCGTGCGCGTCTCCACCCGGGGCTCGGGGCGCGGCGTCCGGACCGGCGGGGCCGGCGGCGGCGCGACCCGCGCCTCCTGCTGGAGCGTGAACCGCTCCACCTGCGAGGGCCCCGACCCGACCTTCACCGTCCGCTCGCTCGGCTGATGCCGGGCGGCCTCGACCCGCACCGCCATGGCCACCCCCGGAGGCACCTCCAGCACCAGCGGCGCGGCGCCCTGCTGCCGCCCATCCACGTAGACGATGGCCTGCGAGGGCTCCGCCTCGACGCGCAGCCGCACCTTCTCCACCACCGCGGGGCGCTCCTCCCCCTGCAGCGCGGTGGCGGGCTCGACATGCGTCTGGGGCACGGGCGCCTGCTGGTGCGGCGTGGGCACCAGCCGCAGGACACCCAGGGGCACCGGGCCCGACGCGCGCACCTCCACCTCCGTGCGCAGCTCCTGGTAGCCCTCCCGCGTCAGCACCAGCGGGTAGCGCCCTTCCGCCAGCGCGGGCAGCGTCACCGGCGTGCGCTCGGGCAGCTCCCGGCCATCGAGCACCACCCGGGCCCCGGCGGGCTCCGACTCCACCCGCGACGTGGCGGACTCGGAGAGCTGGGGCCGGATCAACCAGTTCGACAGCAGCAGGATCACCACCAGCGCCAGCCCGCCACCGGCGATCCTCACCGGCAACCGCGAGCCCTGCGGCGCCGGCTCCGCGGGACGCGCGCCCCCCGCGGCCCGGGCCTTGCGCCCCGAACGGGACATGCCCAGCGACAGCGTGGGCACGTCCTCCTCCTCCATGCCGTCGTCGCCGCCCATCGGCAGCGGCAGCGCCGCGCGCGAGGGCCTCGGCACCGCGAGCTCCGGCATCGCCAGCGTGGGCGCGTCCTCCTCCACCACCACCGGCGGGCGCGAACCCGTGAGCCCCTGGCGCGTCACCGAGCGAGGCTCGCCTCCCGCCGCTTCCGCGTCGCGCGCCGGGAAGTGCGTCACCCGCGACGCGGCCCGCGTCTCCGAGGAGGCCTTGATGTCCGTCAGCGTCGCCCGGGACGCGGCGCGCCCATCGACCGTGGGCGCCTCCTCCTCCACCGCCCGGGAGGGCGCCTGCACCACGCCCAGCCCCGAACGCGAGGCTCGCGTCTCCGGCGAGGGCGGCTCCACCGCGCGCCGCATGCCGGACTGCCGGGGCGAAGGCTCCACCGCCTCGATGCGCCCCGTCTTGCCGGTGCCTCGCGGGCGCAGCGCCGCCGTCTCGCCCTCCGGCGCCACCGCCGCGCGCGACAGCGACGGCCTCAGCCCCGAGCGCCGCGACGCCGGCTCCTGCCGCGAGGCGGCCGAGGCCGGGTCCGAGTCCTCCAGGAGCAGCTCCCCGGAACGTGACTCCGAGGCCAGGCGCTCCGCGTAGATCTCCTTCATGTACGCGGCCACGTGCGCCGTGGACGACGGCAGCCGGTTCGCGCTCAGCCAGTCCTCCAGCGCCAGTTGCAGGTGGACCGCCTCCTGGTAGCGCTCGGCCGGGTCCTTCGCGAGCGCCTTCATGACGATGGGGTCCAGGTCCACCGGGACGCGCGGGTTGGCCTGCGACGGCGGCATCACCTTGCACTCGGCCACCGCGGCCAGCGTCTGGATGTCGCTGCCGCGCTTGAACAGCCGCGTTCCGGTGAGCAGCTCGTACAGCACCACGCCCAGCGCGAAGATGTCAGAGCGGCAATCCACCCGCTGCCCGGCCGCCTGCTCCGGGGACATGTACGAATACTTGCCCTTGAGCACGCCCGAGCGCGTGACGGTGGCCTGGTCGGCCGCCTTGGCGATGCCGAAGTCCACCACCTTCACCCCACCCTCGAACGTGACGAGGATGTTCTGGGGCGACACGTCGCGGTGGACGATGCCCAGCGGCCGGCCGGACACCGGGTCCGTGCGCTTGTGCGCGTAGTCCAGCCCCGCGCACGACTCGATGAGCACCCGGCACGCCAGCGGCACGGGCACCGGCTGCCCCATGGCCTCCGACTGCTTCCAGACCCGCCGCATGTCCTCGCCGTGGATGTACTCCATGGCGATGAAGAACGAGTCGTCCTGGGCGCCCAGGTCGAAGATCTGCACCACGTTCGCGTGGTTGAGCCGCGCCGCGATGCGCGCCTCGTCCAGGAACATCTTGACGAAGTCGTCGTTCTCCGCGAGGTGCGGGAGGATCCGCTTCACCACCACCAGCTTCTCGAAGCCCTCCGGGCCCTGCTGGCGCGCGAGGTACAGCTGCGCCATCCCGCCCATGGCGAGCCGCTTCAGGAGCTGGTACCTGCCATACGTTTCAATGGACACGGCGACCCGACCGGCACCCCACCGGGAAAGCGACGCGGACGGTGGCCTTCCGCGAATCCAGGTGGAGCGTGGCCCGAGCGTAAGCGCACTGGCCAGGGGGGTCAAACCCTTGTAAGCACAACGGAACCGTGAGCGGCCCCCCAGGGGCTACCGGCGGGCCGCGCGGACCTCGCGCGTCTGGCGCATCAGCGCCTCCAGCTCGTCCAGGTGCCGCTTCAACACCGGCATCAGCACCGGCGCCGCGTCCACCCGGTCGAACAGGTCCAGGACCCGGTCCACCTTACGCTCGATTTCCTGGGCTCTGGCCGGGGTGATGCGGCGCAGGAGCAGGTCGGCGCCGGCCTCCATCAGCGCGCGAGCGACGGCGTCGCGGGAGACGAGCGGCTCTTCCTGGCGCCGGCCCTCGCCCTGGATGACGCGCAGGCCCGGTGCCCTCGCCGCGGGTCGCCCCGCGCTCGTCATCGTCGTTGCATCGGAATCTCGGGACATCACCGGGTGCCTCCTCGGCGCGAGCGGGTACGACCTCAGGGTACACACCGTGAGGAGCCCTCCAATTTTCTGGTCATCCGCACAGGCGGAAGCAGACCTGTAGCACCCGGGGCCGACATGTCCGTCGAGCGCCGGATGTCCGGCCCTTCGACTGGCGCACACTGGCGGCCGCGCGCCTCAGTTCGCGTCGCAGGCGCGGCGGTAGGAGATGGCGATGCGCGTGCCCGGCGCGGGGATGGTGTCGAAGATGACGCTGTTGGTGGGCGCGTCGTAGTGCCAGCCGGTCGTCGTGGGTGCGCCGTCGACCTGCACGGTGACGCTGCCCGGCTCGGGCGCGTCCGTGAGCGGGAAGCGCTCCTGGGCGGAGAAGGCCTTGTTGGCCACGGCCGTCAGCAGCGGGCCGTAGTTGCCGGCGCAGACGTTCATCACCTCGCCGCCCGTCTTGGCGGTGGCCTCCGCGTAGCGCGTGCCGGAGCCGCCCGCCGTGCCACACGCCGCGGCGGTGGGCGCGATGGCGTAGAACGTGGCCCGCTGCGGCTGGTTGGCGCCCTTGCGCTGCTGGGCCCACTGCACGTACGTGTCCACCGCGTCCGGCGAGTGGTCGTCCTCGTCGCCCACGAAGACCACCACGAGCGCGGCCTCGTCGCGCAGGAAGCCCTGGTTGCCGTCGCGCGGCAGCGGCGTGCGCGGATCATCCGCGTTGTTGACCAGCGGCGGCGACAGGGCGCGGCGCATCGCCTCGAAGCCCTGCTCCACCTGGGCGCACTGCCCCACCTGCACGTTCTGCTGGAGCTGCGCGGCCAGGTCGGGCGTGGCGTGGGTCAGGATGCGCGCGCGGCTGTTGTCCGCCGGGAAGAAGCGCCCCGCCTCGCCGCCCTGCGCGCCGCCCGGGCACGCGTTGGACACCGCGGTGATGCCCGTGGTGGTGACGGCCACGCGCAGGTCCACCTTCTTGGCCAGCGCCGTGTCGACGAACGCCGGGACGGCCGACACCAGGCGCGGATGCTCCTCGACCATGGACGCGGTGTTGTCCACCACGAAGAGCACGTCCACCTTGCTCACGTCCTGCTGGATGTAGTTGTCGGTCTTCTCCATCCGCCTGGACGACTCGCCGATGAGCGGCACCAGCAGCGGCTCCGGCAGGTCGCTGGAGCGGACGAACAGGGGCGACAGGTTCATCCCGTACACCTGCGCGAAGTACTCCACGTCCACCGTGAAGGCGTCCCCCGGCTGCAGCGTGAAGGGCCGCCCGGGGATGCCGCCCACGGTGAACTCCCCGTCCGTGGTGCCCGCGCCAACCCACACGTCGTCCACCGACACGGGGACGGGGCACGCGTTGAGGTAGTTCACCTCGCGAGGCTCCGGCGGGCAGTCGCGCCGGGCCACGCCCCAGTCCACGAACCAGGGCGACGCCAGCAGGCACGACGCCTGCGAGTGGGCGAACAGCGGCACCAGTACCACCGGGTTGGCCGGGTCCATCTGCTCCACCTGGAGCGTCCCGGTGAACGTGCCCCCCGCCCCGGGCGAGACGAACGCCACCTGGAAGCTGAACCAGTCGCCGGGATAGATGATGACGCCGGTCAGCTCGCCGCCCGGCATGTGGAACACGCCGCCCCCGTCGTCGCGCAGGCGGATGTTCTTCACCGGGCACAGGTCCGTGCCCTTGTTCTCCAGCTTCACCCCCAGCACCGCCCCGCGCAGCGGCGGCACCGTGCCGAAGTCCACCGCCGCCGGAGTCACCGCGAGGTTGCACGGCGCGTGCTGCTCCGCGTTGCCCGTGAAGTCCAGCTGCACGACGGCCGCGGAGTACGCGTTCGTCGTCAGCACCAACGCGCCCGTGGCGACGCCGGTGCGGGTGGGCTCGTAGAAGACGGAGAGGTTGACCTCCTGCCCCGGCTGGAGCGTGTGCGGCATGGCCAGCGGGGCGTGGTTGAACTGCGCGTCGCCCGCGGGGTCCGGCTGCCACTCCAGGGTGTTGAGCGTGAGCGCCCCGGCGTTGGAGGAGCCACAGTTCTTCACGTTGACGACGACGCGCGTCTTCGAACCGAGCGGCTGCTTGCCGAAGTCGTACGCCACCGGGGACACGCACAGCTCCGCCGCCCCGCCGAAGCCCCGCAGCGTCACGTCCGTGGTGGGGTGGCGCTTGCTCTCCACGTGGTAGCGCGCCGTGTCCTCCGCGGGGCCCATGTGGCCCGGGCTGTAGCGGAACTCGAACTCGCGCACCTCCCCGGGCTGGAGCACCAGCGGGAAGCCCGTGTTCGCGTGGCTGAACGACGCGTCATTCCCGTCCAGCGTCAGCCGCGTCACCGTGGCCGGCTCCGTGCTGATGTTGTGGATGCGCGACACGCGGAAGGCGTCGCGGTCCACGGGCACCGCGTTGAAGTCGAGCACCGGGGGTTCGGCCACCACCGCCTGCTCGAGCGCCTCCGCCGTCACCTGCACCGGCACGTCCGCGCAGCCCCGGCACGGCGTCACCGCCAGCGCCACCTGCTTGCGTCCCACCCGCACCGGGCTGAAGGTCACCGCGAGCTGGGCCTTGCTCCAGGGCGCCACCACCACCGGGGAGGCGCTGAACTCGTCGCGGTCCGCCCCCACCAGCCTCGGCGCAACCTCCACCGGCAGCTCCGTGGGGTTGTCCAGCTCCAGCATCAGCGTCTTGGTCGTGTCCGCCTCGATGCGGCCGAAGTCGAGCGCGCGGGGGGAGACGCGCGCCCACGCGTCCACGCCCGCGCCGCTGAGCGGAATCCGCAGGAGCGGCTCGAGGCGCGTGTCCGAGCGCACCACCAGCATCGCCGGCTGCCCGCCCTCCTTCGTCGGCGCGAAGCGCACCCGCAGCGCGCACGCGCTCCCGGGCGTCAGGCTGTGCGGGCCCTCGTGCGTGAACTCCGCCCGGTAGGCCCCCTCCGGGCCCTCCACCCAGACCTCGTTCACGTCGATGCGGGCGCGGCCCACGTTGCGCAGCGAGAACTCCGCCTCGCGCGCGTCGAAGAGCGCCACCCGCTGGAAGTCCATCCCGCCCGGGGTCGCCGTCAGCCGGCCATCCGCGAGCGTCGACCGCTCGCGATCCGCACACCCGGCCAGCAGCCCCAACACCGCGAGGGCCAAGATGCCCCGGCGCACCGTCATGGCTTCCACCCCTTCCCCACGCCCTTCGCCCATTCCGCTCGCCACCCCACGGTGAGGCAAGGGAGCGGATCAGGTGGCGAAACTAGGCACCCACCCCATGGCGGGCAACCACCCAGGGGGGCGAATCCAACGCCCAACAGGGAAGCCGTTGTCCGGTTTCAAATCTTCGGGATGCGCAATGTCTTGCTGATCATCGCGCTGCCGCTGAGCACGTACAGCAGCGCCAGCGGATGGAGCACCAGCGGCCCCACCTCCCAGGCGCCGCCCCACAGCCGCTCGCCGATGCGGCCGTTCCACGTCGCCAGCGCCAGCACCAGCACCAACCCCAGGCTGGTGGGGATGGGCGTGCCCTCGAAGTACTTCACCTTCCCCGTCTCGTCGGACATCTCCGCCGACGTGACGTTGAAGCGCGCCAGCCGGCTGATGCCACACGCCACGAAGTACAGCAGCGCCGCCACGTCCAACGAGCCCCGCAACCCCACCGCGAACGCCAGCGCCGCCGGCGCCATGCCGAAGGAGATGACGTCCGCCAGCGAATCCAGGTCCGCGCCCAGCGGCGACTTCTTGAAGCGCCAGCGCGCGATGCGCCCGTCCATGAAGTCCATCACCAGCGCCAGCGGCATCAACCCGAAGGCCACCCACAGCCAGCGCTCGCTGCGCGTGGCCAGGTACTGCATCGCCGCGAGGATGGCCCCCGCGCCAGCGAAGCCATTGCCCAGCGTGACGAAGTCCGCGAGCACGAAGGTGCGAATCATCGAGAAGTGGCGGCGCGGGCGTCGCGCACGGGACGGCTCGGTCGTCATATCCGCGCACTCCTAGCACATGGGCCCTCGCACGCCTGCCCTCGAATCCGTGGCTCATGCCGCATCGCGTCTGACTTTACCCCGGTGGAATGGCCCGATTCTGCGAAACCTTTTGACGTGCGAATCAGCCCGTTCCTACGCTCGCGCCTCGCCATGCACATCACTCACTCTGTTTCATCCCCTTTGGGGGCGACCTGGAAGTCCAGGCGCTCCCGCTGGGCCCTGCCCGTGCTCGCGGGCCTGAGCCTGGTCCTCGCAACCGCTTGCAGTGACGATGATGACGACGGTGTCGTGCCGCCGCCAGAGGGGCCTCCGAAGTACGAGGCCACCATCCGGCGCACCGCGCACGGCATCCCGCACATCACCGCGAAGGACATGGGCAGTCTGTCCTATGGCCAGGGCTACGCCTTCGCCAAGGACCACGTCTGCATCCTCGCGGACCAGATCATCAAGGTCCGCGGCGAGCGCGCCCGCTACCTGGGCGCGGGGCCGGGCAACACCTACGCGGGCAGCGACTTCGGCTACCGGGTGCTGCGCATCCACGAGAACGCCGCCAAGGCCTTCCCGAACCAGCCGGCGGAGCTGCAGGAGATGTTCAAGGGCTACGCGGCGGGCTTCAACCGCTACCTGGCGGAGACGCCGGCGGACAAGCTCCCCGCGCCGTGCACCAACGCGCGCTGGGTCAAGCCCATCGACGCGGTGGACCTGTTCGCGTACGACATCAGCGTGGGCCTGGCCGGCAGCAGCTACCAGCTCATCCTCGCCATCGCCGCGGCCGTGCCCCCCAAGGCCACGACGGGCGCGGACTTCCGCCCCGCGCCGGGCAGCTTCAAGGTGGAGCGCCCGGAGCTCAGCAGCGTGGGCAGCAACGGCTGGGCCATCGGCGCCGAGCGCTCGGCGACCAACCACGGCATGGTGGTGGCCAACCCGCACTTCCCCTGGGAGGGTGAGCTCAAGCTGTGGGAGAGCCACCTGACGGTCCCCGGCCAGCTCAACGTGTACGGCGTGGGCCTGCTGGGCGTGCCCGCGGTGCTCATCGGCTTCAACGAGAACGTGGCGTGGACGCACACGTTCTCCTCCGGCCAGCGCATGACGCTGTACGGGCTGCAGTTGGTGGAGGGCAACCCCACCCGCTACAAGTATGGCAACGAGGAGCGGGACATGGTGCCCGAGGACATCACCATCCTCGTGCGCCTGCCGGAGGGCTCCGTCACTCACGTCACCCAGCGCTTCTATCGCAGCCACTACGGCCCCATCATCGTCATCCCCGGCACCGCCGACTGGACCACGAAGACGGTGCTCACCTACCGCGACGCCAACCTGGAGAACACCCAGCTGGTCGCGCAGTTCGTGGGGATGAACCGCGCCAAGAGCCTGGAGGAGTTCCAGAGCGTCTACGCCAACGTCCAGGGCATTCCCTGGGTGAACACCATGGCCGCCGACCGCGCCGGCAACGTCTGGTACACGGACGCGACGCCCACCCCGAACCTCACGCCCACCGCCATCGCCACGTGGCGCGCGAGCCTGAACTTCCCGCCGGACGTCTCCCCGCCGGCCGCGCTGTGGAACAGCATGGGCCTGGTGCTGCTCGACGGCAGCAACCCGGAGAACGAGTGGCAGGACGCGGCCGGCGCCCGCAGCCCGGGCCTGGTGCCGTACAGCGGCGTGCCCAAGCTGTCCCGCCGCGACTTCGTCTTCAACGCCAATGACAGCTACTGGCTGGCCAACCCCGCCGAGCCGCTCAAGGGCTTCTCGCCGATGCACGGCCTGGAGGACGTCCCCCAGACGCCGCGCACGCGCATGAACGCCACGCTGCTCACCGAGCGCGACGGCGCCTCCGGGCCGGACTACAAGTTCACCGTGGACGAGCTGCAGGACGCCATCTTCAGCAACCGCGGCATGACGGCGGACCTGCTGGTGGACTCCGTGGTGGAGCGCTGCCAGGGCGTCACGACGGTCAACTACAACAACACGCCGGTGGACATCAGCCAGGCGTGCGCGGTGCTGGCCGCGTGGGACAAGCGCTACGACGTGGACAGCGTGGGCGCGGTGGTCTGGCGCGAGTTCAACGGCGGCTACACCGGGGCGCAGCTGGCCGCGGGCGGGCCGCTGTTCGCGGTCGCGTTCGACAAGGCCAATCCCATCGCCACGCCCCACACGCTGGCCGCCAAGCCGGCCACGGGCGACGACCCCATCCTGGTGAACCTGGCGGGCGCGGTCAGCCGCCTGGCCACCGCCAAGGTGCCCGTCACCGCCAAGCTGGGCGAGGCGCAGTTCTCCACGCGCGTGGACGGGAAGAAGATCCCCATCCACGGCGGCATGGGCCAGGACGGCACCGCCAACGTCGTGTCGTGGGGTACGCTCAAGTCCACCACGCCCGACGCCGAGTTCAGCGTCACGCGCGGCACGGTCGTCAACTCCCGCACCAACCTGACCACGACCGGCTACGCCATCAACAACGGCAGCAGCTTCGTCATGGCCATGGGCTTCACCGACACGGGCGTGGATGCCCGCGCGGTGCTCACCTACAGCGAGTCCAGCGACAAGGCCTCGCCGTACTACTCGGACCAGACGGAGCTGTTCTCCGCCAAGCAGTGGCGCCGCATCGCCTTCACGGAGGCGGAGATCGCCGCCTCCAAGGTCGATGAGGTGACCATCTCCGGCAACTGATGTACCCGGCGCCCCTTCCCCTCCGGAAGGGGCGCCGTCCCCCTGGGCCGGCCGCTCCCGCTCCACCGCTGGCGACCTGACGCCGCGTGGACTCAGCGGATGCCGTGGCGCCGCCCCGCGCGAGGGTTCCACGAGCCTCCGCCGCACCCCGGACGACGTCCGCCCCCCGAGGCCGCTCACCACCTCCGGCACCGTGCCCGACGCGGGCGCTCCCACGCCCCGGCGAACCGGGCCGATTGCCCCGCGACCACGCGCTCCACCTCCTGCCCCCGGGACTCGACGCGGGCTCTCCCTCGCCCCGGCGAACCGGGCCGGGAGCCCCGCCACCGAGCACACCACCTCCGGCCCCGGGCCCGATGCGGGCCCCGCCGTCGCTCCGACGAACCGGGCCGATTGCCCCGCGACCACTCGCTCCACCTCCGGCCCCCAGGACTCGATGCGGGCTCCACCGTCGCCCCGACGAACCGGGCCGTTCGCTCCGTCCCCGCGCGCACCACCTCCGGCCTCGGGCCCGATGCGGGCCCCGCCGTCGCTCCGACGAACCGGGCCGTTCGCTCCGTCCCCGCGCGCACCGCCTCCGGCTCCAGGGCCCGACGCGGGCTCCCCCCCGGGTCGACCCCGCACCGGCGCGCCGCGCGTCGGTTCGGCGCTCGCTCGCTCCCCCCGCGGCGAGAACCCGCCCGTCATGCGTCAGACAGGCGCGGTGGCGGAAGCAGCCGCGCGCGGACACTCCGCGCGCCGTCGGGGCGTCGCTCTGTCAGCCCTCGGATGGCGGCCCCGCGAGGCGGCTTCCGCGGGGAGATGACGCACCCACGATGCGCTGGCAGACCGCCCGGCACCGCACTTGCGGGACGCGGTGAAACGGCCCCGGGGACACCGGTACTGCGAAGGAGCGACACCTAGCCATGACGACACCTGTCTACAAGACGGCCCTCATCGACCGGGTCTTCTTCCTCCGGTGGGAGGCGCCCCCGAACCTGTCGGACATCCGCGCGGTGTTCGAGGAGATGCGGGACGCCCACCTGCGGCTCAAGCCACCGCTGGTCCTGGTGGCGAGCCTGTCGCCTCGCTCCGCCGTCCCCAACTCCGAGCAGCGCAACAACCTCTCCGCGTTCCAGTCCGACGCGCGGCCCCTGTTCACGCAGATTCACGCCATCGTCGAGGGCAACGACCTGCAGTACAACCTCCAGCGCGTCATCATCGCCGGCATCAACATCGTCACCCGCTCCTATGACGAGGCGCACCAGCGCGTGCACAAGCGCGCCGACCAGGTCGCCCCGCTCCTGTCGGAGTGCCTGGGCGTCGACGGCGACAAGGTCATCGAGGAGGCCCGGCGACGCGGCGTCGTGTGAGCCCGCGCGAGGAGCGCGTCGTCAACCCCTCGCTCGGGAAAGGGAGCGAGGGGCCGGGTCCGCCCGCGCCACGGGCGCCGACGCGCGCACGTAACAATGGTCGAAGAAGTCCACGTACAGATACTCCGGCCACGACACCATGGCCCGGGGGCCGAGCATCACCCCTCGCATGAGCTCGCTCGCCATCATCCCCGCCGCCGTGGTGGCGCCCACCACGCACGTGGGCGCGTGCCCACGGCCCGCGTAACAGGCCTCCATGTAGTCCGGCAGCATGTAGCTGCCCAGGTGGGGGATGATCGCCGGCAGGTCCACGCGGCCATCCGGTTGGAGGTAGAGGTCCTCGTAGCGAGGCGCATCTGGTTGGAAGACATGCAACGCCGCGCCGAACCCCAGCATCAGCCCCGTCATCACGGGCACGCCGCGCTCGCGACAGGCCCCGTGGAGCATCGCCTTGGCCCGCGCCCCCGCGATGTCGATGACCTCCACCACGAAGTCCACCGGCGGCAGCGCCCCTTCGCCCAGCAACAGCCGGTCCGCGTTCGCGTCCGTGACGCCCTCCGTCACGCCCCGCAGCCGCAACGCCGGGTGGATGTCGAGGCACATCCGCCCTACGACCCCCACCTTGGATTGCCCCAACGTGCTCTCGAAGCACCCCACCTGCCGGTTCATGTTGTGCCGCTCGTAGGTGTCGAAGTCCGCCAGCGTCAGGCACCCCACGCCCAGCCGCGCCAGGTCCACCGCCAGCTGACCTCCCGCCCCTCCCACCCCCGCGACGAGGACGTGCGTCCGGGCCAACCGCTCCATCACCTCTGGACCGATGACCCCCAGGTTCCGCTCGAAACGGGGCTCCACCATGCCAACTCCCAGGGTTGGGGATACCCATTGTTGGTGGATCCGCCACTCCACTTCCGGGAGGGCCCACGCGCGCCTTGTGTTCAGCACCCGCCCCACCCGCGCGAGGGTGTCCTCCGCGCGGCAGACGCGACGTCGGCCAACCACCGCTCCACCCCACGCCCCCGGCCCACCGCCACCGCGCCGCCTCCGCGGAGCCGGAGAACCCCGCACCACACCGTGGATGCCGCAGCCGTGATGCATCTGCTTCAGTCCTGAAGTGCCCCCTCTCCGGCCTCACCTGACAGGACATGTCAGACGCTTGATTCAGAGTGGACTTCGTGCGTGAAGTCCGGGCTTGGAAGGCACTCCATGAAATTCAGCCATTTAGGCCATGGCGTGAATTCTGCTCAAAGGGTGACACGTCACGGAGGAGCCTCGGGCCGGCCGTGATGCGGCGTCCTCCGCCCTTTTCATCTTCGATTCGAGGTCAATCACCATGCATCCGTGGTTTCGCATCTCTCTGCTCCTGACACTTCTTTCGATCGGCTGCGCCAGCGCCGAACCGACCTCCCCCGACGAGGAAATGAAAGACAGCGCGGCGCGCGCGCTGCTCTCCGGCGCTTCGGAGCTGCAAGGCATTGCGGGCCAGGGCACCGCGCAGACGGTGACGCGCGAGCCGCTGTTCGGTGACGTCGCGCACTACCGCTTCAAGCTGCAGGTGGGCCCGGACACCCATGACACCATCACCGTGCACCGCGTGGTGAAGGAGCGGCTGCCGTGGGTGCCCGCACGGGCCGGGCGCGCGGTGTTCATGGTCCACGGCGACGGGTGGGGCTTCGACGCGGCCTTCCTGTCCAGCGTCGGCTCGGCCTTCGTCCCGGCGGACCAGTCCATCGCCGCCTATTTCGCGAAGGAGGGCGTGGACGTGTGGGGCATCGACCTGCGCTGGGTGGGTGTCCCCGCGCAGACGGCGCTCTTCGACTTCATGGCCCAGTGGAACCTGGGTTCGCACGCGCAGGACGTGGGCACGGGCCTGCTGCTGGCGCGGGCACTGCGGCTGGGCGGCGGCAACGTGGGCGGCTCCATGCACCTGCTGGCGTGGAGCCGGGGCGTGGTGGTGTCGCTCGCCTATCTCAACTCGGAGGCGCGCCTGCCCCGCGGCCTGCGCCAGGTGGATGGCTTCATCCCCGTGGACATGGCGGTCCGCCACGCGCCCGCGCACGCGCAGCAACAGCAGTGGGCCTGCGAGCGCCATGCCGCGCTCAAGCAGAAGCGCGACGCGGGGACCGTGGAGGGAGGCGTGCTCGGCCCGGCGCCGGGCGTCGTCCTCCAGCTCATCGGCGGTCTGGCCGCCACCGCGCCCCAGGCGCTGTCCCCCATCTTCCCCGAGGACATCTTCGGCCCGGGCACCGGCCACCCCACCAACCGCAAGGCGGCCGTCATCGCCGCCGCGGCGACGAGCGCGCTCTTCGCCCCGCTGCCCGCGCTCAGCCCGGGCTACCACTTCATGGGCGGCGTCCCGGACGCGACGGGCCTGCCCAACAGCCTCTCCTACACCCACGAGGGCTACCTCTTCGAGTTCGCCCAGCGCGCGGTGCCCTTCCAGAGCCTCAACGAGGTGCTGGAGTCGGAGGAGTGGACGTGCGGCGCCAACGACGTGCCCTTCGACGACAGGCTCTCCACCGTGACGCTGCCGGTGCTCTACGTGGGCGCGGGCGGCGGCGTGGGCGAGTACGGCGCGCACACGCTGTCGCTGCTGAGCAGCACGGACGCCACGACGCTCATCGTGCGCGACCTGCCGGAGGCCCAGCGCGCGCTCGACTTCGGGCACGCGGACCTGTTCCTCGCCAACGACGCCCGGCAGCGCGTGTGGCAGCCGGTGCTCCAGTGGATGCGGGCGCACTGAAGTCCGGCCGCGAGGAAGGAGGTAGGACTCAGTCCTCCGCCTTCCACAACCCGTGACGCCGGGCCCTGCGGCCCAGCGTCACCGGGTCCATGCCCAGCGCCACGGCCGCGCGTCGCAGCACGCCGCCGTGACGCTCCAGCGCCTCGCGGATGAGCTCGCGCTCCACCCGCTCCAGCCGCGCGCGCAGCGAACCGTCTCCCGACAGCTCGTTGCGCGCCGGCGGCGGGGCGCCCAGCCCTGGCGGCAACAGCCGCCGCGACAACACCTCCCCCGGCCGTGACAGCAGCACCGCGCGCTCGATGACGTTGCGCAGCTCGCGCACGTTGCCCGGCCAGGCGTACGCGCACAACGTCGCCTCCACGTCCGCGGACACGCCGCTGGCCGAGCGCCGCAGCGCGCGGTTGAACACCTGGAGGAAGTGGCGCGCCAGCTCCGGCACGTCCTCGGGCCGCGAGCGCAGCGGCGGGATGTCGATGGTGAAGCTGTTGAGCCGGTAGAACAGGTCCGCGCGGAAGCGCCCCGCGCGCACCTCCTCTCCCAGGTCCTTGTTGCTGGCGGCCACCACGCGCACGTCCACGTGCTTCACCTGCGTGCCACCCACCGGCCGCACGTCGCCCGTCTCCAGCACGCGCAGGAGCTTCGCCTGGAGGTTCGGGGTGGTGTTCTCGATTTCGTCCAGGAAGATGGTGCCGCCGTCGGCCAGCACGAACAGGCCCGGGTGGTCCGCCACCGCGTTGGTGAAGGCGCCCTTCACGTGGCCGAACAGCTCGCTCTCCAGGAGCGTCTCCGTGAGCGCGCCACAGTCCTGCACCACCAGCGGCGACTCGCCCCGGCCGCTGAGCCGGTGGAGGATGCGGGCCAGCACCTCCTTGCCCGTGCCCGTCTCGCCCTGCAGCAGCACCGCCACCCGGTGGGGCGCCACCAGACGCACCATCTCCAACACGCGCTGCATGGCGGCGCTGCGGAAGCCCGCCTCGTCCTCGCCCCGGCCTCCCGGCGACAATGGCATCTGCTGGGTCAGCGCCCGTTCGCGCAGCAGGTTGCGCTCCAGCTCCAGCGCCATGCGCCACTGCTCGGTGCGCACGCCGCGCTCGCGGCCCGCCGCCAGCACCGCCTGCACCAGCGCCTCGCGGGACGGCGCGGGGCCCAGCGCCCGGAAGAGGTGGCCGGTGTTGAACAGCGCCACCAGCCGCTCCGGCTCCGCCGGGGCGCAGTGGATGATGCGCGTGGCCAGGTCTCCCGGTGGCCCCGCGCCGGACAGGTCCGCCTCCTGGCGCGACGCCAGCCCCTCCACCAACGCCAGCGCCCGCCGGGCGTCGTCCCCGCAGACGAGCAGCGCCGTCACATCGCCGCTCGCCAGCAGGCCGTGCACCTCGTCCTCGGTGGCGGCGAAGCGCGGCGTCGCCTGCCCCTCGAGCGCGTCCCGGATGCGCGCCGCGTCCTCGTCCCCGGCGAAGGCCACCCCCACCTGCACGCGCGCGGTGGACAGGAAGCGCGCCAGCTTCACCGCGTCCGAGCCCTCGAAGGAGAGGAAGAAGACCCCCAGCGCCATCACCGAGCCCGCGGACTCGTGGCGCCAGCGCACGTCTCCCCGCGCGCGGATGTGCTCCCCCGAGCCGGGCAGCGTGAAGGACAGCTCCACCTGCTCCCCTTCGCGCGGGCCCTCCTGCGGCCCATGCGGCGTGGTGGCGATGAGCCCGATGCCCGTCTCGCTGATGTTGACGGCCCAGCACCCCTGGAGCGCGGGCTGCGTCACCACCTTCACGTACAACGGCTTGCGCTCGCTTCGAGGGGCGTAGGCGGACACAGGCCGCGTCATGACCACCGCAGTCTACTTCACGGATGAAGCCGTGCTGGGAATTTGCCACGGCGGAGGATTTACCTCCGTCGCCCCTTCTTATCGTGCTGCGGGCCAGGACGTTGCGTGAGTCCCGGAGGAAATCGCGAGGCCGCCCGCCTCACGGGCGACCCGCCACACGGCACTCAGGTGTCGGGGTCGACTCACGCGCCCTAGAAGGTGAACGTCACCACCACGGTGTCCGAATAGCTCCCGGCGGGGATCGTCTGCCCCGCGGGGATGCGGCCATGGACGGGGACCACCACGTCGACGGAGTTCACGGGGAGCACGGGGCCATACCGCGAGGTCCCGGACAGGCCGTTTCCCCAGATCAGGGTCCGCGCGGCGTCCAGGTAGAGATTGTAGGAGAGCGTCGAGGAGGAGGGCCCCACCATCCGCCGTGACAGGGCGCTGGAGGCCCCACCCGCGCTCAGGTCGATGGTGATGGGGGTGAAGTGGCCCTCGCACCGGTAGGAGACGCTGCCCTGGGTGTCGAGCGGCTGCGTCGAGGTGCTGAGGTAGTTGACGAAGTGCAGCCCCACGACAGGGTTCAACTGACACACGGCGGCCGCGGTGGCGGGCAGGAGCGCGCAGAGCCCCGCCGAGAGCACCGCGACGGTGCATCCCCTAGCGGCTTGTCTCATCCACGCACCCCACGGCCCCGAGGTCGATGACCATCTGCTCCAGGGATGGGACCTCCAGCGTCACGGCGCATCGGCCGCCGGGGTAGGTGACCATCGCCGAGTGGAGTCCGGGCGCGAGCCCCACCAGCTCGAACTCCCCGTTGCGCCCCAGGGGCGAGGTCCAGGTGCGCCCCCGCTCCGACAGGCGCAGCTCCCCGTAGGCGAGCGAGCGCGACGGATCGAGGCTCGAGAGCACCAACCGCCCCCGCAGCGCCCTCACCGACTCCGCCTGGAACTCCAGCACTACGCCGCCCCGCAGCCAGGGCGTCGCCAGTTGCTCCATCCTGGGCAGGTAGACGTCGAGCGGCAGCTCCCCGTCCGACAGCGAGAGCCGGTTGGCGTTGTAGGCCTGCAGGCGCGTCACCACGTACTCGCCCTGCTCGTCCGTGCGACCGACGAGGTGGTTGTTGAGGTGGACGCCCACCCCCTTCACCCCCGCCACGCGCACGAGCGCGAAGCCGTTGTCGACGACGCGCGTCGCGCGCACCCGCCCACCGATGGCGACGAGGCCGCCCGTCACCTCGGCGGTCCCCACCAGCCTCCCCTGCCGCCACTCCGCGCCACCGGAGTAGCGCCCCACGTCCGTGTCGTAGTCGACGCGCCCCCGGGCGAACGCCGCGCCCCCCGCCTGCCCCTGGACCTGGAAGCCCAACCCGCCGTCGAGCGGCACGCCCCGCACCATGTCGACGGAGGTGATGGCCCTGTCGCCGCGGAAGTGGCCTACCGAGCCCGTGGTGCGCTCGTCGAGCACGGCGTTCAGGAAGAGCATCCCCTCCAGCGACGAGCCGCCGTTGGCGAGCAGGCCGTGGTTGGCGGTGAACGACAGGGTCGTGCGCTCGCCCAGGCGCGCGCTCGTCGTCGCGCTCAGCAGGGTGCTGTTGCCTCGGTCCCTCCAGCGGGACACCACCGCCTGGCCCCCCATGCTGACGCGGCTGCCCACCGCGAGGAAGAACGCCCCCCCCGTCTCGAGCCTCGGGCGGTCCTCGTGGGGAGAGAGGCCGACGTTGCCGTAGCGCGCGCTCATCCACCGCCCGAAGACGCTCCCTCCCACCCAGCGCCCCTGGAGGCCGAAGACCGCCCCGAGCGCCGCGCCCGTGCGGTGCTCGCCCCGACTGACGCCCTGGGACAGCTCCATGTCGCCTAGGGGCAACTGGAACAACTGCGAGGCGCCGGTGCTGACGAGCGCGGGGGATGCCTCCAGGCGAAGGCCCGGCGTGAGCCAGGACGTCCAGCCCACGCGCGCGTGGCCCAGGAGCACCGGATCTCCGTAGCTGAAGCTGCGGGTCCCCAGGTGCGTCCGCTCGACGCCCAGGGAGGCGCGGTAGTCGAACACCCCGGGCGCCAGGAGCTGACCGCTCAGGTAGTAGGAGCCCTGCACCTCGCTCACCCGGCCGAAGGCGTCGCGAACCACGTAGCGCGTGGCCCCCTCGCCCTGAGGCACGGGAAGGTTCTCCACGAGGAACGGCCCCGGCGGCAGGTCCGTGCGCCGCACCAGCTGGTTGTTGACGTAGACCTCCAGCGTCGAGGGGGTCTCCACGCCCCCGGAGAACTCCCGCAGGGGACGCTGGACGTAATAGGGGTTGAGGTCGAAGGAGCGGAGCAGGTGGACCCCGGCCACGACGGCGCCGCCACCGAGCACGCCCCCGAACGCGGAGGACTCTCCGGCGATGCCGCGCACCAGGTGCTCGGGGAAGTCCACGACGAGCTGGCTCAAGCCCCGCAATGGAGGCGCCCCGGGATACCAGCGAACCTGCGTCGTCGCCAATCCCCGCCCCAGGGACGCGCCCACCTCGCCGAACAACGCGACGTCGAGGTTGCGCGCGTGGAGCGCGTAGTTGAGAAAGCCGCTCGGGCTTCCCTTGACGGCGTAGCCGGGCGGGGCCCGCATCGCCAGGTCGACGCGCGTCTCGCCGAAGACGCTGGCGGACAGCTCACAACGCAGCGTCGCGGAGTCCGCGTCGAGCTGGTAGGTGCCCGCGGCGCCCAGGCTCTGGAGCGAGACGTAGGTCCGTCCGTCGATGACCTCCGTGCGCGCCGGCAGCTTCGACAGGTCGACCCCGCGGAGTGTCAGCTCGTCGGCCAGCAGCAGCACGTCCTCGTCCCGAACCAGGGGGAAGACGTCGCCCCGTGGCATCCCGTTCAACACGAACGAGGCCACGATGGGAACGGGCTGTCGTGGCGTCGCAACCTCCGACTCGACCTCCATCCTCGCGACGGACTCGACCGACCTCAGCAACACGGTCAACGCGAACGCCAGCCGCCAGGTCGCCTTCCCTCTCGAGTTGGACACGGCGCTCATTTGGGTGTCGCGACGTCGGCGCAGGCCCCCGGCAAGGAGACCGGCGCGGATTGGACCACCAGGCCCCGGTCCGTCTCGAGCTGCACCTCCACCGCGCGGATCTTCCCGCACACGTCGGGTGGCGCCGCCACGGCGAAGGCCTGCGCGCCTCCGGGCAGCACGTACCAGCCCGCCTGCGTCTGCTCCATCAGCCGCCGTCCCTGCCCATCCAGTCCGCGGACGCGCGCCTGCTTGACGAAGAAGTTCACCGTGCCCGGGTTGTGGACGCGGAAATGGAACGTGGAGGCCTTCAGGTCGATGCCCTCGATGCGGCTCTGGGCCTCCTTGCGCACCGGAGCGACGAAGACCGGGATGGACACCCGGGTGAGGACCTTGAGGCCCATCGTCGGCGCCGTGGGCTGCAGTGGCGGCAGCTCCTCCACGATGAGCCGGAAGGAGCGCTCGACCTCCAGCGGGGCCGAGGAGATACCGACCCGGACGGGCCGGGACTCTCCCGGCCCCAGTGTCATCATCGACGGGAAGAAGAACAACTCCTGGGTGGGCTGGAGGGTCGCGCGGCCATCGCCGTCCTGGCTCCATGTATGGGCCGAGATCTGGAACCGCTGGGTCTCCATCGACTGGTTCCGGATGGTCATCGCCACCGCGCGCGACTCACCATCCAGCTCCAACCGGACAGGGTTCACCTCGAACGCCGCGGCACTCCCCCTTCCGGGAAGGACCCAGACCAGGGCGGCCAGGAACAGGCCACCCACCCGACGAGAGTGCCGCGTGCGCATGGGGTGTCCCTCAGAACGTCAGCGTGGCGACGACCGTGTCGTTGTAGGTGCCGGACGGAATGTTCTGCCCCCTGGGAACCGTGCCGTAGACATTCACGGGCACCGGCAGACCCGTCCCCGTGTACGGAAGGCCCGTGCCGGCCGTGTTGCCCCACACCACCAGGCGCGTCACGTCCTGGTACAGGAAGTAGTCGAGGAAGTCGGTGGAGACCGTATTCCTCATGCGGCGCAGCGGCACCGCGTCCGTCGACCCACTGGCGGGGTGCGTGCCCTGGCCGAGGGTGAGGACCGCGCTGCCCAGCAGCGTGCACTGCACCGTCAGCGTCCCCGAGGCGAGCAGGTCCACGCCCGCGCTCGCGTTGACGACGAGGGGGTCGTACGACCCGAAGTTCAATGATCCGGAGGTGATGCTGCAGGCGGACCCCACGGTCGCCGCGACGCTGAGATTCGCGTTGGCGGTCGCGGCCTGCGCCGATGTGGCCGCGACGAGGGCGGCGGAGACGGTGGCTGCGGCGACTGCGGTCTTCAATGCTTTCATGGGTGAGTCATGCTCCAGCAAGAGCTGGTGGATTCCAGCTACCGTCTGGCCGTTGCAACCTGGGCGCCGACCGCGCGCGCGCCAAGGCCCAGCGGTCGCTCCTCTCGGCACTTCACGTTCCACTCGTGAGGTTCACGCCACTTCGTATGGGAATGCCGTCGCGTGTCTGGGTTTCCTCGTGCCCTCGCCTCCCTCGAGGACGAGGCGGCTGTCCGCCGCGCGTACCCCGCCCGGGAGACACCGCCGACCGCGCGCGTCGCTTCCCCTTCACAAGGGGCGAGCTGTTGCTCGACCACGGAATCGCGCCCCCCAGGCTGGGCAAAGCGCGTCCCGCCCCGCGAACGACACGGCGCTCATCCCCGAGGGCCAGGGCTCACGCGGTGCGCACGGTCGACGAGGATGTCCGCTCGCTCCGCGTCCTCGCGCCAGGGCCTCGTCATTGGGCCCTCCCGCCCACGGCGGCGTCCTGGCATGCTGGGGGCCGGCCCATGTCCTCCGCGTCCGCCATCGCCTCCGACACCCCGGTCCTCCGGGTGGCCCAGCTCGTGCCACGCACGGAGGCGGAGGGCCCCGGCCGCCGCTTCGCCGTGTGGGTGCAGGGCTGTCCGCTGCGCTGCCCGGGCTGCTGCAATCCGGAGATGTTCGCGATGGGGCGAGGCACCGTCATGACGGCGGAGGCGCTCGCGGCGCGCGTGCTCGCCACGCCGGGCATCGAGGGGCTGTCGGTCCTGGGCGGAGAGCCCTTCGCGCAAGCGGGCCCGGTGGCCGAGCTGTGCGAGCGCGTGCGCGCGGGGGGCCTGAGCGCCATGGTGTTCAGCGGCTACACGCTCGCGGAGCTGCGCGCCCAGGGACGACCGGACGTCGAGCGGCTGCTCGCGACGCTCGACCTGCTGGTGGATGGACGCTACGAGCAGGACCTGCCTGAGTCGAAGCGGCGCTGGATTGGCTCGAGCAACCAGGTCATGCACTTCCTGACGCCCCGCTATTCGCCGGAGGACCCCACCTTCACCGCGCCCAACACGGCCGAGGTCCACCTGGTCGAGGGGCGCGTCGTCATCAACGGCTGGCCCGCCCTGGCCGACCGGCTGCGCCCATGATTCGTGTCACGTCCTCGGAGCACGCGCTGCTCACGCTCGCCCGCGCCATCATGGGACGCGGGGCCTACGCCCCCGTGGAGGACCTGCTGCGCGAACGGCATGCGCTGCCGCCCAGGCTCGGTCCCGGGGCCGCGCGCGCGCTGCGCGACACCCTGTCCAAGGGGACCGTGCTCGCCCTGGCCCGGACGGGTGGATGGCGACGGCGCTTCCACCTGTCCACGCCCGAGGGCCGGACGGGGCGGTTGTGGGAGCGACATCCCCCGCCGCGGCCGCGCTTCTCCGCGCTGTGCGTCCACACGCTGCGCTGGCTGTTCGAGCAGCCGCTCGTCGTCCACGGCCATCCGCCGCTGGAGGTGGACCTGCCGCCGACGCCCGCCGACGAGCTCTTCCTGTACCTCGTGTGCCGGCTCGTGGCGGGCACCGCCTGCGCCCAGGCCGTGGGGGCACAGCCCCCGTTCCAGCGCTCCATCCTGTGCCGGCTCGGCTTCCCCGACCTGTTCGCCACCGCGCCGTCGCGCCCCACGGCCGAGTCCTTCGCGCCGCTGCTCGCCGACGGGGGCTGGCTGCTGGAGGGGCTCCAGGACGACCTGGCCGCGCGGTGGCGCGCCATGGAGGAGCGCAAGGGCGGCTTGAGCGAGCCCTCGACGCTCGTGGCCCTGGGCACCGCGCAGGAGCAGGTGGTGGAGGCGTTCCTCGCCGCCGTGGACACGGCCCGCAGGAGGGACCTCGCGGGCTTCCTGCTGGACGCGCTGCGCCCGCTGCTGCCCCGGCCCGCCTCGCACTGGGTCGCGGGGCTGGTCATCGGCCGGACCTCGCTCTCCGCCAGGGCCGAGGCCGGCCGAGCCGCCGGAGCGGGCCTGCGGGCGCTGGGCCGGCTGGCGGCCTGGGACGCCGAGCACCGCGCCGCGCGCTTCTTCGACGACGAATACGACGTGTCCCAGCGACTGCTGTCGGAATGGTCCGCAATGGGCGTGGCGGGCTTCCGCCTCGCCGCGGACCGGGAACGCGAACTGGCCACGTCCCTGACTCCCGACGCCCCGATTCCGGCTACCCTGTCTCCTCCTTCCGCCGAGAGCGCCCCATGAGCCGCGCCTACCGCATCTCCGTCTCCGAATCCCTCAACCGCGTGGTGCAGGCCGAGGACGGCGTCTGCTCGCGCCTCGAGCTGCTGCCGCTGCTCGGCCGCGAGGAGCTGGCGGGGCTGCTCGCCGCGGAGCTGGAGCGCCGGGGCTTCGCCCGCGAGGGGGACGTGGCCGTGCGCACGGAGGCGGACGACGTCCGCGTCGCCGTGGACGTCACCACCGGGGACGTGAGCGTCACGCTCGCGGGTCGACAGGACGTGTCGCTGACGGCCCACGCCGACGGCGCGTCCCAGACGCAGGGCGGGTCGAAGGAGGAGCTGGACAAGCTGCGTGGCCGGGCGCTGGACAAGCTCGAGGACCAGGCGAAGGACGCCCAGGAGAAGCTGCGCGAGGAGCTCACGCTCCAGCTCGAGGGCCGCCTGCGCGACCTCAAGGGGGAGCTGGACGCGGTGTCCAACAAGGTGACGGCCGAGGCGCTCAAGGTCCGCGCCGCCCAGCTGGGCACGGTGGAGGAGATCCACGAGGACGCGGCGACGGGCTCGCTCACCATCAAGGTGCGGGTATGAGCCTGCGCGTCGCCGAGGAGGGCCTTCCCACGGAGCTGACGCCCTTCGCGGCGGTGGAGGCCGCGTACCCCGCGGAGCTGGGCCGGGTCTGCGAGGCGCTGATGCGCGGGCTGCCCGTCATGGTGGAGGCGGACAAGGAGCTGACGCCGTACTTCTACAAGTGCCTGCGCGACCGGATGAAGAAGGACGGGCGGCAGTTCCTCTACCTGGACGGGCGCAGCGCCGTCGAGCCGCCGCCCGGCATGCCCGTGCCTGGCATCCTCGCCACGCTCATCGCCCAGCTGCGGGACGCGGTGCGCGGCGCGGTGCGCGAGCGCATCGTCGTGCTGCCCCACCTGGACCTGCTCACCACCACCAGCGGCGGGCTCACCTCCGAGGCGCGCGAGGTCATCCCGCTCCTGTACGAGAACCCGGAGATCCTCTGGGTGGGCTTCAAGGACCCGTCCTTCCCGCTGCCGCGGGTCATCGAGAACCTGTTCCCCCACAAGGAGAGCATCCTCGGGGTGGGCCGCGAGCGGCTGCGCTTCCTGGTCACCCAGCGCGAGAGCCGCAAGTTCGGCCGGGGGCTCCAGCCGTACTCGCTCTACAAGCACGTGTCCGGCGTGAACGCGGTGCGGCTGCGCCGGCTGCTGGGCGCCATCACCGGCGAGGACTACCCGACGGACGCGCGCCCCGCCCACGCCCAGCTGCGCTCGGCCACGCTGACCGGCTCGCTCAGCGTGCCGGAGCTGGACCTGCACGCGGACATCGGCGGCTACGCGAAGGTGAAGGAGCGCATCCAGCGGGAGATCCTCGACGTGCTCGCCCACAAGGAGACGCTGGCGGACCCGGAGGCGATCAAGCGCGTGGAGGGCCTGTTGCCGCGCGGGATGATCTTCTGGGGCCCGCCGGGCACCGGCAAGACGCTCTTCGCCAAGGCCATGGCGTCCTCGCTGGGAGCGGCGGTGCAGGTGGTGAGCGGCCCGGAGCTCAAGAGCCGCTGGGTGGGTGAGAGCGAGGAGAACCTCCGGCAGATCTTCGTGAAGGCGCGCCAGGCGGCGCCCAGCCTCATCATCTTCGACGAGTTGGACTCCTTCGCGGCGGCCCGCGGCACGTTCACCGGCTCCGGCGTGGAGCACTCCATGGTGAACCAGCTCCTCACGGAGATGGACGGCTTCCGCAAGGACGAGCTGGTCTTCGTGGTGGGCACCACCAACTTCGTGGAGTCGCTGGACCCCGCGCTGCTGCGCCCGGGCCGCTTCGAGTTCCAGCTCTGCATCCCCTACCCCAACAGCACGGACCGCCGGGCCATCCTGTCCATCTACGACCGGAAGCTGGGGCTGGAGATGTCGGAGCGGGCGCTGGACTACGCGGTGAAGCGCACGGGGGACCGGGTGGAGGGCACCGGCTCGCGCTTCTCCGGCGACCACATCCAGGCGCTGTGCCGGGCCCTGGCGCGGCGCAGGCTGCGCGAGCTCAAGCAGGGCCCCACGGAGGCGGTGGACGTGGAGCGCGCGCTGACGGACTTCCTCGACCGGCCGGAGCTCACGCCCACCGAGGAGCGCGTCGTCGCCACGCACGAGGCCGGCCACGCGGTGTGCGCGCTGTTCTGCCCCAACGCGCCGTCCATCGACCGCATCAGCATCCGGGGCGACCTGGCGGGCTCGCTCGGGTTCGTGCAGTACGCGGACCCGGCGCACCGCTATGTCGTCACGCGCGGCCAGCTGCTGGACCACATCTGCATGCTCTTCGGCGGACGCGAGGCGGAGGCGCTCCTGCTCGACGACCTGTCGCTGGGCAGCGCGCACGACCTGGAGCGCGCCACCGAGCTGGCCCGGGAGCTGGTGGAGGAGCTGGGCATGGGCGGCGACGGTGTCCCCGTGCGCCGCTTCGACGCCCCGGGGCGCCAGGGCGAGCGGCATGCCCTTTCGGACGCCACGCGCGCGACGCTGGAGGCGGCCGTCCAGGAGGTCCTGGCGACGCAGCGGGCGCGGGCCCGGGACATCCTCGCGCGGGAGAAGGACCGGCTCGTCGCGCTGCGGGAGCTGCTGCTCGAACGCAAGGTGCTGGACCGCGAGGCCTTCGTCCACCTCACCCCTTCCACGGTTCCGGCGCGCAAGGAGTCCCTCCATGGCTAGCCTCACCCTCCGACTCCTCGTGGACCCGGCGACGGGCCGCAAGGACGTCGTCATCCAGTACGAGAGCGACTCCGACGCCCTGCCCATGGAGCACGAGGAGGAGCACCGGCGCCTCGTGGACCAGCTCATCGCGGGCGGCGCCCTCAAGGCCTCCGAGCTGGGCCGCGTCATCGTGCGGCGCGACAGCCCGACCGGCCAGGTCGAACAGCCCTCGGCGTCGGCCGAGGAGACCTCGGGAAAGGTGGGCCAGAAGGCCTGATGTCCACGTTCGTCTTCCCCAACGAGGAGGTGCTCCAGCTCGCGCTGACCTCCCTCATCGTCCCTCCCGAAGTCCAGGCCGCGCCCGCGCGCTTCCACCGCGCCGCCGAGGGAGCGCTGCACGTCGCGCCCCGGGTGGGCCTGGACGCGGCCGTCCTGGAGCGGCTCGGCGAGCTCGGCATCCGGTCCGCACCGAAGCCCTCGCGCGGCTGGCCGGAGGTCGGCTGCTGGGCGGAGCTGCTCGCCCCGCGTCCCCAGCCGCTGGAGGGCACGCCGGGCGGCCCGGTGCTCTTCCTCCCGTCGGAGCCGGAGGCCCTGCTGCCGCTCGCGGGCGAGCTGTTGCGCCTGGGCTGCGACCGCCAGGAGGCGTGCTTCGCGCGAAAGGGCGCCCGGCACGCCTCGCTGCTGCGGGCGATGTCGCCGCCCTACTTCACGCTCACCCGCGCCATGGACCCCACCGGCGGGCTCCGGGCCTTCGTGCCCGCGGTGCCGGGACGCACGGACGTCTGGGTGGAGCTGGGGTACGTCCATCCCCTGGCGCGCACCCTCCAGCCCGCGGCCGGGTCGCTGCTGCTCATCCCCGCCCAGGGCCCCTGGCGCACCTTGCCGGACGGGCCCTGGACGGACCTCTACCAGCTGACGGACCTGCGCCTGCCGGAGCCCGCGGAGGACTGGACGCCCCGCGAGGCGACGGCGCGGCTGTCCGTGCCGCTGCGCCTGACGCGCGCGGCGCGCACGGAGCCCGCGAGCCTCTGGGTGCTGCGCGAGGACGCCATGGCCCAGGTGGACTCGCTCGTCCACACCCTCCCGGAGGGACTGCTCGCGCAGCTGCGCTTCGCGGTGGCCGGCACGCCCGAATCGCCCTGCGTCGTCATCCGCGCCCGCGCGGGGGGCCGGGAGCGCCCGCCGGAGCTGGGCCTGTCCGGCATGGCCTACGCGCCGCTGCCGCAGCTGGCCGACCTCTACCTGCCCTGTGACGGACTCCTGGAGCCGCCCGTGCGGAGGGACCGGCTGCGCGCGCTGCTCACGCCGGTGGCCGACACCGTCACCTGGTTGCACCCCACGGGACAGGGCGGCTTCCGCGCCGAGCGCCTGCCGGAGAAGGCCTTCCAGCCGCTCGACGGCTGGGTGGACTACGTCGTCGAGACCGGCGTGGCGCAGCTGGAGCCCTGGGTGAAGGGCGCCACGTTCGACTTCGAGGGCCTGGAGGCCGTCAGCGGCGCGTGGCACGAGGACGGAGGCAACGACGAGCCCTTCGCCAGGGAAGAGGCGCCCGGGCGCGACGGCTCCCGCCCGCGTCGCGCCGCCGCCCCGCCCCCCGTCGCCGCGCCGCGCGTGGCCAGGGCGTCCACGCAGGCGGCCAGTCCGGGCCCCATCCTGGCGGCCCTCACGCCCGCGCAGCTCAGCGCGGCCGAGGAGGAGCTGACGCAGGTGGAGAAGACCTTCATCTCGCTGGAGGAGCCGGCGGACGCCCCCGAGCGTCAGCGGCTCTGGGTGCGCATGGCGGAGCTGAACGGCCAGTTGGGCCGGGGACGCGACGCGGCGCTGTGCTGGACGCGCGTGCTCTGGGAGGCGACGGGCGACGAGGCCACCGCGCTGGCCACGCGCTGGGCCGACGCCGAGCGCGCCGACGGCGCCTCCGCCGAGGCGCTGCTGGGCCACGAGGCCCCCTCGGAGGACGCGGTCCGCGTGGTCGTCAGCGGGCTGGTCCGCGCCGCGCGCGTCGGGGCTCCGGCTCCCGGCGGCGTGCCCGCGCTCCAGCGCTGGCTGGACCGGCACGACGCGGCCCTGGACGTGCGCTCGCTGTGGCTGTCCCGGACCGCGCTGGACACGCTGGCGGGAGGGGATCCGCTGGGGCTCGCGCGGGCGGGAGACCGGCTCCTGGCGAGCCTCCAGCGCGGCCTGTCCCTGGCGCGCGATGTCCCCCGCTTCCTGCGGGGCACCGGCAACGCGGCGGACCTGCCTCGCCTGACCTCGCAGCTCGGCGCCCTGCTCGACCGCTTCGAGAACACCTCCCGCCGCCGCTCCTCCGTCGAGGCGCCGCCGGCGCTGACGCAAGCCTATGTCCGCTTCGTCTTCGCCTGCGGCATGGCGCGGCTCGGCCAGTCCGAGGGGGCGCGCGCGCTCGCGGACGCGGCGGCCAGGGCCCTGGACGAGAAGGAGCCCATCCACGGCTTCTTCCTCCGGGCCTTCCGCGCGCGCGTCGAGCAGTCCCTGGAGGGCCAGCCGCTCGAGACGCCGCTGCCGGCCCCCATCGCCGCGGAGCTCAACGCGCTGGCGACGTTCCAGCGCTACAAGGTGGACCGGCTGCGGCAGGCCTGCGCGCTGCTGGAGCCCAGCGAACGCCTGGACCCGGCGCGCGCGTTCGGCCGGGGCACGCGCGACCTGCGAGGTGAGGAGTTCGCCGCGCTGCGGGACATCCAGGACGCCGTCGAGGCGAGCGCCGCGGTGGAGGCCCTCGTGAAGCGGGCGACCGCGCCGCGCCTGCCCGCGGAGGAGCAGCAGCGGCTCATCGGCGGACTGCTGGAGACGCTGCCGCGCCTGGCGCCCGCGCGGGCCCTCCCGCTGCTGGACCAGCTGACGGCCTCCCTCGACGGGCTGCCGGGAGAGGCGCAGGCCCGGCTCCTGGGCGATGCCCTGTCGCTGACGGCGCTCTTCGGACGGGCCGACCGCGCGACGACGCTGGCCGGGCGGCTGCGCGACGTGCTGGCCGCGCTCGCCCCGGAGTCGCCCGCGTGGGGACAGGGCATCCTCGAGTCGAGCCTCCGGGGCCTGCGCCGCGTGGGGCTCACGCGCCAGACGGGACAGCTGGTGGAGGTCTCCCGGCGCCTCTTGACGCTGACCAAGGCCCCGCTGACCGCGCGGCTGGGCGTGGCGGCGGGCCTTGCGACCCAGGGGCGCGTGGACGAGGCCCTGCCCGTGTTCGGTCAGGCCTTCGACGCCCTCGCGGCGGGCCAGGGCACGCAGACGGAGCGGCTGGCGCTGGCGCGCGGACTGGCGGGCGCGCTGGCGCATACCCCCGTCGAGGTGGCGCTGCCGGGCCTGGCCCGACTGTCGGAGGTGCTGCCCACCGTGTCGGACAGCTTCAACACCAACAGCCACTTCTGCCTCTCCGTCATCGAGTTCGCGGACGTGCTGGTGCTGGGCCACGTGGAGCTGGCCCAGGGCGCGGGTGAGCGGGCACGTGGCTGGCTGGATGAAGACGAGTTCCTGGTGCGCCGACGCGTCCACCGGGAGTTGGAGGAACGGACATGAGCAGTGTTCCCCGGCGGGAGGAGCCTGCCGCCGACCCCATCGCGACGCTGGGCTTCGACGCCCTGGCCCGCGAGGCCCAGGGCCTGCGTGAGCGGCTCAACCGCTTCCGGCTCGCGCTGGGGCGGCACTTCGTGGGCAAGCAGACGCTGGTGGACCTGATGACGGTGGCGGCGGTGGCCCAGGAGCCGCTGCTGCTGGTGGGCCCCCCGGGCACCGCGAAGTCGGACCTGGTGCTCAAGTTCCGCGAGGCGCTGGACATCCCCAGCGCGGACTACTTCGAGTACCTGCTGACGCGCTTCACCGAGCCCTCGGAGGTGCTGGGCCCCATCGACATCAACCTGCTGCGCCAGGGCCGCTACATCCGCCGCGAGGGCGGCAAGCTGCCCACCGCGCGGCTCGTCTTCCTGGACGAGGTCTTCAAGGCCAGCTCCGCCATCCTCAACGCGCTGCTCACCGTCATCAACGAGCGCAAGTTCTACCAGGACGGCGCGCCCCAGCCGGTGCGGCTGAAGGTGCTCTTCGCGGCCACCAACGAGCTGCCCGAGCACGCCGAGCTGGGCGCCCTCAAGGACCGCTTCTGCCTGAAGGCCGCGTGCCGCCCGGTGCAGGACCGCTACTTCATGGAGCTGCTCGACTCCGGCCTGGAGTCGCAGACGCACCGCGAGCTGAACCAGAAGCCGTGGGCGGAGGGGCACGCCACGCTGGAGGACGTGCTCAAGGCCCACCGCTACCTGACGCTGATGATGGGCCGCAAGGAGCCAGGGCCGGAGGGGCGCGAGCTGAGGGACCGCGACCTGTTCTTCCGCGACGAGCTGCTGCGCGAGTTCCGCCGCGTCGTGCAGACGCTCACGCGCGAGGACGGCGTGTTCATCAGCGACCGCAAGCTGGTGAAGCTCTACCGGCTGTTGCGCACGCGCGCGTGGATCTTCCACGGCGGCGCGGTGGAGCGGCAGGACCTCCAGCTCCTGTCGTACCTCGGCGAGACGCGCGAGGAGATCGACCTGCTCGAGGAGAAGGTCCCCCGGCTGCTCGGGTTGACCTGAGCACGTCCCAGGTCCCCTCGCGGAGGGTAGGTGGAGGCGCATGGCGGCACAGGAGTCGAGCGCGGCACGGGACACGGAGCGGTGGTTGTGCGCGGGGCTCGCCCTGGCGCGACAGGAGGGGCTCGACCCGGAGGCCGTGTCGCGGGGTGTCCCCTGGCTGCTCGCCACGCTGGCCGAGTCGCCCTCCCTCCCTCCGCCCGCGCTGCTCTGGGACCTGGGGCGGCTCGTCTCGGGGCAGCCGCTCGCGCACGCCCTGCACGTCCCGGACACCCTGCCCCGGCTGCGCGCCGCGGTGCGCGCGTACGACGACCACGTGCTGGCGAGACTGGCGGCGGATCCCCGCCTGGAGGCGGTGTCGGCCGCCCTCGCCCGGCTGCCGGAGGCGTTGCGTCCACGGGGCATGGCCTTCCTGGTGGCCCGGCTCCTCGGCCGCATCGGCTTCACGGAGGGCCTCCAGGCGAGCCCCGGCGTCGCGCGCCGCACGCTGGAGCGACCACCCTCGGAGCTGTTGCAGGCCGGCTACGCGGGGCTGCGCGAGCACGACGCGGTGCTGGAGCGGCTGGCGGAGTCCTACGAGGCCCTGGCCCGGGGCACGCGGCGGACCCACGCGCTCCTGGGTGACGCGGAGGCCTTCACGCTGGAGAACCTGGAGCACCTCCAGGGCAAGGCGCAGCGACTGGCGCTCGAGCAGGTGGTGGAGGCCGCCGAGGTCCTGTCGCGCGCGCTGCCACCGCGGATGCGCGCCCGCGCGGTGACCTCCGCCCCCACGCCCACCGCGCTCGAGGACGACGCCGCCTTCCCGCAAGGGGGGTTCTCGTCCGTCTCCAACGTGGGCAGCCTGGAGAACCTGGTCACCTCCGAGCTGGTCTACATGGAGGACGAGCCCACCCTGGACCTGTTCGACGTGCGCTACGTCGAGGGCGAGCTGCTCTACTACACGCGTGACGAGAGCGTGGCCGTGCGCCGCCGCCGACAGGTGACGTTCGTGCTGCCCCCGGGCTTCGCGGAGGCGCGGGTCAAGGACGCGGGCGTGCGCTGGCAGCGGGCGGTGGCCGCGCTCGGGCTGGTGCTGTGCCTGGTGCGCCGGCTGTCCGTGTGGCTGGGCGAGGAGGACCTGCGCTTCCAGGTCGTCGTCACCTGGGACGGAGCCGGGACGGGCCCCCTGGAGGCCGAACGGGGCCTGTGCGAGCTGCTCCTGCGCGAGTGGCGCGCCCGGGGCATCGCCGAGGTCCTCACCCTCCCGGACCTGGGCACGGTGCTCGCCGCGTCCTCGGAGGCCGCCCGTCGGGCGAAGGTCGACGTGGTGTATATCGACGCCGCCCCCGAGGCCCTGGCCGCGGTCGCGCCCACGGACCCGCGCGTGGGGCTCTGGCGGCTCGACCTGAGCGGCGCACACCCCCGCGTCGACGCGCCGCGCGACGCCCCCGGCCGTATCGAGGAATCCCCGGGCTCCACGCGGCCGCCCAGGCCCGAAGCGCCTTGGGAGTCCTGGGCTGGCGTAACGCTTGAGCTTGCGCGAAGCCTTCTCTAGCGTCCGGCCGACACGCGCCACGCTCGGCGCAGAAGAGGACCGGCCATGCCGCGGTACGAGTTCAAGGAAGGCAGCTCCAACAAGTTCTGGGAAATCACGCTCGAGGGCGACTCCTTCACCGCGAAGTGGGGCCGTATCGGCACCGAGGGCCAGGAGAAGACGCAGTCCTTCGACTCCGAGGAGGCCGCGCGCAAGGAGTACGAGAAGCTCATCCGTGAGAAGGAGAAGAAGGGCTACGAGCTGGTGGGCGAGGGCGGCGAGGACGACGAGGAGGGCGGCGGCAAGGTCGTGGTCGGCGCCTCCAACCCGGAGCTGGAGGCCGCCATCCTGAAGGACCCGGACAACGCGGACGCCTATCTCGTCTATGGCGACTGGCTCCAGGCCCAGGGCGACCCGCGCGGCGAGCTCATCGCGCTCCAGAATGCCCAGGCCAAGGCGACCGGCGCGGAGGCCAGCACGGCCAAGCGCCAGGTCAACGCGCACATCAAGAAGCACCAGGCGCTGCTGCTCGGCGGCCTGACGAAGGCGTGGGCGGACGAGGAGCTCTCGGTGGAGTGGCACCTGGGCTTCATCCGCGAGGCGCGCATCGCGAAGAAGGACTACGACTCCGAGCTGGACGTCCCGGAGACGCTGAAGAAGCTGCTGTCGCACCCGTCCGCGCGCTTCCTGCGCTCGCTCACCATCGGCATGGTCGACATGGACGGCGAGAACTCCTACGACGACGTGACGGAGGCCATCGCGCAGTCGGGCGAACGCCCCACCCTCCAGTCGCTGTTCCTGGGTGACTTCGAGTATCCGGACGAGACGGAGATCTCCTGGTCGTACCTCAACGACGTGTCGCCGGCGCTCAAGGTCCTGCCGAACCTGCGCTCGCTGCGGCTGCGCGGGGCCTCGGCGGAGCTGGGGAAGATCGACCTGCCGGAGCTGCGTGAGTTCATCGTGGAGACGGGCGGCCTGCCGCGGGCGGCCATCCAGTCCATCACCAGCGCGAAGTGGCCAAAGCTGGAGAAGCTGGAGATCTGGTTCGGCTCCGACAACTACGGCGCCGAGGGTGGCGTGGACGACATCCAGCCCATCCTCGATGGCAAGGGGCTGCCCAGCCTGAAGAAGCTGGGGCTGTGCAACTCCGAGTTCACCGACGCGCTGGCCAACGTCCTTCCGAAGGCGAAGATCCTCGCGCAGCTCGAGCAGCTCGACCTGTCCAAGGGGACGCTCTCCGACGCGGGGGCGAAGGTGCTGGCGGACAACGCAGCGGCCTTCGCGCACCTCAAGCACATGGACTTCCGCCAGAACACGCTGGAGAAGGACGGCGTCAAGCTGGTGACGAAGCTGTGCCCCAGCGTGGCGGCGGGCAACCAGCGCGAGTACGAGGAGGAGTACCGCTACTCGGCAGTGGGCGAGTAGCGCCGCATGGCGGCCCCCGCCTTCATCGTCATCGGCAACGCGGAGAACCGGCGCGTCACCCTCTTCCAGGACGCGCTGGCCCGCCAGGGGCTGCCACCCGCGACGGTGGTGTCCTGGCGGGAGCTGCTGAAGGAGCCCTCCCGCCTGACGGACCTGCCGGACACGGACGCGCTGGTCCGCATCGACGCCGCGGGGGAGAGCTGGGCGGTGGAGAAGGCCCTGCTGAAGCGCGGCCACGCCGCGGCGATGACGCAGGGCTGCGCGGTGCTCTCGCCCGAGCGGGTGGAGGGGCTGGAGGAGGACCACGGGAGGATCGTCTGCCCCCGGCAGGCCCACCTGGGGTTCCTGGGCGTGCTGGCGGAGCTGGAGGCGTGCTTCGCGGCGCGTCCGCGCTGGCGGGTGCTCCAGCAGCCCCGGAGCATCGCGGACCTGTTCGACAAGCGCGTCACGTCGCGGCTGTACGCGTCGCGGGGCATCCCCGTTCCGGAGCCCCTGGACGGGGTGACGGACGTGGAGTCCCTGCGGGCGCGGATGCGGGAGGAGGACTGGCGCGAGGTGTTCGTGAAGGTGTCCTGTGGCTCCTCCGCCTCGTGCCTCGCGCTCTTCCGGAGCCATCGGGGACGCGAGTCGCTGCTCACCTCCATCGAGCAGGCGGACACGGGCTGGTACAACTCCCTAAAGGTGCGGCGCATCGTGGAGCCGGGGCGCGTGGAGGAGGTGCTCGGGTTCCTGTTGCGGGAGGGCTCGCAGGTGGAGCGCTCCATCCCCAAGGCCCGCCTGGGCGGGGACTCGTTCGACTGTCGCGTGCTCATGGTGGCGAGGGAGCCCGCCTTCATCGTGGTGCGGCAGAGCACGCTGCCCATCACCAACCTGCACCTGGGTGGGAAGCGGGGGGACTTGGAGGCGCTGCGGGCGGCGGTCCCGTCGAACGAATGGGAGCAGGCCATGGAGAGCTGCCGGCGGGTGGCGCGGCTCCATGACTGCCTCCATGTGGGCATCGATCTGCTCTTCGAGGAGTACTTCCAGGGGCATCGCATCGTGGAGGCGAATGCCTTCGGGGACCTGCTGCCCAACCTCTACCGGGATGGGCTGAGCGTGTACGAGTGGGAGATTCGCGAGGCGCTGTCGAGGTACGGCGCGACGCCGGGCTGACGGGCCTCGCGATTCCCGCGGGTGTGGGTCAGCCCACCTGGGAGAGCTGGGCGAGCTCGGGCTTGCGTTCCGTCGCGACCAGCGCGTCGGCGGTCCTGCGGGTGTTGGCCTCGATGGCCACGTGACAGAGGGCGGTCTGCGCCTGGAGCTGGAGCGCGAACGCCCTGCCCCGCGCCATGCTCACGCCGATGAACGCACCGAGGACGCCGCCGACGATGGCGAGCCCCGGGCCTCGCTCTCCGCCCCCCGCCATGAGGCCGCCCAGCGCGCCCACGACGAGGCCGGTGGCTCCGAAGCGGAAGACGATGCGGCTGGCCTGCGCGTAGAGCGCGGCGGCGTGTGACTGGATGATCTTGGGATCGAACTGGACGGACATGGCGTGCCCCCACGGGTGGCGGACCGCGCTCGCGGCCCGGCGACGCGCCTCCCGGGAGGAGACGCGCGTGGAGGGCAGAGAACCACCCGACGCGGGCCGGGGCCATACCACCCGAGTGGTACGCCCGAGGGCTCAGTTCAGCGAGCCGCAGTCGGCGATACGCTGGACTCGCAGCGCGGCCAGTCGCGCGAGCGGGGCGGCCACATCCTCCCCTTCGAGCAGGGCCACGGCCTGGGCGATGGCGTCCAGCGTGGACATGCCCGAGGGGTGCGTGGGCTCGCGGAGCTTGAGCATCCCAGGCGGCGGTGGAGGCAGCACGAGGCGCGGGAGTGCGCGGAGGACGGGGAGACGCTGGCTCATCCGTCGCGCCTGGGACCAGCTGCCGTCGAGCACCACGAGCTGTTTCGGAGGCGGGACCTCCGCTGGCATCGGAGGCCCGTCCGGGTAGAGCAGCCAGGTCCCCGGCGCGGACAGCAGCGAGGAATCCAAGGCATCGCCCGGCAAGCCGTGGGTCAGCAGCGCCGAGTTCTCGAGCGCGAGGGCGGCGACCCTGCCCGTGTTGCTCTTCTTCCGAATCTCCAGCGCGTGCTGGAGCAGGACGAACCGGGTCCTCGTCCTCACCTGGGGAATCTCCGCGCACAGGCACAGGTGGGATGGGAGGTTGCAGCGATCACAACGGGGGCGAGGGGCGGCACGCGGAGACATCGGGCGGCATCCTGTGCCGCGACGGCTCCGAAGAAAAGCGCTCGTTCGGGCCAACCCGGTCGAGTGCTCTTCTCGGATATGAAGGCTCCCGTTGCGGGCTGCGCACGCGCGAGCGCGTTGGACGAAAGGATGCAGGAGAGATGGCGCGCACCTGGACCAGTCAAGTCGACACGTACATGGCGCAGACGACGGAGGGCCCTGTCTCCATGTACCTGGACATGGGCGCCGCCCGCGTGGCGCCGCTCGCGAGCCATCCGGTGGGCGTCATCGTGGTCATCCCGATGAAGGCGCCACGCCCGGACGGACTGCGGGCAAGAGAGGAGTGCCAGCCATTGTTCGCGCTGGAGGATGCGTTGGAGCAGGCACTCGCTCCGCTCGACCTGATCTTCGTGGGCCACGCGGTCGGGCAGGGCACCACGGACCTGTACTTCTATGGTCCCGAGAGCACCTCCGAGGCAGCGGTCGTGGACGTCGTACGAGGAGCCCAGGGCAGCTACTTCGCGACGGTCCGCCTGACGCGGGATCCTGAATGGAGGGCCTACCGCGACTGGCTCTATCCCGATGGACACAGCCAACACTTCATGGCCAATCGTCAGCTGCTCGCCTTCATGAAGAAGAATGGCGACCTGCACGACGTCCCCCGGACGATCGACCACCGTTGTGAATTCCAGAGCGCCCACGCGGCGGAGCAGGCCGCCAGGGCCCTCGCCAGCAGGGGATTCGCGGTCGAGCCGCCCTGCCCCCACGACAAGCCCCATGCGCCATGGAGGCTTGACTTCACGCGAAAGGACCGACTCGACGATGGTCAGGCGGACGCGGTGACCGCCGAAATCCTCGAGCTGGTCGAACCCCACGGTGGCACCTACGACGGATGGGGCTGCGAGGTCCAGACGCGGCGGCCGTGGTTCTGACGCCCGGCTCCGAACGAGACCCACCGCGACTCCCGCGCAATCCCACGGACAGCGACCTCCCGAGCACGCTCCCGCGCTCGAGCGCCCCATACCCCGCGCATTCTTGAGACCTGAATCACCCTTCAACATCATGCACTCCACTTCGGCGCGCGGCTCGACGACGAGCGCGACAGTGGAGGCGACATGCGGGAGACACGGGCCTGGGTCCTTCATCGAGGCGAGCGTCAGCGGGACGGACACGCTGTTCCCGGGACGCTGGTGGAGGAGTCCTTCTCCTTCCCCGAGCCAGGGCCCGAGGACGTGGTGGCGGAGCCCATCTACGGCTGCTGGGAGGGCAACATGGGCCACGCCCTCCAGCGCACCCCGGTGGACATCTGCCGCCTGCGCCGCGAGGACAAGGTCGTGCTCGGCAACGCGGGCGTGGTCCGCGTGGTGGAGACGGGCAGCGCCGTCACGCGCGTGCGCCCCGGCGACCACTGCCTCGTCTTCTGCAACGCCGAGCCCGACGAGCACGGCTACCCGGTCAAGGTCCTCGCCTATGACGCGAGCCGCACCATGGGCCTGCTGGCCCACCGCACACGGCTCCCCCAGCACGTCCTCATCCCCCTCCCCCGCCAGAGCCGCCACTCGCTGAAGCAGTGGGCGGCCTTCTCCCTGCGCTACATCACCGCGTGGTCCAACTGGCGGCTCGCCTGGGGCTGCTTCCGGCTCCAGGTCGGTGAGTCGGATTGTCCCGTGCCCTTCGTCGTGGGCTGGGGCGGCGGCGTCGCGTACGCGCAGCTGCGCCTCGCGCGCTTCGCGGGGTGCCGCGTGGCCATGGTCACCTCGCAGGAGGAGCGCCTGCGGCACCTGGAGTCCGTGGGCATCATCCCCCTGGACCGCAGGGACTTCCCGGACCTGCACCTCGACGCGGCCCGCTTCGCCACGGACGCGGACTACCGCCAGCGCTATACCCACTCGGAGAAGCTCTTCCTCGCGCGAGTGAAGGAGGCGGGCCGGGGCCAGGACGTCTCCATCTTCCTCGACCACATCGGCGGGCCGCTCCTCCAGGCCAGCCTCAAGGCCCTGGGACGCGAGGGCGTCATCGCCTCCGCCGGGTGGAAGCTGGGGGCGGACCTGATGGACCTCTCCCGCTCCACCGAGTGCACCAGGCGCCACCAGCACATCAACACCCACTACGCGCGCTACTCCGAGGCCGTGGCCGCCGTGGGCTTCGCCGAGGAGTCGGGCTGGCTCCCCCCCGTGGACGACGAGCGCGTCTACGCCTGGCACGAAATCCCCGCCCTCGCCCGAGACGTCGAGGAGGGCCGCGTCGCGTCCTACTTCCCGCTCTACCAGGTCCATCCCGAGCCGGACGCCCGGAACACGCGGGAGGCCGCATGAGCGAGCACCCCGACGACACGCTCGCCACCGCGCGCCGGAAGTTCAAGCACCAGTCCCAGGGCTTCAGCGTCGCGCGCGTGCTGGTGGTGGACCTCATCACCATGACGTTCTCGCTGACGCCAGCGCTCGTGGCCTGGTGGGCCTTCGCCCTCTTCCTCCGCTGGAGCTGGGAGCAGGCCGCCTTCCCGCTCTGGGCGCTGCTCGCGCCCGCCGTCCTGGCGGCGGCGTTCCTCGTGACGTGCTGGCTCGTGCGCCTGTGCATCCCGCGCATGCGCCCGGGCACGTACAAGATGGAGCTGTCTCGCGACTACCTGGCCTGGTTCATGACGCTGTGTCTGGGCCACTCGGTGCGCATCGCCGGTCTGCAACCCTTCTTCTTCTCCTTTTATCTGACGAAGTACCTCTACTGGCGCGCGATGGGGGCACGCATCGCATACGGCGTGAACTCCTCCATCTTCGCGGTGCTCGCGGACTACCCGCTGCTGACCGTCGGCAAGGGTTGCACCGTGGGCGCCAACGTCCTGCTCATCGGACACCTGTTCCTGGGCGACAAGGTGATGCTGGGGAACGTCACGCTCGGAGAGAACGTCTTCGTCGGCGCGGGGGCGATGGTGGGGCCGCGCACGAGCATCGGCGCGCGGAGCTGGATCGGCATGCAGAACAAGCTCCTGAAGGACACGCTGCCCGAGGACTCCCGGCTGGAGAACTTCGAGTGGGAGCACTTCAACCCCGCCAGCCGCGCGCCCTCCCCGTCCACCGAGGAGCGGCCCTCATGAAAGTCCTGGAGCCGCGCCTGGGCATCCAGGTGCTGGGGCACGGCCGCGCGCTGCCCGCCGATGGGCCCATCTCCAATGCGCAGCTGCTCGCGCTCGACCCGGAGCATCCCGGTCGTACGCCCCGGTTGCTGGACACGCTGGCGCACAAGGTGACGACACGACTGGGCTTCAGCCAGCGGTATCTCTCGCGGCGTCCAGGCGCCCTGCCACGAGACGAAGAGGAGACCAGCGAGTCGCTGGCCCTGGAGGCGGCGAGGAGCGCCATCGGCACGCGTGCGCCCGCCATGGTCCAGGCGTTCATTCACGGCACCACCACGACCAGTCGCTACACCGGCTCACAGGCCGCGGCCATCCTGGGACGGCTCGGGAGCGACGCCTCGGCGTGGGAGGTGAAGGCCGGGTGCTCCACCTCGCTGGCCAGCCTGCACCTCGCCATGGCGTTGCTGGGCAGCGGCCACGACAACGTGCTCGTCAGCTGCGCGGAGACGCTGTCCAAGGTGATGAACCCCGACATGAAGGAGACGTGGTTCATCCTCGCGGACGGAGGCGCGGCCGTGTGGCTGAAGCGCGCGACCGAGGCCGCCGACTTCGAGGTGCGCAAGTGCCTCTATGCCACCGACGGAACGCTGGTGGACCTGTACACCACGCCCGGACGGCTGCCCCCGGCACGGGCCACGCTGGACGCCGGTGGCTACGCGATGACCGGGGATGGCACGCGCCTGCGCGAAGAGGCCCTGCGGCGATACCTCGAGATGCTCGGCGCGATGTTCCCCGGCGGCCGGGGCTTGAAGGACATCCGCTGGGTGGTGGCCCATCAAATCAATCGCAAGCTCATCGAGCAGGTCGTCGACGTGGGAGGGCTGGACGCACGGCTCGTCTGGAGCGCGGACCGCGTGGGCAACGTGGGAGGCGCCTCCGTCCTCTTCTCCCTGTCGGAGGCGCTGGAGCAGGACCTGTTCTCCCCCGGGGAGGGCGTGCTGCTGATGAGCGTGGGGGGCGGCCTGTCCTTCGCGATGCAGCACTGGACGAAGCGCTGAACGAGGGAGCACGCCATGGAGCTGGTCGAACGCATCGGCAGGGCGCTGAGGGCCGCTGGGATGGAGGACCTCCCCAGCGGAACGTCCGAGCCCCTGGCCTCGTATGGGATGGACAGCCTGATGATGGTGCTCTCGGTGGCCGCGCTGGAGAAGGAGTTCTCCCTGCGAATCTCCGGGCATGACTTCTCCGAGTCCTGCTTCGAGAGCCTCGACGCGCTGGCCCGCTGGCTGCGTCGGTTGGGGGCCGCATGAAGGTCCTCGTCACCGGAGGCGGCTCCGACATCGGCTTCGCCATCGCGCGACGTCGACTGGCGCTGGGCGACGACGTCTTCGTCACGGCGTCGTCCGCGGAGTCGCTGGAGCGGACGCTGGCGCGCTACCGCGCGGAGGGGTTGGACGCGAAGGGGCTCGTGCTGGACCTCGCGGCGCCGACCGGGGCGGAGGCCGGGCTCGCCAAGGTGCTGGACTCCGGGCTCCAGGCGCTCGTCCTCAATGCCTGGACCCGGCGACCTCCGCGCCACCGCTTCCACGAACTGCCCCAGGAGGCGCTCGACGCGGACGTCGCGGCGAACCTGATGGGGAACCTCTGGCTCGTCCGCCGCGTGCTGCCCTCGATGGTCGCCGCGCGCTGGGGGCGCATCGTCCTCGTCTCGAGTGTCTCCACCGTCAACGGCACGGGACGTTATGGCGCCTACATCCTGTGCAAGTCCGCGTTGGAGGGGCTGATGCGCAACCTCGCGGTGGACTACGGCGAGTTCAACGTCCTCGCCAACACCGTGCGGCTGGGCATCTTCAAGACGGAGCGGACGAAGAAGTACTGGTCCCGCGCGCGCTACGTCGAGCGGATGGGGGGCGTCATCCCGCAGGGCGCGCTGGGCGAGCCTGGGCATGTCGGGGAGGTGCTCGACCCGCTCCTCTCCCCGCACCAGTACATCAACGGCGCGGCGCTCGACGTCACGGGCGGCCTGCCGATGTTCCGCCTGGAAGGAGTGTTGCGACCGTGAGCTTCCTGAGACCGACTGAGCCCGTGTACCTGGTGGGGCCTCGCTCCTGGCTGCCCGAGCGGGTGGTCACCAACCAGGACGTCCTCGATTGGATGGGGACCCGCGCCCGCCCCAGCTGGATTGCCCACAGGACGGGCGTGGAACAACGGCGCTGGGTCACGGACGAGCAGTCGTGCGGCGACGCGGCGGTGGCCGCGGCCCTGCGCTTGTTCGAGGAGGGGCGCGTCGACCGCGCGCGCATCGTCCAGGTGCTGCTGGCCACCGTCTCCGGCGACTTCCCCACGCCGCCGACCTCGCCCCTGATTCTTCCCCGACTGGGACTCGAACGGGTGGGAGTCCTCGACCTGAGCGCCGCCTGCGCGGGCTTCACCAGCGCGGTGCACGTGGGCGCGGCGCTCGCGACCGCTACCTGGGGAGAGCAGCTCGTCATCGCCGCGGACATCCGCTCCAAGTTCCTCAACCGCGAGGACCTGGCGACCACCGCCCTGTTCGGCGATGGCAGCGCCGCCTGCGTCGTCACGCGACGCGCGGAGGGCGCGGACTTCCAGCTCGTCGCCAGCGAGCTGTCCGTGGATGCCTCCATGGCCGACATCATCGCCATCCGCGCCGGAGGCTCGCGCCTGCCCCATCACCGGAACGACGACCCCTCCAAGGCCTTCCTCAAGATGGAGCACGGAGCCACGCTGTTCATGAAGGGCGTGGAGAACATGACCACGGGCGCGGACACGCTGCTGCGCCGCCTGGAGACGAAGGTGTCGGATGTGGACTGGGTGGTGCCCCACCAGGCCAACCTGCATCTGATGCGGGCGGTGACGGAGCGGCTCGGCGTGGACCCCGCGCGCGTGGTGGAGACGGTGCGCTTCACCGGCAACACCTCGGGCGCCAGCGTGGGCATCGCGCTCGCGCACCTCCGGGAGCAGCTCCCCTTGAAGCCAGGGCAGAAGGTACTGCTGGTCTCCGCGGGAGCCGGCGGGGCCTCGGCCTGCGCGCTCCTTCACAGCCTGTAGAGGACCCAGCCATGAGCCCCTTCCAGGCCTTCACCCGGGCGGACGCGAGCAGGGCCCTCACACTCGGGGGGCGCGAGCTCTCCTTCGAGGCGCTGCGCGAAGCCATCGAGGCGCGCAAGCACCGGCTCGGGGTCCTGCCTCCGGGCATCGCCATCCTGAGGGCCCACCGCAGCCGCGAGTTCATCGCCACGTTCCTCGCGCTGTACGAGACCGCCATCCCCGTGGCGGTGTTCGCGACCGAGTGGACCGCGCCGGAGGTGGAGTCCCGGCGCGAGGCGCTGGGTTGCTGCTTCGAACTCGATGAGTCCTTCCAGGTGACCTGGAGGAGCCGTCACGCGGGGATGCGACACCATCCGGACACGGCGCTGGTGTTGTTCACCTCCGGCAGCACGGGCACGCCCCGCGCCGTCCAGCTCTCCCGCGAGAACCTGGAGGCGAACGTCGCGGCCGTCCGGCGTTCCCTCGACTTCGACTCCGCGCCGGAGCAGACGCTGTTTCTCCCCCTCTCCTACTCCTTCGGGTTGCTGGGGCAGCTGCTTCCCGCGCTGTCCGCTGGAGTCCCGACCCTCCTCCTGTCCAGTCTGGTGGAGCTGAAGGCGCGCCTCGACGACGGCCTGCTGGCGGGAATGCTCAGCGGGGTCCCGTCCCATCACGAAACCCTGCTGCGCCTGATGGGCGATGGCGCACCACGGACACAGGCCGTCACGCATGTCGTCAGCGCCGGAGCCGCGGTGGACCTCGCCCTCCGACAGCGGCTGCTGCGCGCATTCCCCCAGGCCCGGGTCTACGTCAACTATGGCCAGACGGAGCTGTCACCTCGCGTGCTGAGCCTTTGCAGCGCTCATCCCGCGTTCCTGAGCCAGGCGACCGGCTACCCGGTGGGAAATCTCTCCGTGAAGCTCGGTCCGGAAGGCGAGCTGTGGGTCCGGGGAGACCAGGTGATGCTCGGCTATCTCGGCGACGAGGAGGCGACTCGGGCCAAGGTCGCGGACGGCTGGTTGCGCACGGGAGACCTCGCGCGACTCGCCCCGGATGGGCTCGTGACGCTGCTGGGACGCAACGACGACCAGCTCAAGGTCGGTGGGGAGCGGTTGAGCCCGCTGGAGATCGAGACGACCTTGCGTGGCTTGCCTCACGTGGAGGACGCCGCGGTCTGGGGACGGGAGGACGCGCTCTATGGCACCGCGCTGACCGCCTTCCTCCAACTCGCCCCCGGAGCCCCCTGCCCCTCCCGGCGCGAGCTGCGCCAGACGCTGAGCGCCCACCTGTCTCCGCACAAGATTCCCACCGACTACTACCGGGTCGAGCAGCTTCCGCGCACGTCGAACGGCAAGCTGCAACGCCATCGCCTGGACGTGCTTCTCCAGCCCGAGCGACGTATCGGCTGAGCCGGTGTCCGCATCCATGGCCATGCGGTCGGTGGCCCGGCCTACCGCTTCCTGACGCGGGGGTCCTGGGCGAAGCGCATCGCGGCCGCGTCGTCATCGACCGCGAGGTTCTCGAATTCGTCCAGGGCCGCGTCGAACCCGGCGGGGAGCGTCGTCTCCTCGCGGGGCGGCAGCGGCGTCCACACCCCCGCGAGGTCGATCTCCTCGAGCTCCAGCTCGCGCCCTCCCTGACGGGTCCAATAGCGGACCAGGTAATACCGCTTCGAGAAGGTCCCCTTCGCGAAGCGGCGTGCCTTCGCGTCGACCGAGAGCAGCGCGACGGCGTTCAGGCGCATGTCGCCACGCCGGAGCGTGGGTCCGATGAACTCCTCGTCCAACGCCCAGCGGACCTCGAGCAGTGCCGTGGACGTCGGGCCGTGGCGCCGCCACGCCAGCACACGCGTCTCGGGGAGGCGAGGCCATACGGGCCCGGAGTCCTCGAGCCTGACAGAGATGGAGCACACCCCCGCGAGCACCGCCCGCACGGCCCGGGTCCCCTTGGGCACCGCGCCCACCATCGCCATCCGGTGGACCCGAGGAGGCCTGGCCACGTGCCAGAGAGGTTCGACGTAACGATTGAGTGGCGCGCCTTTCGCGTCGAGCCGCACCCAATGGTAGTCCGTGCGGAACGCCTTGCCCTCCACGTCCCCGATGAACGGCTGGAGGTCGACGACGTCCTTCATGGTGAAGTCGATGGCCACCCGTTCGGCGTCGGCGGAGGGCTCCACGAGTGCCCCGCCCTGGAGCTTCCAGCCGCGATGAACCTGGAAGCGCCCGTCGCAAGGGTCGGGCTTGTCGGGGGGCGCGGCGAGCAGCACGGCGAGGACGGTGATGAGCGGAAGCATGGGCGGGAATCGAGCGCGGCCGACCTGTCGCGCCGACTCCCGGCGCGTCGCGGTGACGAATGTCGACCTGGTCGATGAGCCACGCGTCGAGCAATGACTATCACGCCTCCCTGACGTATCCGCCACGCAGCCTGGAAGCCGTGTCGCGGACTCTCTTCGGATGAGATTTCGTGCGCCCCCCACGCGAACGGGTGTGCGCGCGGCGCCCCTTTCCGACTTGATAAGGAGGCACGCGGCGCCGCGAAAGCCACTTTCGCGCGAGCCCCGCCTCCCCGCGCTCCGTGGGCACGGCCGACCTCGAAGGTCGCGCCCTGCCCCACTCGCGCCGCCGTGACAGGAGGGAGCGTCGTCCAGAACCTGGGCGACAAATGAAACCCCATTGCGTTTGAGGAGAAACATCGCGCGACGGGCTGGCGTCGCGGTGAGAACGTCTCCTCACGCTCAGAGGTCCCTGTGCATCATCGCCATCTTCTCTCCTCATTGTTCACGGGAGTGCTGCTCCTCGTGAGCGCCTGTGATCCCGGCGGGGCGGACACGCTCCCTTCCGCCGCCCCTCCCTCCTCCGACGTCGCGACCGCCGCGCTGGTGAACGGCACGCTGGTCAACGGCCAGCCCGTCACCGGGCTCTCCGCGGCCACGGGCGCGGAGCTCCTCTATACGATGAGCGTCCCGGCGAACCAGAACCTGGTGACGTTCACCATGGCGGGCTCCAACGGCAACGCGGACATGTACGTCCTCTACGGCGCCGCGCCCACGCCCGCGACCGCGAAGTGCAGCTCGACGACGACGGGCAGCAACGGCACCTGCACCCTGTCCGGACGCGAGCTCGCCGGCACCTGGTACGTGCTCATCAAGGCCACGAGCGCGTTCACCGGCCTGAGCCTGACGGGCAGCTACACGCCGGTCGGCACGGGCTCGAGCACGCCCAAGGTGCTCCTGGACAACCAGGTCACGAAGGCCGCCGGCGCCATGGGTGAGTTCGTCCTCTATACGCTCGAGGTCCCGGCCAGTCAGTCCTCGCTGGTCGTGACGACGAGCGGCGGCACGGGCGACGTGGACGTCTACCTGCGCCACGGGAGCGCCCCCACGCTGGCCACCTTCGACTGCCGCGCCTACGAGAGCGGCACCACGGAGCGGTGCTCGGTCTCCTATCCCAAGGCGGGCACCTGGTACATCCTGCTCCGCGGCTACGCGGCCTTCAGCAACGTGAGCCTGCTCGGCGCAGCCGTCGCCGTCCCCGAGACGCTCACCATCGGCCAGCCGCGCATCGACGTCTCCGTGGCCAAGAACGCCTCGCGCTACTTCTCCGTCGAGGTCCCGACCGGGCAGAGCCTCCTCAGGGTCTCCCTCGCGGGGGGAACGGGCGACGCCGACCTCTACCTCCAGCGGGTGAACGCGCCCTCGACGGCCACGTACACCTGCGTCTCCCGCGGTGGCACCAACGCGGAGACCTGCTCCGTGACGAACCCTCAAGCGGGCACCTGGCACATCCTCGTCTTCGGCTACTCCGCGTCCAGCGGCGCCTCGCTGGTCGTCACCACCACGGGAGGCGGCCCCATCGGCCTGCCGCTCACCAACGGTCAGCCCATCGAAATCGACAGCGCCGACGGCGGGCCCTTCGTCTACCGGCTGGATGTGCCGCCGAACACCGGCAACCTGCGCGTCGAGGTCGACTACCTCTCCATCGGCGCCTACCACCTGTACGTCCGCTACGGGAGCGAGCCCGCGCCCGGCGTGTACGACTGCGCCCAGGAGTACAGCGAGGACGAGGAGTACTGCACCATCGACAAGCCCCAGGCGGGCACCTGGTACATCCACGTCGTCCCCGCGTACCCCTACCACATGTTCCGCGACCTGAAGCTCGTGGCGACGTACGCGGGGCGGCACACGACGACGGCCTTGCAGAACGGGCAGACGACGGCGCCCGTCACCGCGGACGGCCGTGACTTCCTCTACTACACGGTGGAGGTCCCCCCGGGACAGAAGCGCCTGGCCTTCTGGATGACCGGCGGCACGGGCTATCCCACCGCCTACGCGAAGCTCGGTGGCATCCCCGTGGAGACCGACCCTCGCTGCGGACTCGGCTCGGGCGCGCCCTGCATCATCGAGAACCCCCAGCCGGGCACCTGGTACTTCTGGCCCACGTACTACGGCACCTTCTCCAACTTCACGTTCTCGGCCGCGTACACGGCGGACACGACCCAGACGCCCGAGCCGCTGCGCAAGGACGAGCCCAAGACGGGCCTTTCGGGCACGCCGCTGCTCAACCGGCTGTTCGCGCTCGAGGTGCCTCCGAACCAGCTCAACCTCACCATCCGGACCACGGGAGGCACGGGCGTCATGCGGCTGCGCGCCCGGCGTGGCGCCCTCCCCACCGCCAACACCTATGACTGCGCCTACATCTGCACCATCGAGCGTCCGGAGGGAGGCACCTGGTACGTGCAACTCGAGGGCGATTCGACCTACACGGACGTCACCCTGAGCGCGACCTACTCCGCTCCGGTGACGGCGCCCGACATGGAGTACGCGCCCACGTTCACCAACTACCCGTCCCGGCGCTACTTCAAGCTCGACGTCCCTCCGGCGAGCCTCGCGCTCCGGGCCTACACGGGCGGACAGGCGGAGACGAAGCTCTACGTGCGGCGGGGACGGCTGCCCTCCCCCACCGAGTACGACTGCGCCTCCACGAAGGCGGGCAAGGTCAAGCAGGAGTGCAACTTCGCGTCTCCCCAGGCCGGAGAGTGGTTCGCGCTGGTGGAGTTCGTCGTCACGTACCCGGAGATTCCGGAGTCGTTCTTCTGGGAGCACATCGAGACGGGCCCCGTCTCGGACATCACCGACGGCGTCCCGGTCCTCGTCTCCGGTCCGCCCAAGTCCTTCCAGACGTTCCGCTTCCAGGTGCCCGAAGGGCAGCCCTACCTGCTCGCGGAGCTGCTGGACGCGCGCCTGACGGCGAAGTCCGCCTACGGCTACCTCCACGTGCGCCACGAGTCCGACGCGGCCAACGGCTTCGCGGCGTGCAGGTCCACCGCGATGTGTGACATCCCCAACCCGCGGCCCGGCACCTGGTACCTCACGGTGCAGGTGCCCACGTATGGCGGACCGCAGGCGGACTTCTCCGGCGCCATCCGCGCCACGACGACGGGTCGGGAGCTGCGCCCCCTCGTCTCCACCATCGCCGAGTCCCTGCTCGACACCGCGCAGAACAAGACCCACTTCTGGCGGTTCGAGGTGCCCGCGGGCGCCACGGACCTGCTGTTCCAGGTGAATGGCGACGCGGGCGACTCGGACCTGTACGTGAAGCACGGCTCGCTGGCGTCCACGACGTCGTACGACTGCGCCTCCACGAACGCGTCGAGCAGCGAGGAGACGTGCGCCCTCACCAACCCGCAGCCCGGGACGTGGTACGTGGCCGTGCTGGACAAGACGGGCCCGGTCAGCTGGCGCAACCCCACCGTCCGCGCCTCCTACGCGATGTCTCCGGGCGAGGGCATCCCCGAGCTGACGCCCTACGCCTCGCGCGCCGGGCTCAGCGGGCTGAAGAACTCCCAGAAGACGTGGAAGCTGGAGGTGCCACAGGGTCAGAGCACGCTGTGGTTCGCGACCGAGCACGGCGCCGGCACGGTCAACCTGAAGGTGAAGCGCGGAGGCCGTCCCGTCGCCGGCGCGACGCTCGACTGCGCCACGAGCGGCACCGGCAACCTGAAGCAGTGCCTGTTCACCAATCCCCAGCCCGGCACGTGGTTCGTGACGCTCACCGGCGACGAGGCCTACGACTTCGTCACCCTGACGGGCGGCTACTTCCAGGCGGACACGGTGACGTCGCTCACCAACGGCGTGCCCGCGACCAACCTCCGCCTCGATGCCGGCAAGGTGCAGTTCTTCCAGTTGGACGTGCCCGCCAACGCCGCCATGTACCAGTTCGAGCTGCGCTACGAGACGACGTCCATCTTCGACGAGGTCGACGTCCGCATCCAGCAGGGCACCCTGCCCACCGCCTCGAGCCCGGTCTGCGCGCACGTCGCCAAGGGTTCGGTGCGGTGCACCATCGCCCAGCCCGCCGCGGGCCCCTGGTACGCCCGGGTGGTGAGCGCCCGGATGCCCTTCGACCATGTCCGCGTCGGGGCGTTCCACGGCATGCGACTGGATGACGCGCCGCTGCTGCTCAACCAGGACTACTACCTGGGCGTCAGCGGCTCCGAGGGCACCGTGCGCACGTACAAGATCGTCGTGCCCGAGGGCATGAGCTACTTCACGGTGTCGACCGGCTACCTGACGGCGGGCGGCTCCGGGACGTACTACGGGAGCCTGAGCCTCGCGGTGCGCCGGGGTGAGCCTCCGACGGCGACGCAGCGGGACTGCGCCTATCCGTTCCCGAGCCCCAGCTCGACCTGCACCATCACCGACCCCGCCCCCGGCGTGTACTACGTCAGCCTCACGCTGACCGCCAACAGCTACAACCTGTGGGTGCTGCCGAACTTCCGGTAGCGAGAGGGTGGACCGGGCTTCCGTGAGCGATGACTCACGGGAGCCCGACCCGTGCCGGCGCCGCCGTCCGCCACAGCGGCGTCGCTGGCACCCGCTCCAGGATTCCCGAACCGAACACGCGGTCCAGCTCCAGGTAGTCCATGTGCACGTAGCCGATGTGGCAGCCGCACGTCGCCTTCGAGCACGGCCTCGGCCTGAGCGCCTGGTCGAAGTCCGGCGCGTAGATGTTGCCGATGGGCTCGTCGATGAAGTGACACCGGCGCGCCGTGCCCTCCCCGTCCACGGAGATGACGGACTCGCCCCCCTTGCACGCGCGCCCCAGGCTCGGGTGGCGCACGTTGTTCACCGGGAACAGCGGATCCACGGCGCTGAAGCGCGCCACGTCCTCCGCCGTGTACGGCTCCTCCTGCCCGTCCTTCACCGCGTTGATCCACAGGTACGTATCCGCCGGCAGGTCGCGCCGCAGCGCCTCCGCCTCCTCGACGAAGTGCTTGAACCCCACGACGCCCACGCTGTGGCGCACGCCCAACGACGCCAGCGTCTCGCACTGGGCCAGGAAGCGGTGACGCTTCGTCCACTCCGGGTGGTACGTCGCCCAGATGCCCAGCTTCTCCGTCCGGCACTCCCGCACCCAGTCCAGCCGGCACGACAGGTTCGTCTGGATGGCGACGCGCTCCACGTGCGGCAGGTGCGTCAGCCGCGCCAGGGCCCGCTGGTACACGGGCCAGATGAGCGCCTCGCCCCAGGGCGTGAAGAACACCGACACGGTGTCGCCCGTGCGCGCCTCCACCCACGCCAGGAACCGCTCCAGGTCCGCGCCGTCCTTGGCCAGCTCCTCCTCGCTCTGCTTCCACTTGCCGAACGGGCAGTACTCGCAGCCGTAGTTGCAGCTCGACAGCGGGCCCCGGTAGAGCACGGTGAGCTTCATCGCCAGCTGTACTCCCGCGACAGCGCGTGCACCCGCTCCGAGTGCAGCCACGGGCCAATCAGGTCCGAGCGCTCCACCCCCGCCTCCGTGAGGCGCAGCGCCGCCCCGTCCCGCCGCGCCAGCCCGTGCGCCTCCAGCTCCACCAGCTCCGGGAAGTCCTCCAGCACCTCCGAACAGAAGCGCTCCCGGTAGGCCACCGGGTCCACGCCGTCCGCCAGCAGCGACAGGAGCATGTACCGGCGCCGCCGCTCGTCCCCGTCCAGCCGGAAGCCGTAGCCCACCTCGCCGAACGACTCCGTCGTGCGCGCGCTGTACGCGGAGATGATGGAGCGCACCTCGCGCGAGCCCACCGCGTACTCCGACGAGTAGTGCACCTGCCCGGTATACGAGCGCGCCCCGCAGCCCAGCCCCACCATGCCGTCCTCCTGGCAGCGGTACACCGGGCCGCCCGCGTCCGGCGCGTGGCTCGCGCGGAACATGCGCATGGACACCTGCGTGTAGCCCTCCGCGCGCAGGAAGTCGCGCCCCGCCCGGTACAGCGACAGGCGCAGGTCGTCCCACGCCCGCGCCTTCTTGCCCAGGAAGGTCAGCGGCCGGACGTAGAGCGGGTAGAGATAGAGCTCCTCCGGGCGGAAGCGCAGCGCCTCGCGGAGGGAGTACAGGAAGCTCTCCACCGTCTGCCCCTCCATCCCGTAGATGAGGTCCAGGTTCAGCGTGGGGAAGTCCACCGAGCGGATGAGGTCGAGCGCCGCCAGCACCTGCGCCGTCTGCTGGGGACGCTTCACGGAGGCCACCTCCGCCTCGATGAAGCTCTGGATGCCCATGCTCACCCGGTCCGTGCCGCGCGCGCGCAACGCCCGCAGCTTCTCCACGTCCACCGTCTCCGGCGACACCTCCACCGAGACGGGAATCGCGGGCGCGTCGGCGCCCAGCAGCGCCGCCAGGTCGAACACCCGGTGCAGCCCCGCCACGTCGAGCAGCGTCGGCGTGCCGCCGCCTACCGCCATCCGCGCGAAGCCCGCGGGCCCCAGCGCGTCCTTCACCCGCCGCGCCTCGCGCTCCAGCGCCGCGAGGTACCCGTCCACCACGTCCTGCTTCGGCCCCGCCGCGGTGAACAGGTTGCAGAAGCCACAGCGCATCTCGCAGAACGGCACGTGGAAATAGAGGAACAGCGCGTCGCGCCGCTCCTCCGCCCACACCGACTCGAGCGACAGCGCCGGCGTGAAGGGCCGGTACGCCGTCTTGTGGGGGTAGCCATAGAGGTACGCCACGTAGGGCGACTCTCCGAGCATCTGCTCCAGGCGCGTCATGGTGCGGGCTCTCACGGCAGGCGGAACTCGGCGTAGGGCACCGTCCAGACCACCGGGTGCCCCAGCCGATGACCGTTATAGCCGTCCTCCCCATACGCCGTGCCATGGTCCGAGCACAGAATGCAGAAAGCCGGCCCCCGCCGCCGCAGGGCCGCGAAGAGCGGAGGAAGCTGGCTGTCCACGTATTCCAGGGCCGCCGCGTGGGTCTCCCGCGAGTCCTCCCGGGCCCCGGGCACGTAGTGGCGGTTGGGCTGGTGCAGCGCGGAGACGTTGATGAACAGGAACACGCGCCGCTCGCGCGGCAGGGCCTCCAGGCGGGCGACCGCCAGGGCCACCTGGTGCTCGGTGGAGCGGGGCTCGCGCACGCCCAGCTGGGGGCTCCAGTGGCTCTCCGCGAACAGGCCGGGCAGCACGCGCCCGAGCGGATTGAGCTGGTTGAAGAAGCCCACCCCACCGATGCACACCGTGTGGTAGCCGCGCCCCGCCAGCCCCGTGACGAGGTCCGGCGCGTCGAGCACGCACGTGTCCGTCCCCGTCGTCTCGCTGCCCTCGAAGCGCATCGCGAACAGGCGGGGGTGACGTCCCGGCCTCGCGGGCGTGGGCAGGAAGCCGGCGAAGAACGCGTGGTGCGCCGCGTACGTGAAGCTGGCGGGCGAGTGCCGCGCCTCCCACTGCCCGCCGGGCAGCAGCGCGCCCAGGTTCGGGGTGCGCCCGCTGGCGGCCAGCTCCACCGCCACGTCGTATCGGAGGGTATCGAGGGTGATGAAGAGCAGGTCGTGCGTGCCGACCACCGCGTTCATGTCCATTGCGCGAGCACCGCCGCGAGGTCCCGGGAGCGCGCGGTGACGCACTCCACGGTGAAGGTGGGAGGAGGGAGGGACTCGGGCCACGGCCGGCCGTGGGAGACCCAGCAGGTGGCGAGGCCCAGCTTCGCGGCGCCGACGATGTCCCGCTCGGGGTCGTCGCCGACGTGCAGCACCTCGGACGGGTCGCGCCCCACCTGCGCCAGGGCCGCCTTGAAGATGCGCGGGTCCGGCTTCTCCGCGCCCACGTCCCCGGAATAGATGCCGTCCGGCAGCTCGTGGTAGAGGCCCGCGAAGAGCAGCTTCTTGCGCTGCATCGCCCCGGAGCCGTTGGAGACCACCCGCACCGGCTGACGCTTCGCCAACGCGCCCAGGAGCCCCACCAGCTCCGGGTCCCCCCGGACGAACTTCGGCAGGTCCAGGAAGATGTCGGACCACAGCGCCTTGCCCGACAGGCCCATCCCCGGGAACGCGGTCACCACGTCCTCGCAGAAGGCCTCGCGGTCGCGGTGGCCCCGTTCGTCGAGGGCGAGGAGCCTGGCGAGGTCCTCCGCCCGCCGCTCGACGGGGAACACGTGGGGATGCCGCTCCATCAGCGCCCCGAGGTAGCGCTGGAACGCGCCGGCCCGGTCCACCAGCGTGTCGTCGATGTCGAAGAACACGGCGCGGGGGCGCGCCGGCCCGTAGCGCCCGAACGCGCGCGGCTTGTGCATCCAGCGCTGGTCCTCGTAGTGCCTCGAGCGCTTGCGTCCCATCCACCCGTCCCCTCTCGCGCCGCCGCTCAGCCGACGGGCAGCGCGCGGTCGTACTCCACCAGTGCCCGGATGACCTCTTCCCGCGAATCCGTCAGCAGCAGGTGCCGCGCGTAGTCCTGCCCCTGGGCCAGCTGCGCCAGCAGGGGATACACCGGGCGCGTGCGCGTCCAGAACTCCCGCCCCAGGAAGATCATCGGGCTGATGACGCCCACGCTGTTGTAGTGGTTCTGGCAGGCGTCCTGGAAGATCTCCTGGATGGTGCCGGCGCTGCCGGGCGCGTAGACGATGCCGCCCTTCGCGATGGTGAGCAGACCGTCCTCGCGCACGCTGTTGGCGAAGTACTTGGCGATGTGCGTGGCGAACGGGTTGGGCGGCTCGTGGCCGTAGTGCCAGGTGGGGATGCCCAGGCTCGCGCACGCGGGCAGCTCGCCGGGCCCCAGCGGGAAGGCGCCGCGCACCTCGAAGGCCCGGGCCAGCCACTCCCGGTCCGTGTAGCTCGGAGCCCTGGCCAGCATCCCGAGCGCGACGTCCAGCTCCGCCTCGGCGCGACGCGCGAACCACGCGCCGACGTGGGTCGCCTCCATCGCGCCGGGCCCGCCGCCACTGACGAGGAAGAAGCCCGCACGCGTCAGCTCGCGCGCCAGCAGCGCCACCTCCCGGTAGTCCTCCTGCCCGCGCTTCATCGAGTGGCCCCCCATGATGGCCACCACCTTGCGGGCCGGCCCGGACGCGGCGAGCAGGTCGTCCAGCGCGTCGGTGATCGCGTGGTCATGCAGGCGCTGGGCGAGCGCCTCCAGCAGGGTGGGCGGCGTGCCGCGGCCCTGGCTCGCCCAGTGCTGGTAGATGCGCGCGTCCGGGGTGTCCGCGTACGTCTCCGGACGCGCGGGGTCGAAGCCCGCGTAGAGCTCCTCGGGCGTGTAGAGCGCGCCCCGGTAGGGTTGATACGGCAGCCCGGAGATGGGCGGGAAGACGAGCGCCCCGTGCGCGAGCGCGGCCTGGAGGGCCTCGTGTTCCAGGTCGCACCCCAGGAACACGGCCCCCTCCAGCGGGACGGCGCTCAGCTCCCGCGTGTAGCGGCGGAGGTCCAGCCCCTGGAGGACGACGTTCGACAGGCTCGCCCCCTCGCGCAGGTGGCGCTCGAAGGCCTCGATGGATTCAAGCTCAAGCACGCCGACAGGATTCCATGCCTCGGGCCCGGCTAGAAGAGGACAACCATGGCGCCGGGCGTCAGCCGTTCATAGAAGGCAGACAGGTCCCGCGGGTGGAGCACGATGCAGCCCCAGGACATCCGCCCCCGCGTGCGCGCCAGCTCCCACTCCTCGGCCCAGCCGTGGAAGCCGATGCCGCTGCCCAGCCGCGTCGAGGCGTCCGTGTCCTTGCGGGCCACCCACGCCGTGGCGATGCGAGCCGCCGTCCGCTCGTCGACCCACCCTCGCGCCACGCCCCGGCGCGCGTCCCACGCGTTCGGGTAGTTCAGCCGCATCCAGTGCCCGCCGTAGTAGGCGCCATAGGGTCCCGGCATCTTCCCGCGCGCCTTCTGCGTGACGAAGTACATGCCCACCGGCGTGCGGTTGTCCCCGCGCTCGACCTTGGGACCGGAGGCTTGACCGAAGCCGACCTCCAGCCGCAGCACCTCTCGCCCGCGCTCGTAGAGCCGGAGCTGGTGTTCGGCGTGCGAGACGAGCACGAGCGTGGCCTCCTCGGCGGGCACCGGCAGCTTCGAGCGTTCGGCCGTGAAGCGGATGGCTTCGGCGGAGGACAGCGGCCTGTCGGCGTGCACCACGAGCGATACCTTCGCGGCGCGGCCCACCCGTCCGAGCACCTGGCCTCGCTCGACGAGGTCCCCGACGCGGGGCCCGACCATCTCCAGCCCCGCGTACCCGACACGGGCGCTCAGCAGCGCGTGGTTCTCGTAGTACACGTGCTCCACCACGACGCGGCCACCCTCCACCTCGAGCACGCGCCCTCGCGCGAGCGCCGCCACGGGCGCCCCGGGCCTCGCGCGCGACAGGTCGGGAGGCACCGAGAAGCCGTCGGCGGGCGGAGTGGCTGGCCTCAACCACGCGTCGAAGGGGTCGGGAGGTGGAGACGCGGCGAGGCACGTGGAGCCGCCCAGCACGAGCACGAGGAGCAGCGAGAAGTGAAGCGAGGTGGAGGACACGCAGCGGTGGACACTCCTCCCCTCCCGACCGTTCCGTCAATTCCATGGACCGAGCACGCGCGGCGCTTCGGGCGAGGGGCCGCTCCGGACTCGCCCCGTCGCCGTGGCGTCCCGCGCCGGGAGGCCGAGGACACGCGAGGAGCCTCATGCCTCCCCTCGCCGCCGAGCCCTCAGCGCCGCGCTTCGAGCGCGCGCAGCGCGGCCTGCGCCTGGAGCAACTCCGGACGCGCCCCCGCGGCGGCGGCGTCCTGCGCCGCGAGCTGGAGCTGCCGCGCGGCCTCCTCGCGCTCCCCCAGCCGCAGGTGGGCCCGCCCCAGCGCGCACCGCAGCAGCGACTGGAGCTTTCGATCTCCCAGCATGCTGGCGAGCTGGAGCCCCCGCACCGCGTCCTCCTTCGCCAGCTCCGGCGCGTCCGCCTGGCTGTGGAGCAGCGCCAACCCGTGGTGCGTGTAGGCCATGCCGCCCCGGTCCCCCGTCCGCGCCTTCAGGTCCAACGCGAGCTGGAAGAAGTGCACGGCCCGCTCACGGTCCCCCGCGCGCGCGTAGGCGTCCCCCAGGTTGAACAGCGCGGTGGAGTGCTCCCACGTGTCCCCCGCGCGCTCCGTCCAGCGCAGCATCGCCGCGTACTCGACGGTGGCCTGCTCGGGACGCCCCAACCCCATGAGCGACATGCCCCGGGCCCGGTGGATGGCGGCCTCCACGCTCGCCCGCTCGGGGCTGTCCTGGGGGGGCGCCCGGGCCAGCCCCTCCCGCGCCGCGACCAGCCGCGCCTCCACGTCCTCATGGCGCCCCAGCAGGCACAGCGACAGCGCCCGCAGCGCCTCCAGCGCCGCCACGGAGAGCGCGGCCTCCGACGACACGTCGAGGGAGACGGATGACACCAGGGCCACCACCTCCTCGGGCCGCTCCAGCGACAACACCACCGAGGCCAGCTTCTGGAGGCGCCGGAGCCGCTCGACGGGGGGACTGTCGCCCTCGCCCAGGCCGTCGAGCGCGAGCGCGCCACGCCAGGCCGTCTCCGCCGCCTCCCGCTCCCCCGCCAGCCTGTGGGCATCGCCCAGCGACTCCCAGAGCGCGCGACTCCAGCGGCGCGAGTCCTCCGGCTCCAGCGTCCGAGCGACCTCCAGCGCGAAGCGGTACACCCCGAGCGCCGCCGTCGACTCCAGCGCGGCGAGGTACCAGCGAGCCACCTCCGCCAGATGGGGCAGCGCGCGCTCCGGCGCCTTCGCGTCGAGCCAGTGTCGCACCAGCTCCGCGCAGGCGCGGCGCCGCGGCACCTCCGGGAGGGACTCGTAGGCCTCCGCCGCGTGGCGGTGCAGCGCGCACCGCTCCTCGTCGGACCACGCCGCGTCGAGCCCCGGCCCCCGGATGCCCCAGACGTAGCGTCCCCCCGCCACCGGCCGCAGCCACCCGCCCACCTCCAGCGAGGCCACCGGCGCGAAGCCTCCCGACAGCGCCCCCAACACCGCCCGGGGGAAGCACGGCCCGAGCACCGAGGCCCGCTGGAGCACCTCCCGCCGGGCCGTGGGCAACGCCGCGAGCCGCGCGTTCGCCACCGCCCCCGCGGAAGCAGGCAGGGGCACGCCAGGGTGCTCCTCCAGGAACGCCAACGCCTGCAGCAACGACAGCGGGTTCCCCCCACCCACCTGCAGCACGGAATCCCTCGCGGCGCCCACGTGCAGCCGCGCTCCCATCAACGCCAGGGATTCGTCGAGCGAGAGGGGCCCGAGCTCCAGGACGTCCGCGGGCGCGGGCACCGGCGCCGCCCCCGTGGAGCGCTCCAGCACCAGGACGAGCATGGGGGCATGCGCCAGCCGCGTCACCAGCACCTCGACGAGCGCGCGGCTCAGCGCGTCCGCGTGCTGCCAGTCCTCCAGCACGAGCAGCCGGGGCGGGCCCTGGGGCAGGAGCGCGTGGCAGAGGGCATCGAAGAGGGCCGTGCTCTCCGCGCTCAGGCTCGCGGGGATGCCAGGCCACTGGCGCCCCTCCACGAACGCGGCCACCCGCTCCACCTCCGCGCTCGACATGCGGCTGACCCCGGCCACGGGGCGCAACGCGCGGGTGGCCTCCAGCAAATCGAGGAAGGGGCCCGCGGGAGTCCCCGGAAAGGCCAGCCCGCTCCCCTCCCAGATGTCGAACCGGCCGTCGCCGAGCGACTCCAACAACGCGTCCTTGAGCCGCGACTTGCCCTGACCCTCCACGCCCGTCAGCCACACCGCGCGCCCCAGCCCGCGCCGCGCCTCCTCCGCGCACCCCTTCAGCCGCTCCAGCAGCGCCACCCGGCCCGCCAGTGGAGGCTGGCAGGCCGCGGCGCCCCACCGCCGCGCGCTCTCGCCCGGTCGCGTGGCGAGCGCCGCGCGCGGACACGTCGACGAGCCCGGAGGGAGGCGTGTCCCACAGGCGAGGCACACGCCCGAAGCAGGCGTCATCGGCACACCTCCAGAGGTGCTTCGTCTAACGCCCCCCGCCCTCCGGGCACCTCGTGCCCCGGGGCTGTGGGAGTGTGCGGAACCCGAATGCACGCCCGCCTTCAGGGCGGGCATGGAAGCGCCATCCACGCGCGGCGTCCCTGCAAACCCTCACACTCCGCCCCTGCCAGCCAGCAATGGCAGACATTTTCACCATCCAAAAGTTCGTCACGACTGGCAGTGAACGAGAATGTGCCTCCTGCAGGGCAAGCAGGCACGAAGTGATGTGTTGAATACGAAATAAAAGTCGTGGATGCTTGTCCGCGTCGTAACGCGGCCTCCCTCGCCGCGACCTTGGAGCAGCCCACAACCAAAGCCTTGCAGCAGCCCGTCGCGGGAGCGGCCGGAGCTCACTCGACGTCTGTCTATTCCCCCAGAGGTTCCCACATGAAGAAGTCTCTTCTGCTGGCCGGCGCGTTGCTCGGCCTGGGTGGCGTCGCTTGCGGCGCGCAGGATGTTGCCGAGTTCGGCGAGGCCCCGGAGGGCCTGGACGGCAACATGGAGACGATGGCCGTCTCCGCGACCGCGCTCAGCGCGCAGTCCTGCACGCAGCTCACGGCGTCCTCCGTCCTGGCCAAGGGCAACGACGGCAACGTGCCGACCAACACGATGGACGACAGGCTCGACACGCGCTGGAGCATGCTCGGCAAGGGCGCGTGGATCGACTACGACCTGGGAGCGGTGAAGTCGCTGTCCGGCATCGCCATCGCCTGGCACGAAGGCAACACGCGCGTGAACACCTTCACCGTGTCGGTGTCCCCGGATGGCTACACGTACACGCAGGTATACAGCGGCAAGAGCAGCGGCACGACGAGCGCCGCGGAGACGTACACCTTCGCCAGCGGCGTCAGCGGCAGGCGCGTGCGCATCACCGTCATGGGCAACACGCTGAACGAGTGGGCGAGCATCGCGGAGGCGCGCGCCTGCGCCACCGTCACGGCGCCGCCTCCCAGCGGGGCCAGCGTGGTGTGGTCCGGCGACTTCGAGACGGGTGACCGCAGCCAGTGGACCCGCGCGCAGATGGTGAGCTCGGACCGGCTGGCGGTGGTGACCTCGCCCCGCCGCCAGGGTGGCTACGCCCTCAAGGCGACGGTGAAGCGGGGCGACGACCCCATCAACTCCAGCGGCAACCGCAACGAGCTGGTGCGAATGACGCGCGAGGCGGTGGGCTCCGAGTACTACTACCGCTGGAGCACGATGTTCGACAGCACGTTCCCCAGCGTGAAGACCTGGCAGCTGTTCACCCAGTGGCACCAGGAGAGCGACACGGTGGGCGGCTCGCCGCCGGTGGAGTTCTACGTCTACGGCGAGGAGATCCGCCTCAACATCGGCGGCAACCCGGGCACCATCGTCTGGAGCGCGCCGCTGGTGCGCGGCAAGTGGCTCGACTTCGTCTTCCACGTCCGCTGGTCGTCGGACTCGCGCGTGGGCTTCGTGGAGCTGTACTACAACGGCAAGCTCGTGCTGCCGAAGCGCTACATCGCCACGCAGTACTCCGGTCAGGTCAACTATCTGAAGGTGGGCCTGTACCGCAACGACACCATCACCCAGACGGGCATCGTCTACCACGACGGCTGGCTCATGGCCCGCAAGCTCGAGGACGTGCTCGACCCGGTCGCGGTGCTCAAGGCGCCCTGAGCCCCGCGCGCTGTACGGCACCCCACAGGTGTCCTCTCCGGGCCGGCGTCGCGCCCCCACGCGGCCCCGGTCCGGAGTAGTTTCCGGGCATGTCCCACAGCCTGCTCGTCGTCCATGTCCACGTCCACGTGAAGCCCGAGCACGTGGACGCCTTCCGCGAGGCCACGCTCGCCAACGCGAGCGCCAGCGTGAAGGAGCCGGGCATCGCCCGCTTCGACGTCATCCAGGACGCGGAGGACCCCACCCGCTTCGTCCTCGTCGAGGTCTACCGCACGCCCCAGGCGCCCGCCGCCCACAAGGAGACGGCGCACTACCTCGCCTGGCGTGACGCGGTCGCGCCGATGATGGCCGAGCCGCGCACGAGCCGGAAGTACGTCAACCGCTTCCCCGACGACGCGGGGTGGTGACGTGCTCCCCCTGCCGACCCCCAGCGACCTCGAGGCCGCCACCTCCACGCGGATCCTCTTCGGCGCCGGCCGCGTGGCCCAGGTCCCCGCGGTGGTGCGCGACCTGGGCGGCCGCGTGCTGCTCGTCACCGGCAAGAACCGCGACCGCGCCCACGGCCTGGCCGAGGCCCTGAAGTCCCAGGGGCTCGAGGTGTCGTTCTTCTCCGTGGCCGGCGAGCCCACGCTGGAGGACGCGCGCGCGGGCATGGCCGCGGTGGAGGGACATGACGTCGTCGTCGCCTTCGGTGGGGGCAGCGCGCTCGACGCGGGCAAGGCCCTCTCCGCGCTGGCGACCAACGGGGGAGACCCGCTCGATTATCTGGAGGTCATCGGCGCGGGCAGGCCCCTCACCCAGCGGGCCCTGCCCTTCGTCGCCATCCCCACGACCGCGGGCACCGGCTCGGAGGTGACCCGCAACGCGGTGCTGGGCTCCAAGCAGGCGCGGGTGAAGGCCAGCCTGCGCGGCCCCCTGATGCAGCCCCGCGTCGCCGTGGTGGACCCTGAGCTGCTCGCGGGCCTGCCCCGCGCCGTACTCGTCTCCAGCGCCATGGACGCGCTCTCCCAGCTCATCGAGCCGTTCCTGTCCTCGAAGGCCACCCCGCTCACGGACCATCTGGCCTCCCTGGGGATGCCCCTCTCGGCGCGCGCGTGGAACGGCCTGCTCCAGGGCAACGGGGTCCCCGACGCCCGGACCCGCGAGGACCTCGCGATGGCCAGCCTCCTGGGGGGGCTGTGCCTGGCCAACGCGGGCCTGGGCGCGGTGCATGGCTTCGCCGCGCCCCTGGGGGGGATGCTCGACGCGCCCCATGGCGCGCTCTGCGCGGCCCTGCTCCCCGCCGTGCTGGAGGTGAATCACCGCGCGCTGACCGAGCGCGCGCCGGACCACCCCTCCCTGGCCAAGTACGGCCGCGTCGCCGCCGCGCTCACCGACGGTCGCGACACCGCCCCGGACGCCACCTGGCGCACGGCGCGGCGCCTTTGCGACGCGTTCGAGGTTCCCGGCCTGGGCGCGCACGGCCTGACGCGGGAGCAGCTTCCCACCCTGGTGGAGAAGGCCCGGGCCTCCAGCAGCATGAAGGCCAACCCGCTGGTGCTCACCGACGCGGAGTTGGCGGACATCGTCACCCGGTCGCTGTAGTCCGGGCCGCCCCCTCGAAGAAGACACAGGAGGATTCCCATGGAAGACATCGACGTCCCCACTCCCGATGGAACGATGGACGCGAAGCTGTTCCATCCCGCCGGGCACGGCCCATGGCCCGCGGTCATCATGATGCCGGACGCGGGGGGCATCCGTCCGGCCTTCGAGCACATGGCGCGAAGGCTGGCGGACGCGGGCTATGTCGTGCTCCTGCCCAACGTGTTCTACCGGGAGGGCCGCGCGACGAGCCTCCAGCTCGCGGGCTCGTTCTCCGACGAGGCCTATCGCAAGCGCATCTACGCGCTCATCGCCACGCTGACGCCGGAGCGCATCCGCGCCGACGGCGCCGCGGAGCTGGACTTCCTCGCGAAGGACCCACGCGTCAAGGGCCCGCGCGTGGGCGTCGTGGGCTATTGCATGAGCGGCTCGTTCGCGGTGCGAATCGCCGCGGACCACCCCACCGTCGTCGCCGCGGCGGCCTCCAACCACGGCGGGAGGCTCGCCACGGAGGCCCCGGACAGCCCCCACCGGCGCGTCGGTGACGTCCGGGGCGAGCTGTACTTCGGCCACGCGGACCAGGACGGCTCCATGCCGGCGGACGCCATCCAGCGCCTCGAGGAGGCGCTGAAGCAGTCCCGCGCGCGCTACCGCTCGGAGCTGCTCCCCGGCGCCAGGCATGGCTACGCGGTGGAGGACGCGCCCGCCTTCGACAAGGGGGCCTCCGAACAGCACTGGCAGCGGCTCCTCGACCTTTTCGGTCGGACGCTGAAGTCCTGAGCCGGTCGGGCCCCCTTGCGCCGCGCGGGGGTCCGGGGTTATTCCTCTCCCATGCTTCGCGTCGTGAGTGCTCGTCGATTTAGCAGCCCCCCGGCTCCCTTCGGGTGTCGGGAGGCCGTGCTGCACTGAGCGCGCACGCACCTCTCACTGGCGAACCGCCGACCAGCGTGACGCCCACCCGCGAGCCGCCGGGGGGCATCCGAGGCCGGCGGCGCCTGGCGGTCCTCCCGCCCAGCGTCCCGGAAACCCACCGTTTCCACCGCTCCCGAGAGGTTCTCCATGTCGTCCCCTTCCCTGTCCATCCTCAGCGCCGAGGAGCTTCGGCGCGCCCTGTCCGTCCGCGACCTGACCGACCCCACGCAAGGCCCCCACGCGATGCAGCACCTCGTCTCCGCCGCCCTGGAGGCCCTGCGCGCCACCTGGGGCTGTGAGGTGCGGCTGCACCGCGAGACACCCGTCGTCTCCATCTCCGACAACTACGACCGGCTGCACTACCCACCCGACGGCGCCGCGCGGGATGCCCGCTACACGCGCTACGTCTGCGACACGGCGCTGCTGCGCACCCAGACGTCGGCGATGATTCCCAGGCAGCTCCGAGGGCTGGCCGGCGGCCCCGCCCGGGACGTGCTGCTGGCCTGCCCGGGGCTCGTCTACCGCCGCGACTGCATCGACCGGCTGCACACCGGAGAGCCCCACCAGATGGACCTGTGGCGCGTGCGCCACGGGCCACCGCTGACGACACGCGACCTGCGGGAGATGATCTCCACGGTGGTCGAAGCAGTGCTCCCGGGGCGCGACGTGCGGCTGACCGACGCTCGCCACCCCTACACGGTGGACGGGCTGCAGGTGGACGTGCGCGAGGGCGACACCTGGGTGGAGATTGGCGAGTGCGGCCTGGCGCTCCCCGCGCTCCTCGCGGAGAGCGGGCTGGACACGGGCGCCGTCACCGGCCTGGCCATGGGGCTGGGGCTGGACCGCGTCCTCATGCTGCGCAAGGGGCTGGACGACATCCGGCTGCTGCGCTCGCGCGAGCCGCGCATCCTCGCGCAGTTGGAGGACCTGTCGCCCTACCGCGCGGTGTCCGTGATGCCGGCGGTGCGGCGCGACATGTCGCTGGCCGTCGACGCGCGGCGCACCCCCGAGGAGCTGGGCGACACGGTGCGCTCCGCGCTCGGCGCCAGGGCGGAGCTGGTGGAGAGCGTCGAGGTGCTGTCGGAGACGCCCTGCGCCGCGCTCCCGCCCGCCGCGGTCAAGCGCATGGGCATGGCCCCGGACCAGAAGAACGTGCTCTTGCGCGTGGTGCTGCGCGCGCTGGAGCGCACGCTCACCCACGACGAGTGCAACACGCTCCGGGACGACATCTACGCCGCGCTCCACCAGGGCTCCGCGGCGGAGTGGGCCGCCCGCCCCCGCTGAGCCGGGAGCGGGCGCGCGGCCTCAGACCTTGTAGAGCAGGTCCATGTACTTCTTGAGCAGGTCGCTCACGAGGCCACGGAAGGGGACGGCGGCGGCCATGCCGTAGACGGGCGCCATCGTCCCCTTCTCTCCCGGGTTCGCCTTCACCGCCTCCACCGCGGCGCGCAGGTCCTCGAGGAACCGCTCGGCCACGCCCGGCTGCGCGTGGCGCAGCGTCACGCACAGGTGGACGGCGGCGGGCTTGTGCAGGCCGTTGAGGCTCCACCCCCGCTCGCCCAGCCGCTCCATCACCTTGAAGATGTCCACCGTCTCCGACCCGAACGCGATGACGAACAGGGGGTCACCCAGCACGTGCAGTTCGGGATTGGCGCGGATGCCCTGCTTGAGCGTGTCCGCCGTCTCCAGGATGCGATGGGTGGCCTCCAGGTAGCCCTGCTCGCCCATGCTCACCAGCGTCGCCCAGGCCACGGCGATGAGCGCGCCGGGCCGGCTGCCGGAGAAGGTGGGCGAGAAGTAGATGCCGCCGGGCCACTCGGTGGCGGTGAAGTACTGGTACGAGCGCAGCTCCGTCCCCCGGTAAAGCACCACGGACGAGCCCTTCGCCGCGTAGCCGAACTTGTGCGTGTCCACGGACATGGACGTCACGCCCGGCAGGCGGAAGTCGAAGGGCGGCACGTCGTAGCCGAGCTTGCGCGCGAACGGCAGCACGAAGCCGCCCAGGCACGCGTCGGTGTGGAAGCCCAGGCCCTTCTTGCGCGCCAGCTCGGACAGCTCGGCGATGGGGTCGATGACGCCGTGGGGAAAGCCGGGCGCGGAGCCGACGAGGAGGATGGTGTTCCGGTTGAGGGCCTTCTTCGTGGCCGCCACGTCCGCGCGGTAGTCCGGGCCCACGGGCACGCGCACCATCTTCACGCCGAAGTAGTGCGCCGCCTTGTCGAAGGCCGGGTGCGCGCTGGAGGGCGCCACCATCTCCGGCCGGGTGATGCCCCTCTTCTCCCGGGCGAAGTCCCGGTACGTCTTCACCGCGAGCATGATGCTCTCGGTGCCGCCGGAGGACATGGAGCCGCAGACGTGCTCGGCGGCGGGCCGGCCGGCGTTCGCCGCGTCCGCGCCCAGCATGCTCGCGGTCATCGCCACCACCTCCGCCTCGAACTTGGTGGCGCTCGGCCACAGGTCCGCGTGCAGGGGGTTGCTCTGCGAGTGCAGGCCGTAGACGCGGTTGAGGAAGTCGATGTGCTCCGAGTCGCCGTTGTAGACGGCGCCGGACACCTTGCCTTCCCGCCAGCGCTCCTCCTCCTGGGCCTCCAGGGCCTGGAGCTCGCGCAGCACCTCCTCGCGCGAGCGCCCCGTCACCGGCAGCCGGTCGAAGGTCTGCATCTTCCCCCGGTACGGCTTGAGGCTCCCCTCCAGTTCGCCCATGAGCGCGTCCGTCTCCTTCGACAGCAGGTCGCGCACCCCCGGCACGGCCTTGAGGTAGCGCTCGGCCGCGGCCAACAGGCGCGGGGGGACGTGGTTCAGCAGGCTCAACGACTTCGGGTCCGGCAGTGCCATGGGGGGCTCCTCGACGTCAGGCGCTCCGAGCGCCGTTGAGGCGCGCGAAGATGGCCTTGTTGCTCTTGTAGAGGTTGACGAACTCCCGGAAGAGCGCGTCGTACATGCCGCGGTTCGCCGGGTCCGGCTCGTAGGTGCGGGCGATGGGGACGAGCGACGGAATCTCCTCCACCGTCAGCTCGCCCAGCGCCACCGCCGCCTGGAACGCGGCGCCGCGGGCGTTGGCCAGCACCGGCTCGTCCACCTGGTGGATGGCCCGCCCCAGCACGTCCGCGTGGATCTGACACCACAGGGGCGAGCGCGCGCCCCCGCCGATGATGCGCATCGAGTCCACCCTGCGGCCGAGGAACTGCTCCACGTAGGTGAAGAGCCAGCGCGAGTTGTAGGCCACGCCCTCCATCACCGCGCGCACCAGGTGGGCCCGCGTCGTCTTCAGCGACTGGTTGAAGAAGCCGCCGCGCAGCGTCTTGTCGTCCACCGGGCTGCGCTCGCCGTTGAGCCAGGGCAGGAAGATGAGCCGGTCGCTGCCCGCGGGCACCTTGCCCGCCTCGCGCTCCATGCGCTGATAGATTTCCCCCGAGTCGCCGTCCACGCCCTGCCCCGCCCCGCCCTCGCCATAGAGGATGTTGTCCTTGAGGAAGCTCAGGCAGATGCCGGCGGACTCCTGCTCGTTGGCCAGCAGGTAGCGCCCCGGCAGCCCGGAGGGCACCGACGCCATCTGGTGGAACAGGTCCGTCTTCTTGTACGGGACGTGGCAGCACAGCCACGAGGACGTGCCCACGCACAGGTGCGCCTCGAAGTCGCGCACCGCGCCGGAGCCCACCGCCGCGGCGATGATGTCCGGGGCCCCCGTCACGACCCGCACGTCCCCATCCAACCCCAGCTCGCGCGCCGCCTCCGCGTGGAGCGGCCCGAGCACGGTCGCCGCCGGCACCAGGTCCGGCAGCTTCTCCCGGTGGAGGCCCGACAGCGCGAGCAGCCGCGCGTCGTAGTCGATGCGCTGGAGCGCGCGGTTGTCCGTCACCCAGTGCAGGGTGATGGAGTCGTGCGAGGCCGCGAAGCGACCGCTCAGCTTCAGGTTGAGCCAGTCCTTGGGCTCCAGGAACTTGTACGTGGCCCGGTACACGTCGGGCCGCTCGGCCTGGAGGAACAGGATGTGGCCCAGCGGGTCCTTGCCCGACAGGCTCGGCGCGCCGCCGGTGAGGCGGATCCACGTCAGGAGCTGGCGCAGGCCGTAGCCCTCCACGGGGATGAATCCCTCGGCCACCCGCTTGACGTGCGGCGCGCCGCGCGAGTCCATCCAGATGAGCGCGGGGCACAGGGGCTCGCCCCGCTCGTCCACCGCCACGGTGCCCGACCACTGGGCGCTGCAGTTGACGGCGACGATGTCCCGCGCCTCCACCTTCCCCGACTCGAAGAGCCGCCGCGTCCCCCGGACGATGGCCGCCCACCAGGCCCGCGGGTCCTGCTCCGCGCCGCCATCCGGCATCAGGTCCAGGGACAGCGGCTCCACCTCGCCACCGAGGATGCGTCCTCGCAGCGTGACGGCGGCCAGCTTCACCGCCGAGGTTCCGAGGTCGATGGCCAGGATGGACTTCTCGCCTGCGTGGGACACACGGCCCTCCATGCCGAGGTGACGGGCAACCGCCGACAGCGCGCCCGGACTCTAGGAAGCGCGCGCCGTCCCCGGCCATCCACAAGTCGAGGCAAGGGCGCTTTTCTGAACGCCCCACCGCCGGACCCTCCGCGCCCACACGCGATACCCGACGGTGAATCCCGCCGCCACGGTGCTAGCGTGCGGACCTTCCCGGGGGGTGGCATGCGGCGATTCGTCGTCGGCGCGCGAGCGCTGTGGTCCCGACATCCGGTGGCGCTGGGCGTCGCGGTGACGTTCTGCGCGAGCCTGCTGTTGCGCTGGCTCTACCTCCAGGCCGCGCCGGACCGGGCCTGGCCCTTCTCCATCTTCTTCTACGGGGACTCGCGCTTCTTCCACGCCTACGCGCTGGACCAGGCGCGGGGCCTGGAGAAGCCCGGCACCCTCCCGTACCACCCGCCCCTGTTCCCGTGGCTGTTGGGCGCGCTGTATCGCGTGCTGGGCGAGCCCCGGGGAGACGCCTACCCCTACAAGCTGTGCCTGGCCACCCTGAGCGCCACCACCGTGGCGCTCAGCTGGGCGTGGTGGCGCCGGCTGCTGGGCACCGCGTGGAGCTTCCTCGCCGCGGCCCTGTTCGCGGCCAGCTTCGGCTGGCTGGTGCTCGCCACCACGTACAGCAACGAAGTCCTCTACGCGCTGTTCCTCGCCGCCACGCTCGCCTGCGTCCTCCACGCCAGGGCCCGGCCGTCATGGGCGCTGGCCCTCCTCACGGGCGTCGTCATGGGCCTGGGCTCGCTCACGCGCGCCGAGCACCTCTACCTCTGGCCCTTCCTCCTCGCCTGGGTCGCCCTCCAGCGCGAGGGCACCCCATGGGCCACGCTCGCCGCGCGCTGGGGCGCCGCGCTCCTCGCGTGCGTGCTGGTGCTCGCCCCGTGGGCCACGCACAACGCGAAGGTGCTGCGCGACATCAACGCCCGCACGCCCACGCTGGAGCCCCTGCCGGAGCTGGCCCCCGTCACGGTGTACGGCCCCATCAACTTCGCCATGGCGAACCACGCCGGGGCCACCGGGGGCTTCACGCCCGACCCCGTCAACCAGCTCGGCCAGGACGGCTTCCTCGATGTCGCGAACGCCTCGCAGCGACACCTGCTCCTGCATGGGTACGCGGTGGGGCTCGCCTGGATGCGCGAACACCCCGCCGACGCCGCGCGCCTGTGGGGCGCCAAGCTCCAGCGCTGGCTCGACGGACTCAGCCTCGGCCTGGGGGTCTCGAACCTCCCCTCGGGCCTGAGCGGCACGCGCGCACCGGTGGACCTCTTCGTGCCCGAGACGGCGTGGTTGAAGTGGCCGCTGCTCGCGCTGCTGCTGGCGGGGGCCGGCCTGTCGCTCACGAGGCCCTGGCGCGACTTCGGCCTGCTGACGGCGGTGGTGCTCCACCGCGCGCTCATCACCGTCGCCTTCTTCGGCTACACCCGCGGGCTGCTCACCATCTACCCCGCCCTGCTGCCCCTCCTGCTGCTCCCCGCTGTCGCCCTGACGCGCGCCCGGCCCACGCTCGCCCTGCGCGTCCCCGCCCTGGCCACCGCCCTGGTGCTGCTCCTGTGGGTCGAGGCCGGTGCGCTCGCGCTCGCGGCGCCCCGCGGCTTCATGGCCAGCGGCAGCACCGACCGCGCCAGCGGAAAGCTCATCCAGGATGACTGGGTGCGCATCTGGCCGCGTTAGCCAGGGACCGCCCTGTCAATATTTTTTGATGAGCATGGCGGATTTCCGCGCTCCGCGCCATGGCGGTATTCACTTACAGTATGTCAATCTGTCGGCCAGTGAACACTCCTGGACGTTGAATTTCGTAGGTTTCTGATTTGAAGTGAATAACAAGGAATTGGGCATATTCATTTTTTGTAACGGGGTCAGTAAGGCGTGTGCGGGCTCCGGACAGGAGCCACCTCGGGGTCCGACCCCTCGGGGCCCCCTTAGAGGAGAACCGCATGCGCCACACCAAGGTGTCAGCAGCATGTCTCGCCCTGGCCTTGTCAGCGGCGGCCTGGGCCATCCAGCCGCCGGAATCCGGTCAGAGCGCCATCGCCAGCAAGGCCTTCTTCAAGCCCGAGCTGTACCTCCCCATCCAGAACACGCCGCTCGCCACGGCGACGCGGAACATGAACGCGGTGAGCGCGAGCCGCTGGGATGACTTCTTCGCCCGCAACGGCAAGGACTTCCGCGTCTACATCGACCCGCGCACGGGCACGCCGTCGTCCGTCGAGGGCTCCATCCCCCTCATCCCGGGCAACGGCTTCCGCAACAACGTCGACATCGACGGGGTGCGCGAGGCCATTGGCCGCTCGGTGGCGGACGTGGACGCCAACGTCGTGGGCGACCTGGTCCTCAAGTTCATCGCGGACAACCAGGCCGCCTTCAACATCGACCTGATGCAGCTGGGCGAGCCCCGCGTCACCCGCATCAACGAGAACCTGTGGCAGTTCCACGTGGGCCAGGTGGTCAACGGCGTGCCGGTGAACCACGCGCGCATCGCCGCCACCATCAGCCACGGCAACCTCATCCTCATCGGCACCGAGTCCTGGGCCAACGTCGACATCAGCACCCGCCCGGCGCTGTCGCCGGACGACGCGCTGATCTCCGGCAACGGCTTCGTCGGCATGCTGACCAGCCCCCAGCAGCTGTGGCAGGCGCCCGAGCTGCGCATCGCCCCCATCGCCCCGCAGGGTGAGTCCTTCGCGGGCGCCATCGGCACGGGCTACGCGCACCACCTCGTCTACGTGTACGGCTTCCAGGACCCGGACGCCCACCAGCGCTGGAAGGTGACGGTGGAGGCGCAGACGGGCGAGGTGCTCGCGGTCGAGGACGACAACCACTACTTCGAGTCGCAGATCACCGGCGGCATCTATCCGAGCACGAACATCGAGACGTGCGCGGACAACACGGTCTGCGGCACCATGCAGCCCAACTCGCCCATGCCCTGGGCCAACACCGGCCAGGCGTCCCCCGCCAACTTCACGGACGGCGCGGGCGTCTTCAACTACAGCACGGGCGCCACCACCACGACCCTGGCTGGCAAGTACGTCCGCATCTCCGACTCGTGCGGCGCCATCAACGTCTCCAACCCCCTGGGCGGCGACCTGAACATGGGCGGCGTCAACGGCCACCACGACTGCACGGTGCCCGCCTCCACGTCCACCATGACCACCTCCCCGGGCAACACCGCGGCGGCCCGCTCCAGCTTCTACGAGCTGAACAAGCTGGCCGAGCAGGCCCGTGGCTACCTGCCCACCAACACCTGGCTGCAGTCGCAGCTGACCGCCAACGTCAACATCACCAGCACCTGCAACGCCTTCTGGAACGGCTCCACCGTCAACTTCTACCGCAGCGGCGGTGGCTGCCGGAACACCGGTGAGATTGGCGCCGTGTTCGACCACGAGTGGGGCCACGGCCTGGATGACTTCGACGCCAACGGCACCCTCTCCAACTCCAGCGAGGGCTACGCCGACATCGCGGCCATCTACCGCCTGCAGACCTCCTGCGTGGGCTACGGCTTCTTCCACACCAGCGACCGCGGCTGCGGCCCGACGCCGGACGGCCTGAGCATGAACCAGAACGAGACGCAGACGGGCAGCCCCAAGTGGTGCAACCTGCGCTGCTCCGGCGTGCGCGACGCGGACTGGGAGGCCAGCGACGACGGCGCCGGCAACATCAACCCGCCCGCCACCCCGCAGAACTTCGTCTGCGGCCGTTGCTCCAGCGGCACCGGTCCGTGCAGCCGCCAGGTGCACTGCGCCGCGTCCCCCGCGCGTCAGGCCGCCTGGGACCTGGTCAAGCGTGACCTGCCCGCCCGCCACGGCTACGACGACAACACCTCGTTCATCGTCGGCAACAAGCTGTTCTACCAGGGCAGCGGCAACGTCGGCGCGTGGCACGCCTGCAACTGCACGGGTGGCACGTCCGACGGCTGCGGCACCACCAACGGCTACATGCAGTGGCTGGCCGCGGACGACGACAACGGCAACCTCGCGGATGGCACGCCGCACATGCAGGCCATCTTCGACGCGTTCAACCGCCACAACATCGCATGTTCCACGCCGTCGCCCGCGACCACCGGCTGTGCCGCCGGTCCGAGCACCGCCCCCAGCCACACCGCCACCGCGGGTGACAGCCAGATCACCCTCAACTGGAACACCGTGGCGGGCGCCAGCGAGTACTGGGTGATGAAGACGGAGGGCTTCGCCGGCTGCAACTTCGGCAAGGTGAAGGTCGCCACCGTCGCGGGGAACAGCTACACCGACCAGGAGGTCGCCAACGGTCGTCCGTACTGCTACTCCATCGTCGCCGCGTCCTCGAACGCCTGCTACAGCCCGGCCAGCGCCTGCTCGTGCGTCACGCCCGCGTGCACGCCGCCCGGCTCCACCACGCTGACCACGCCCACCAATGGCGCCACCGGCCAGGAGCTGGCCACGGTGCTCGACTGGGCGGACGTGACCGGCGCCTCCACGTACGAGGTGCAGGTCTCCACCAGCCCCACCTTCGCCACCATCGCCGCCTCCGCCTCGTCGCTGGTCGGCAGCACGTGGACGGTGTCCCCGGCGCTGGCCGTGAACACGACGTACTACTGGCGCGCGCGGGCGAACAACTCGTGCGGTGGCGTGGGAGCCTGGTCCGCGACCTCCTCCTTCACCACGCGCGGCTGCATCACGCTGGCGGCGCCCACCCTCACGACCCCGGCGGATGGCGCCACGGGCGTGGCGCTCGGCGCCGTGCTCGACTGGGCCGACGTGACGAGCGCGGCCAGCTACCAGGTCGACGTCGCCACGGACGCCTCGTTCACCAACATCGTCCGCACCATCTCCGGCCTGACGGCCAGCACCTGGACGGTGACGCCCGCCCTGAGCAACACCACCACGTACTACTGGCGCGCCCGGGCCGCTGACTCCTGCGGCACCAGCGCCAACAGCGCCACCCGCAGCTTCACCACCACCAACATCTGCACGCCGACGGTGGCCACGTTCGACACCGCGCGCCAGGCGCCCACGTGCGGCAACGTCTGCGGCTGCGACACCGGCACCACGCTGGTCAACGGCCGCGGCACGATGTCGGGCGGCATCGAGCAGAACCAGCCGAACACCATCAACGACTCGTGCGCGGACGGCACCTCCGGCACGTTCCACTCCGACGAGAGCATCGACCGGGTGGTCATCAAGACGGTGGACAACGGCCCGTTCGCCGTCGGCAAGCAGGTGACGGTCGAGGTCACCGTGTGGTGCTGGGGTTCGACCGACTACTTCGACCTCTACTACACGACCAACGCCGCCTCCCCGACGTGGACGGCGCTGACCACCGACCAGCCCTGCACCAGCGGCAGCGCGGCGCGGACGTTCACGCACACGTTCACGCTCGGCGCCACCGCGGGCGCTCACGCCATCCGCCCGCAGTTCCGCTACGGCGGCTCGGCCAGCTCCTGCACCGCGGGCAGCTACAACGACCGCGACGACCTCGTCTTCACGGTCGGCGCGGCGGTGGCCTCCGTGGAGTCCAAGCAGACCACCTCGCAGGGCCGCTCGGCCCCCGCGGGCCGCTAGCACCGCGCCGCGCCCGCCCGGCCGCCATCCAGGGCCGGGGGGGCGCGCGCCGGCCGGCATTCGAAGTGACGTGAGTCCCAGGGCTCCCGGTCGACGCGGCCGGGGGCCCTGTCCGTCTTCAGTGTGGCCGCGGCGCCGGGGGCGTCTCGTCATCGTCCCCGTGGCCCCGCCTCGCCGGCCCCGCCTCGTCGCTGGGGGCGCCCTCCAGGGGCCCGGCGAACAACAGGCCCTCCTCCACCGCGCCCCGCCCCACCTGCTTGCGGGCGTGCTCGCGCTGGTGGGCCTTGGTCCAGCGCTCCTGCCGCTCGCGCAGCACCTCGTGGACGAGCACCTGCGCCGCGGCGGCCAGGGGCACGGCGATGACCGCGCCCAAGAGCCCCGCCAGCGCTCCACCGGACAGCACCACGATGGAGATGAGCAGCGGGTTCATCTTGATGGCCCGCCGCTGCACCATGGGGCCGAGCACGTTGGACTCGAGCTGCTGGTACGCCATGAAGATGACGAGCGCGACGACGGCGGAGCGCAGCCCCACGGTGGCCAGCGTGGTGAAGCTCACCAGGAGCGCGCTCACCACGCTTCCGATGTAGGGGATGACCCCGAGCATCATCACCGCGAGCCCGAGCGGGAGGAAGAACGGAACGCCCTGGGCCAGCGCGACGATGGCGGCCACCGTGCCCCCCATCGTCATCAGCAGCAGCGTCCCCGCCAGGTAGTTGCCCACCGCCTCGCGCATGCGGCCCAGCAGGTGACGCACCCGTTGCTGACGGCGGGGCGGGACCCACTGGAGGATGCTCTCGTAGAGGTCCTTGCCGAACACGAGGCTGAACACGGTGAGCGCCACCACCGTGATGCCCGCGGCGATCAACCCCAGCGTGGACGACAGGACGTCGATGGCCCGCCCCGCCAGGGTCGAGGGTTCGACGCGCAACAGCTCCTCCGCGCGCAACGAGACGTCGTAGCGGGCCCCCAGCTCCTGGAACCAGCGCGACTGGGAGAGCCGGTCGATGAACCCGGGCGTCGCCTGCACCAGCGCCTCGAGCTGCTTGATGAGCATGGGGACCAGCGTGCCCACCAGCAACGCCATCAACCCGAGCAGCAGGAGCGCCACCACGGCCACGCCCAACCCGCGTCGCAGGCCCCAGCGCTCCAGGCGCCGCACCAAGAGGTCCAGCGCGAGCGACAAGAGCAGCACCACCGCGAGCAACGTCAGGATGGGATAGAGCTGCCGGACCACCAGCCACACCACGGCCAGCAGCAGGACCTGCAACCCCACGGCCCAGACCGTGCGCGCGGGCACGTAGACCGGGAACTGCCGACGGGTATCCTTCATCTCCGCCAAGGTAGGAATGAAGGCGCCCGGAGGCAGTCATCCCGCGCCTCCGCGCCCCCCTCCCGCGACCAAGCGTCCAGCATCCACCAGTCGCCCGCATGCCGCGCCGTGGAGCACTCGGCAGGGCAGGCTCCCGAGTGAAGGCCCTCACCCCGAGGTGGGCGCCGCGCCCCCGGATTCAACCCGTGCGATTGGGGTCTCCGGGCCCCACCCTTCCGTACGACGGGCGGGAAGCACAACACGGAGCGCTCCTTGTCCGATAATCTTCAAGTTGGACTGGATGCGTTTCGCAGGAGGGCGCCGCGATGTGGATCGAAGCCATCGTCATGCCCCGGGAGAAGCCCCGGTCCCCCGTACGCCGAGGAGCCGGGCGTGCGCTCGAATCCTCGGTCGTCATGGACCGACGGGTGGCCCATGCGCGGGCCGGCGAGGAGAGCCGCCAGTTCCGCGAGCGGGTGCTCGAGTTCCTGCGCGAGCACCAGCTGATGAACGGCGTGCGGTGGATCAGCGAACCCGGACAGTTCCCGCTCGTGACGCTGCACTGCACCCGGGCGGTCCTGGAGCAATTGCGGCAGGAGCCCGCCTTCGACGCGGGCCTGTCCATGCCCCTGGAGTTGCTGGGCTGACCGTGGGGAGCCTCGTCGTCGGGCGGACGCGAGGCTCCGCGCGACGGCCGGCTCAGTGCCACTTCCTCAGGGACGCGACGAGACTGTCGAGCTCGATGCGGAAGACGCGCGTCCCCTCGCCGCCATAGAGCCACGGCCCCCGGCCGCACATCCAGGTGGGCTGCCAGGGCATCCCCTCCGGGTCCTCGAAGAGGAAGGAGCCCACCGGCATCATCCGGGGCCGCCCCGCCGAGTGGAGGGTGAACAGCTCGAAGCGGGAGCGCGCCTCGTAGGAGCCACCGAACAGCACGTGCGTGGGACTGACGGCGAGCGCGCTCGCGCCCGCGACGCGCGTGTTCCAGACCTCGGGGCGACCGCCGCCTCGCAGGCGGACGAGCGGGAAGTCCGTGTAGAAGTAGATCCACGTCTCCTCGTCCGCCGCGACGTTGAGGGCGTAGCAGTCGATGATGACGTCCGTCCCCACCGCTCGCGCGTCGTATTCACTGAGCAGCTGTCCCCGTGAATCGAAGAGCACCAGTCCGCTCCGCCCGATGGGCTCGCGCAGCGGGTCCCCCGTTCCCCAGCCACAGTTCCCGATGACGCCTTCGTCGAAGTAGCTGACCCACAAGCGCCCATCCGACGTCGTCTGCACGTCCTGGATGCCGTCTCCGAGCGTGAACTCGCGCAGCAGGTGTCCCTCCGGGGAGTAGATGACGGCGTTGCGCGCGGGCTCGGTGCCGGTCGCACAGCGGGACTCCACCAGCAACAACTCACCGCGGGGCAGGGGCTGGATGTACTGGAAGTCGCGCCGCTCGGGAGGGAGCCGGAGGCGTTGCGGAGGCGCTCCGGCGCTGGAAAATCGCAGGACCTCGTAGGACCGGGAACCGTCCGACGCCAGCAGCCACAGGTCCAGGTCGGGCCCTACTCCTTGTGACATCAGTCTCCGCCCCGCCAATGTCTCCGAGTAGTCAACGAAGCAGGGCACGTCGATATGGGTCGTCACTTGCTTTGGCATGGCTCGCCTTCGGAAGGGAGCCGAGGAGCCAGCCCCCGAGCCGTGCTCCCAGGGCACGATTCGAGCCGCAGACGCCAGCCCCGGCGACGACCTGACGCTCCCCGCCGGCCACTCGGCCGCGTCGATGACACCCGTCTGCTGTAGGCTCGGGGTCCCCCCGCGCGCTTCGATCCCCGACCGGAGTCACGCCATCATGTCGCCGTCTCGCGCCCTCGCGCCGCTGCTCGTCTTCCTCCTGCTCGCCGCCTGCTCCTCCGACCCAGACCCCATCAACCCCGGCCCCGCGGACAGTGGCATACAGAGCGACTCGGGCACGGACCCCACCCGTGACTCCGGGACCTCCACCGGCGACGCGGGGAGCGGGAACGACGGCGGACAGACCCCCGACCCGGGCGCGGATGACGCGGGCACCGAGGCCGATGGCGGGCTTCCGAATGACGCGGGCTCCGAGTCCGATGGCGGGCTTCCGAGCGACGCGGGCCACGATGACGCGGGCTCCGATTCCGATGCCGGACTCCCATCCGACGCGGGCCACGATGACGCGGGCAGCGAGTCAGATGCCGGGCTCCCGTCCGACGCTGGCACCGGGTCCGATGCCGGGCTCCCGAGCGACGCGGGCAGCGAGGCCGACGCCGGTCCCGTCCTCGGAATCATCACCAGCACACTGGAGGACGCCTACGTCGCAGAGGCGTACTCCGTCACGCTGACCGCGACGGGCGGAGTCGCCCCGTACTCCTGGACGGTGGCCTCCGGGACGCTGCCGCAGGGGCTCGACCTCTCCACCAACGGCGTGTTGTCCGGCGCTCCCACCGCTCCGGGTACCGCGACCTTCACGCTCCGGGTCCAGGACGCGACAAGCAACGCCGCGACCACCGAGCTGTCCCTCGCGATCTACTCGCTCCCCACCGTGGCCGAGGCCACCGTCCCCGCCCGAGGGGTCGGTGAGACGATGTCCGTGACGTTCCAGGCGACAGGAGGCAAGCCGCCCCTCGCCTTCTCGTCCTCGGGCACGTTGCCCCCCGGCGTGTCGCTGTCCCAGCAGGGCGTCCTCTCCGGCACGCTGACCCAGGCGGGCGACTTCGACTTCACGGTCACGGCGACGGACGCACACGGAAAGACGGGCTCGCGCGCCGTCACGGCCACGGTCCTCTCCGCCTTCACCGTCACCACTCCATCGCTCTCGAACGGGACGCGGGGCCAGCCGTATCAGGCCACGCTCACCGCCTCGGGCGGGGTCGAGCCGCTGAGCTGGAGCATCGCCTCGGGCACGCTGCCCTCGGGCCTGTCGTTGTCCTCGGACGGCGTCCTCTCCGGCACGCCCACGGCGCAGGGCACCTTCCGGTTCACCGTCACGGCTCGTGACGCGAATGGCCGCGCGGCGTCGCGTCCCCTCCCCTTGTGGCTTGCCGCCGAGCCCTCCGCGTCGCCTCGCTTGAGGGTCGGCCAGTGGAACCTCACCTACTTCGGTGACAACGAACGCGCGCCGGCGGACGCCCTCCAGGTGGCCAACGCGCGCGACGTCATGCTCGACGTGGGGGCGAACCTGTGGGGCATGGTGGAGATGGTGGATGTCGCGGACTTCAACGCGCTCAAGGCCCAGCTGCCGGGCTTCAACGGCTTCCTGGCGGATGACGCCAACTACGTGACGGGCGGCGTCACGCCCTACGGCGCCAGTTCGCAGAAGCCCGGCGTGCTCCATGACAGCACCCTCACCTTCCAGAGCGCGCAGCTGCTGCGCATCGGCAACCTGAGTGACTTCAGCAACCGCCCGCCGCTCCGCGTCGACTTCACCACGGAGATCCAGGGCGTCGAGACGCCGCTCGTCGTCATCGTCGTCCACATGCGCGCGGAGAGCGCGGACCCCACCGGTCCCCGTCTGGCCCGTGAGCGCGCGAGCGCCGCGCTCGAGGCGTACCTGACCGACAACCTGCCGACCCAGCACGTCATCATCCTGGGCGACTGGAACGACGACGTCGACGAGTCCATCACCCTCGACCCGACGAGCGGCGTGCCGCTGGCCACGCCGTACCAGAACTTCGTCTCCGCCCCCGCGAGCTACACCTTCATCACCCGGGAGCTGTCACTGGCGGACGAGGCCACCTCCATCGGCTTCGAGAACGTGGTCGACCACACGCTCGTCACCAACGAGGTCGCGGCGCACTACGTCCCCGACACCGCGCAGGTCATCCACGCGGATGACTGGGTGCCCGACTTCCTGGACACCACGAGCGACCACCGCCCCGTCGTCAGCGACTACGCGCTGTCCTCCGCGACGAGCCCGTTCCTGCGCCTCAAGTCCCCCAACGGGGGCACCTTCGCCGCGGGCACCGTGCTCCCCATCGAGTGGCACGCCTGGGGCGTGACCACCGTGCGTATCGAGGCCTCCACCAACGGGGGCACGAACTGGGACGTGCTGGCCGCCTCCGTGCCCGCGGTCCAGGGCCGCTACGCCTGGACGCTGCCCGACGTCCAGTCCTCCGCCGTGCGCGTGCGCGTCATCGACGTGGACACGCCGTCGCGGCTGGACGAGAGCGACACCGCCATCACCATCACCCAGGCCACCAGCCGCGTGTTCATCAACGAAGTCCTGGCCGACGAGCCCGCGATCAACGGCACGAACAACGTCGCCTACGAGTTCGTGGAGCTCGTCAACACCGGCCCCACCGCCGTGGACCTCTCCGGCTGGACGTTGTGGGACTCGACGACGGGCAACGCCCGCCACGTCTTCCCCTCCGGCTTCAAGCTCGCCGCCGGCAAGGCCTTCGTCATCTTCGGCGGCGCCGCGGGCATCCCCACGGGCCTCACGAACGCGGCGGCGGCGTCCAGCGGAGCGCTCGGCCTGGGCAACAACGCGGACTCCGTCCGGCTGCGCAACGCAGCGGCGGCGCTCGTGGACGAGTACAACTACACCTCCACCGTGGACGACGTGTCCGCCAACCGCTCCCCGGATGGGGACCCCAACGGCACCTTCACGCCGCACACCAACCTCCCCTCGGGAACGAGGAAGTCCCCCGGGAAGCGCGCGGACGGCACGGACTTCTGACGCGCCGCGCATGAGCGCTCCGGGCCCCACCGGCCTCGGGGCGCTCGCGCCCTCCATCGGGTCGTCACCCAGGCGGGGCGAGCCGGAGTAGGAAGTCAGGATGCGCCCCACTCCCTCCTGGCTTCCTCTCGTGGCGGTCCTGGTGACGCCGCTGGTCCTCTCCTCGACGGCCAAAGCCCAGTCCTCGCCCGCGCGGCCTCGCGCCAGGGACCTCGGCATCACCTTCGGCGGGCAGTCCGGCCCGCTCGGCGCCATCACCGACGTGCCCGGCGTGGAGGTGGGCCACACCACGCTCATCTCCGGCGAGGGCCGTCTCCAGGTGGGCAAGGGGCCGGTGCGCACGGGCGTCACCGCCGTGCTCCCCAGGGGGCGGGACGCGGTGGCCGAGCCCGTCTTCGCGGCGACCTTCGCGCTCAACGGCAACGGCGAGATGACGGGCACGCACTGGCTCACCGAGTCCGGCGAGCTCAACGGGCCGGTGATGCTCACCAACACCAACGACATCGGCGCGGTCCGCGAGGCCGTCATCCGCTGGGCCATGCCGCGGGGGCTCGCCTGGGACCTGGGGCTGCCCGTGGTCGCGGAGACCTGGGACGGCATGCTGAACGACATCTACGGCTTCCATGTCCAACCCCAGCACGCGCTCCAGGCGCTGGAGGGCGCGCGCGGTGGCGCGGTCCCCGAGGGCTCCGTCGGCGGAGGCACGGGCATGGTGTGTCACGGCTTCAAGGGGGGCATCGGCACCGCGTCACGCAAGCTGCCCGAGGCGGCCGGGGGCTACACGCTCGGCGTGCTGGTGCAGTGCAACTACGGCTCGCGGCGCCTCTTCACCGTCGAGGGGGTCCCCGTGGGCGAGCAGCTGCCCGACCCGAAGCCCTGCCATGTCGGGCCGGACAAGCCCTCCAGCACCATGCTCCAGCACCTGCCGGCCTGCGGCGCCACCCAGGACGCCACGCGCCCCAACCCGTTCGAGGGCGCGGGCTCCATCATCGTCGTCGTCGCGACGGACGCCCCCCTGCTCCCCCACCAGCTGGGCCGCATCGCCCGCCGCGTGCCGCTGGGCATCTCCAAGATGGGAGGCCTGGGCGAGAACTTCTCGGGCGACATCTTCCTGGCCTTCTCCACCCAGCACGTCAGCCCCCCCGCGGGCGCGCCGCTCGCCAGCGTGTCCGTGCTCTCCAATGACAGACTCAACCCCCTCTTCGAGGCCACCGTGCAGGCCACCCAGGAGGCCATCCTCAACGCCATGCTCGCCTCGGACACCATGACGGGCGCCGACGGCGTCCGCGTCCACGGGCTGTCCCGGGAGCACCTGGTGAAGGTGATGAAGAAACAGGCCCGCCCGCGCGGCGCGCCTCGCAAGGGCCCCTGAAAACCGTCGAGGGGCGTGGGGAGTGATGTGCCGGAAGGTGCGCGGCGCGCACCCTCCCCAGGGAGACATGCGACACACCGCTTGGTGTCCTGGTTCACTGTTTCCCTCGGTGACGAGGGTTGTGGGTGACTCATTCGCGTCGCTCATGATTAAGGAAGGAGGATGCGCTTCTCCTTCTTCTCGCCCCCCTCGACCTTGAAGAAGCTCTACGGCCCCGACTCGACGAAGGTCCTCCTGGCTGGAGGATTCAACGGGTACTGGAACTTCGGGGACATGCTGATGCTCCAGAGCGTGGTGCGGTGGCACCACTCGCGTCCGGAGAACGCCGTCGTCGTGCCGCTGCACGAGCTGAGCAGGGTCCCCGACGTGAACTACCTCGAGCAGCTGCCGCGCGTGCTGGGGACGGAGGACTTCGTCGTCTACACGTCGGAGCCGGGCCCGGAGTCCCTGGGCAAGGCGCTGGCGCTGGGCTTGGAGCCCGTGGTGCCCCAGCAGCTGCGCGGCGCGGCGCGGATGCACGTCTATGGGGGCGGGTACTTCAACCGCTTCTGGGGGCAGCACATGCTCGGCCTCGTCGAGGCGACGCTGCGCACGTGGTTGCCCGGCCACTACGTCCTGTCCGGGCTCCAGGTCGGTCCGGAGTTCGCTGACGCGTTCGCGGCCCATGCCCAGCAATGGCACCCGGTGCTCATCGGCTGCCGGGACGCGGAGTCCGTCGCGGCGCTGAAGTCCCGCGGGCTGGACGCCCGGCTGTCCGGAGACGATGCGCTGGAGGAGATGGAGCGGGCCGTGGCGGAGGACGCGAGCCGTGGGCCGCGCGTTGCCGTCCCCGGACACTTCGCGTTGCACATGAACATCTCCGGCTACGTGTACGCCCGGGCCAAGGAGGAACCCGCGACCGAGGCCGAGCCCCTCGCGCGGATGAACGAGCAGCTCCAGACGCTGCGCGCGCATTGGGGTGACGCCGCCGTCCCCATCGTCCTCAACGCGTACATCGACGAGCGCCCCGCCGTGGAGGACAGCGTCGCCGCCATGCGCAGGACGGCCTTCCCGGAGCTGTTCCCCCGCGCGGGCGTCATCGACCTGGTGGGCCTGATGCTCCAGGGGCGGCTGTCCCAGGCCGTCGAGCAGATCCGCCGCTGCGAGCTGCTCGTCGCGTCGTCCTACCATGTCACGCTGCTGGGCAAGGTCGCGGGCGTGCCCACGCACCTGTTCGCCTTCAACGCGTACTACCGGCAGAAGAAGGCGGGCCTCGAGGAGCCGGAGCACTCGCTCCAGGAGTTCCTCGACGAGGACCGCGAGCGCGCGCGGACCCGCGGCGACCACTACGTCGCCAGCCAGCGGGCGCTGCGGCGCGACTGGTTGGAGCTGCTGGAGGACTGCCTGCGTGGGCCGGTGCCCACCGTGAGCTGGGTGGCTCGCGCCACGCGCTGGTTGGAGGACACGCGCGAGGAGCTGCGGGAGGCCCAGCGGCTGCGCGAGGAGGAGGCCCGGGCCACCGAGGACCTGCGCCAGAGACACCAGACGCTGGCCTCGCTCTGCGAGGCCCAGGATGCGCGCCTGCGCGAGCTGGAGTCACGACTCGAGGAGTGGGAAGCCGGGCGCGCGGAGCTCGCGGCCCTGCGCGAGCACTGCGCCCACCTCACCGCGCGGGTCCGACACTACGAGGCGCAGGAGGCGGAGCGGCAGGTGGCGCGGATGACCTTGATCGCCACCGACGAGCCCCCCCTCCGGCACCGGCTGGTGGATGACCTCAACGAACGGCTGATGCGGGCGGGAGGCCCCCGGGCCCACGGCGCGCTCAAGCAGTTGATGCGCGCCGCGGTGGGCCGGCGGCGGGGGTAGCCCGCTCCGGCAATCGGCGCGGGACTACTTCCCGGTGGCGGAGGTCGTCCGGGGCGCGGCCTTCTGGCCTGCAATCCAGGCGTCGACCTTGCGCTCCAGCACGTCCAGCGGCAACGAGCCCCCCAGCAGCACCACGTCGTGGAACTCGCGGACGTCGAAGCGCCCGCCCAGGGCGCGCTCGGCGCGCGTGCGCAGCTCGCGAATCTTGAGCTGGCCGACCTTGTACGCGAGCGCCTGCCCCGGCCACGCGATGTAGCGGTCCACCTCGTTGGTGATGTCGAGCTGCTGGCGGGGCGCGTTCTCCATGAAGTAGTCGAGCGCCTGCTGCCGCGTCCACCGCTTGGCGTGCATGCCCGTGTCGACGACGAGCCGCACCGCGCGCCACATGTCGTAGGAGAGCTGACCGAACTTGTCGTACGGGTCCGCGTACAGCCCCAGCTCGTCGCCCAGCGTCTCGCAGTAGAGCGCCCAGCCCTCGCCGTACGCGACGTAGTAGCCGAAGCGACGGAAGTCGGGCAGCCCCGTCTGCTCGGTGGCCAGCGACGTCTGGAAGTGGTGGCCGGGCACCGCCTCGTGCAGCGTCAGGGGCACCATCTCCCAGCGCGGGCGCGTCTCCGGGCGGTACAGGTTCACCAGGTACGTCCCGGGACGCGAGCCGTCCGCCGCCGCCGGGTAGTAGAAGCCCGTCGTCACGTCCGGCGCCATCTCGTCCGGCGTCGGCTCCACGGCGTAGGGCTGGCGCGGGTGCGTCTTGAACAGCCGCACCAGCGTGGGGTCGATGCGCTTGGCCAGCGCCCGGTAATGCAGCAGCAGGTCCTCGCCGGTGCGGTGATAGAAGCGGGGGTCCGTGCGCAGGTAGTGGAAGAACTCCGGCAGCGTCCCCTGGAAGCCCGTGCGCTTCATGATGGCCTCCATCTCCGCGCGGATGCGCTTCACCTCGGACAGGCCCAGCGCGTGGATTTCGTCCGGCGTCAGGTCCGTCGTCGTGAACCTGCGGGCGAAGAACGCGTACATCTTCTCGCCCTCCGGCAGCTGCCAGATGCCCACCTGCTGGGACGCGCCGGGGATGTACTCGGCCGTCACGAACTGGTGGAAGCGCCGCAGCGCGGGCACCACGCCCTTCTGGATGGCGTCGCGCGCCAGGGCGGACAGGCGCTGCTGCTCCGCCAGGGGGATGCTCGCGGGGAAGCGCAGGAAGGGGCTGAAGAAGCCGCTCTTCGTCGGGTCCTCCACCAGCTGACGCTCCACCTGCCCGGGGATGCGCTGGAGGATGACCTGGGGATGGACGCGCTTCTCGCGCAGGCCCTCGCGCATCAGCGCCACCACCTGGTCGACGTAGGTCCCGAACCCGCCCAGGCGCACCAGCCAGTCCTCGTAGTCCTTCACCGTCTCGAAGCGCAGGTTGTCCGCGAGCTGGTAGGCCGTCTGCACGCCCGGCGGCTGCTTGATTCCCTCCGGGATGCCGCCCACCTGGTTGGTGGGCAGCAGGTACCACTTGAACTGGTGCTCCTCCACCCACGTCTCGTAGTCGCGCCGGAACAGGTCCAGGTTGAGCTGGTCGTCCGCGGACAGCCGGGCGCGGTCGACCTTCTTCAGCCGCTCCAGCACCTGGAGCGAGTGGCGGTGGTCCGCCTCGATGGCCTCCAGGCTCAAGTCGTCCCAGCGCCCGTTCCAGCGCCGGTCGCCCTGCACCGACGCGTACGTGGGGCTGTGCTCGAGCTGGTACTGCCACTCCTCGGAGATGAGCGCGTGCAGCGCCGTCGTCGCATCCATCTTCTTGGCCTCGGACTCCAGGGACAACATCAGGACGAACCCCACGGTGATTCTCAGAAGGCTCACGCGAACAGCTCCAGCAGGTCCTCACGGGTGATGGCGGCCGCCCCCGCCGCCTCGCTCAGCGCCGCCTCGACGAGCGCGCGCTTCTTGTCCTGGAGCCCCAGGATGCGCTCCTCCACCGTGCCCTGGGACACCAGGCGATACACGTTCACCGGCCGCTCCTGGCCGATGCGATGCGCGCGGTCGGCGGCCTGCGCCTCCACGGCCGGGTTCCACCACGGGTCCACGAGGAACACGTGGTCCGCCGCGGTGAGGTTGAGGCCCGTGCCACCGGCCTTCAGCGACATGAGCAGCACCGGCGGCCCGTCCTCCGCCTGGAAGCGCGCGGTGACCTCGCCCCGGTTCGACGTGGTGCCGTCCAACCGGTCGAAGGCGATGCCCGCCTGCTTCAGCGCCGGCTCGATGAGGTCCAGCAGCGACGTCCACTGCGAGAACACCAGCGCCTTGTGCCCCTCCGACACCGCGGTGCCCAGCGCCTCCACCAGCGTCTCCACCTTCGACGACGAGGTGGCCTGCTGCCCCGGGACGAGCGCCGGGTGGCACGCCGCCTGCCGCAGCCGCAGCAGCGCCTCCAGCGCCTTGAGCACGCTGCCGCCGTCGTTGAGCAGCGCGACGACCTCCGCGCGCGTCGCCGCCATCACCGCGTCGTAGATGGAGCGCTCGCGCTCATCCAACGTCACGTGCATCACCGACTCGATGCGCGGCGGCAGCTCCGGCGCCACGTCGCGCTTGAGGCGGCGCAGCACGAAGGGACGGATGCGCTTGCGCAGCTCGGCCGCCGTGGCCGTGTTGCCCTCGGAGATGGGCCGGGCCACCTTCTCCTCGAACTGCCGCCGGCCCCCGAGCAGGCCCGGGTTGGTGAAGTGCATCAGGCTCCACAGCTCCTCCAGCCGGTTCTCCAGCGGCGTGCCGCTGAGCGCCAGCCGGAAGCCGGACTTGAGCGAGAACGCGGCGCGAGCCACCTGGCTCTCCGGGTTCTTGATGGCCTGCGCCTCGTCCAGCACCACCGCGCTCCAGTCGCGCGCGCCCAGCGCCGCCGCGTCCAGGCGGAGGATGGCGTAGGTGGTGAGCGTCACGTCCGCGGTCTCGTCCAGCGCGCGACCGGGGCCGTGGTAGACGCTCACGCGCAGCGACGGACGGAACCGCTTGAGCTCCGCGGCCCAGTTGGGCAGCACGCTCGTGGGGCAGACGACGAGCGAGCGCGCCCCCAGCACGCACAGCGTCTGGAGCGTCTTTCCCAGGCCCATGTCGTCCGCGAGGATTCCGCCCAGCCCCGCGCTCTGGAGGAACCTCAGCCAGCTGACACCCTGCCGCTGATAGTGGCGCAGCGACGCGGTGAGGTCCTCCGGCAGCACCGGCTCCGGCAGCTTCTCGAAGCCCTCGACCAGCGGCGCCAGCCGGTCCAGCCCCGGGGGCGGCGGCTGCTCCAGCGTCTCGCACAGCGCGGACAGCTGGGGCAGCGCGTGGTTGGACACGTGGCCATCCGCCTGGCGCGCGGCGAGCAGGTCCGCCACGCGCGCGCCGTGCTTCTCCAGCCACGCGCGGGGCAGCGGCGCCCAACCTCCGCCCACCAGCGGCACCAGCCCCAGCCCCTCCGTCCACGCGCGGATGACGGCCGCCGCGTCGACGGAGCGCGCCTCACCGCCCTTGCCGCCCTCCACCTGGAACTCCAGCGTGAAGCGCACGTCGGGGATGCCCGCGGCGGTGCTCCCCCCCTCCACCGTGAGGCGGGGCACGAGCCGCATGTCGGGGCTCACCACCGACGCGCCATCTCCCGCCAGGTCCCCGCCCCAGCGGCGCAGCTTGTCCGCCCAGCGCACCATCTCCGGGCCCGCCACCGTCACCCGGCGACCGGGCACGAGGTTGAGCTCGTCGCGCAGCTGGTGGACCAGCCGCTGCTCCAACGCCTCGTCGCGCAGGGGCACGGCGCCCTTCAGGTACACCATGCGCCCGTTGTCGATGCGCACCGTCGGCGGCGCGCCATAGACGAGCGTGGGCAGCACGGACAGGCCCGCGTCGAGCTGGTGCAGCTCCAGGAGGATGCGCGGCTTGAGGTCGCGGTCCACCGGCGGCACGCGGCGGGTGCGCACGTCGACGGGCATGCGCCGCGCCAGCTCCGGCAACACCTTCGACGTCAGCTCGCCCAGGTTCTCTCCGGAGTACGTCCGGACGATGGGCAGGTTCTGGAGCCAGGGCCCCGACATGCCCGTCTCGCCCAGGCGCGCCAGCGCGTCCCCCACCCTCGCCACCCCGGGGCTCACCACCTCCGAGACGCGCGGGTCCTTCGTCACCGTCACCACGAACTGGCCGCCGCGCTCCTCGACCACGGCGCGCGGGACGACGACCTCCTCGGGGATGGCGACCGGGCGCCCCTCCAGCAGGACGTTGCGCGCGGACACCAGCACCTTGAGCACCGCGTCCAGCGTCTCCGGGGAGAGCGTGCCCCGGGTGCGGCGCTGTTCCAGGATGCGGTCGGCGAGGATGTCCGCCTGCTCCACCTGGAGCGTCGCGGCCTGCGCGGGCCTGGCGAGCACCGACGCGAGGCTGCCGTCCAGGGCCTCCTCCTTGCCATCCGCGTGGACCAGCGTCCTGCGCAGCGTCAGCCCATCCGAGGTCCGGGTGAAGTGGTAGACCAGCCGGGACCAGCGGTTGGCCGCCGTCTCCATCGGCGCGTCCTGACGCTCGGCCTGCTGGAGCGAGATGGCCGCCGCGACGACGTGCTCGCACGGGTCCACCCGGCTGGGGCAGTCGCACTCCCAGGCCTCGTCGGCCGGATACAGGGCGACCGTGAAGGGGACCGGGCGCCCCGCCGACCGGACGCGCAGCTCGAGTTCGTCCCCGCTCTTCGACTGGAGCGCCACCGCGCCGGCACGGGCGAGGTTCACTCCGTTGGACCAGATTCCAGGACGTGCAGCCTTCCGTACGGCTTCGAGCAGTTGAACGGTCGCGGACATGGGTTGACAGCTCCCTACGCTCCCCGGATGCGTCGCGCAACGCCGATGCGCGCCCGCCGTCCACCCGGCCAGCCGGGCCCTCACGCCGGGCGCCATCGGACACCGACTCCGGGCCTGTCGGGTGGGCCAGGGTCCGGCGGCTCACACACCGCCCGCCCCTCGGATGGGAGGGCGCGCCGCGCGCTCAGCCGAAGTCGCCCGCCCGGAAACGCCGGGCGATGTGGTCGGCGGTGCGGAAGGCGTTGGCGAGGATGGTCAACGTGGGCGCCGCGCCCCCGGAGGTCGGCATGAACGAGCCGTCCACCACGAAGAGGTTGTCCACCTCGTGGGCCTGACAATGGGCGTCGAGCACCGACGTCGCCGGGTCGCTCCCCGCGCGGCACGTGCCGTGGACCAGGTACGAGGACGTCCCCCCGACGACGAGCGACTCCATCGACTCCGCGCCCAGGTCACCGAACAGCTCGAAGACGCGCGCCTGCAACCACGCGCCCGCGCGGACATGGTGCCGGGGTCGGTCCAGGTGGATGCGCGCCACCGGCAGGCCCCAGCGGTCCTTCACCTCCGGGTCCAACACCATGGACGTCCGCGCGTTGGGGATGAAGTCGTGGAACACCTCGCAGAACAGCTCCCCCGTCGCGGCGGACGACGCCCCTTCGAGCGTCTCCGGGACCGGCGCCATCCGGCCGAAGCGCAGGATGCCCCCCTTGGCCAGCTCCGAGACCCCGTCGGGGAGGAAGTAGTGGTCCATCACCGAGCGGCCGATGAAGGGATGCGGATCCACCATCGTCGCCCCCGGCCCCCGGTCCAACGGCAGCCGCGCCCGCGCCATGGTGACGCCATGGAACTGGAGGTGCCGCCCCACCCGGCCGCTGCCGTTGGCCAGGCCGTCGGGGAAGCGCGGCGAGCGAGACAACAGCAGCAGGCGCGCGGACTCCACCGCGGAGCAGCACACGCACACCACCCTCGCGAGGACCCGGTGCTCCCGCCCCCTGTCGTCGAGGTAGACACAGCCGGAGACCCGCCCATCCGCCCCGAGCGTCACCTCGCGCGCCTGCGCCAGCGCGCGCAGCTCGCATCGCCCGGTGGCCATCGCCCGCGGCAGCAACGCCTCCTGGCTGCTCCCACGCGCGCCCACCGGACAGCCCAGGCCGGAACACCGCGCGCAGTAGGCGCACGCGGGGCGCCCCAGGTAGGGCCGTGAGTTGATGGCGCGCGGCGTGGGGAACGGATGCAGCCCCCTGCGCCGGCACGCCACGTCCAACGCCTCCGCCAGCGGATGCGCCTCCAACGGCGGCATCGGATACGGCGTGGAGCGGGGCCCCTCGAAAGGGTTCACCCCCGCCAGTCCAGACACCCCGACCTCGCGCTCCGCCAACCCATACCAGGGCTCCAACGCGTCGTAGTCATAGGGCCAGTCCTCCAACTCTTCATACACACCGAACCGGCTCCGCATCCGCATGTCATCAGGATGAAAACGATAGAAATATCCACCCATATGGACCGTCGCGCCGCCAACACATGACGCGGTCCAGCCCAATGCATTGCGCAATGGATTGACAGTCTTCCGGGTGACGACGGTGTGGGGGTCCTCCTCGACGCGGGGGATCAACGCCTGGGGCTCCAGCCCACCAGGGCCATGCGCATACGCCTCGCGCGCGTACTCGCGGCCCTTCTCGAGCACGAGCACCCGCAGCCCCGCGCTCGAGAGTGAGAGGGCCAGCGGTCCACCGCCCGCGCCGCTGCCAATGATGAGCACGTCATACAGCTCACCCACACCTTCCCGCACCGACATGTTCCTCCATTCCCCGAGCGACCCGAGGGCAACGGATTGACATCAAATCATCATTTGAAATACCAATCATCCACCAAAGCCTCGCCACACCATCGCAACCCCTCACCCGGCTGTCTGGAATGAGAGGCAACATGGTCTCAGCGTCGACACAGGCCGTGGCAACAGCGTCGGCGGCGGGGTGCGTCGCGCCCCATCGGCGCTCCTGGTGGAAGGCCGCGACCTTGCGCGAGCGGCTCGCGACGCTGGAGGGGCCTCCGGCGCCCGGCCCCGTGGACGCGGGAGCGAGGCGGCGGCTCGAGACGTGGCGTCGACAGGAGCCCTTCGGACATGGCGACTGGTGGGCGCGGCGGCTGAAAGAGCTGGGGCTCGACGAGGCCGGGCTGCTCGGGCTGCTGGGCGACCCGCCCGCGGGCGTCGAGGCTCCCACCCCGGCCTGGGCGACGGAGGTGGAGGAGGCGTATGCGCGGCCCGTGGCGGAGCCCGTCGACTGGCCGCCCCCTGAACCGGGTACGCCGCGCGTGCCCTTCCTGTCGCTGGTGGAGCCGCTGGTGCGGCGGGCCCATGCGCGGTTGCGCGCGGGGCTGACGGCGCTGAAGGCGCGATTCCCCGAGGCGCCATTCACGCCGGAGGCGGCGACGCTGCTGCTCGGCCACCTCCCCCTGCGGCTGGCCCCGGTGCTCGGTCGCGCGCTCGTGGTGGAGCTGCACGCCGCGCAGTTGGACGGCCCCCTCGCGGGAGGGACGCCCGAGGCCCGCTTCGAGACCTTCGAACACTCGCTGCGCCAGCGCGCCGTCGCGCTCGACATCCTGGAGCGCTATCCCGTCCTGGCCCGCTCGGCGGTGGAGCGCGTCGCGCAATGGGAGGACGCGTCGCTGGAGCTGATGCGGCGGCTGGCCGAGGACGCCGCCGGGCTGCGCGAGCGCATCCATGGCGATGGGGACCCGGGGCTGCTGGTGGAGGCGCGAGGCGGGCTCTCCGACCCACACCGGGGAGGGCGTGGCGTGTGCGTGCTGCGCTTCGCGTCCGGCGCGCGGCTCGTCTACAAGCCCCGCTCCCTGGGGCCCGAGTCGGTCTTCCAGCGCTTGTTGACGTGGGTGAACGCGCGCGGCGCCACCCCCTCGCTCGCGACGGTGCGCGTCTGGGACCGGGGCGACTACGGCTGGATGGAGCATGTGGACGCCGCGCCGTGCGCCACGTCGGAAGAGGTGCGCCGCTTCTACGCGCGGCAGGGCGCGTACGTGGCGCTCCTGCACGTGCTCGACGCCACGGACTGCCACTGCGAGAACATCATCGCCGCGGGCGAGCACCCCTTCCTCGTGGACCTGGAGACGCTCTTCCATCCGCTGTCGGGCACGCGCAGGCCGCGGGCCGCGGAGCATGACCAGGGCGTGGCGTTCCTTTCGGTGCTTCGCAGCGGACTGCTGCCCCAGCGGTTCTGGAGCACCCGCGAGGGAGGTGGCATCGACTTGAGCGGCCTGGGGGCGCGTCCCGGACAGAAGACGTCCCAGGCCTTCCTCGTGTCCGCCGGGCGGGGCACGGACCAGATGCGCTACGAGCGCCAGCCCGTGGAGATGGCGCGGACGCAGAACCTGCCGACCCTCCAGGGCGCGGACGTCGCCGTGCTGGAGCACCGCGACGCGCTCGCCGAGGGCTTCTCCCGCATGTACGCGCTCTTGCGCGCCCACCGCGCCCAGCTGCTCGCGCCAGAGGGCCCCCTGGCCGCCTTCGCGGACGTGCCCATGCGCGTGTTGTTCCGCAACACGGCCGTCTACGGGACCCTCTACTTCGAGAGCTTCCATCCCCATGTGCTCGCCGACGCGGCGGAGCGCCAGCGCTTCCTCGACCAGCTCTGGCGGAGCGTGGTGACGGTGCCCGACCTGGAGCTGCTCGTCCCGCTGGAGCAGCGAGCCCTGGAGCGGGCGGACATCCCCTACTTCAGCGCGCGGCCCGGCTCGCGCGACCTGGAGTCCTGTCAGGGAGAGCGGCTGCCCGGCTTCTTCGCGGAGTCGGGCCTGGAGCGCGTCAGGCGACGCGTGGAGGGGCTGAGCGAGGACGACCACGCGCGCCAGCGCTGGGTGCTGGAGCGCTCCCTCGACGTGCTCTGGCTCGGCTCGACGGTGGCGGACCGCCCCAGCTACGCCTTCCAGGAGACCTCCCTCCCCGCGAGCCGGGAGGCCCTCCTCGAGGCGGCCCGGGGCGTGGGCCGGCGCTTGCTGACGCTCGCGTTCGAGGGCCGCGACGAGGCGCGGTGGCTCTCGCTGTTCGCGGGCGAGGGAGGCTGGCAGCTCGCCCAGCCGGGCACGGACGTCTTCCAGGGGCTCGCGGGCATCGCCCTGTCGCTGGGCTATCTGGGCGAGGCCACGGGTGACGCGGCCTTCACACGCGTCGCGCGTCGCGCCGTCGTGGCCCTGGTGAACGTGTGCGAGGAGAACCCTCGCGGGACGCGGGGGCTCGGCATCCTCAACGGCTGGGGAGGAATCCTCTACGCGCTCACGCACCTGGGCGTGCTCTGGGGTGACGACGCGCTGCTCGACCAGGCGGTGGCCTACACGGCGCGGCTCGCCCCCCTCGTGGCGGAGGACACCGTCCTGGACGTCGGCGCGGGCTCCGCGGGCTGCCTGCTCGCGTTCCTGGGGCTCGAGGCGCATCGCCCCTCCGCCTCGCTGCGACAGCTGATGCAAGCCTGCGGCGACCGGCTCGCGGCCACCGCCCACCCACGGGAGCAGGGCGTGGCCTGGCTCTCCGAAGCTGCGGGGAACCAGTACCTGGTGGGCTTCGCGCACGGCGTGGCGGGCACCGCGCTGGCGTTGCTCCAGCTGGCGGCGGCGGTGGGAGACCCGCGCCCCCGCGAGCTGGCCCTGCGCGCCCTGGAGTACGAGCGGGCGCTGTACTCGGCTCGCGAACGGAACTGGCCGGACCTGCGCGCGCGCCCGGTCGAGCTGGGAGGCGATGGGGAGCACTTCATGTGGGCCTGGTGCACCGGCGCGCCGGGCGTCGGGCTCGCGCGCGTGAGGGGACTGCCGCTGTTGGACGACGCGCGGGTGCGCGACGAGATTGCCGTGGCCATCGACTCGACGCTGGCGCGCGGCTTCGGACGCAACCACAGCCTCTGCCATGGCGACCTGGGCAACGTGGACTTCCTGCTGGAGGCGGCGCGCGCGCTGGGCGACGCCTCGCTGGAGCAGCGCGCGCGGAGGGTGGCGGGAGGAATCCTGAGGGGGCTCCAGGAGCATGGGCCGTTGCACGGCCTGCAAGGCAACGCGGAGACCCCGGGGCTGATGGTGGGGCTGGCGGGCATGGCCTACCAGCTCGCCCGGCTCGCGCTCCCGGATTCGCTTCCGTCCTTGCTGGCCGTCGCGCCACCGCCGCCACGCGGCAGGCGCTGAGCACGGCCCGTCCTTCCCCGCGATGGAGGGCTGGCCATCACGGGGAACGCGTCTCCCAGCCCGTCTCGACAACCCAGGAGCATTGATGAGCCAATCGAAGAAGGACCACATCCTCCGCGCGTGGCGTGACCCCGCGTACTTCGCCGGCCTCACGGCCGAGGAGCGCGCCGCGCTGCCACCCAGCCCGGCGCACGAGGTCGAGTTGGGCGCCGACATGCTGGAGAGCATCGGCGGCGGCAACAGCCCCTCCGCCGAGAGCTCCGCCATCTGCACGCCGTGCCCGCCGTACCACTGCGTCTAGTCCCACCTCTTCACGCCTCTCATTCACTCCAACGAGGAATCCATATGAGCCAGTCGAAGAAGGACCACATCCGCCGCGCATGGAGCGACCCCGCGTACTACGAGAGCCTCACCGCCGAGGAGCGCGCCGCGCTGCCGGCCAACCCCGCCTCCGAGTTGGAGCTGGACGACGACGTCCTGGAGAGCATCACCGGCGGCTGTTGCCAGCCGGGGCAGACCACCGTGATCTGCACGCCCTGTCCGCCGAAGGTGTGCCTCTGAGGTCGTGAAGCCCGAGCGCGGCGACGGCTCGGGCTCGACCGGGGATGCCGACCCTCGTGACGGGTCGGCATCTCCCCCTGGCCTCCACGCGATGCGTTCCTCCCGACCGTCCCCACCATGAGCGGCCCTCCGGAGCCCCCGCCCTCCATCTTCCGCAAGGAAGCCCTCGAGCACTCCCAACGCGTCGTCCAGGAGAAGGGCGAGCTGTTGCGCATCGCGCCCACCTGGACCCGGTGGAGCGGCGTGCTCATGACCGCCTTCGCCATCGCCCTCGCGGTGGGCGCCCTGTACCTGACGGGCCTGCTGTCCGCGGGAAGGTTCCAGGCCCCGTGAGCGCGCGCTCGCAAGGATCGGCTCCGACCGCGTCCTGGCGCTGGTGGCGTCGGCGCGTGCCGGAGGTCCGGCAGATGACCGTGACGGACTGTGGCGCGGCCTGCCTCGCCATGGTGCTCGGCTACCATGGCCGGGAGGTGACGCTGGAGTCGGTGCGGGAGTTGACCGGCCCGGGGCGGGATGGCGCCAACGCGAAGTTGCTCCTGGCCGCCGCGCGCAAGCTCGGGCTGCTCGGGCGCGCGGTGTCCGTGGACCTGGACCGCCTGCCCCACCTCCCACCCGCGACCCTCCTCCACTGGCGCTTCATGCACTGGGTGGTGTTCGAGCGGCTGGGCGACGGCTGGGTGGACGTGGTCGACCCGGACCAAGGGCGCCGTCGCGTGACGATGGAGCAGTTCAGCCAGTGCTTCACCGGCGTGGCCCTCCGGCTGGAGCCGGCCCCCACCTTCGAGCGCGGCCGGGTGAGCCGTGGCGCCTACCGCTATGTCGTTCCCCTGCTCCTCCAGCAGCTCCCCGGGCTGGCCCGCATCATCGTCCTCTCCGGCATCCTCCAGCTGCTCACCCTGGCCGTGCCGCTGCTGACGGGCGTGGTGGTGGACCGGGTGGTGCCCCGTCACGACTACACGCTGATGGGCGTGCTGTCCGTGGCGCTCGCGGGCGTGGTGCTCTTCGAGCTGTTCACCTCCCTGGTCCGGGGCCAGCTCCTGGTGGAGCTGCGCACGCGGATGGACGCGCGGATGAACGAAGGGCTCCTCGACCACCTCGTCCAGCTGGCCTATCCCTTCTTCCAGCATCGCCCCGCCGGGGACCTGCTCGGGCGGCTGAGCTCGCAGCAGGCCATCCGGGACCTGCTCTCCACCGCCCTGCTCTCCAGCGCGCTGGACGGGGTGCTGGTGCTCGTCTACCTGGCGCTGCTGCTGGCCACGGACGCCTCCATGGGAGCGCTCGTGGTGGGCCTGGGGCTGCTCCAGCTCCTCGTCTTCGTTGTGCCTCGCGCGAGACAGCGCAGCCAGCTGTCGCGCGCGTTGGACCTGGGCGCCCGCAGCCAGGGCTACCTCATGGCCCTGCTGTCGGGGATGCAGACGCTCAAGGCGTTCGGCGTGGAGTCGCGGATGGCGCGCAGCTATTCGCACCTCTACGTCGACCTGCTCAACGTGGAGTTGGAGCGGGGCCGGCTGTCGGCCTGGCTGGACGCGGTGACGAACACCCTGCGCCGCGTGGCGCCCCTGGTGCTGCTGTGCGTGGGCGCCTGGCGCGTGCTCGAAGGGGCGATGACGCTGGGGGCGATGCTGAGCCTCAACGCGCTCGCCATCGCGCTGCTGGTGCCGCTCTCCAACCTGCTCGGCACCGGCGGCCAGCTCCAGTTCCTGGGCACCTACCTGGAGCGCATCAACGACGTGCTCGACACCCCTCCGGAGCGGGAGAAGTCGCGCGAGGGGAAGGCCCTGACGCTGCGAGGCGGCATCCGCCTGGAGGGCGTCAGCTTCCGCTACAACCCCAACTCCGCCCTCGTGGTGAAGGACGTGTCGGTCCGCGTGGAGCCGGGGCAGCTGGTGGCCATCGTCGGGCGCTCGGGCGCGGGGAAGAGCACGCTCGCCCACCTGCTGCTCGGGCTGTACCTGCCCACCTCCGGCAAGGTCCTCTACGACGGCACCGACCTGGGCGAGCTGGACCTGCACTCGGTGCGCGGCCAGCTCGGGGTGGTGCTCCAGGACGCCTCCTTCTTCAACGCCTCGCTGCGCGACAACATCACCCTGAGCGACCCTGAGCTGGACATGGCCCGCGTCGAGGAGGCCGCGCGGCTGGCGCACCTGCACGACGACATCCAGGCCATGCCCTTGCGCTACGACACGCCCCTGACGGACCGGGGGCTGTCCATGTCCGGCGGCCAGCGCCAGCGCCTCGCGCTCGCCAGGGCCCTGGTGCGCCGGCCCGCCATCCTCCTGCTGGACGAAGCGACCAGCGCCCTCGACGCCACCACGGAGAGCCAGGTCCAGCGCGCCCTCGCGGCGCTGAGCTGCACCCGCGTCGTCATCGCGCACCGGCTGAGCACCATCCGCGACGCGGACGTCATCCTGGTCATGGACGAGGGACGGGTGGTGGAGATTGGACGTCACGAGGCCCTGCTGGCGCGGGGCGGTGTCTATGCCGCCCTCGTCGGCGCCCAGCTCGACGGTCCGCCTCGCGCCACCGGCTGACGCCACGGATTGCAACCAAGCTACATTTGTTTGCAAGCCTCCCCGCCGGGTGGTGGTGGCACGACCTGCCCCACGACGCGCTGCGTGGACGATGGCGACCGCGTGGGTCGCGGCGAGCGAGGCGATTGCGACACACCCATCTGTCGTGACCGGGCGGTGACGCGCCCCCGGGTACATCTCCGACCTCGGGGGCGGGTATCCTCGCCCGCACGCCAAAGGGCCGCGAGGTCGTGGCCCACGCTCGACGGGGGTTGCCATGCATCTTGACGAGTACACGCGGTACGACGCGCTGGGGTTGTCCGAGCTGGTTCGTCGGGGCGAGGTGTCGCCCGCGGAGCTGTTGGACACCGCGCTGGAAGCGGTGGCCCGGGTCAATCCGAAGCTCAACGCGGTCATCGAGGTGCGCGAGGCCGACGCGCGCCAGACACTCCAAGCGGGCCTGGTGGAGGGCCCCTTCAAGGGGGTGCCCTTCCTCATCAAGGACCTGGCCCTGCACGCGGCGAACGTCCCCACGGACCTGGGCAGCCGACTGGCCCAGGGGCTGGTGTTCCCGCACGACACGACGCTGATGGCCCATTACCGGCGCGCGGGGCTCGTCACGCTGGGCCGGACGAACACGCCCGAGTTCGGCAACAACACCAGCACGGAGCCGGTGCTCCACGGCCCCACGCTCAACCCCTGGGACCCCAGCCGCAGCACGGGCGGCTCCAGCGGAGGCACCGCGGCCGCGGTGGCCGCGGGCATCGTTCCCATGGCCCATGGCAACGACGGCGGAGGTTCCATCCGCATCCCCGCCGCGCACTGCGCCTTGTTCGGCCTGAAGCCGACGCGGGGGCGCGTCTCGGTGGGGCCCGACATGGGCGAGGCCATCCAGGGCATCGCCGTGGAGCACGTGCTGTCGCGCTCCGTGAGGGACAGCGCGGCCATGCTCGACGCGTCGCAGGGTCCCGCGGTGGGCGACCCCTACTACGCGCCGCCGCCCGAGCGCCCCTACGTGGAGGAGGTGCTCCGGGAGCCCAGGCGGCTGCGCATCGCGCTGTGCCGCGCGCCGGGCTCTGGCGCGCCGGTCGACAAGGACTGTCTGACGGCGCTGGAGGACGCGGCGCGGCTGTGCGCCTCGCTCGGCCACGACCTCATCGAGGCCGCGCCCGTCTACGATGACGCCGCGATGCTCGACGCGTTGACGTCCGTCTGGTCCTCGTTCATGGCGCTGTGGGCGGGGGCGCTCGGCGCCCAGACGGGCCGGCAGGCGGGGCCGGAGACGCTGGAGGCGAGCACCTGGGCCGCGGTCCAATACGGCCGGGGGCTGAAGGCGTCGGACCTCCAGCTTGCCTCCGCCACCTTCAACACGGTTTCGCGCGCGGTGGGCGCCTTCTTCCAGGACTACGACGTGCTGCTGTCGCCGACGACGGCCATCCCTCCGCCCAAGCTGGGGGTGCTCGACGCCAACGCCCCCCGGACGGCCGCCGAGTGGTACCGCCACGTCTTCACGCTCAACCCCTTCACGGTGCTCTACAACGTCACGGGCCAGCCGGCGATGAACGTCCCCCTCCACTGGAACGAGGAGGGGCTGCCCATCGGCGTCCAGTTCGTGGGGCGCTACGCGGACGAGGCCACCCTGTTCCGACTGGCGGGACAGCTCGAGCAGGCGCGCCCCTGGTCCGTGCGCCGACCGCCCATCCACGCGGCGCACGAGTCGTGACGGAGACGGATGCGCGGGCCCCGGGGTCCGCGCATCCCCGCGCTCACCTCACGAGCCGGGAGAGCGCGGCGCGCAGCGGGTCGGGAATCGGCGTGGACTTGCGGGAGGCCCGGTCCACGAAGACATGCACGAAGTGGCCGTGCGCGGCGGCCTCCGTCGCGCCCTCCTTGAAGATGCCGATGCCGTACGTCACCGAGCGCGTGCCCAGGACGTCCACGCGCAGCCCCGCGCGCAGCCGATCCGGATAGGCCAGCGGCGCGCGGTAGTTGCACTTCGACTCCACCACCAGCCCGATGACGGGGCTGGCGTGGATGTCCAGGCCGCCCTCGTGGATGAGGTAGTGGTTCGCCACCGTGTCGAAGTAGCTGTAGTAGGTGACGTTGTTGATGTGGCCGTACACGTCGTTGTCCATCCACCGGGTGGTGATGGGCAGGAAGTACGGATAGCGCTCCGGTGTCTCCACCTCGGGCACGGCGTCGGCCTCCTCGCGACTACCAGTAGCCCAGCGCGGACTCGAACAACCGCGAGAGCACCGGGCGCGACATCTCTCGCGGAGCATTCTGCATCAGGCGCTGCTGCGGGAAGGCACCCTCCGTGAGGGCCGGCACGTCCGCCCCCGTGTACCCCACCCCGCCCAGCCCATTGGGCATGCCCACCGCGCGCATGAGGTGGATGAGCCGCGTCGCGAGCACCTCGCCCGCGTCGCCCGGCCCCGCCCCCCGCGCGTCCGCGCCGAGCCACGTCGCGGCCTCCAGGTGCCGCTCCGGGCTCTCCTCCGCCGTGTACCGGAACACCGCCGGCGCGTTGAGGATGACCGCCATGCCGTGCGGCACCAGCGGCTCCTCGCTCGGGTAGCCGGAGGGACGGAAGCCCTTCACCAACCCCGCCACCGCGTAGGCCATGCCGTGGGGCGCGTGCACCCCCGCGTTGCCGAAGGCGATGCCCGCCAGCGTCGCGGCCCACATGAGCTGCTCGCGCGCCTCGTGGTCGCTCGCGTCCCGGACGCCGCGCTCCAGGTACAGCCCCATCAACCGGAGCGCCTCGCGACAGCCCAGGTCGCTCCAGGGATTGGCGCCCTGGCTCATGGGCCGCAGGTGCGGACGCGGCGGCGTCGGCCGGCGCACGTACGGGCGCGCGGTGTACGACTCCAACGCGTGGGACAACACGTCCAGGCCACTGGCCGCCACCACCTCGCCCGGCAGCGTCGCCGTGCAGTCGGGGTCCACCAACGCCTCGGTGGGGCGCAGCGCGGGGGACGCGATGCCGGTCTTCGCGCCCATCGACAACAGGTCGAAGATGGTGATGCCGGTGACCTCGCTCCCCGTCCCGGACGTCGTGGGACAGGCGATGTGCGGCTTGAGCGGACCCGGCACCGGACGCCCCTCGCCCACCGGCGCGTTCACGTACGTCAGGAAGTCCGCGGGCCACGTCGCGTACAGGTTGGCCGCCTTGCACGTGTCGATGACGGAGCCACCTCCCAGCGACACGTAGCCGTCCGGCCGGAAGTCCGCCGCGAAGCGCCACGCCTCCAGGAAGGAGCGGTCCGTGGGCTCGATGCGCACGTCGCTGAAGACCTCCACCTCCAGCCCGTACTCGAGCAGGGACTGCTTCACCTTCTCGAAATGCGCCAGTCGCGCCATGCCCGCGTCGGTGAACAGCGCCACGCGCCGCATGCCGAGCGCCCGGGCCCTGTCCCCCACCTCGCCCAGGCACCCCCTGCCGAAGGTGACGCGCGACGAATCCACCGTGAAGGCCGAGTCGAAGCCCTCGCCCACGGCGTGGTAGCGGCAACACTCCATGACCATCCTCCCGGGTTCCGGTCGCTCGACGGGGGCCTGCCCTGGCCCCGCCTCGCGGGGCTCAGCAATCGTAGTCCGGCGGCGTGCCACCGTCCTCCACGCGCACCGGCGTGGGGCCGCCCTGCTTCGCGAGCGCCTCCCCGCAGTCGAGCGACGCCTCCCCGGAGAGCGCGCGGTACAGCACGCAGGACGCGCGCTCGACGAAGAACGCCTGTCGCGGCCAGTCCGGCCCGCGCGCCGCCAGGATGGCCACGGCATAGCGTCCCCCATCCGGGAGCCGGACGAGCCCCACGTCGTTGAGGATGTTGTAGCGCGTGTCGTCCGAGCAACACCCCGGCGGCAGCCACCCCGCCTTGTGCCGCAGCGTGGCGCGGGCCTTCGGCGGGAGCAGCGTCCCGAGCCACCCACCACACCCCTGGCGAGGCGTCAGCTCCATCCACGCGAGCAGCCGCGACGTGGGCATGGGCTTCAACAGCGCCCCCTGGTCCAGGCGGTGGAGGAAGGACACCGCGTCCGCGGCGCAGAGGTAGTTGTCGTTCCCCATGGCCTGGGGGGAGTTGGTGGCGCGGCGGGGCTTGCCATAGTTCCACTTCGTGAGGGCGGTGTTCTTCACGTCCAGCGAGCGCAGGTAGACGTTGATGGCGTCCGGCCCGCCCACCAGGTCGATGACCTCGCCGGAGGCCTCGTTGTCGGACGTGCGGAAGACCTTCTCGGCCAGGGGCGCCACCTTCGCCGCGTCCGCCTGCTTCAGGGCGGCGGCGACCCAGAACACCTTCGCGGAGCTGGCGGAGACATGGGGCACCGTGTCGGAGGCCCCCGCGTACTCGCCCGTCCGCAGGTCGCGCACCGCGATGGCCACGTCCGTTCCCGGCGTCAGCCGGGCGGCCTCCGCCACCAGCGCGTCCACCACCGACTGGAGCGTCTCCCGGGGCGGCGTCCGCGCGGACGCCGATGGGCCCGCCAGCGCGGAGCCCACCACGAGGAGGCACGACAACAGCATCGACCGCGCCACTGCCCACTGAGAGGACTGCCACGTCATCGCCATGGTCCACCCCGCGCGGGCGAGCCTACCGCCGCCCCGGGCGGACCGCGCGCACTTCTCTCAGCGTCCGTCGCTCTCCTGGGGGACGCGCAGGAGATGGAGGAGGAACGCCGAGAAGCCCACGCGGCCATGGCGTTCCAGCGCCCACTCCGACTCCAGCAGCGCCCGTCTGGCGAGCAGCCGCGCGCGCCGCAGCTCCCACCAGGCAACGCCCGCTCCGACGTCGCGCGCGCGGAAGGCGACGGACAATCGTCGGGACTCCTGCATCGCGCTCCGGAACCCCGACGACACCGTGCCCCTATACTTGGCCTGCTCCATCTCCTGTTCCAGGGAGGTCTCCAGTGCCAGTCTCCGCTCGTCGAACTGCTCGGCCAGCCGCCGGAGCGCCTCCGTGTGTCGCCGCTCCCACGCCCACCTCGCCTCTTCGCTCAGCGTGGCCTGGAGCACGCGGTCCTCTCGCCAGGCCCGCGCCGCGGCCTCCAGGTCCTTGACGGCGTTGTGCTCCTCCCGGTCGAGCTGCGCGCGCCGGCCCTCCAGCAGGTCGAGCTCCATCCGGTCCGGGGCGGCCCCTTGCGCACGGGCAGCCGACATCCTGGCGTGCAGCGCCTCCTGGGCCGCCAGGTGCTGGGCGTTCGCGTCCCGCCACGCCGTCTCCCGCAGACGGAAGGCGCTCTCACGGCTCGCGAGCTCCGCCTGTGTGGTGTCCAGGAATCGCCGGGCCTCCTCCTGGCGCCCGCGCCATTCCATCCCCTGACGGACCGCGCCATCGCGCTGCCAGGCCTCGCGGGCGCACCACAGCCCCAGCCCTCCGAAGACTCCGACGCCCAGCAGCCATCCCGCGGAGACAGCCATGCTCGGGATGAGGCCCAGGGCGGCGGTGGCGATGAAGCCGCTGGCCATCTGCTGGTCGGTCGAGTGCTCCGGAGCGAACGCCAGCGGCACCTGACGAGGCGGCGCGATGAAACGGGCCATCACCCCTGCGGCGTCCAGGACGCCAGGCTCCGTGGACGCGGAGGGCGCCCCCGGCTCCATGGCCAGCGCCGAGAGCGCCGCGACCTCCAGCGCGGGGACCTGCCCGGCGGGGAGCGCGAGCATCGACCGGAACGACGCCGCGGCGGCGCGCACGCGCGGGTGCGGCGAGTCCAGCAGCGCCTGGAGCACGGCGGAGCGCTCCGGCGCCTCGTAGTCCTTCCGGCGGAACAACAGGCAATCATCGCCGCCGTGGAAGCGGCTCCAGAGCGACGGGTCGTGCGCGAGCGCGACCAGGGAGAGCCACACGCTCCAGGCGGGGAAGTGGTCGAGCCGTGCGTGGAAGGCGCCGGGCGCGCGGCGGGGATGCTGATAGCTGGCATGCCCCTGCTCGTGGCTCCCGAAGCCCTCGAGCGCCGGCACGAACATCCCGTCGTAGTCGACCAGCTTGAGGCCCTCGGGCGTCACGAGCACGTTGCCGTGATGGAGATCGCCATGCGCGATGCCCGCCTCGCGCAGCGACGCCAGCAGCTCGAGCCACTCGACGGCGAGGACGAAGAGCGCGCCGGGATGCTCGAGGTTCGCGGCGACGTAACGCTCCAGGGATTCGCCCTGGGCCCAGTCCATCTTCACGACGGGCCACCAGCGCCCTCGCACGAGGATGCCCTTCGGGAGGAAGGCCGCCCCCACCATCTGCGGCAGCCAATGCAGGGCCAGGTGCCGCTCGATCTCCAGGTAGCGCGACTCCAGGTCCAGCGGGATGGGCCGCGTGAAGCACCGCACCGCGAAGGCCCGCCGGCCGCACTGGACATTGTACGTGGTGGCGAACGCACCCGCGCGAGGCCGGGGCAGGCCCGCCAGCCCTCCGGTGCCCACCTCCACGATGCCCGCCCTCAGCTCCTCGTCCACGAAGGCCCGCTGGGGATTCTGGAGGGCCAGCTGGTACTCGCTGTCCGAGGGAATCGACATGCCGTCACGCCCCCGCCGTCAACCGCAGCAGCGTGACGTCGTCATTGCGAAGACGCCCCGCGTCCCGCAGCGTCCGGATGAAGTCCTCGTGACGCGCCGACTCTCCGGGACGCGGGAGCTGCCGCCAGGGCGCCCGTCCCGCCTCGTGCTCCGTGAGGAACCAGCCCGCGAGCGCGTCCGTCATCAGAAGGAGAAGGTCCCCGGGGTGGAGCACTCCCGCCACGACCGACACGCGCGACGCCAGCCCCACGTTGCGCGCGACGTGCGTGGAGACCAGGTAGGGATTCGTCCCCAGCGCCTCCGCGGTCTCCAGGGGGAAGGCCCGCAGCAGCGCGTCCTCCCGGACGTGGAAGAGACACGAGTCCCCCACCGCCAGCGCGGTCCAGTCGCGGCCCGAGATGCTCACGCCGAGCACCGCCGCGAACGCGCCCTGGTGGGCCTTCTCGCGCGCATACCAGGGCAGCTCTCGCGCCTCGACGGCCGCGTGCCAGTCCCTTTGCAGCGCGGGAAGGACCGCGAGCAGGTCGTCCGCGCCGTGGAGTCCGCCCTGGACATACGCCTCCGCGAGCGCCCGGGCCCACGCGCCGGAGAAGAGGCTCTCCGTCGCGCCGTCGGCCACGGCGGCATGGAACGGCGCATCGCCCGAGGAGCGACCCAGGGACAGCGCATGCGCGTCCTCGTTCTCGGAGGGCGCGTTGCCCGCCTTCGGGAGCCAGAGCACGTCGGAGTCGATTCGCACGGGAGGGGCTCTAGCGGAGGTTGCTGGGGCGCGTTCCGATGTTCAGGAACTTGATGAGCGACACGACGTCCGCGTTGAAGACGAAGCCGCGCGCGCCATCGCGCACGGAGTGCCCCTCCTCCCTCGCCGCGGCATGCATGCCGGGCGTCAGCGGGCTGGAGAGGCGGAAGAGGAGCCGCGCGTGCTCGTCCGGCAGGCCCGCCTCCGACTCCGGGAACTGGATGGGAGCGGCGGGATTCGACGAGAGGTGCACGTTGAGGAGGAGCACCTCGCCATCCGAGCTGCGCAGTCGTCGGAGCGCGGAGGCGATGGGCGTGGGGTCTCCATCCGTGGGCTGACCGTCGGAGATGTTCACCACCAGGGGTGGAAAGCCCTCCGGGTGCGCGCGCAACCAACCACCGACCTGCTCCATCGCCTGCTGGAGCGCGCCGCACATCGGCGTGGGTCCATTCGCCACGGGCTCGAACCAGATGGGGAAGCGGACCTTCTCCTTGACCAGCCCGCCCATCCCGTCCTCCCGCTCGCGGACCCGCTCCTCCAGTCGCGCCGGGGCATGGCCAATCTCGCTGATGGGCACCAGCCCCCTGCCCGCGAGGGCGCCCGAGAAGGCCGGGCCCACCTGCTCGCCGTAGCCGAGCACGCCCACGTGGAAGTAGTCCCGGATGCCGTCCTCGCGCGCGCAGCGCACCACGAGGTTCTGGAGCAGCCGGTTGGTGACGTCCGCCACCCCCTCCGACTTCTTGCGATTCCCCGCCACCCCACCGAAGGGCTCGTCCATCGAGCCCGACTGGTCGACGAGGAGCAGGATGCTCGCCGGATGGTTGCGACTGATTTCCGCCGTGTAAGCCATGAGACCCCTGACAATGCCACCGCCGCCGGCGCGAAAGGGGAATCTAGCAGGCCATGAGGGCGCCCAGGTCCTGGCCCGTCACCCGCGGCCCCACCGCGTGGGCCTCCCCGCGAGTGGCGTCACTTCGTCATCACGTCGAGCATCAGGGACCAGGCCTCCTGCTCCCACACCGACAACGGCAGCGTGGAGCAGAGGTACAGGGCGGCCAGGTCGCTCATCCTGCCGGTTCCCACGAGCGTGCGGACGAGGTCGGCGGTCACGACGTTCGCCAGCCCGAACTCCGTCATGAGCCTCGCCGCATGATGGTTGGCGAGCACCTTGCGAGCGCGCGCGAGGAGCGTCCCCCAGAGATAGCGATGTGAATCGCTCATGATGTTGGGACGCGACTCGTGGCACATGTCCCTCTTCGACCCCTTGAGCGCGACCTTCAGGCTCATGGCGTAGGGGTCGTCGCGGTACCACACGCGCTTGTCCCATTTCACGTGCGCCTCGAAGAGGGCCCCCTCGGCGACAATCAGGAGCTTCACGTTCAGCCCCGGGAACGCCTTGCTCTGCCAGAAGTCGAAGGCGTCTCCCTCGTTGTAGTCAACGAAGGTGGGCCAGCGGTCCTTCCCCTTGATGGCATTCTCGATGTCGTCGGTGGAGACGCCCATCGCGCTGGCATAGCCAGTGGACGACGTGGAGCCGGAGGAGAAGGCCCCGGAGAACGGATGGGATGAAGGGGTGCTGGAGGAGACCAGGGTGCTCCCCGCCCAGGCACAGCATGGGCGCGAATGGGACCAGCAGCCCTGGCAGACGTAGACGTGGCAGTACCGACACGGCTTCGGACCGTGTGCCGTGCAGTAGTAGTACGCGCAGAAGGCACACTGGGCCGAGGGATGCACCGGCGCCGGGTACATGCAGCCGTACGCGCCACACTGGACGGCCGAGGGCGGGGATGGATAGTACATGCGAGCTGGGCCTCCATGACGCCCGCGGCGCCCAAGAGCAAGGCATGTACCAACGGCCGGAGGGCCACCCGAGCACGTGACACGGGGCTCGGGGGGAAGCGCGCCGCCCGCCCCGCGTTCGCGCGGAACGCGTCCGCGTCGGAATGGGACGAGGCGGGACGCCCAGGCGCCGCCCCGCCCCACCAGCCCTGGGACGAGGCGGCCCGGTCGACGACTACGGCGCGGAGCCCTCACCCAGCTCGGCGACGTACGCGGCGGCGATCTTCGCGAAGTGCAGCGCGTGGTTCGCGGTGCTGCCGGAGCGGGCGATGGTGTCGTTCACCGTGTGGATGTAGGGGTTGCCCTGGCTGACGATGGCCTCGTGCGGGATGGAGGCCGCGAAGCCGGCGTTGGACCAGGAGGCGTGGTCCGAGCACGCATAGCCGCACGTGCTGTTCGCCTGGGTGACGCCCACGTACGTGCTGATGAGGTTGCGCAGGAACGTGTTCTGGTTCGCGTTGGTGTAGTCGGTGATGACGCCCACCTTGGCCGTCGCGTTGGTGGGCGTGTAGTTGGTCATGTCCAGTTGGAGCACGCCCACCACGTCGATGCCGTTGTTCTTGAAGTAGGCGGCGATCTCCTTCGAGCCGCGCAGCCCGACCTCCTCCGCCGCGTAGCCGATGAACTTCACCGTGCGCGCCGGCCGGTAGCCCACCGCCACGGCCGCGCGGATGACCTCCGTGAAGGTGGCGATACCGGAGGCGTTGTCATCCGCTCCCGGCGCGGTGCTGCCGGACGAGATGGAGTCCAGGTGCCCGCCCACCACCACCACCTGATTGGGCAACGTGGTGCCCTGGATGGTGAGGATGACGGAGGGCTGCGCCCAGCTGGCATGGTTGAACAGCTCCGTGGTGATGTCGGAGCGGCCCGCGGCCAGGCTCGCCCAGTGGGTCCGCAGCCAGTTGGCGGAGCTCACGCCCGTGGTCGACGTGTAGTAGCGCGTGGTGTACGCCGACATGGAGTTGATGGTGCCGCGGATGTTGGACTCCGCCAGCACCGCGATGAGCTTGTTCACCGTCGCCGCGCTGTCGAGCGTGTAGCTGGGGACCGTCGGCGGCCACACGTCGGCCTGCGCGGAGGGCGTCAGCGACGCCATCGCCTCCTGATACGAGTCGTAGGTCACGAAGCCCGCGCAGCGGTTGAACTTGTCGTGCATCACCTGCGCGATGCGCTCGAGCTGCGACTCGAACACGGGCAGCAGCGTGACGTCGTCCTTCGTCAGGTAGGGCGTCGGCGCCGCCCAGCCCTCGCGAGCGAAGGCCTCCGTCACCGGCTTCACCGCGTCCGAACCGAGGGTGATCCAGAGTTCCGTGTCATTCGCGCCAGCGAGGACCGGCGTGGGACTCAGCAGCAACAGGGCAAACGGAATCAGCCGCTTCATGGGCATCGCTCCTACGGAAGAGTGTGGTGGTGCGCCGCGGATCTCCCGGGCGGCCGCGGCTTCCACGGCCTCCTCGGGGGCCCCCACGAAGCGCGCAGTCACCCGCACACCTCGTCGAGGCGGCCCGCACTTTCCGTTTAATCGGCGAATTCCGACAACTCACCCAGCCCTGGGGTCGTGGCCTGGAGTGTCCACTCCCGGACAGTCCAGGTCGGCTCCCGGGGGCCATGTGTTCGCGGGCGCGCGCGGCGGACGCCGACGTTCACTCCACGGGCACGGTGGCCAGCCGGTGGGGTGCCGCCCGTGGCGCGTCGGCGGCGTCGGTCTCCGCGAGGCTCGCCTCGGTGCGCAGCATGGGCAGGCCGTGGGGCTGCTGCTTCAACCAGGCCATGAGCTTCTCGCGGACCACGCAGCGCAGCTCGAAGGCCTTGCCGGAGTCCGCCGCGCTCACCAGGGCGCGCAGCTTCATGGTGCGCTCGGACAGGTCCGTCACCTGGAGGGCGTGGACCTTGCCGTCCCACAACCCGTTCGACTCCTCGTCGAGGATGCGCTTGAGCTCCGCGCGCGTCGCGGGCACGTCGGTGCGGAAGTCCACGTAGAACTCCGCCGTGCCGAGGATCTCCGGCGACACCTTGCTCCAGTTCTGGAAGGGCTTCTCCAGGAAGTGGCCCATGGGAATCACCAGCCGGCGCAGGTCCCACACCTTCACCACCACGTAGGTGAGGGTGATCTCCTCCACCCAGCCCCACTCGTTCTCCACGATGACGGTGTCGCCGATGCGGATGGGCTGGGTGATGGACAGCTGGATGCCCGCCAGCAGCGTGGAGATGGACTTCTGCGCCGCCAGGCCGATGAAGAGACCGGCGATGCCCGCGGAGGCCAGCAGCGACACGCCCACGTTGCGCACCGCCTCGAACTGGAGCAGCAGGATCGACCCGGAGACGAGGACCACCGCCACCTCCACCACGCGGCGCAGGACGGCCAGCTGCGTGCGCAGCCCGCGCGCGCGCCCCACGTTGCCCCCGCTCTCCTCGCGCGCCACCGTCTGCTCGACGAAGCGCGAGGCCAGCTTCACGAAGCGCAGGACGAACCACGCCATCGCGGCGATGCCCACCGAGCGCGCCGCGACATCCACCCCGTGCTTCGCCACGGCGGGCAGCTTCAGCACAAGCGTCCCCGCCGCCACCAGCACCGCGAACAGCAGGTAGCGCGAGGGCCCCCGCGCGGACTGCGCCAGCTGGTCGTCCCACCCCGACTTCGTCAGCGCCGTCGCGCGGACCACCAGCCGAAGCACGAACCACTCCAGCCCCCGCCCCACCAACCACGCGCCCACCACCACCCCGGCCAACCCCACCCACTGCCAGAGGTCCAACCCCCACGAGGTCCACCACGGCGGAGCCGGAGGCGGCGACACCCCCTCCCCCGGCGTCTGCGCCATCAGGACCGACACCCACGCGGCCGGGGAAATCGAAGCAACCATCTCTCGGGCTCTCCCCCTGGTGGGACGCGCGAGCGAGGACGCTCCAGGCACCGCTCCTTCTCGTCGACACCCCACCAAGCAGCTAAAGTTTGAGTTCAAACCTATTAGCAATAATGGCGACGAGGGTCCAGGACTTCCGAGGGGCACGGGCCTCGTGGGCCCTCGTGCGGCAGCCCGGGTTCGGAGCGTCACGGCGGGGCACTCGCTGGACGCTCGCCAGGCTCGAGACGTGGGCTCGGGGAAGGCGGTGGACTCGCGGCTCGGCGCGAGCACCACCGCCCCCGAGTGAGGCTCACGCGTCCGGTGACGACGCGCGGCGCAGGACGAGCAGCCTCGGCTCGGTCATGTCCTCGATGGCGTACTTGACGCCCTCGCGGCCCAGCCCCGAACCCTTCACACCGCCGTAGGGCATGGTGTCGACGCGGAAGCTCGGCACGTCCCCGACGACGACGCCCCCCACCTCCAGCTCGTCCCAGGCCTGCATCGCCCGCGCCAGGTCACGGGTGAAGAGGCCCGCCTGGAGGCCGTAGCGCCCGTCGTTCACCATGCGCAGCGCCTCGTCGAAGGTCTCGAAGGGCTGGAGCACGACGACCGGGCCGAATGCCTCCTCCGCGCTGAGCGGCTCGTCGGGTGGCACGCCCTCCACCACCGTCGCCTCCAGCAGCGCGCCCTCGCGGCGCCCTCCCACGAGCACGCGCGCGCCCCGCGCCACCGCGCTGTCGATCCACCCCTGCAACCGCTTCGCGGCCGGCTCGTCGATCATCGGCCCGAGCGTGGTGGCCTCGTCGCGGGGATTCCCCGCGCGCAAGGCCCTGGCCCGGGCGACGAGCTTCTCGCGCAGCGCCTCGTAGTGCGAGGCGTGGATGAGCACGCGCTGCACGGAGATGCAGCTCTGGCCGGACTGGAAGAAGGCGCCCTGAGCCACCCGGTCCGCGATGACGTCCAGGGACTCACCGGGCTCGCGGTCCACCACGCACGCCGCGTTGCCGCCCAGCTCCAGCACCACCTTCTTGCGTCCCGCGCGCGCCTTGAGTGCCCAGCCCACCTTCTCCGAGCCGGTGAAGGACAGCAGCTTGAAGCGCTCATCCTCGATGAAGGGCCCCACGTCCTCCAGCCGCGTGGGCAGGACGGAGAACGCGCCCTTCGGGAGGGCCGTCTGCGCGAGCACCTCCGCCAGCAGCATGGCGCTCACCGGCGTGCGGTCGGACGGCTTGAGCACGAACGGGCAGCCCGCGGCGATGGCCGGCGCCACCTTGTGCGCCACCAGGTTGAGCGGGAAGTTGAACGGGGTGATGAGCGAGACGGGCCCCACCGGGACGCGCTGGGTGAAGCCCCGGTAGCCCTCCGCGCGGGCGGACACCTCCAGCGTGAGGACCTCTCCCCCTCCTCGCACCGCCTCGTCCGCCGCGGCCTGGAAGGTCTCGATGAGGCGCACCACCTCCGCGCGGGCGTCGCGCAGCGGCTTGCCCGCCTCGATGCACAGCGCCAGCGCCAGCTCCTCCGCGCGCTCGCGGAAGCGCCTCACGCAGTGCTCCAGGACGGCCCGCCGCGCGTGCGGCGGCATCCGGCGCATGGGGCCCGTGGCGCGCACCGCGGCGGCGATGGCCTCCTCCACCGCGGCGGCGTCCGCGAGCGCCACGCGCGTGACGACCTCTCCGGTGTACTTGTCGGTGACGGGCAGGTCCGTGTTGGGCCGCCGGGGCTCGTTGGCCAGGTAGTACGGGTAGCTCTCAGCCAGCATGACTCCGCGCTCCTTCCCTCTCTCCGGCGCCGAGCGCGCGGGTGTTGTCCGAGTAGTCGATGGGCAGGTCGATGACGTGCACGCCACCGGCCTCCAGGCTGCGCGCCAGGATGGCGCCGAACTCCGAGGCGCTCGTCGGCCGGTGGCCGCGCGCGCCGTACGCCTCCGCGTAGCGGACGAAGTCCGGGTTGCCCAGGGCCATGCCGTGGTCCGGCAGCCCCATCTCCGCCTGCTTCCAGCGAATCATCCCGTAGCCGTCGTCGCGCACCACCACGACGGTCAGGTCGATGCCCAGGCGCACCGCCGTCTCCAGCTCCTGGGAGTTCATCATGAAGCCGCCGTCTCCGCAGACGGCCACCACCTTGCGCCGCGGGTACACCAGCTTCGCGGCGATGGCGGAGGGCAGGCCCGCCCCCATCGTCGCCAGCGCGTTGTCGAGCAGCAGCGTGTTGGGGCGCCGCGTGCGGTAGTAGCGGGCGAACCACAGCTTGTACATGCCGTTGTCCAGGCACACGATGCCGTCGTCGGGCAGCGCGCGCCGCACCTCCGCCACCAGCCGCGCCGGGTAGATGGGGAAGCGGTCATCCCCAGCCCCCTTCGCCAGCTGCGCCTCGAGCCCGGCGCGCGCCTTCTCGAAGGGCGCGAAGTCCCAGTGCGAGCGCGAGCCCAACCCCTCCGCGATGCGCCACACCGCGTTGGCGATGTCCCCCGTCACCTCCACCTTGGGGAAGTAGACGGGGTCCACCTCCGCCGACGAGAAGTTCAGGTGCACCACCGCCCGCTGGCTGTCGCGCATGACGAACGGCGGCTTCTCGATGACGTCGTGCCCCACGTTGATGATGCAGTCGGACGCCTCGATGGCGCGGTGGACGAAGTCCCCGTCCGACAGCGCGGCGGTGCCCATCCACAAGGGATGCGACTCGTCCACCACGCCCTTGCCCATCTGCGTGCTGAAGAAGGGGATGCCCACCCGGTCCACGAAGACGCGCAGCATCTCCGACGTGAGCTTGCGGTTGGCCCCCGCGCCAATCATCAACAGGGGGCGGCGCGCGGAGGCGATGGTCTCCACCGCGAGCGCGATGGAGCCCTCGTCCGCCACGGGCCTGCGCCACGCGCTGGCGGGCAGCAGCGCCGCCTCCGACGTCTCCCTGGCGACGTCCTCCGGCAGCTCCAGGTGCGTGGCCCCGGGACGCTCCTCCTCCGCGCGGCGGAACGCCTCGCGCACCGCGGACGGCACGTGCTCCGCGGACACCAGCGTGCGCGTCAGCTTGGTGAGCGGGCGCATCATCCCCACCACGTCGACGATCTGGAAATGGCCCTGCTTGCTCGCCCGGATGGGCTTCTGTCCGGTCACCATCACCATGGGCATCCCGCCCAGCTGGGCGTACGCCGCGGGCGTGACGAGGTTGGTGGCCCCGGGCCCCAGCGTCGCGAGCACGACGCCCGCGCGCCCCGTCAGCCGCCCCTGCGTCGCCGCCATGAAGCCCGCGGCCTGCTCGTGGCGGGTGACCACCAGCCGCATGCCCGCGGCCCGCATGGACTCCAGCAGGTCCAGGTTCTCCTCTCCCGGCAGGCCGTAGACGTATCGCACGCCCTCCGCCTCCAGCGCCTTCACGAACAGGTCCGATGCCTTCATCGCCGTCCTCCTCCGCTTCCGTGGGCAATTCCTACGGACGGGGGGCGATTCGTACATTCGTTTGTTTCCATGGCATCGATAGGCGCCATCTATGATGGCGCCATGGAGCTCAGACACTTGCGCTACTTCACCGCCGTGGCGGAAGCGCTGCACTTCGGCCGCGCGGCGCGGCGCGTCCACGTCTCCCAGCCCACGCTGTCGCAGCAGATACGGCAGCTGGAGGAGGAGCTCGGCACACCCCTGTTCGAGCGGGCACGCGCCGGGGTGCGCCTGACACAGGCTGGGGAGCTGTTCCGCACCTACGCCTCGCGCGCGCTCGAGGACGTGGACGCGGGGCGCATGGCCGTGGGCGCGCTGCGGGGCCTGGCCACGGGCGCGCTGCGCGTGGGCTACCCCCCCAGCATGCGCGGAGTCGTCGTGCCCGCGCTGGCCGCGGTGCTGCGGCGACACCCCGGCCTCGAGCTGAGCGCCGAGGAGGCCGTGGTGCGCCGGGTGGAGCGGCGCCTGGCGGACGGGCGGCTCGACGTGGGGCTCGGCTATGCCCCCGCCCGCTCGCCGGACCTGGACACCGAGCCCGTCTTCGACAGCCGGCTCGCGCTGGTGGTCGCGCGCGGCCACGCCCTGGCGGGCGCGGAGTCCGTGGGGGCCCGGCAGCTCACCAACGAACCCTTCGCGCTGCTCTCCGCCGGCCTGCGCGTGCGCACCCGCGTGGACGCGTACTTCGCGGCGATACGGCTGCGCCCCCGCGTCGCCCTGGAGTCGAACGCGGTCGGCACGGTGCTCGCCATCGTCCGCGCGGGCCTGGCCGTCACCCTCCTCCCCGAGCCCCACCTCGCCGACGCCGAGCGCGTGGTGGTCAAGCGCCTGTCGCCCGCGCCGCGCACGGAGCTGGCCGCCCTCCTCTGGCGCAAGGGCGCCCCTCGCCCCCCCGCCGCGGAGCTGTTCGCGGCCCAGGTCCGCGCCCGCGCCCGCGACGCGGAGACCTGAGCACACTCACAACCAGTTGGTTGACTATCCCCCATCCCGCACTATCCTCAACGAAACGGTTGAGGGTCGTCCGGATGGACCGGACGGCGACTCCACGCGGGAGCGGGCGATGCGAATCACGTTGAGCAGTGTCTTCGTCGACGACCAGGCCAAGGCGCTGAAGTTCTACACGGAGATGCTCGGCTTCGTGCTGAAGGTGGACATGCCGGCGGGCGGCGCGCGCTGGCTGACGGTCGTCTCTCCCGACGACCCCAACGGCACCCAGCTGCTGCTGGAGCCCAACGGACATCCGGCGGCCACGGCCTACCAGAAGGCCATCTTCGCGGACGGGATTCCCGCCACGTCGTTCGCGTCCTCGGACATCCAGGCGGAGTACGAGCGGATGTCAGCCCGCGGGGTCGTCTTTCGTCAGAAGCCGACCCAGATGGGGCCCGTCACGGTGGCGACGTTCGAAGACACCTGTGGCAACCTCATCCAGATGCACCAACTCTGACGCCCCTCGCCCGGAGAGCCCTCCATGCCCGTGCTGAGCGAAGCCGACCTCCAGCGGTTCATCCAGGACGGCTTCATCCGCCTGGACGACGCCTTCCCGAGAGACCTGGCGGACGAAGCCCGGGCCTTCCTCTGGAAGGAGACCGGGCTGTCTCCGGACGACCCCACCACCTGGACCCAGCCGGTGGTGAGGCTGGGCAACTACGCCACGGAGACGATGCGTCGGGCGGCCAACACCCCCCGCCTCCATGAGGCCTTCGACGCACTGGTGGGCCCGGGGCGCTGGCTCAGGTGCGGCAGCATGGGCACCTTCCCCGTCCGCTTTCCCAGTGAGCAGCCGCCGGGTGACGACGGCTGGCACGTCGACGCCAGCTTCGGGCCGCCCGACGCCGCGTCGTTCTTCGACTGGCGCCTCAACGTCGCGTCCCGAGGCCGCGCGCTGCTCATGCTGTTCCTCTTCTCCGACGTGGGCGAGCACGACGCGCCCACGCGGATCCGCGTCGGCTCCCACCGGGACGTCGCGAGGATCCTCGAGCCCCATGGCGAGCAGGGGCTGTCGTTCATGGAGCTGGCGAACCGGCTGACCCAGACGGAGGGCGCCCCCGAGGCCCTGGCCACGGGCGCCGCGGGGACCGTCTATCTCTGCCACCCGTTCCTCGCGCACGCGGCCCAGCCGCACCGGGGACGGACGCCGCGCTTCATGGCCCAGCCGCCGCTGCTGTCCAACGGCGAGTTCCACATCGACCGCGCGACGGAGCCCGGCGCCCCCGTGGAGCAGGCCATCCGGCTGGCGCTCGGACGCGGCTGAACGGGGACCTGTCCGCCGTCGTCACATCGACGAGGACAGGTAGAGGATCCACTTCCCGGGCAGGATGACCTCCCGGTAGACGAGCACCGTCATCCCCCAGACGAAAAGGATGCGCGCGTCGCGCACGAAGGGCTGGCGGTCCTCCCGCCGCGTCCACGGCGGCAGCGCCATCCACATCATCAGCGCCAGCGCGTGCCACCCCTGCGTCTGGTAGATGCGCGTGCACATCCACGCCATCCACCCCATCAGCACCACGTCGAACCACGCTCGCGAATAGAGGAGCACGGCGCCCACCAGGGTGACGAGGAACACCCAGTGGGTGGACTCGTGGTTGCGCTCGAGCCGCAGCGGGTTGGTGAGCGGGAACGACGTGAGCCAGGGCATCGTCAGCCAGAAGGTGTAGAGGCTCGCGGAGCCCAGCAGGATGCACGCGGCCAGCGCGGCGCCCTGGCGACTGTCCCAGGGCTGCTGCTTCCAGTCCTTCAGGAGCAGATAGACGGCGTACAGCGGAAGCGGCGCGAAGAAGAAGGCGCGGAAGTGGATGAAGGCGGCGATGCAATAGCAGACGAGCGCCGCGAGCCCCTTCTTCCGGCGCAGGAACCATCCGCACAGCGCCAGCGGCGCCAGCATCGCCCCGTCGTACAGGCCATCCAGCGTCCAGTGGATGAGCTCGAAGTAGAGGAGGAAGGCGCCCAGCGGCCCCAGCACGGAGACCCACCGCCCCTCGCCCCACGGCGGCCACCGGAGGACCACGTAGAAGCCCACGTGGGTGAACAGCAGGAACGACAGGATGAGCAGCAGGTTCGACGCCTGGAACGACAGCGGCGTGAACTGATACAGCAGCGCCACGGGCGCCACGAGCAACAGCACCCCGGGAGGATAGGGGCGCGGCAGGTTGTACCAGCTCATCGTCAGCGGCTTGTCGTCCGGCCCCCCCGGCATCGGATAGATGCCGATGTCCCCCGGGATGCGCGACAGACGCTGGAACTCCTCGACATGCAGGTCCTGGACCTCCGCGAGCGAGTGCGCGCGCAGGAGCTGGTGGACCGGCTTGCGCCAGATGCAGGTGCCGCAGTGGGTGAAGAGCCGCGCGGCGCTCATGTGCGACGCATGGTCGGAGAAGCCACCGCTCAACCCACCGAAGAGGGGCTTGTAGCGGACGGTGACCACCCACCCCGACCAGCAGAGGAAGGAGAGCGTGACGAGCAGGAGCAGTCGCGCCGTCGGCCGCTGGAGGATGGGGGGCACACGCATGCGGCCTCCTTCTATCACCGGCAATCCCACATTCACGTGGGAAGCAGTACCCGCGCCTCCCGCCACGTGAGCGCACGTTCGTTCGCGCCGGGATGAAGGCGTCCAGCGCCCGCGTCGAGCAAGAGGCGGGTCCCGGGGACGGAGGACCGTGTGGACGCGCCGCCTCCCCCGCGTACGCGCGAAGGAGATGTCCGCCGCCGTGAAGGCCACTCGTCGTCAGGCCCGGCCTCGTCGGCTATCGTCCGGCGCGACATGGACTGCTTCGACGCTCGACAGCTCTTCGCATTCGCACGAGGTGAGGTGGAGCCGGAGGCGGCCTCGTCGCTGAAGCAGCACCTGGAGGCGTGCGAGGTCTGTCGGAGCCTCGTGGCCGAGGCGGCCGCGCCGAGGCCCGCGGGGCAAGTGGACAAATCCGCCGCGCTCCCTCCATCCACGGTGGGGGCCCACACGCCCTGGCTGGAGCGCGGCACGGTGCTGGGGCGATACATGGTGCTCGAGCGCATCGGCTCGGGCGGCATGGGCGTCGTGCATGCCGCGTATGACCCGGAGCTGGACCGGCGCGTCGCGCTCAAGCTCATCCGCGTCGACACGTTGAAGCCCGCGCGCCAGGAACAGGCCCAGGCCCGCCTCCTGCGCGAGGCCCAGGCCACCGCCCGCGTCATCCACCCCAACGTCATCACCATCCACGACGTGGGGCGCTTCGGCGAGCACGTGTTCCTCGCCATGGAGCTGGTGGACGGCACCACGCTGCGCTCGCACATCCGCAAGCGGCGCGGGCGACGCGACTGGCGCGAGACGCTGGGGCTCTACCTCCAGGCGGGCCGCGGGCTGGCGGCGGCGCACGCCCAGGGGCTCGTCCACCGGGACTTCAAGCCCGACAACGCCCTGGTGGGCCGCGACGGGCGCGTGCGCATCACCGACTTCGGGCTGGCGCGCATCGTCCAGGGCATCGACGACGCGCCCGAGCCCGACACGGAATCCCCCGCCACGACGTCGCTGCGCAGCGAGTGGCTCACGCGCTCCGACATCCTGCTGGGCACCCCCGCGTACATGGCCCCCGAGCAGAAGCGGGGCGTGCCCTCCGACGCCCGCAGCGACCAGTACAGCTACTGCGTCGCGCTCTACGAGGCCCTCTACGGCCGGCGCCCCTTCACCGGCGCGGACGCCACGGCCCCCGCGAGCGACGCCGCCGCGACGCGCCCGCCCAAGGACTCCGACGTCCCCGCGTGGATCCACAAGGCCCTCCTCCAGGGGCTCGCGGAGAACCCCGACGAGCGCCACGCCTCCATGGACGCGCTGCTCACGCGCCTCAGCGAGAGGGCCGGCAGGCGCCCGCGCCGCGTGGCGCTCGCGGCGAGCGCGGCCCTGATCCTCATCCTCGGGGGCGCGGCCCTCCAGAGCTCGACCTCCGGAGACCCGTGCGCGGGCACCGCGCAATCCCTCGCCGGAGTCTGGGACCCGGCCCGGAAGGAGGCGGTGCGCGCCCTCTTCGCCGCCAGTCCCCTGCCCTACGCCCGGGGCACCTGGAGCGAGGTGGAGCGCACGCTGGATGCCTATTCCTCCGCCTGGGTGGACGAGAGCCATCAGGCCTGCGTCGCCGCCCGCGTCCAGGGGCAGCAGACGGAGCGGCTGTTCGAACGACGCGTCATCTGCCTGGACCAGCGCCTCAAGGACCTGCGCGCCCTGGTGGACACGCTGGCGGGAGCCGACGGCCAGGTCATCGAGAACGCGGTGCGCGCGACGCGCGGCCTGGAGAGCCTGGCCCCCTGCGCGAACCTCTCCGCCCTCGCCGCCCCGGAGCCGCCGGCGGCGGACGAGGCGACGCGGCGGAAGCTGGATGCCTTGAGCCTGGAGCGCGCCCGGGTGAAGGCGCTCATCAACAGCGGGAAGGTGGCGCCGGCTCTCGAACTGGCCACCCAGGTGGCCCGCCAGGCCCACGAGGTGGGCTACGGCCCCGACGAATCCGAGGCCCTGTACCTGCTCGCGTGGGCCCAGCAGCACAACTACAAGCACGCCGAAGCCATCAAGACGCTGCACGCCTCCATCCAGGCGGCGGAGGCCAGCCGGCACGACCGTCAGGCGGCCCAGAGCTGGGCGATGATGGTCCGCGCGCTGGGCTTCGTGGGCAAGGAGGTGGACCCCGACGAGGAGGCGGCCCGCTACGCGGCGGCGGCCCTCAAGCGCCTGGGCGGCGATGCCCGGCTGGAGGCGATGCTGGCCCGCAACCTCGTCACCCTGTACCGCACGCGAAGGCGCCCCCACGAGGCGCTCGCCCAGAGCCTCGTCGCCCTGGAGATGACGCGCAAGCTCTACTCCGCCGACGACCCGGACCTGGGCACGGCCCTGCTGAGCGTGGGCCAGGCCTATGGCAGCGTCGGTCGCCCGGAGGACGGCGTGTCGTACCTGCGGGAGGCCCAGGCCGTGTTCCGCAAGAGCCTGGGGCCGGAGCATCCGAACCTGGCCGCCGTGCTGGACAACATCGCCGTCCACGAGGTGCGGCTGGGGGAGTTCGAGGCCGCCCTGAAGCACGCGGGCGAGGCCCTGGACATCTACGCCCACAACATGGGCCCCGAGCACATCTCCACCGCCAGCACCCGGCACAACCTGGCGGGGTTCCTCCTGGAGGTCGGCCGCGCTCGCGAGTCCCTCGAGAGCTACTCGCTCGCGGCCCGCATCCGCGAGAAGGCCCTGGGCGCCGAATCCCCCAAGGTCGCCTCGTCGATGACGGGCATGGCGCGCGCGCTCGCCCGGCTGGGCCGCTTCCCGGAGGCGCTCGCGCTGCACGAGCGCGCCCTGGCCACGCGGGAGAAGGCCATGGGCCCCGACCACGCCCAGGTCGCCTTCGACTTGATGGCCCAGGCGGAGACGCTCCTCGCCATGAACGAGCCCAAGCGGGCGCGGCCCGCCCTGGAGCGCGCCCTGGTCATCTACGAACGGCAGCCCGTGGGCGCCGACGACGGGGACCTCGCGGAGACCCGCTTCCACCTCGCCCGGGCCCTGGAGGCGGACCCCGCCTCCGCGGCGCGCGCGCAGCAGCTGGTGCTGACCGCGCGGGAGCACTTCCGGAGGTTCCCCAAGGCCAACGCCAGCAGGCTGGATCAAATCGAGCGCTGGCTGGCGGCGCGCACCATCGCCACGGCCCAATGAGCCCACCGACGCATGCGGGCGCCCGCCAGCCAGGCCGCGTCCGAATCCAGGGCGCGGGCCGCCCGTCCGCTCTATCCTCGGGGCCATGAGCCCTGCGTACGAAGTGGGGGCCGCGCGCGACCGCGCGGACCTCGAGCAGATCCTCTCCCTGCAGCGGGAGAACCTGAAGCAGGCCCTGTCCGCGGACGAGATGCGCGCCCAGGGCTTCGTCACGGTGGAGCACGACCTGGCCGCGCTGGAGCGCATGCACGCGCTGGGGCCCAGCGTCGTCGCGCGCCACGGAGGCCAGGTGGTGGCCTACGCCCTGACGATGCCGCGCGAGTGCCGGGACCTGATGCCCGTGCTCGTGCCCATGTTCGACCTGCTGGACCGGCTCGAGTACCAGGGCCGCCCCATGAAGGACGTCCCCTTCTACGTCATGGGGCAGGTGTGCGTGGGCAAGGCGCACCGCGGGCAGGGGCTGTTCGACCAGCTCTACGCGGTGCACCGTGAGCTGTACCGCGAGCGCTACGCGCTGCTCGTCACGGAGATCGCCACCCGCAACCTGCGCTCGATGCGCGCCCACGCGAGGGTGGGGTTCCAGGTGCTGCACACCTACCGCGACGCCACCGACGAGTGGGCCGTGGTGGGCTGGGATTGGAGCGCGCCCGCCTCCAAGTGACGGGCGCGCGGGGGCGCGACTCAGGCGCTCGCGCTCATCCTCCGGCAGGACTCGGCGCAGCGCCGACACGCGTCGGCGCAGGCCTTCATCGCCGGGTCATCCCCCATGCGCTCGCACTCGACGGCGCACCGCTCGCAGACCTCCGCGCAGACGCCGCAGGTGCGCACGTGCAGGGGCGAGCCGCGCAGCAGGAAGCCCGCGCTCGTCGCGCACATGCGTGAGCAGTCCTCCAGCATGCGGATGAGCTCCATGCCCGCGAACCGGCCCCCCTTGCGCAGGCAGTACGTCATCGCCTGGGTGCAGATGGCCGAACAGGACATGCATTGGGAGATGCAGGCCCGCATCTCCTCGGTGAGCTGATCCCCCATCGCCGGGACGAAGGGCTGGAGCGAGAACCGCTGCGATTCCATCTGCGCCATCACGAACCTCCTGGGTGGTTTCGGAAGCACTACGCCCTAGAGGTGGGAGGTCACCGGGGGCGACACAAGCGAGGAGCCCCCCATCGACCGGCGGTCGCCGGGCCGATTCCCACGGACGCCGGTCCAGGCCCTCTGACGGGTAGCGCGCCCCGCGCTCCACGACCGCCCCGCCAGGATGCCCGCTCGCCCTCCATGCGGGCGGGATGGGGGCAGCTCCACCGGCCGGTGGGTCAATCCCCGCACGTCAAGGAATAATGGGCGTCGCCGTTCTACATCGGCCCTCTCGGGGCCTCGCCGGGTAGGCAATTGTCTCGTTTATGATGCTTTGGTAGAGGATGCGACCGGCAGCGTCCCCTTCCTCCCACCATCCAATGGTCTTTTCCGTCCACCACTGGGCCGCGTGGGCACCTGGACTCGTCGGGCATGACGCCTGGACGTCCTGGCTGACCCAACCCCATCCGCTGCCGTCCGAGGGCACCCCGCCCCTGACGGAGCTGCCGGCGATGATGCGCCGGCGCGTGGACCGACTCGGCCGGATCGCCCTGCAGGCCGCGTATACCTGCCAGCGGGACCTGCCCCCCTGTCCGGGGGTGTTCGCGTCCCGCTACGGAGAAATCGGTCGATCCGTGGAACTCCTGGAGACACTCGCGCGCGGCGAGCCGCTGTCGCCCACGTCGTTCAGCGTGTCGGTGCACAACGCGATGGGGGCGCTGTTCTCCATCGCCCGGGGGGACACCACGGCGTACAGCGCGGTGGCGGCGGGCGCGGAGACGGTGGAGGCGGCCTTCGTGGAGGCCTGTGGCCTGCTCGCGGACGGCGCGCCGGAGGTCCAGGTGGTCGTCTACGACGAGCCCCTGCCCCCGCCCTTCGAGCCCTTCACCGAGCACCCCATGGTGCCCCACGCGTGGGCCTGCCGCGTGCGGGACGCGGGGGACGCGCCCGGCATCACCCTCACCTGCCACGGGGCGGAAGGGGACGCGGAGGCGGGAGCGCCGCTGGAGGACGACCTCGCGGTGCTGCGCTTCCTCGTGGGCGACGCGGCGCGCTTCGACCACTCCGTCGGCCCCCGAGTCTGGCGGTGGCGACGCGATGTTTGAGCCCTTGGATCGCGCGTGGCGGGTGGTGGCCACCGGCATCTCCTTCGCCACCTTCGGCCTGGGGGGCCTTGGGCTGCGGCTGCTCTTCTTCCCGCTGCTGTCCCTGTTCGTGCGGGAGCGCGCGCGCCGCACGCGCCTGGCGCGCCTGGCGGTGCACCACTCGTTCCGCTTCTTCATCGAATGGATGCGGGTGCTGGGCGTGCTGCGCTACCGCATCGAGGGGGTGGAGAAGCTCTCCCGCCCTGGCCTGCTCATCCTCGCCAACCACCCCACGCTCATCGACGTGGTGTTCCTCATCTCCCTGGTGCCCAACGCGGACTGCGTGGTGAAGGCCAGCCTGGCCACCAACCCCTTCACGCGCGGCCCCATCGAGGCGACCGGCTACCTGTGCAACGACTCAGGCCCGGGGCTCGTCCAGGACTGCATCGCGTCCGTGAAGGCGGGCAACAACCTCATCATCTTCCCGGAGGGCACGCGCACCCCGGTCCACGGCCCCATGAAGCTGCAGCGCGGGGCCGCCAACATCGCCGTGCGGGGACCCTGCAACATCACCCCCGTCACCATCCGCTGCGAGCCGCTGGGGCTCACCAAGGGGACGCCCTGGTGGCGCGTGCCTCCCTCGCGCATGAACTTCACCATCGTCGTTCGCGACGACCTCGACGTGACGGCGCTGGTGGAAGGCGCCGGCGGCGAAGCCCTGGCGGCCCGAAACCTCACGGCGCGACTGCACGATTATTTCTCCCAGGAGACCCAAGGCCATGCAGGCGCTTGAGCAGGAAATCAAGAAGCTGGTCATCGAGACATTGAACCTCGAGGACATCACGCCGGACGACATCGACCCGGCCGCTCCGCTGTTCGTGGAGGGACTGGGACTGGATTCCATCGACGCGCTGGAGCTGGGCCTGGCGCTCCAGAAGACCTACGGGGTCGCGATGAAGAGCGACTCCCAGGAGAACCGCCGCCACTTCGCCAGCGTGCGCGCGCTCGCGGACTTCGTGAGCGCCCACCGCAAGGCCTGAGCACGACCACCCACCCGGGAGGGGGGAACGACCATGACCAAGAATCAGCTCTTCGAGAACCTGAGCCAGCTGTTGCAGGAGACGTTCGACATCGAGCCGGGGCGCATCACCCCCGAGGCCCGGCTGCGCGACGACCTGGACATCGACAGCATCGACGCCGTCGACCTGCTGGTGAAGCTCAAGCCCGTCACGGGCAAGCGCCTGCCGCCGGAGGTCTTCAAGTCGGTGCGCACCATCCAGGACGTGGTGGACGCGCTGCACGGCCTGCTCGACGAGTCCGTGGCGGCGTGAAGCACCTGCGTCCGGCGCTGCTGGGCCTGCTGAGTCTGGCCTACCCGCTGCTGGTCTACTCCGGTCTGGGGCGGTTCGAGCCCCGCTGGATGGCCCTGCCCCTGGCCGCGATGGCCGTGGTGCGCGCGGTGGCCACGAAGGAGAAGGTGTGGCTCGCCACCGCGGCGGGCGCCCTGCTGCTCGCGGCCTCGAGCATGCTGGGCAACCACGCCCTGCCGCTGAAGCTCTACCCCGTGTTGGTGAACGCGGTGCTGCTCACCGTCTTCGCCACCAGCCTCGCCTTTCCGCCCAGCCTCATCGAGCGGCTGGCGCGGCTGCGGGAGCCGGAGCTGCCGCCGTCGGGCGTGGCCTACACGCGCCGGGTGACGCAGGTGTGGTGCGGGTTCTTCGTGCTCAATGGCGGCCTCGCGCTGGGCACCGCGCTGTGGGCCAGCGACGCCACGTGGGCCCTCTACAACGGGCTCGTCGCCTACGGGCTGATGGGCCTGCTCTTCGCCGGGGAGTGGCTGGTGCGCCGTCGCGTGCGCGCCCGCCACGCGCATGGCTGAGCGCCTCGACATCGAACACCTCCTCAGCCAGGGACGTCCGGGGGAGGCCGTGGTGGCGTCGCGCGATGGCGAGCGCCTGGACTTCGCCACCTTCGCGACCCGGGCCGCGGGCTGGCGCGAGTCCTTCGCGCGTCAGCCGGGGACGCGCTGGGCGCTCTTCCTCGACGACACGTTCGACTTCGCCGCCGCGCTGCTGGGCGCCTGGCACGCGGGGCGGTGCGTCTATCTGCCGTCGGACGCACAGCCGGCGACGCTGGAGCGGCTGCGCTCGGAGGTGGATGGTTTCGCGGGTCAGCTGCCCGGGGCCCTCGCGCCCGTGGACGGCGCCCAGGCGCGCTGGAGCCCGCTGTCCCCGGACGCGGAGGCGCTGGTCGTCTACACGTCCGGCTCCAGCGGGGAGCCCACGGCCATCCCCAAGCGGCTGGGACAGCTCACGCGCGAGGTGTCCACGCTCCACCACCTGTTCGAGGCGCGGCTGGGCGACGGCGCGCGGGTGCTGGCCACCGTGTCCCACCAGCACATCTACGGGCTGCTGTTCCGGGTGCTCTGGCCGCTCACCGCCGGGCGGCCCTTCCTGGCCAGGAGCCTGCCCTATCCGGAGGACATCGTCGCCGCGCTGGAGGAGGGACCGGCCGCGCTCGTCGCCAGTCCCGCCCACCTCAAGCGCCTGCCGGCGACGCTGGACTGGGCGCGCGCCGCGCGCCACCTGCGCGCCGTGTTCTCCTCCGGGGGCCCGCTCCCCACCGACGCGCTGCACGCCTGCCGCGCGCTGCTCGGACAGGCGCCCGTGGAGGTCTATGGCAGCTCGGAGACGGGCGGCATCGCCTGGCGGCAGCGCACGGACGACGACGCGAGCCCCTGGACGGTGATGCCCGGCGTCCTTGCCAGCGTCGGAGAGGACGACACGCTGACGGTCCGCTCCCCCCACCTCCACCCGCCCGGCGAGGCGACCTTCCAGACCGCGGACCGGGTCCGGCTGGTGGCGGACGGCTTCGAGCTGCTGGGTCGCGGCGACCGGCTCCTCAAGCTGGAGGAGAAGCGGGTGTCGCTCACGGCCATGGAGCGGGCGCTCGTCGAGAGCGGGCTCGTGCGCGAGGCGCGGGTGGTGCCACTGACGGAGGGACACCGGCTGATACTCGCGGTGGTGGCGCTCCCGTCCGAGAGCGGCTGGCGGGTGCATGCGGAAGGGGGCAAGCGCGCCCTGAACCAGGCACTGCGCGAACAGCTGGCCCGGCGGTTCGAGCCAGGTGCCCTGCCGCGCCGGTTCCGGTATCTGGAGGCGATGCCCGTCAACAGCCAGGGGAAGACTCCCGAGGCGGCCCTGACCGCCCTCTTCGACGCCCGCCGGCCGCCCCTGCGCGAGCGGGAGCGCTCCGCGGAGCGCGTCGTGCTGGAGCTGGAGGCGAAGGCGGACTCGCCCTACTTCCGGGGACACTTCCCCAGCATGCCCATCCTCCCGGGCGTGGCGCAGCTGGAGTGGGCCATCCAGCTGGGGCGCGAATACTTCCCGCTGCCGCCCGACTTCCTGCGCATGGAGGCGGTGAAGTTCCAGCAGCTCATCACGCCGGGCACGCACCTGACGATGGAGCTCACCTGGGCCGAGGCCAAGGGCAGCCTCCACTTCAAGCTCACCTCCACCGCGGGCACCCACGCCAGCGGTCGCATCCTGTTCTGCGGGGTTCCCCGATGAAGGCCTGCGCGGTCATCCCGGTCTACAACCACGGCGAGGCCGTGGGCGCGGTGGTGGCGGCGGTGCGCGCCCACGGGCTGCCGTGCGTGCTGGTGGACGACGGCAGCGAGCCGGGCTGCGCGCGCGTGCTGGACTCCCTGGCCGCCGCCGACACGGACGGTATCCGCCTGGTGCGGCTGCCCCGGAACGAAGGCAAGGGCGGCGCGATGATGGCGGGGCTGCGCGCCGCGAAGGCCGCGGGTTACAGCCACGCGCTCCAGATCGACGCCGACGGCCAGCACGACACGGGCGACATCCCCCGCTTCCTGGCGCTGGCGTCCGGCGCCCCGGATACGCTCATCTGCGGCACCCCCGTCTACGACGCGTCCGTCCCCAAGGGCCGGCTCTACGGCCGCTACGCCACCCACGTCTGGGTGTGGATCAACACGCTGTCGTTCGCCATCCGCGACTCGATGTGCGGCTTCCGCGTCTACCCGCTGGCCCCCACCGTCGCGCTCATCGACGCGGTGCGGATCGGCAAGCGGATGGACTTCGACGTGGAGGTGCTGGTGCGCCTGTTCTGGCGCGGCATGGTCATCCACAACCAGCCCACGCGCGTGCGCTACCCCACCGACGGCATCTCCCACTTCGACGTGCTCTGGGACAACGTGCGCATCTCCGGCATGCACGCGCGGCTGTTCTTCGGGATGCTCGCGAGGCTGCCGCTGCTCTTGTGGAACAAGGTGCGGCGATGAGGGCGCGGCACTGGGCGGAGGTGGGCGAGAGCACCTTCGTGCTCGGTATCTGGCTCCTGTACTGGATTCACCGGCTCCTGGGCCGCTGGCCGTTCCGCGTCTGCCTGTTCCCCGTGGTCCTGGTGCACTGGCTGGCCCGGCCGGTGGTGCGCGAAGCGTCGCTCCAGTACCTGTCGCGCCTGGAGTCCTCCACGGGGGCCCTGGGGCACGCGCCCGGGCCGCGCGACAGCCTGCGGCACGTGGCCGCCTTCGCGGAGACGATGCTGGACAAGCTGCTGGCGGTCAGCGGGCGCTACCGCTTCGAGAACGTGCGCACCGAGGGCCGCGAGCAGTTCTACGAGGCGGTCAAGCGCGGCCAGGGCGGCATCATCGTCACCGCGCACATGGGGTGCCTGGAGCTGTGCCGCGCCATGGCGGAGAAGCGCGGCGAGGTGAAGCTCCACATCCTGGTGCACACGCGCCACGCCGAACAGTTCAACCGGCTGCTCAAGCGCCTCAACCCGGACAGCGACTTCCAGCTGCTGGAGGTGACCGACATGGGGCCCGGCACGGCGGTGATGCTCCAGGAGCGCGTGGCGGCGGGCGAGTTCGTGGTCATCGCCGGGGACCGGGTGCCGGTGCACGCCAGCCAGACGGTGAGCGTGGACTTCCTGGGCCACGCCGCGCCCTTCCCGGTGGGCCCGTACGTGCTCGCCTCGCTCTTCAAGTGTCCGCTGTTCCTGCTGGGGTGCATCCACGAGGGCTCCGGCTACACCATCCATTTCGAGTGTCTCGCCGAGCGCGTCGAGCTCCCCCGGAGCAAGCGCGTCGAGGCCCTGACGGGATACGCCCGTCACTACGCCGAGCGGCTCACCGCGCTCTTGAAGCGCTCGCCGCTCGACTGGTTCAACTTCTTCCCTTTCTGGAATCAGGCGAATGTCTCCGCCAGGACTCAACAGTGAGCGCCCGGTCCGCTTCGATGGAAGCCGGCTGAGCCTCGAGGACGTCGTCGCGTTGTCGCGCCAGGAGCGCGTCGCCGAGCTGGGCACGTCCCCCGACTTCCGCCAGCGAATCTCCCGGGGCGCGGCCTTCCTGGACCGGCTGCTCGCCGAGGAGGGCCACATCTACGGCGTGACGACGGGCTACGGGGACTCCGTGACGGTGGCCGTGCCGCCGGAGCTCATCCCGGAGCTGCCGCACCACCTCTACGCGTACCACGGCATCGGCGCGGGGCGGTTCCTCACGCCCGAGGAGACGCGCGCGGTGCTGGCAACGCGGCTGGCCTCGCTCGCCCAGGGGGTGTCCGGCGTGGGGCTGGACCTGCTCACCCAGCTGGAGCGGCTGCTGCGGCACGACATCCTCCCGCTCATCCCCGCCGAGGGCTCGGTGGGCGCCAGCGGCGACCTCACCCCGCTGTCGTACGTGGCGGCGGTGCTCTGCGGCGAGCGCGAGGTCTGGCATCGCGGCGAACGACGGAGCGCGGCGGAGGTGCTCGCCCGCCACGGCCTCGCCCCGCTGCGGCTGCGCCCCAAGGAGGGGCTGGCCATCATGAACGGCACGGCGGTGATGACCGCCCTGGCGTGCCTGGCCTGGGCGCGCGCGGACTACCTGTGCCGGCTGGGCACGCGGCTGACGGCCTTCAACGTCGTGGCCAGCGACGGCAACGCGCACCACTTCGACGAGGCCCTGTTCGCGCTCAAGCCCCACGTGGGCCAGCAGCGGGTGGCCGCGCGGTTGAGGCGGGACCTGGCCGCCGACCGCCCCCGCCGCAACGAGCAGCGCCTCCAGGACCGGTACTCGCTGCGCTGCGCCCCGCACGTGCTGGGCGTGCTCGAGGATGCCCTGCCCTTCTTCCGCTCGCTCATCGAGAACGAGCTGAACAGCGCCAACGACAACCCGCTCATCGACCCGGACGGCGAGCAGGTGCTCCACGGCGGGCACTTCTACGGGGGCCACATCGCGTTCGCCATGGACGGGCTGAAGACCGCGGTGGCCAACGTGGCGGACCTGCTGGACCGGCAGCTGGCCCTGCTCGTCGACGCCCGCTACAACCACGGCCTGCCCGCCAACCTCTCCGCGTCCACGGGCCCGCGCGCGGCCATCAACCACGGCCTCAAGGCGCTGCAGATCAGCGTCTCCGCCTGGACGGCCGAGGCGCTCAAGCAGACCATGCCCGCCTCCGTCTTCTCCCGCTCCACCGAGTGCCACAACCAGGACAAGGTGAGCATGGGCACCATCGCCGCGCGCGACTGCCTGCGCGTGCTGGAGCTGTCCGAACAGGTGGTGGCGGCCATGCTCATCGCGGCGCGGCAGGGGCTGGCCCTGCGCGAGCGCGTGGCGGGCGGATTGAATCTGTCGCCCGCGCTCGCGTCGATGCGCCACGACCTGGAGCGCCGCATCCCACTGGTGGAGGAGGACCGGGCCCTGGACAGGGAGCTGCAGGCGCTGCTGGGCGCCATCCGGGAACGCGAGTGGACGCTCTATGAAGCCTGACCTCAGCCACGAAATCGAGCTGACCCCGGCCTTCCACGACCTCGACCCGATGGAGGTCGTCTGGCATGGCCACTACGTGAAGTACCTGGAGCTGGCCCGCTGCGCCCTCTTGGCGAGGTTCGACTACGACTACCCCCAGATGCGCGCGTCCGGCTACGCGTGGCCCGTGGTGGACCTGCGGCTGAAGTACGTCCAGCCCGCCGTCTACGCCCAGCGGCTGCGCGTCCGCGCGGAAATCACCGAGTGGGAGAACCGCCTGCGCATCGACTACCTCATCCGGGACGCCGTCACGGGCCGCAAGGTGAACCAGGCCCACACCATCCAGGTCGCCGTGTCGCTGGCCACGCGCGAGCTGCAGTTCGTCAGCCCGCCGGTGCTCTGGGAGCGGCTGGGAGTGAGGCCCGAATGAAGCGCTGGCTCTTGCTCGTGGGGATGCTGGCGGGGCTGTCCGCCCAGGCCAGCGAGCTGGTGACGGGCGTGCGCGCCCGCCTGGAGAACGCGGCGCTGCTGCGGGGCGAGTTCGAGCAGAGGAAGACGGTGGCGGGCTTCAAGAAGCCGCTCGTCTCCCGGGGCGACTTCGTCCTGTCGCGGGACAAGGGTGTCTTGTGGGACACGCGCGCGCCCTTCGCGTCCACGCTGACGCTGACGCGCACGTCGCTGAGCGCGGCCCAGGGCACCAGCGCCGCCTATCACCTGGACACCGTGAAGGAGCCCGCGCTGGCGGCCGTCAACGAGCTGCTGTTCGCGCTCTTGGCCGGCGACGTGGCCACGCTGTCCTCGCGCTTCGAGGTCCAGGGCGAGCTGGTGGGCACGGCGGGTTGGAAGCTGACGCTCACCCCGACGGACGCGGGGCTCGCGCGCGTGTTCCGGAGCATCCGGCTGGAGGGGGACCGCTACGTGCGGCGGGTCCACCTCGAGGAGACGCGCGGGGACTCGAGCCTCATCCAGTTCGACCACCTGAGGCAGGCCCCGCCCCTCAGCGACGCGGAAGCCAGGCGCCTTGCGAAATAGATGGGCCATCCTCTGGACGCTGGTCGTCCTCGCCGTGGGCATCCACCAGGTCCTGTTCTGGCGCTCGGCGCGCCTGGACACCGACGTGCTGGCGCTGCTGCCCGAGGACGAGCAGGCCCCTGAAGTCGACGCCGCCACCCGGAGGCTCGCGGACGGCGCGGGCCGCGAGCTGGTGATGCTCGTGGGGGCGCCGGACTGGGCGTCCGCCCAGCGCGCGGCGGACGTGGCCACGCGGGAGCTGGCGGCGGACTCCTCGCTGCTGGCCCCCACCGCCACGGATGCGTCCGCGCTGGAGGCGGCGGTGGAGTTCTACCGCCCCTACCGCGACCGGCTGCTGACCCCCGCCCAGCGCGAGTGGCTGTCGCGCGCCACGCCCGACGAGCTGGGCGGCACCGCGCTGATGAAGCTGTACCAGCCGGCCGGGCCCCGGCTCACCGCCTGGGGAGAGGATCCGCTCGGCCTGTGGCCGGATTGGTGGGCGGCCCGCGCCGCGGAGAGCGCCGCGAGGCCTCGGGATGGGCGACTGTGGCTGTCGGGCGAGGGACGCGAGTGGGTGCTGCTGACGTGGCGCAGCCAGGTGTCCGCGTTCGCGCTCGGCGCCGACGCGCGCATCACCGCGCGGGTGGAGCGGGCGCGCGCGGCAGTCACGGCGGAGGTGCCCGAGGGGCGGCTGGTGGCCGCGGGCGTGCCCCTGTACGCGGAGGCCGCCGCCGCGCAGGCCAGCGAGGAGATGTCCACCATCGGCCTGGGCTCGCTCGTCGCGGTGCTGGTGCTGGTGTGGCTCACCTTCCGCTCGCTGCGCCCCATCCTCCTGGTGGGCGTGTCGCTGGCCATCGGCTGCGCGGTGGCCTTGAGCGTCACGGCGCTCTTCTTCGAGCGCGTGCACCTGCTCACGCTGGTGTTCGGCTCCAGCCTGGTCGGCGTGGCGGAGGATTACGGCTTCCACTACTTCGCGGCCCGGCAGGGCCGGTCCCCGGACGAACGCGGGGCGGTGATGCGCTCGCTGCTGCCCGGCATGGCGCTCGCGCTGCTCACCAGCGTGGTGGCGTACCTGGCCCTGGGCGTGGCGCCCTTCCCCGGCTTGCGACAGATGGCGCTGTTCTCCGCCGCGGGGCTGCTCGGCGCGTTCCTCACGGTGGTGTGCTGGTTCCCCTCCCTCGACACGAGCGCGCTGCCGGTGACGTCGTTCGCCGCGCGCTTCGCCCGGACGCTGCCGCGCTGGCCCCGCGCCGCGCCCACGTGGCGTTGGGGACTGGCCGGCGCGGCCTTCGCCGTGGCGCTGGGCGGGGGGCTGTGGCGGCTGGAGACGCGCGACGACCTGCGCCAGCTCCAGGGCGCGCCCGCGAACCTCATCGCGGACCAGCGGGAGCTGGGGCGGCTGCTCGGACTGCCCAGCCCCGCCCAGTTCTTCCTCGTCGGCGGCGCGGACGCGGAGGAGGTCCTCTCTCGCGAGGTGTCGCTCAAGCAGCGCCTGGACGCGCTCGTCCAGGCCCGGGTCATCGCGGGCTACCGCGCCGTGTCCGACTGGCTGCCCACCACCGCGCAGCAGCGCGAGGACGCCGTCCTCAGCGCGCGCGCGGAGGAGCAGGCCGTGGCCGCCGTCGCCGCCGCCACGGGCGAGGCCCCCGAGCGCGCCCGGTTCTCCCGGGACGACCTGCGGCCGGGGCCCTTCTTCGATGGTCCGGCGGCGCTCGCCATCCGGCAGCAGTGGCTGGGGCTGCTCGGCGCCCGGAGCTACAGCGTCGTCATGTTGCGGGGGCTGAACGACCCGTCGGTGCTCCCGCGCCTCGCGGAGGTCGGGCAGGGGCTGGAGGGCGTGCGCTGGGTGGACAAGACGGCGGAGATCTCCCGCCTGCTGGAGCGCTACCGGCGCATCATGGGTGGACTCATCGCCGTGGGCTACGTCGCGGTGCTGGTGACGCTGGTCATCCGCTTCCGCCGCGAGGCGTGGCGGGCGTGGATTCCCTCCGTGCTGGGCACGCTCGTCACCCTGGCCTTCTTCGGCTGGACGGGCGAACCGCTGCAACTCTTCAGCGTGCTGGGGCTGGTGCTGCTGCTGGGAATGGGCGTCGACTACGGCATCTTCCTCCTGGAGCATCCGGGCGATGGCTCCGCGTGGCTCGCGGTGGCGCTGGCCGGCGTCAGCACGCTCCTCTCCTTCGGACTGCTGGGCCTGTCGGCCACGCCCGCGCTGCGGTCCTTCGGCCTCACCATGTTGCTCGGGGAGGTGAGCATCTGGTTCATCACCCCCTTCTTCAGACTGCCTCCGGGCAAGGACGCGTCGTGAGAACAGAGAAGACGGAAGTGCTCATCATCGGAGCGGGCCCCTCGGGCTCGGTGGCCGCGGGCCTGCTGCGCAAGCAGGGACGCGAGGTGCTCATCCTGGAGCGCGAGCAGTTCCCGCGCTTCTCCATCGGGGAGAGCCTGCTGCCCCAGAGCATGCAGTACATCGAGGAGGCCGGGATGCTCCGCGACGTCGTGGAGGCGGGCTTCCAGTTCAAGAACGGCGCGGCCTTCGCGCGGGGCGACACGTACACCGACTTCGACTTCCGGGAGAAGTTCACCCCGGGCTGGGGCACCACGTACCAGGTGCAGCGCGGCCACTTCGACCACGTGCTGGCCCGCGCCGCCGAGCGCATGGGCGCCACGCTGCGCTTCCGCCACGTCGTGGAGTCCGTCGACGTGACGGGCGAGCGCCCCTCGGTGACGGCGCGCTCCCCGGAGGGAGAGACGTACCGCGTGGAGGCGCGCTTCCTCCTGGACGCCAGCGGCTTCGGTCGCGTGCTGCCCCGGCTGCTGGACCTGGAGACCCCGTCCGCCTTCCCCGTCCGCGGCGCGCTCTTCACGCACGTGGAGGACCGGATTCCGCTCGGCACGTTCGACCGGAACAAGATTCGCGTCACCGTGCACCCCGAGCACGTGCACGTCTGGTACTGGACCATCCCCTTCTCCAACGGCCGCTGCTCGCTGGGCGTGGTGGCCAGGCGCGAGTTCCTCGAGCAGCACAAGGGAACGGAGACCGAGCGGCTTCGCGCCATCGTCGGGGAGGACCCGACCCTCTCCAGGCTGTTGAAGGACGCCGTCTGGGACACGCCCGCGCGCGCCATCACCGGCTACGCGGCCAACGTGAAGTCGCTGTGGGGCCGGGGCTTCGCGCTGCTGGGCAACGCCGGTGAGTTCCTCGACCCGGTGTTCTCCTCGGGCGTCACCATCGCCGTGCGCTCCGCGAGCCTCGCCGCCGAGTGCCTGTCGCGCGAGCTGTCCGGCCAGTCCGTGGACTGGGAGCGGGAATACGCGGTGCCGCTCAAGTCGGGCGTGGACACGTTCCGCACCTTCGTCGAGTCCTGGTACGAGGGCGGCTTCCAGAAGGTCATCTTCCATCCGTCGCCCTCGCCCGAGGTGCGCGCGATGATCTCCTCCATCCTCGCCGGCTACGCGTGGGATACGAACAACCCCTACGTGGCGGACAGCAAGCGCCGGCTGGCCGTGCTCGAGAAGCTATGCTCCGCCTGATTCCCGTCCTGGCCCTGCTCGGGCTGTCCGCCTGCCTCACGCCCCGGCCCCGGCCCTTGTCGCCCGCGGCCACCCTGCCCCCGCTTGCGCTGGAGCCAGCGACCTTCGGGGGCTCGGTGAGCCTGGCGCAGCAGCTGGCGTTCGCGCACGAGGCGGACCCGGACGGGCCGCGCACGGTGGAGGCCCTGCTGGAGATCGACCCGGCGGCGCTGCGGCTGGCGGGCTTCGCGCTCGGGCAGCGGGTGTTCTCCCTGGTGTGGAACGGCTCCGCCCTCGAGGAGGAGCGGGACCCGCGCCTGCCCGAGCAGTTCCAGTCGCGACAGGTGCTCCGGGACGTGCAGCTCGTCTACTGGCCGGCCGAGACGCTCCGTGCGGCCCTCCCGCCCGGGTGGACGCTGGAGGACGGCCCCGGGCATCGGGCGCTGTCCCACGCGGGCAAGGCCTGGGTGACGGTGCGGTATGATGGCGAACCCCGCTGGCGGGGACGAGCGGAGCTGGTGAACGCCGCGGAGCACTACCGGCTGACCATCGACTCACGTCCCGCCGAGGACTAGCGCATGCCCGCCCCCGTCTTCCTCCAACAGCTCGGCGTCGTCTGCGCCCTGGGGGCCGGACAGCACACCGTGCGCGCCGCCCTCCTCGGGGAGCAGCTCGCGGGGGTGGCGCCCAGCCCCGACTTCGCGGCGCGGACGCTCCACGTCGGCCAGGTCACCGCGCCGCTCGCCAGCACGCGGGGGCTGCCCGTGCCCCAGCGCAGCCGGAACAACGCGCTGCTGCTCACCGCGCTGGAGGAGCTGCGCCCGGACGTGGAGGCGGCGCTCGGGAGGTTCGGACCGGAGCGCGTGGCCATCGTCCTGGGGACGAGCACCTCCGGCATCGGTGAGAGCGAGGTCGCCATCGCCGAGCACCGCGCCACGGGGAGGCTGCCCGACACCTTCCACCTCCAGCAGCAGGAGCTGGGCTCACCCGCGGTGGCCCTGGCCCGGCTGCTGGGCGTGGGCGGTCCCGCGCACGTCATCTCCACCGCCTGCTCCTCCAGCGCGAAGGCCCTGGCCAGCGCGGCGCGGCTGCTGCGCGCGGGCATCGCGGACGCGGTCATCACCGGCGGAGCGGACGCGCTGTGCCGCTTCACGGTGGCGGGCTTCTCCGCGCTCGACTCGGTGAGCGAGGCGCGGTGCAACCCCATGAGCGTGAACCGCCGGGGCATCAACATCGGCGAGGGGGCCGCCCTCTTCCTGATGACGCGGGAGCCAGGGCCGGTGCGGCTCGCGGGCTGGGGCGAGTCCTCCGACGCGCACCACCTCTCCGCGCCAGACCCCCAGGGCCGGGGCGCGCTGGCCTCCATGCGCGAGGCCCTGGGTCGGGCGGGGCTCGCCCCCACCGACGTGGAGTACGTGAACCTGCACGGCACCGCGACGCCCCACAACGACGCGATGGAGAGCCTCGCGGTGCAGCAGCTGCTGGGCGGCGACGTCCCGTGCAGCTCGACGAAGCCGCTGACGGGGCACACGCTCGGGGCGGCGGGGGCGCTCGAGGCGGCCTTCTGCTGGCTCACCCTGGTGGACAACCCCACCGGCAGGCTCCCTCCCCACTGGTGGGATGGAGAACCCGACCCCGCCCTGCCCGCGCTGTCGCTGGTGAAGCCCGGGCACGCCCTGGGGCACGCGCCCCGCTACGCGCTGAGCAACTCGTTTGCCTTTGGCGGCAGCAATGCCACCCTGGTGCTGGGAAGGGATTGATGCGCACGGCCATCGCGTTCGACATCACCGAGCTGTTGCCCCACGCCGACCGGATGCTCCTCATCGACCGGGCGGTGGAGGGAGACGACGAGGGGCTGGTGGCCGAGGTCACCATCCGGGAGGACTGCCTGTTCTTCGAGAACGGCGGCGTCGGCGGATGGGTGGGCATCGAGTTCATGGCGCAGGCGATCGGCGCCTGGGCCGGGTGGCGGTTCCGGCTGCGCGGCGAGCCGCTGAAGGTGGGCTTCCTGCTGGGCACGCGGCGCTTCGAGTGCAGCCGACCGACGTTCCGCGCCGGGGAGCGGCTGCGCATCGACGTCCAGCGCCAGTACTGGACGGAAGAAGGCATGAGCCAGTTCGACTGCGCCATCGCCATCGCTGGCGAGACGGTGGCCACGGCGGCGCTGACGGTGTTCCAGCCACCGGGCGCCGAGGTGTTGAGGAAGGGGGACGCGGATGAGTGACAAGACGGTGCTGGTGACGGGCTCCAGCCGGGGAATCGGCAAGGCCATCGCGCTGCGGCTGGCCCGCGACGGGTTCGACGTGGTGGTGCACTGCCGGGGACAGGTGGAGCAGGCCGAGGCGGTGGCCGCGGGGGTGCGCGAGCAGGGCCGCGCCGCGCGGGTGCTCCAGTTCGACGTGGCGGATCGCGCGCGGACGGAGCAGGCGCTGCTCGCGGACATCGCGGCGCACGGCTGCTACTACGGCGTGGTGTGCAACGCGGGCATCGCGCGCGACAACGCGTTCCCGGCCATGCCGCCCGAGGACTGGGACGCGGTCATCCACACCAACCTGGATGCCTTCTACAACGTGCTCAACCCGCTCTCGATGCCGCTGGTCCGGCGGCGCAAGCCCGGGCGCATCGTCACCCTCTCCTCCGTCTCCGGGCAGATGGGCAACCGCGGACAGGTGAACTACAGCGCCGCGAAGGCGGGCATCATCGGCGCGACGAAGGCGTTGGCCGTGGAGCTGGCCAGCCGGAACATCACCGTCAACTGCGTGGCCCCCGGCCTCATCGACACGGAGATGGTGGAGCCGCACGTCGTGGAGGAGGCGCTGAAGTTGATTCCGGCGAAGCGGATGGGTCGCCCCGAGGAGGTGGCCGCCGTGGTCAGCTTCCTGATGAGCGAGGACGCGGCCTACATCACACGGCAGGTCATCTCGGTGAACGGGGGAATGCTCGGATGAAACGGGTGGTGGTCACGGGTGTCGGGGCGCTCAGCCCCCTGGGGCACGACTGGGCGGCGGTGGAAGCCAGGCTGCGCTCGCGCCGCAACGCCGTGCGCGTCATGGAGGAGTGGAAGCAGTACGAGGGCCTGCACACCCAGGTGGGCGCGCCGGCGGCCCCGTTCGAGCTGCCGCCCCAGACGTACTCGCGCAAGACGATGCGGGGCATGGGGCGGGTGGCGCTCCTGGCGGTCCGGGCCAGCGAGCTGGCGCTCCAGGACGCGGGGCTGCTGGGAGACGCGCTGGTGCGCGGCGGGAAGATGGGCGTGTCCTATGGGTCGTCCGCGGGCTCCGCGGCGAACATGGGGGACTTCGGGCGGATGGTGACGGACAAGACCACCGAGGGCATCAGCGCGACCAGCTACGTGCGGATGATGTCGCACACGGCGGCGGTGAACATCGGCGTCTTCTTCGGCCTGACGGGGCGGATCATCACCACGTCCAGCGCATGCACGTCCGGGAGCCAGGGCATCGGCTATGCCTACGAGACCATCCGCATGGGCCGCCAGGTGGCGATGCTGGCGGGCGGTTCGGAGGAGCTGGACGCCACGGGCGCGGCGGTGTTCGACACCCTGTTCGCCACGAGCACCCAGAACAACGCCACCCCGGAGCTGACGCCCCGCCCCTTCCACGCGAAGCGGGACGGGCTGGTGCTCGGCGAGGGCGGGTGCACGCTGGTGCTCGAGGAGCTGGAGCACGCCCGGGCGCGCGGAGCGCGCATCATCGCCGAGGTCATCGGCTACGGGACGAACAGCGACGGACGCCACATCACCCAGCCCCACGCGGAGACGATGGCGCAGGCGATGCGGCTGGCGCTGGAGGACGCGGGCATCCCCCCCTCCGAGGTCGGCTACGTCAACGCGCACGGCACCGCGACGGACCAGGGCGACGTGGCGGAGACCACGGCCACCCACGCCGTCTTCGGCGAGCGGATGCCCCTGTCGTCGCTCAAGAGCTACATGGGCCACACGCTGGGCGCCTGCGGCGCGCTGGAGGCGTGGATGAGCCTGGAGATGATGCGCTCGGGGTGGTTCGCGCCCACGCTGCACCTGGAGCCGGGCGAAGTGGATCCACGCTGCCCGCCGCTGGACTATGTCATGGGGGAAGGTCGAAGCCTCCAGACCGACGTCGTCATGAGCAACAACTTCGCGTTCGGCGGCATCAACACCTCGTTGATCTTCCGCCGCTGGACTTGAGGGGGAACCGATGAAGAAGACGCTGACAATCGCCCTGCTGGCCCTGATGCTTCCCACGCCCGCGCTCGCGCGCGACACCGCCATCCGCCAGCCCCTGGCGGAGGTGCTGCAGATGCCGGAGGCCCAGCAGAAGCTGGATGGGACGGTGAAGTTCTACCTGGCCGGCCAGAAGACGCCCAAGGTACTGGAGTCGCTCGGAGAGGACGTCACCAACAAGAAGACCAACGGCGTGGGCAAGTCCGACGAGGACGCCTGCCGGTGGGTGACGCTGTCCGCGCTCATCGCCCTCCAGGAGGGCGCCAAGAAGCGCGGCGCCAACGCCGTGGTCGACATCGTGAGCTATTACAAGAAGAGCGAGGTCCGCAGCCCCACGGACGTCGAGTGCCACGCGGGGACCTTCGTCGTCGGCATGGCGCTCAAGGGCACCTACGCCAAGGTGAAGGACGGGGCCAAGAGCGCCGCGAAGTAGCGCGCGACGCGCCACGCCACGCGGGCGGGGGCCTATAATCGGGCCCCTGTCACCTGGAGGTGTCGCGTGCGTTGGCTGGTTGCCGTCGTGATGTTGGGTGCGTCGACTGCGTCCGCGCAGTCCCCGGAGTGCAAGGCCGCGAAGAAGGAGTTCAAGGAGCGCGAGGACAACCTCGACGCCCTCAAGCAGGCGCGCAAGGAGATGCGCGAGGTGCTGACCATCGCCAAGAAGGGCCGCGCCACCAGCCGCGTCCTCGACGCGCTGGAGAAGGCCGACGACGCGCTGGAGGAGGGCATCAAGCGCGCCACGGCCGAGCAGGCCCAGCGCGACAAGCTGACCCGGGAGATCTGCAAGTAGCCGCTCCCGTCGCCTTCAGGGCGGCGACCCCGTCCTGGAGGCCACTCCAGCAACGCCCCTGGACTTCACGACCTCCCGAAGATTGATACAGTTGCAACGCAGCAACCATCCATACGGGAGGTCACATGCGGAACGTCATCCAGGGGCTGTTGGCGGCGGCACTGCTGGCGGGGTGTGGCGGAGCGGAGCTGGACTCCGCTCCCGGCGCGGAGGCCACGCAAGGCGAGGTCCACGAGATGAAGGACTGTGAGCCGTGCAGTACCCGCCTGGACAACTGCATGAACGCCGCGACGACGACGGAGCAAGAGGAGGCCTGCGTCCGGGCGTGGTTGTCCTGTACCCGTGCCTACTGCGGCGGCCCCGCCCTCCAGTAGAACCCCTGCCAGATGCCCGGTCCGAGAGCGCGCGCTCCGGACCGGTCGCCCTCCCCTCGTCGCGGTGGGTCCGGGCCCCCCGCCCCGTCCCCCTCTCCCCCACCGCCCCCCCGACGTGGAATCAGCGCAGGTGGCTGCTGTAACGGCTGCAGAGCTCCAGGTACTCGTCGCTGCCGATCTCCAGCGCGGACACGCGCACGTGCTTGCGCTTGGGCTTGGGCAGGGTGGTCTTGATTTCGATGGCCCGGAAGACCGGGATGCCCATGTACGACTGGTCGAGGTACGTGTTCTCCCGCACGTGCTCCCAGTGGATCAGCACGCCGTCATCGAACTGGATGCCCTGGCGGCTGATGACGAGCACCGGCTTGTCGACACGCCCCAGGCCCCGGATGCAATTGAAGAGCATCCACACCGCGAGCAGGGTGAAGAGGCCCCCGATGACCAGCACCGTGGTGTCCGGGAGCCCCTTGTAGGTCAGCCCCCCGAAGAGCGCCGTCGCGCCGATCCAGATGACCACTCCGATGATGAGCCGGGTCCGCGAATAGAAGACTTGACGAGGCTTTTCAGCCTTCGCCTTGGACTGAGCAGAGCTGTAGATTTCCATGATGTCGCGTCTGTGATTGAAAAGTCTGTCAGCCGGCGAGGCGCCCCGACAGGTAGGCCAGCAGGACTGGCGCGTTGACGAGCTTGCTCTCGTCGATCTTCTGGGTCTTCCCGTCCGCGTCGATGATGACCTCGCGTGACGACACGCCCTGGTCATGCTCGTTCTGGACGCGGATGTTCTCGATGTCTTCCCAGCGCATGAGCCTGCGCTTGTAGGTCAGCCCCTCCGAACTGAGCCGCACGGGGCCGAAGGCGACCTCCTCGCCGGCGGCCACCTCCTCCTCCACCCGCCGCAAGAGCGGTGGGACGACCCGCTCCCACACCACCTCGTGCAGCCGCTCCGAGTCACGCCAGAGGTTGAGCCGGAGCTTGTACTTCCCCGAGCGGTGCCGCAGCACGACGCGGTCGAGGTTGTACTGCTCCACAATCTCCGTGATGTCCCGCCACGCGACGCGAGTGTCCCCCACCTGGAACCCCGTCACGTCCCACTCGAGCACGCGCGGCGAGAGCATCCAGGCGAAGACGTCGCTGGCCCGCCACACCATCAGGTAGATGCCGCAGGGCCCCCCCAACAGCAGGATGACGGGCGCGGCGTGGTAGCGGAGGAACGCGGTCACGAACCCGCGCGACACCAGGTAGATGCCCGCGGGCGCCAGGCACACCGCCACCACCAGGTAGACGAGCACAAGGCCCGCGATGAACCAGTAGACCTGGGACGTGGGAAAGACGAGCGGATGCGAGCGCTTCACGGTGCCTCCAAGGCGGGCCGGAACTCAGGCTGGAGCCGGGGCACGAACGCCCAGCGATGACGTCTCACACATATAAACGAACGCTCGCTCATTTGAAACGGATTCCCACTTCAATCACGCGTTCCATGCTCGCGAACGCGCCCCCATGGCGAGACAGGGTATTCACGGATTAAAAACAAACCCCGCCGCACTGTCTGTTTTGACAGGGTTACGCCTGCTTGCTTTCTGAGACTCGGGCGAATCGCTCTCAACCCGTGAGAGCCTGTGACACGGACGCGTTGACGCTTCCCGTCGTCACCGCGCGGCCCGGCACCTCAAGCGAGCCCCGCCCGCTCCATGGAGACGCTCCGCGTCCGTCCGTCGCGGGGTTCGCGCCGTCGTCGCCCTCGGTGCAGGGCCACGGATGGCTGCGCCGCGGGCCCTCGCATGCATCCCCTCCGGCGCGCGCTCCCACTGGCCCCTCGAGCGTTTCATGGGTCTCGCGTGACGCCACTGTCTCGCGAGGCTCACGCAGTGAATCTCTCGAATTCCGGCTTCCGCTTGACGCGGGAGCTGTGCACCCCCTAACCTCGGCTTCCTCATTAATTCGCGCAAAGCGAGAGAGGGGAGCAGCTCATGGGTTCGTCGAATGCCTCCGCAGCGCCCTGGTTGGTGGAAGTCTCCCAGAAGATCTCCGCCCATCTGCTTCAAGCCCTCCAGTCCGATGCGCCGCAGCTCGGTGACATCACCAGCGGCAAGGGCGCGCTGGCGCGTGGCCGCACGTTGGCGCTGGCCGCGTACAACCAGGAGTCCATCACCAGCTATCAGCAAGCCCTGAAGCTGGACCCTTCCCTGGCCGAGGCGCGGGCGCGCCTGACCGTCCTGCAGATTCGCACGGGGCAGAAGGAAGCGGCGCTCGAGTCCGCCAAGCAGCTGGCCGAGCAGAAGCCGAGCTTCGTGCTGCAGGAGATGACGTCGGACGAGCGCATCAGCGCCTATACGCTGCTGGGCAACGCGCTCTTGCTCAACGGCCTCGTCAACGAGTCCATCCAGGCCTATCTCACCGCGCTGCAGGTCAGCGTGACGGAGACCACGGCCGCGGCGCGGCTGGCGCAGGTGTACATCGCCACCGGCAGGGGTGATGAGGCGCTCAAGCTGGCGGACACCTTCGCCAACAACCCGCGCTTCGCCGAGTTCTCCGCGCACCTGCAGCTGGTGCGCAACGGCCAGGCCCAGATGCCGTACATCGACCTCTCCACCATCGAGCTGGACGTCCACGGGCGCCCGCTGTCCATGGTCGAGGAAGGCGCCCGCCTGGCGCCGGTCGTCCAGGGGGACTCCTCCTGGTGCGCCGACGTTTCGGACGTCCTCGTGAGCGACGCGCGCCCGTGACTCCCGAAGAGCGCGCGCTGATTGGCAAGAGGTGGTTGGAGCAGGGTCTGGGTGAGCACGCCTCCGTGGCGGCGTTCGCCCGGTTCGTGCTCCACCTGATGAAGCTGGCCGCCCCTCCCGAGCTGCTCCTCGCCGCCATCAAGGCGATGGAGGAGGAGGTGCATCACGCGCGCTACTGCTTCGGCATCGCCTCCCGCTTCACGGGCGTGCCGGCGGGCCCGGGCGAGCTGTCCCTGGAGAGCGTCCTCGACGCCTCCGACGAGCCCGCGGCCATCCTCGAGGCCTCCATCATCGAGGGCTGTGTCAACGAGACCATCTCCGCGAAGTGCGCGGAGGTCGCGCTCGAGCGCACGACGGACGAGGGCATCCGCAAGGTGCTCTCGCGCATCGTCGAGGAGGAGGGCCGGCACGCCGACCTCTCCTGGCGCTTCACCGAGTGGATGCTCACCCGACACCCCTCGCTGCTGCCGCTCGCGCAGACGGCCTTCGGTCGCGCCCTGGCCATCCTCCCCGCGAACGACCTGCCCGAGGAGCCCGTCATCATGGAGCAGTACGGCCACCTCACCGCCCGCTCCCGGGCCGAGGTGCGCAAGGCCATGCTCCAGGATGTCATCGCCCCGCGCGCCATCGCGCTCGTGGGCACGCAGGGGCTCGCCGCGGCCATCTGAGCCGCCAGGAACGTCGTCGTGGACCTCACCGAGTTCCTGGCCCGCCGCAAGCTCACCCTCGACGCCATCACCATCCGCGCCCGCGAGGCCCTGTGCCTCACGGACGCGGACGTGTTGTTCGTGTGTGGCTCGCTCGTCGAGGGGCTCGGCAACGAGACGTCGGACATCGACCTGTATCTCGTCACCTCCCGCACGGACATCGCCTTCACCTCGCTCAACGACGTGGCCTTCGCCGTGGGGCCCATCGTCTGTGACGTGCGCGTGCTCGACCGCGAGGCGCTGGAGCGGCTGCTGACGGCCTTCGAGCGGTGGGAGCGCCAGCCGCGCCAGCCGCGCGCCGCCACCGGGCTGACGGAGGATGATCGCAAGCTGCTGCACCGGCTGCGCACCGGCAGGGCGCTCCACGGCGCCGGAGAGCTGGAGCGCTATCAGGCCCGCGTCCCCCAGGCCCACCTCGCGCGGCACAAGCTGGACTGGGCGCGCTATCAAGCCAACACGCTGCAGATCGACCTGGCCGGCCTCAATGGAGTCAGCGACTGGGTCAGCATGCTCTTCGTCGCGCAGGAGCTGCTCGGCCACGCGGTGGACGGCCTCGTCGCCGGCCACGGCTTCACCAACCCGACGCGCAAGTGGCGGGCCCGGCTGCTGGAGGCCCTGCCACCGGACTGGGAGCGGCTGCTGCCCGGTCGTCCCTCGGGGCTGTCCGCGCAAGAGCGCTATCTGGGCCTCCATCAGGCGCCCCCGCGGCCCACCGCCAGCGACGTCACCCGGTTCACCCACCGCATCGTGGCCTTCGCGCGCGCGGTCTTCACCTGGGCCGAGCAGCGACTGCTCGCGCCCCAGCTGCCCTCCGTCCCCGTCATCGAGGAGCGCGCCGAGGGGGGCGAGCCCCTGCCCGCCCTCGACTTCGACGTGACGGTGCGCTTGCGCGACGAGCGCTACGACCTGACGCGGCTGAACGCGGGCACCCCGCCGCTCCAGCTCACCGCGCAGGCCTGGTCGGTGCTGAGCCTGTTCGATGGCGAGACATCGCACGAGCAGGCGCTGCGGCACGCCGAGCGCGTCTGGGGCCCCGACGCGGGCGCGCGCAACCTGGAGAGCCTGCTGGGGACGGTGCGCTACTCCAAGCTGAACGCGCGCCCTCCCATCGACGTGCAGGGCATCCGCGCGCTCCTCGAGGCCGCGGGCTCCCGCTCCTGAGGCTCAGCTCTCGCCCGGCACGAGCCGCGCCTTGCCGTTCAACCAACCGTCGAGCCCTCCCCGGTCGAAGTTGATGAGCTGCGCGTGGCCCACGTCGTCGTAGTCGATGGCGGCGGTGCCGATGGAGACGATGTCCCAGGTGTCGCAGCCCGCGTCCGCGCACAGCGCGTGGAAGTCCTCCCAGTCGACCTTCCCCGTCTCGCCGAACCGCGCCCGCTGCGCCTCCAGCCGCGCGCGCGTCTGGCCCTGGGCCCGCGCCAGGATGCGCTGCCACGCCCCCTCGGGCGCGAAGTCCGACGTGGGCGCCCGCGCCTCCAGCCGCTTCAAGGCCCCCAGGCACCCGGCCGTGGCGTCCCCTCGGAAGTCCTCCAGGATGGCTTGGAAGAACTCACGCCGCGTGGGCCGGTCGAAGAAGATGCCGACCTCGCGCAGCACGTCCGCGGGCTCGTCCGTGGTGTGGACGAAGGTGATCATCCGGTTCGGCGCGGAGACGACGGAGCGCAGCGTGCCCGGCGCCCGCGCCTCCGGAGCGGCGGCCCCCTTGCGCTTCTTCAGACGGACCGAGCCCGGCAGCTCCAACGGCGACGAGTCGTCCCGCAGGACCACCATCACCGTGGGCAGCGCGCAGAAGGCGAGCGTCGACACGTCGATCTTGTCCAGCGTCGAGGCGTTCCACTGGAAGCGCCACACCTCGCGGGTGATGGGCCGCGTGAAGGTGAAGGGGCGGTAGTGGATGGGCGTGAAGCCGTTGTCCGCCAGGAAGCGCATCGTGCCGTCCACCCGGCGCCCCACGAGCGCCTCCGGCTTGAACACCAGCAGGGTGATGCGCTGGAGGATGGGCAGCATCCGCTCGCCGAGCACCACCCGCGCGTCCCACAGGCTCTCCCGGAAGTACGACTCGAGCGCGTAGGCCGCGCGCTTCTCCTCCAGGGACGACAGGTGGCTCCACTCGATGTCGCGTGAGCTTCGGTCCATGACGCCTCCGGTCTACCCGCCACGGGCTCTCTCCGCAATCCGTGGACTTCAAGCCCTGCGTGTTACGCTCGTTTCCACGACTGGAGAGGTGGATGGACAAGGCAGGGCCGGAGGCAGCTTCCCCGCTCGAGCGCGAGCTCGACCTGTTGATGCGGCGACAAGGCATCACCGTCCCGGAGGCGTATCGGGCCGGCGTCCTCGCGGGCTACGAGGACCTGAAGCGGATGACGGCCGTCCTGCGGCAGCCCCGGCAGGCTGAGAGCGAGCCCTCGAACGTGTTCCACCTGGACGCGCTCCTGCGCGGACGGTGACGGGGCGGGGATGAAGCCACTTCACGAACTCTCCATCGCGGAGGCGGGCTCGCGCCTGCGCTCCGGACAGCTCAGCGCCACGGCTCTCGTCGAGCACGCGCTGGCGCGCATCGCGTCCATCGACGAGCCGGTGCACGCCTTCGTCCTCGTCACGAGGGAGCGCGCGCTGGAGGACGCGCACCGCGCCGACCTGGAGCTGCGCGCGGGGGTCGACCGGGGGCCCCTGCACGGCATCCCGTACGCGCTGAAGGACATCTTCGACACCGCCGGCATCCGGACGACGTGTCACTCGAAGCTGCGGGTCGACCACGTCCCCACGCAGGACGCCTTCGTCGAGGCGAAGCTCAGGGCGGGGGGCGCGGTGCTCCTGGGCAAGCTCGCCACGCACGAGTTCGCGCTCGGGGGCCCCAGCTTCGACCTCCCCTTCCCGCCCGCGCGCAACCCGTGGAACCTGGAGCACTTCACCGGCGGCTCGTCCTCGGGCAGCGCCGCCGCCGTCGCCGCCGGGCTCCTGCGCGTCACCCTGGGCTCGGACACCAGCGGCTCCATCCGCGGCCCCGCCTGCTTCTGCGGCGCCGTGGGGTTCAAGCCCACCTATGGCCGCGTCTCGCGACGAGGCACCTTCCCCCTCTCCTTCGCGCTGGACCACTGCGGGCCCCTGACCTGGTCCGTGGAGGACGCGGCGCTCGCGCTGGGCGTCATCGCGGGGCATGACCCGCTCGACCCCGGCAGCGCCGACGAGCCCGTGCCCGACTACACGGCGCGGCTGAAAGAGGGCGTCCACGGCCTGCGCGTCGCCTACCCCCGGCACCACTTCGCCGAGGCCGAGGGCACCTCACCGGAGGTCATCACCGCGCTCGACGCCGCGGCCCGGACGCTGACCCGGCTGGGCGCCAGCGTCGAGGAGGTGCGGCTGCCCGACTTCCGCCTCTTCAGCGCGTGCGGCCGGGTCATCATGATCGCCGAGGGCCATGCGATTCACGAACGAGACCTCCGCGAGCGCCCGCACGACTTCGCGCGATACACGTATCAACGCCTCATCCTCGGAGCGACGCTCTCCGCCGCGGACCTGACGCAGGCCTTCCGACTCCGACGTGAGCTCACGGTGACGCTCAACCAGGGGGTCATGAAACACCACGACCTCCTGCTCACCGCGACCGGCGTGGGCCCCGCGCCGCGCCTCGACGAGTTCCCTCCCGACTGGCCACTGAAGATGCCGATGCAGACAATCCCCTACAACGTGACGGGCAACCCCGCCCTCACGATGCCCTCGGGTTTCTCCTCGACGGGCCTCCCCCTGGGGCTCCAGCTCGTCGGCCGCGTCTTCGACGAGACCACCGTGCTGCGCGCGGGCGCCGCGCTGGAGGCCGCGCTCGGCGTGCGCGACAGGCGCCCTCTCCTCGCCGCGCCCCCCTCACGCTGACGCGCACGTGCGCGGATCGCGCGCGAAGAGCAATTACAGGCTGGTACCGGAGTGCTGGTTTTGCACGTTGACCATCGGACGGGGCGCCCGCTATGGTTCCAGGGTTGTCGCGGCTTCCACCCGACGTTTGACGGAGAGAAGGGGCTGAGATGATCCAGCAGAAAGAGAGTGTCGAGGTCCAGAACAACTTCAATCTGAAGAACGTGTCCGTCGAGCTGGTGCCCGCGAGCGAGCGCCGGACCGCGACTGCCTTCATCGCGGTGGCGGACCTGGAGGCGATGCGCACGCAGCGCCGCGCCATCCCGGCCTCCAAGCACGGGCTGGAGACCATCTGCGGCGCCAGCTGCGACACGGGCGCCCAGTAGTCCTCCAGGAGGCCGCCGCGCGAGGGCGGCATCCTGTCTCTTCCGAAGTCCCGCTGCGCCCGTGAGGCGTGTGAGAGCAAGCACAGGCAGATGAGCACCGGTCCACGATCCTCCCCTGCCGTGTCGCTCGTGACGTCCCACGGGCGTCAGTCACTGAGCTGGAATGGTGATGAGCGGCTCATCGACCTGCTCAATCGCCACCAGGTCCCCTGGTCCGCGTTGACCATCTATGTCGTGCCCAGGTCCGGTGGCGCGCCGACCATCCGGCCGTGCCTCGACCAGACGGCCAGCGACCTGAAGGACGCGGCGGAGCTGCTGCTCTACTTCAACCGCAACGTGAACCCCTTCCTGTTCTCGCTCGCCCAGGCCATGACCGTGGCCAGCGCGGAGCCGGAGCGACAGGCGACCGAGTACTTCTACCAGCGCCTGGACAACGCCAGCTCGACGGCGGAGTCCTTCCTCAAGAAGCTCAGCCCCGACGAGTGCCGCTCCGTCATCGCGGCGCGGGTGGCGGAGACGGTGCGCGAGCACCTGCCTCCGGACTCCCACCTGGTCGTCGGCGTCAGCGGCGGCGGCGACAGCAACGCCCTGCTCTACGCGCTGACGCAGTTGAAGGACCATGGGCTCACGGTCCATCCCCTCATCATCAAGGGCATCCCGGACTGGGACGCGGGCGTGCCGCGCGCGCGGGAGCTGTGCGCGACCTACGGCCTCGAGCTGACGGTGATGGAGGAGCTGGACGTCAAGGAGCTGCTCGGCATCCCCCGGGATTCCGCCTCGCTCATCGACCGCTTCCAGAAGGAGTTCGAGGGAGACGACTTCGAGTTCCTCGGCACGCTGCTGGTGCGGCTGGCGCTCTTCAAGAAGGCCCGCGAGCTGGGGACGCGCTTCGTCTGCACGGGCCTGAACCTGGAGGACGTCGTCACGGAGGCCATGTTCCGCGTCTCCACCGGCCTCAAGCCCGCGCCCTTCCCCGCGCGCGTCATCGGCGACATGACGTTGGTGATGCCGCTGTGGCTGTGCCCCAAGCGCATCATCGACGGGTGCTTCCCCAAGTACTCGCTGGAGAACTACGACGCGCGCTACCCGTGCTTCTCGCTCGGGCGGAACCTCTATTACAGCGTCGTCTACACCCTCCAATCCCAGTACCCGGGGTTCCTCGAGCAGATGGCCCGGGGCATGTCCGAGCTGAGCCTGACGGACCCGGTGACGTACTCACTCGACGAGCAGCTCGGCTTCCACGTCGAGCGCTTCGTGCCCTTCCCACTGCGCCACCGCTTCCAGCGCATGGTGGGGAAGAGCTGACGCGTCTCCTCAGTCGTCGGACGGCGAGTCCTCCGTCGCCCACCCCGACTCCAGCAGCAGGTCCACGAGCCCGCGCGCGACGCCCTCCTCGATGGGGCGCCCGAGCGCCAGCGACGTCTCGTCCACCAGGTCCTCGCGTCCACGGCTCCCATCCGCGCGGATGGCGAAGTTGAGGAGCAACGCGAGGTTCTGCTTGTCGGCGGCAATCAGGCGCGTCAGCGCCGCGCGGCTGTCCGCCGGGAGGTCCGCGGCCATGGCGCGCGCGTTGAACGGGCCGGACCAGCGACGACGGATGACCCGACCTCGCGCGGGGGCAGCAGGCGCCTCGGAGCCCGTCCCTGGCTGCACGAGCGCGCGCATGGCCTCGTTGGAGCGCTCCACGTGGCGCAGGAGGCGACGGCTCCATTCCCCCGCTTGGAGGCCCTCGAACCGGCTCGCGACCCGATGCGCCGCCGCGAGCTCGCTCGCGCACCAGTCCCCGACGATGCGCTCCACCATGGGGACGGCCAGTGCCCCGGGCGAGGCCATCATCCAGGCGAGCGCGGAGGCGGCGACCGTCGTCCGCGCCATCTCCACCGCGGAGACCTTGTCGAGCGTGTCCGCGGCGGAGTGGTTGAAGCGGTCCGGAGCGTGGCAGAGCTGGACCGCGGCCGAGGCGGTGCTCGGGTCCGCGAAGAGCGCGTGGTCCGAGAAGCCCGCGAACGGGATGGCCCGCCAGACGCCCGGGTGCGCCGCCGTCCGCGCGAACACCTCGCCCACGACGTGCTCGGCGAAGGGGACGAGCAACGACGGCCGGAAGTCCGGCCCCCGTTCGATGAGGAAGGGACTGCCGCACAGCGCCTGGTCCTCTCCCGCCATGTCGACGTTGATGACCGCCGAGGGCAGGCCCGCGCGCCCCCGCGACGCCATCCGCTCGTGGAGGACCGCGGCCACGCCCAGGAACTCGGGGCCCCAGAAGAAGCGGATGCTCCTGCGTGGCGAGCGGGCGCGCTCCGCCCTCAGCGCGGCGGCGACCCCGAGCAGCGCCGCGACGCCGGAGGCGTTGTCATTGGCCCCGGGCCGGGGATGACACAGGTGCGCCGTCAGCCACACCTCCCCGCCCGCCTCGTCGCCGGGAAGCACCCCCGAGACGACGGGCATCGACGCGGAGGCATCCACCTCGATGAGGACCCGCGCCTCGGCGCCCGCGTCGAGCAGGGGCCTCACGCGCCCCAGCTGCGCCCGCGTCAGGCTGAAGGCGAACAGCGGCGAGTGGGGCTCCAGCTCGATGCGCCCGGGGTGCTCCTCGCCGGCGGCCCCGGTCCGCGCGGGCGCGTCGGTGATGAAGCCCAGGGCCCCCAACCGGGCCAGCTCCGCGGGGAGGTCCCCCCGGGCCAGCTCCTCGCGCCCCACCACGGCGACGGCCCCACGCACGTCGAAGTCCCGTGGCGCGCCCTGGACCTTCACCAGCCGCGCGGCGACGCCGCCCGCGGGGGTGGCAGCGGAGTACGTCGCGACCGAGAAGGGCTGGAGCGCGTGGTCGAGCTGGAGCGCCCGGTGCCCTCCGGCCCACACCTCCAGCCTCGCCACCACGGGCGTCCACGAGACGGGGGCGCGGAAGGACCACCAGCGCGCGGCGCCATCGGCGGGGAAGCGCGAGACGGTGACGTCCGCCAGCCCCAGGTCCCGGGCGCTCTGCGCCACCACGCTCGCGGCGTCGTCGATGCCATGCGAGGCCTGATAGCGGTCGTGCTCCGCGATGCGCGCGAGGGAGCGCATCACGTCATCGATGGGGACGGCGCGCAGCAGGCGGGAGACGAGCTCGCTCGGCATGGACGCGTCTACCCCGCCACCGCGCTCCGCCCGTGGGAGCGACGCGACACGTGCTCGGGGCGACGCAGGCCCAGGTGCTCGCGCAGCGTGCGCCCCTCGTAGCGGGTGCGGAACAAGCCCCGGCGCTGGAGCTCCGGAATCACCAGCTCGACGAAGGTGTCGAGCCCACCGGGAAGATAGGGCGCCATCACGTTGAAGCCATCCGCCGCGCCTTCCCGGAACCAGACCTCCAGCTCGTCGGCGATGCGCTCGGGCGTGCCCACCAGCTGCCAGTGGCCTCGCGAGCCCGCGATGTCCAGGTAGAGCTGACGGATGGTGAGGTTCCTGCGCCGGGCCTCCTCGACGATGAGGTTCTGCCGGCTCCAGCTCCCCTGGACTTGCGGCACCTCTGGCAATGGCCCGTCCAGGGGATGCGCGGAGAGGTCGACGCCGGGCAACAGTCCGTTGAGCAGCGACAGGCCCACCACGGGGTCGATCAACGCCTGGAGCTGCTCGTACCGCGCCTCGGCCTCCCGCTGCGTCCGCCCCACGAAGGGGAAGATGCCGGGCATCACCTTCAACGCGTCGGGCGAGCGCCCCTTCCTCGCCGCGCGCGCCTTCACGTCCGCGTAGAAGGCCTTCGCCCCGGCGAACGTCGGCTGCGCGGTGAACACCACCTCGCCGATCTCCGCCGCCAGCTCGCGCCCCACGTCGGAGGAGCCCGACTGGACGAGGACCGGATGGCCCTGCGGCGTGCGCGGGACGTTGAGCGGGCCCCGCACAGAGAACTCCTCGCCCCGGTGGTGGAGGACATGGAGCTTGTCCGGGTCGAAGTAGAGGCCCGTGTCCTTGTCGCGGAGGAAGGCGTCGTCCTCCCAGCTGTCCCACAGCCCCTTCACCACCTGCGCGAACTCACGCGCCCGTCCATAACGCTCGCCATGCTCGGGGTGCGCGTCCAACCCGAAGTTGTGCGCCTCGTCGCCATTGGACGACGTCACGAGGTTCCAGCCCGCGCGACCGCCGCTGATGAAGTCGAGCGACGCGAACTTGCGCGCCAGGTGATAGGGCTCGTTGTAGGTGGACGTCGCGCTCGCCACCAGGCCGATGCGCTCGGTGACGGCGGCGAGCGCGGACAGCAACGTCAACGGCTCGAACTGGGCGACGTAGCGGATGGCGGTCCGGCTCAGCGCCGGCAGGTCCGTGCCTCGCACGGCCACGCTGTCCGCCAGGAAGAGGAAGTCGAACAGGCCCCGCTCGGCCGTCCGGGCCAGCTGCGTGAAGTGGGCGAAGTTGACGCCCGCGTCCGCGGGGACGTCCGGGTGGCGCCAGGCGGCGACGTGGTAGCCCGTCGGGTACAAGAACGCCGCGAGCTTCATCCCCGCGTCTGCGCGGCCCATCTCCGCCTCCCTCGTTCAGGCCCGCCGCGCCACCTCCAACCGCCCCCGCAGCAGGTCCATCCGTTCCGCGCTCAACGGCGCGCTCAACCGGAACATGCACGCCACGTCCCGCGTGGCCGCCGACCAGTAGGGATGGAGCTTACCGCGAATCCTCTGACGTTCCAGGAAGGCCAGACTGTCCGCCGCGTCGTGACGGAGGAACAGGTAGGGGAGGAACTGGCTCGAGGGGAGCACGTCGGGGAGGCCCGCCGCCTCCAGCAGGCGCCGCGTCTCGGCCTTGTTCGCCGTGATGCGCTCGCGCAGGGACGCCGCCACGTCCCCCAGCCCGAGCACCTCCCGCCCCAGGCGCAGGGACAGGGACGAGGCCAGCAGCGGCGGCACCACCGCGCGCAGCCGCTCGGTCAGCTCACGCGCCGCCAGGCAGTACGCCAGCCGCAGCCCCCCCAGCTGGTACGCCTTGGAGAAGCCACGGATGACCACGAGGTTGTCCGCGTCCGGCAGCAGGTGGGCCGCGCTGAAGGCCGGCGGGTAGTAGTTCGCGTTGGACTCGTCGATGGCCACCACCGCGCCGTGCCGGGCCGCGCGGACACAGAGCTCCGCGATGGCGCCCAGGTCGCGGAAGCCGTCTCCCACGAGGCTCGGCCGCTCGAGGAAGACGAGCGAGGCCCCCTCGGGGTCCACGTCCCGGGCGTCCACGGCCGCGCGGAGCTCGGCCCGCCTCGAGAGCCAGTGGGGCAGGTCCGGGTAGCAGTCCCCCGTGAAGAGGACGGGCCGCCCGTCCGACAGGAGCGCCAGCGCGTGCAGCAGCGAGACGACGCCCGCGCCGCACGTCACCCGGGTCGACCACCCTTCCCTGCCGAAGTACGCCGCCACCGAGGGCCCCAGGACGTCATCGCCGTAGGGGTCCTTCACGAAGTAGCGGTGGACGAAGGTCAACCCCTCCCGCGCCTCGGCCTCCAGCTCGCGCGTGACGAGCGCGTCCAGGTCCACCGAGAGCCACCGGCGCTCATCCAGGGTCCAGGCCAGGTTCAACAACCCGGGGCCGTCCTCGAGACTGGCGACGGCCCCGTAGAGGCTGACGGCGAGAGGCATCCGACCGCCCGTCTCGCGTCAGGACAGCGCGCGCAGCACGGAGCGGCCGCCGTAGCGGGCCTGCTTGCCCAGCTCCTGCTCGATGCGGATCAGCTGGTTGTACTTCGCGGTGCGGTCGGACCGGGACAGCGAGCCGGTCTTGATCTGCCCGCAGTTGGTCGCCACGGCGAGGTCCGCGATGGTCGAGTCCTCGGTCTCACCGGAGCGGTGGGACATGACCACGGTGTACGCCGCGCGGTTGGCGGTGTCGCAGGCCGAGAGCACCTCGGTCAGCGTGCCGATCTGGTTGACCTTCACCAGGATGGAGTTGGCGATGCCGCGCTTGATGCCGTCGACCAGGCGCGCCGTGTTGGTGACGAACAGGTCGTCGCCCACCAGCTGACACTTGCGACCGATGCGGTCCGTCAACAGCTTCCACCCCACCAGGTCGTCCTCGGCGAGGCCGTCCTCGATGGAGACGATGGGGTACTTGGCGACGAGGCTCTCGAGGTACTTCACGTGCTCCTCGATGGAGCGTTTCTTGCCCTCGCCCTCGTAGTCGTAGACGCCGTCCTTGTAGAACTCGCTGGCGGCCGGGTCCAACGCCAGGCAGATGTCCTCGCCCGCGCGGAAGCCCGCCTTCTCGATGGAGCGCATGATGAAGTCCAGCGCCTCCTCGGCGGAGTTCAGGTTCGGCGCGAAGCCGCCCTCGTCACCCACGTTGGTGCTGTGACCGGCGTCCGCCAGGCCCTTCTTCAGGGTGTGGAAGACCTCGGAGCCCATGCGGACCGCGTCGGCCAGCGTGGGGGCGCCGACCGGCATGATCATGAACTCCTGGAAGTCGATGGCGTTGTCCGCGTGCACGCCGCCGTTGATGATGTTCATCATCGGCACGGGCAGCACGTGCGAGTACGCGCCGCCCACGTAGCGGTACAGGGGCAGCCCGCGCGCGGCGGCCGCGGCCTTCGCCGCCGCCAGCGACACGCCGAGGATGGCGTTGGCGCCGAGCCGCTTCTTGTTCGGCGTGCCGTCGAGGGCGATCATCTTCTCGTCGAGCTCGATCTGCGACTCGGCGTTCATCCCGCGGATGGCGCCGGCGATCTCGTCATTGACGGCCGCGACCGCCTTGCGGACGCCCTTGCCCAGGTAGCGCGACTTGTCACCGTCACGCAGCTCCACCGCCTCATGCGTGCCGACCGACGCACCCGAGGGCACCGCGGCGCGACCGCGGATACCGTTCTCCAGGATGACGTCGACTTCGACAGTGGGGTTGCCGCGGCTATCGAGAATCTCACGGCCTACGACACCGACGATTGTGGTCATCCGGGCTACGTAGCGAAGCGGTCCCAGTGCGTCAAGCAACGAGTCCCGGGCCACCAGCCCCCTGTCCGCCGTCCCACAAGCCCCAGGCCGGGAGCCTCTTCGACCCCTCCCGGCCCGGGCGCCGAATCACTCGGAGGCGTCGTCCGCGAGCACGTCGCGTGGCTCCGCGCACCACGCCGTCGAACCCTCCACCACCGACGCGAGCCGCGAGCCGTCCGGCACCGTGAGCGGGCGCCCATGGTCGGTCAGCCCGACGATGTCCGCGATGGAGGCGCGACGGTACGTGGGCAACAGCGCCTCGTTCGTCTTGCCCAGGGTGAGCACGGACGCCAGGTCCTGGAAGCGGGGGTTGCGTGAGAAGGCGCTCGACTGTTCCAACGCGCGCTTGGGCTCGCCGGAGGAGAGGTAGAGCTGCGCCAACCGGGCCGCGGCCGTGGTGTCTCGCTTGCTGAGCTTGCGCGCCGTCTGGTACGCCTGGATGGCGTCATCCGTGCGCTGGTTCTGGACGAGCGCGTTGCCCAGGAGGGTGAAGACGCTGATGCGCTCGTCCGACGTCATCTCCGGCAGCTCGTAGTCGGGGGCCTCCGCCGCCAGCTTCGTGGCGACCTCCAACGCCTCCTCGTGGCGCCGCGTGCGCAGCAGCACCAACACCAGCCGCGCGGCCGCCTCGTATTGAGAGGGGTCCAGGCTCAAGGCCTCCCGGAAGCTCTCGATGGCCTTCTCGTGGTAGAGCGCCACGGAGAACAACCGCCCCCGCGCGAGCGCGCCCTCCGCCGTGTTGTCCTCCACGTTCGCCGACTGGGATTGAAGCGCCTCGAGCAGCCGCTTCTCGATCTGCCGGGCCGTGCTCTGCGTCCAACGCGCCGCGACCGCCGACTTCGTCCTGTTAGCCATGCCCCCCTGCCTCTCTTTCCCGCGATTCCCTGAAAGTGAAGACAGCCAACACTCAGGATACGAGTCGCTCGACGCATGGGTCAAGGCAACCCGGCCCGTGGGACGTCTGTGAATGACACAAGGCCCTCGTGCTGTTCTGGTCCATCGCGTTGATCAGGCTTATCCCGTCCCCTATCATGAGGGGTCGGGCGTCACCTCGACGCCGAGGGAGGCCGTGGTGGGCACCGAGTCCCGGAAGGCGCACGAGCAGGAGTTCGACGCGGTGATGGCGAGGTGCGGCCATGACGTGCCCGCGGACCTGCGTCCGGGCGCGCTGGCGGTGTACCTGGAGCTGACGCGCATGGCCACGCTGCTGCGCCAGCCCCGGGCCGCCGAGAGCGAACCCTCGAACGTGTTCAACCTGCGGGCCCTGTTGCGTGAGCGGTGAGCCAGTGAACCCGCGGCCCCCGCATACCCTCTCCATCGCGGAGGCCGGCGCCGCGCTGCGTGCCGGCGAACTCACCTCGAGGGCGCTCACCGAGCACGCGCTCTCGCGCATCGCAGCGCATGACGGCGCGCTGCGGGCCTTCATCCGCGTGACGGCCGAGCGCGCGCTGGAGGACGCCGCGCGGGCCGACCAGGAGCTGCGCTCCGGTGTCGACCGGGGCCCCTTGCACGGAATTCCGTACGCGCTGAAGGACATCTTCGACGTGGCGGGCATCCCCACCACGTGCAACTCGAGGCTGCGGCTGGAGCACGCCCCCACGGAGGACTGCCACGTGGAGGCGCGGCTGAAGGCGGGCGGCGCGGTGCTGCTCGGCAAGCTGACGACGCACGAGTTCGCGCTGGGGGGCCCGGGGTTCGACCTGCCTTTCCCTCCCGCGCGCAATCCGTGGAACCCGGCGCATTTCACGGGAGGCTCGTCGTCCGGGAGCGGCGCGGCGGTGGCGGCGGGCTTCCTGCGCCTGGCGCTCGGCAGTGACACGGGAGGCTCCATCCGCTCGCCCGCCTCGCACTGTGGCGTCGTGGGCCTGAAGCCCACGTATGGGCTCGTCTCCCGGCGCGGCGTGTTCCCGCTCTCCTTCGCGTTGGACCACTGCGGCCCGCTGACGTGGAGCGTGGAGGACGCCGCGCTCGCGCTGAGCGTCATCGCGGGCCACGACGCGCGCGACCCCAGCAGCGTCGCGGCGGAGACCCGCGACTACATGGCGGACCTGGGGCGCGACCTCCAGGGGCTCCGGCTCGGCTATGCGCGGCGCCTCTTCAGCGACGTCCCCGGAGTCTCTCCCGACGTCCTCGCGGCGATGGACGCCTCCGCCGGGACGCTGGCGAAGCTGGGCGCCATCGTCGAGGAGGTCGTGCTGCCGGACTTCGAGCTGTTCAAGGCCTGCGGTCGCATCATCATGACCGTGGAGGCCTATGCCATCCACGAGCAGGACCTGAAGGAGCGGCCCCGCGACTTCGGCCGCTACACCTACCAGCGCGTCGTCCCCGCGGCGGCCCTCACCGCGGCGGACCTGACGCAAGCCTTTCGCCTCCGCCAGGAACTGACGGTGCAACTCAACCGCGACGTGCTCTCGCGCTACGACGCGCTGCTCACCACGACGGCGCTCGCCTCGGCGCCCCGCCTGGACGGCTTCCCCCACGACTGGCCGCCGCCCTCCCTGTCGGTGGCCGTGCAGACGGTGCCCTTCAACGTCACCGGTAACCCCGCGCTCGTGGTCCCCGCGGGCTTCTTCTCGAACGGACTGCCCCTGGGCATGCAGCTCGTCGGCAGACCCTTCGACGAGCGGACCCTCTTCCGCGTCGGCGCGGCGTTCGAGGCCGAGGCGGGCGTGACGCTCCGGCGGCCCGCGTTCGACGACGCCGGCGAGGCCGCGACCGCGCGGGTGGGGCGCGCGTCGTGAGCGGCCCGCATGTCGTGGTCGTCGGCGGGGGCCCCTTCTGCACGTATGCGCTGGAGCGGCTGGCGGCGCTGCTCCCTGGCCTGGAGCTGTCGTCCGGGCTGACGCTGTCCATCTTCGAGAAGACGGGCCGCTTCGGCGCCGGCGCGACCCACAGCGACGCGCAGGTCGCCACCAGCTACATGAACCGCGTGGCGAGCCAGATTGGGTTCGCGGCGGACGAGTCCAACCTGGACGCGCCACGGCTGCTGCCGCGCGAGCTGAGGCCGACCTTCGTCGAGTGGGCCGAGGCGAAGTACCAGGCCACGGGAGAGCGGCGCTTCCACCTCCATCCCGTCGAGGTCCCTCCGCGCTACCTGCATGGCGAGGCATTGCGGGAACGATTCGACTGCTACGTGGCCTGGCTGCGCGCGCTGCCGGGCGTCCACGTGGAGCTGCACGCGACCGAGGTCACCGACATCGCGTGCGAGGACTCCGGTGCGTTCCGGGTCCATTCGGGCGGGCGCACCTTCGAGGCCACCCACGTCCTGCTCGTCACGGGGCACTCCAACAACCATCCCGCGAAGGGCTCGCTGGAGGAGGTGTTGGAGCACCACGCGCGCCAGACGCCGCCGGCGCGGCACGTCCCCTTCGCCTACCCGTTGGACACCCAGGTCTCGGAGGCCGCCGTCCCTCCGGGCAGCACCGTGGGGGTGCTGGGCATGGGGCTGACCGCCATCGACGTCCTGCTCTACCTGACCGAGGGCCGCGGCGGGACGTTCGTCCGGGAGAACGCCTCCGGACCGGCGCCCTTCTTGAAGTACCTGCCCAGCGGCCGGGAGCCCGCGGCCATCGTCGCCGTGAGCCCGAGCGGCCTGTTCACGACCTGCCGTCCCTACAACGCCAAGGCCGTGGACGGCTCGGGTCGTGGCCACGGCACGTTGCAGCACCAGGGCGTCTTCCTCACGAGCGACGCGGTGCACGCGCTGAGGGAGTCCCTGGGGAAGCCCGTCGTCCTGGGCGGCGGGGAGGTACGGCAGCTCGACTTCGAGCTGCACGTCTTCCCGCTCGTCGTCCTGGAGATGGCCTACGTCTATTACACCACCCTCTTCGGAGAGCGCCTGGGGCCCGCGCTGCGCCGCGCGGTGGAGCCGCGCTACCGCGACTTCCTCCGGGCCGGGTGCGAGCGGCGAGACGACGGCATCGACGCCCTGCTGGCTCCGCTCCAGGACTGCTTCGACGAGGTGGCCACCTGGGCCTCTCCCCGCTTCGAGGGGTTGGGGCTCCGTGAGGCCTTCCACGAGACGCTCTATGGGCAGCGTGAACCCCTGCCGGCCTCGCCGTGGGGACACCCGACGGAGGTCCATGCCCACCGCTTCGACTGGCGCGGGCTGTTCCATCCCCTCGGGGAGCCCGCCACGCTCCCCGGGGAGACGTGGCGCGAGCGGCTCGTCTCCGTCATGCGACGCGACCAGCTGGCCGCGGCCCAGGGGAACCTGCGCAACCCGACCAAGGCCGCGTGTGATGGCGTCTGGCGGGACCTTCGCGCCATCTACTCCCAGGTCGTGGACTTCGGGGGGCTCACCGCCGCGTCCCATCGGCGCTTCGTCGACGTCTACTGGCGCTACTACATCCGGATGTCGAACGGCGCGGGGCTCGAGGCGATGACCAAGGTGCTGGCGCTCGTCGAGTCGGGCCTGGTGGATGTCTCCATCGGCCCGCGCCCCATCGTCGAGCCGCTCCCGGGCCGCCCCTCCTTCCGCGTGCGGGGGCCCGTCACGGGCACGCGGCGCGATTTCGACGTGTTGGTGGAGGGCAAGGCCCATCCCTTCGACGCGGAGCGGGACCTGTGCCCGCTCTACCCCAACCTGCTCCGGCGCGGGCTCGTGCGCCGCTGGCGCAACCCCGGCGAAACGCCGTCGGAGGACTTCATCCCGGGCGGCCTCGACGTGACGCCGGCCTTCCACCCGGTGCGCGCGGACGGCACGGTCGACGCGCGGCTCACCCTCCTCGGAGCCCCCATCGAGGGCGTCGCGTTCTTCCAGCTCAGCGCCGCGCGCCCCCAGTCGAACAGCTCCATCCTCAACACCATCGCGCGCTGGGCGAACGAGCTGGTCGAGGGGCTGCGTGTCACGCGTCCATCCCTCCCCGGCGAGCGAGACGCGCATGTCGCCTCCTGAGGGCGCGCCCTCCATCACCACGTTTCGAGGACGGCTCCGGGCGCTGCTCGACGCCGAGCGGCGCGAGGGGCGTCACGCGGATGTCGTCGTCCTGGCGGTCGATGGCATCCCGCACGACCTGGCGCTCGCCACGTGGAGGCACGCGCGCGTCTGCGCGATGCGCTCGGTGTTCCCGACGACGTCGTCCACCGCGTGGCTGAGCAGCCTCACGGGCCTCGACGTCGGCCGTCACGGCATCCCCGGCGTCGTCTTCCTCGGCCCCGAGGGGACGACGCTCAACGTGTTCCAGCATCGAGGGCCGCTCGGAGTCCCGAACTCGGGGAACATCTTCAGCGACGCGGAGGAGGCGGGCTACCACCCCATGGCGGTGATGGGCGACTGGGAGCCATTCGACTGCACCTGGCGCGACGTGCTCCTGCGTGGCTCGCACGTGGTCCGCGGTCATCGCTTCTACACCGCGCCCTCGCACGCGGAGCCCTCGGAGCGGGCCCGGTCCGTCCTGGACGCGCTCTCCCGCTGCCTGGAGACCCCGTCGGAGCGCCCGAGGCTGGTGTGGTGCTTCATCGACGCGGACCAGCACATCCACCACTGGGGCTATGACGAGCCCCTGGTCCGCTTCCTGGAATGCCTCGACGACCTCGCGCTCCAGCTCACCGCGCGCGGAGTCCGAGTCCTCGCGCACTCGGACCACGGGCTCACCCCCACCCGGCATCTTCCGGAGCTGGAAAGGCACCTGGACCACCTCCAGTCCGAACACGACGGTGTGCTCGGAGGCGCGGGCCGCACACGGTGGTTCCATGTCCCGCCGGCGCGGGAGGACCGGCTCGTGTCGGCCCTGGAGCGCGCGCTGCCCGCCTCGGTGCGAGTCTGCCCGGCGGACACCGTCTTCGAGCCGGGCTCGCTCGCCCTCGGGCGCGTGGGCCGGATCGTCCTCATCGCCGGGGGAGATGAGTTCCTGACCTTCTCCGGTCACCGCTTCGAGCACGGCTCCACCACGGAGGTGGAGCTGGCCGTTCCGTTTGCCCGCTGGTTGGAGTGAGCCCACCCCTTTCCCCGAGGAGGGTGTCCGATGGCGCTGGCGATTTCCTCCTACGCGAAGCTGAAGACCCTCCAGGACGGCGAGGACGTCCTCAACCTCGCCTGGACCCTGGACGAGCGTGAGTTCCTCGCGGTGGATGTCGCGGCGGTCGTCGCCCGCGAGCTGCTGGACGAAGCGCACCAGCCGCGCTTCGTGAACAGCTACTTCGTGCAGGACCCGTACGGGGAGGCGTGCCTCGGCCCCTCCATCGACGGCTACTTCGCGCGCGCCGACTGGGGCCGGGGCATCACCTGCGGCGCGGGGGTCAACGGCCTGCTGCACGCGCTCGCGAAGCTGACCGGGGGCGGACCGACGTACGTGGTGGGCGACGTGTACCCGGACCTCCCGCACTGGGTGGAGAGGCTCGAGGCGCGGTGTCTGTCCCGCCGGGACGGGCGCCCCGGGGACGACCATGTCAGCAACGTCCGCGCGCTGGGCGCCCGCCTGGTGTTGGTGGACCACCCGGCGCTGGTCGGCGAGGAGCTCGACCTGGAGCAACTGCGGGAGCTGAGCCTCGGCGTCGCGGGGCATGGGGCCGTGGTCGTGGTGGACGAGTCCTACGCGAACTACTACCCCCCCGCCTTCAGCGCCATCCACCTGGTGCCCGAGCTCGAGAACCTCGCCGTGCTGCGCGGCGTCTCCAAGGCCTACTGGCTGGGAGGCCTGCGCCTGGGCTACTGCGTGGCGTCGCGGTCGCTCAGCGAACGCATCCGAGCCATCGCGCCCCCCTTGCAGTCCTCGTCGCTCTCCCTCCGCCTCGCCCGCGCGGTCCTCGAGCTGGGCGACATCACGGGTCCGCTGCGCGAGCGCGTCCGCAGCGCGAAGGCGGAGATGCTGTCGCTGTTCGAGCAGGCGGGGCTCGGCGCGCGGTGGTCGTCGCGCGAATGCCTTCCGTACGTCTTCTGCGACGGGAGCGACACGCGGACACGGCAGGACCTGGAGCGCCGTGGCATCATCGGCAAGCTCCAGCCCTTCTGGGGCGAGACGTCGCACGCGGTGCCCCACCGGTACCGCTTGAGTGTTCCACTGAGTCAGGCACGCATGGCGCTGCTGCGCCAGAAGATGGGAGCTGGACATGCGCGGTAGGGCGCGGCGATGAGCGACAACCAGGAGCCCCGGCCGGAGGACGTGCTCCCCACCGACGCGCAGTGGGAGCGGCTGACGGTCGTCCCCGCCAAGCGGGAGGCCTACGAGAAGGACCTGTACTTCCGGGAGAGCTGGGCCGACCTGGCCGAGCACTTCGGAGACAGGCTGGTTCCCTTGCTCGGCTCCATCGCGGTGATGAACGTGAAGCCCGACGCCGTGGTCGGCCGGCGGATGAAGCCCATCCTGGAGTTCGTCACCCGCCATGGCTTCCAGCCCATCGGGTGCGCGCCGTTCCAGCTCACGCGCCACTCGATGCGAGAGGTCTGGCGCTACGACTGGCACGTCTACCCGGTCGACCGGCTGGCGTTCTCCACGCTGTGGTACACGGAGGTCGACATCCTGTTGTTCGTGCTCCAGGACCTCCGCCCCCAGGGCACCCTGCCCGCCTCCGTGCGACTGGCGCGGCTCAAGGGCTCCTCCGTCCCGGAGAAGCGCACCGCCGGGGACATGCGCACCCTGCTGCGCCCGCCCAACCGGTTCCTCAACTTCACCCACGTCCAGGACGAGCCCGCGGACATCGTCCGGGAGCTGGGCATCCTCCTCGACCGGCCCGAGCGCCAGGCCCTGCTCCACGACCTCGAGCGGAGCCTCGGCGTGGACCGGACCACGGACGTCCTCGCCGCCATCGACCGTATCGAGACGCGCTACCCCGCGCACGACCTCGACTTCGAGGCGTCGCTCCAACGACTGGAGAAGGTCTCCGCGGTCAGCGCGGGCGACGCGGCGAAGCTCCGGGGGCTGCGCGCGGAGGGTCGCCGCACGGGCTGGGACGCGCTGTGCGCGATGATCGACAGGCGCGCTCCCGGAGTCGACCGCTGGGACTTCATCGCCGTCGTCAGCACCGTGCTCTGGTACGAGCGGCCGGACCCGGTCGACCTGCTGCCCGCGGTGGACCCTACCCGGTGGACCCGAGCGGGATGATGGGGAAGCGGGGATGGTCCAGCGGCTCGTCGAGCACGAGGCCGTGCCCGTCCGTGCGGTGGTTCGGCGCCCCCGTGTAACGCGCCCCGGGCGGCAACCACTGCGTCGCATACACCCAGCGCGGCGCGCCCGAGACATTCTCGGAGGCACAGTGCACGACGGCGAGGTCGTGCACGGTGATGTCTCCAGGATGCAGGTGCAGCGGCGGTGACGACGCGTGGGCGTCGAGCACCCAGGGGTGTTCGTCCACCAGGGCCACCCCGTCCCGACGGTTGAGGTAGCGGCCCAACAGCCCCACCCGGTGCGACCCGCTCAGGAACCGCATGGTCCCCATCTCCGGAGGGCAGTCCACGAGCGGCGCCCACATGGTCAGCGCGCCCTGCCGGTCCAGCGGGTGATGGGGCAGGTCCTGGTGCCACGGCGTCTTGCCGCCTCCGCTCGCCACCGGGAGCTTCACGAAGACGTGGTCGAAGTAGAAGCGCACCTGGGCGCTCCCCATGAGTCTCGCCGCACCCCGGGCGAGTGACTGGGAATGGCTGAACTGGTGAATCCACCCGTCCGTGTGGGAGCAACCATCCCAGCGCGCGTACCAGTTGAACTCGTTCGGCGTCCGCTCGTCGGGGTTCGTCCGGCTCACCGTGAGCGGCGCCTCGCCCATCCTCGCGCGCGCCCGCGCCAGCAGCCCCTCGACCACCCACGGCGCGTAGAACGCGCGCAGGACGACCCAACCGTTCGCCCTGAAGTGCTGGACTTCGTCGTCCGTCACGGGCCGCGCGCCGTCACGCGGCGCTTCGTGCGTTTCCAACATGGCGTGGAGCCTCCCGTCACGAGACACGGACTTATCTCGTTATCCAAGCCTACCCCGTTGACTGCATCCAAATGGATCCGCTAGCTTTTCTCGTTATTCTCCAACGGTCGCTTGTGCGCCTGCCGCGGTGCGAGCCCAAGACAGAGGTGCCTCCATGGTGGCTGTCGAGCTGGATATCTTCTCGGGACGACCCAACCCTCGCTGGACGCTGTCACCGAAGGAGGCTCAACAGCTCGCGGAGCGCGTGCGGGCGGACCCGTCCCAGCTGCTGCCGCTGGACTCCGAGGCGGGAGGCCTGGGCTACCGTGGGTTCGTCATCACCGCGCAGGACACGGGCGCGGCGGACGTGTGGAAGCGCGCGGGGCTGCCGTCGCGGGTGCGCCTGGGTGGCCAGTTCCGGCCCGAGTCCCTGGGCAGCTCGCGCTTCCTGCTGCACACGGCGGAGAGCGCGCGCCTGGACCTGAAGGATCCGGGTCAGGTGTTCGGCGTGGCGGAGAACGTGATGGCCGCGACGGCGAAGCACGCGGAGGGCGCTGGCCTGGCGTGCACCAGCGACACGGAGTTCGGCTTCTGGAACGACCCGGCGCACCGTCCTTTCAACAACTGCTACAACTACGCCAGCAACCTGCGCACCAACTCCTTCGCGCAGCCGGGCCGCGCGGCGGGCGCCGTGTGGCGCGGGTTGGATGACGCGAGCCTCGTGGCGGCGGTGACGCGCGACGGCTGGAGCAGCTCGAACGTGGGCGATGACGCCTACAACGTCTGCCTCGTGGTGTGGCCGGGCACGGACTACCACCTGTACCGGCTGGCGGCGAACGGCACCTGGTGCCACAAGCCGGGGCCCGCCGCTGCCCGCAACTTCGACAACGCGGGCAAGCGCATCCTGAACCCCGAGACGAGCGACCGTGGTCCCTACACGGCCTTCTACGGCTACTACCGCGGCCTCGGCGTCAGCGTGTCCTGAGGTCGGGGCACACGAGACGAAGAGCCAGCGCAACGCGAGTTCATCGAGGAGAGCAACCCATGTTTGAGGACGGAACGAACCGCCGTGGTTTCCTGAAGGCGATGGGGCTCACCGCCGCATCGACGCTGCTTCCCGCGGGACTGGGCGCGAGCGTCGCCAGCGCCGCGCCCTCGGCCGGCGCCACCACCGGGCTGGAGCTCTGGCTGCTGGGCACGGGCGCGTCGTCCATCGACGCCGGCCTGTTCGACACCGCCCACCAGGCCATCACCGAGTCCTTCGGTGCCCGCCTGGCGTCGCAGGTCGCCTGAGGTTCGCTGGACCCCGTGTGGCTCCAGGAGGTTGCCGCCTCCTGGAGTCCGCGCGCCACCTGACAGGCGTCTCGAGCTCCCCTGCTCCGCCAGTCAGGTCAATCCCGACACAAGCAGGGCGCGTCCCGACCCGGACAGGCAATGACTCACATGGGTTCGGTGGCGACCCGGCGCACACCGTGATGACACCTGCTGACCGATACGTCACGGTCTTGGGATGACGAAAGGCTCATGTATTCTTGATTCAGGCGGAAATCCCCGCCTGAAAGGAAGACATGACCATGCTGCGTAACACCCTCGTTCTGCTGGCGATGTCACTGTCCCTGGTGGCGTGTGGAATGGGCCAGGAGGAGCTGGAGGCCCAGGCTCCGACGGAGCCCACCGAGAGCACCGGCGCGCAGGAGCAGAACCTCTGTGAGCCCGGCCCTTCGTCCCAGTGGTGTCAAAACGTCATCGGCGCGGCGTGCTCCACCACCGTCAATCGCCGCTGCTACCTGCCCAACTACTGCGAGTGGTTCTACTGCCGCTGCATCGATGGCGCCTGGCAGTGTGAGTAGTCTTCGGGACGCGTCCTGCCCCACGTCTCCCCGCGCCGACAGGGGCATCCCTGTCGGCGGTTCCACTTCCCTGGAGCAGAGCCGCGATCTCTTCATCCCATTCCATTCACAGGGGGCCCGAGCTTACCCGTGGCAGCGGACCGTATTCAAATTGAACTCGACTTCGTTCGCGTGGATGAGTACGCCAACGGCTGGCAGCAGCGCCCACTCACGGGCTGGACGATTGTCGCGCCCCTCGAAAAGCTGCGCGCCAAATACACGAGCGGCGGAAGCCTCATCTTCGACCACTACGTCTTCCACTATCCCCAGCACGAGCCGAACCGCATCACCCCGGTCGACATGGCAGCCGTCGACCAGCTGATGTCCGGCAACCTCAGCGCTCGTCACACTCGCTGGTCGCGCATCATCGACGCCAGCTGTCAGCAGCGGCTCCAGACGGTGCTTGAGCAGGTGCCTGTCGGGGCGACCATCGAGGAGCCGCGCTGGGACACATGGGTCTCCAAGGCCGTCGATTCACTGGTGCAGGAGGACGTCCAGCTCGCCATCGCAACGAAGCTCCTGATGGTCAAGCGGCCCTGGCTCGTCCCCATGTATGACAGCGCGCTGCGCTCGGCCTTCGACGACTCCCTGGATGTGGCCGGACTCCAGCAAGAGATGCGGCGCCTGCTCACGAGGAACCGGGAGGCCGTTGAAGCGCTCCGCCGCACCGTCGCGGACGAGTTCGCCCTGGAGCTCAGCCCGCTGCGAATCCTCGAACAGCTCCTCTGGTTCGATTGGAACCTCACCGCGACTCCGGACAGCGAGGGCCGCTGTCACGTGCGAGGCTTCCCTGAATGGGCCTTCAACACAAAAGATCCCGGGCGCGGGGTCCACCGAGTGGAGTGAACGACAGGAAGCGGACCAGGACGTCCCTGTCTCCCGCCCGTGAGGCTCCGACTTCGTCCCGGGGGACGCGCTCCCACGGGTCCTCCGCCCGACGCCATGGGCGGACGGGCGGAGGACTGTCGGGAACAACGGAGGCTCAGGGCCCGCCCGTCAGGTCATCGATGAGCTGATACGCCACCGTGCCGCTGCACGAAGTGGTGGCGAAGCAGCCGACCCGGACCTCCGATTCGCCAGCGATCGTCGTCGGAACGGCGTAGGAGAAGTTGGAGAGACTGCCACCGCACGCATCGTCATTGACGACGAGCTGCGTCGGCTGGGCTCCCGGCCCGAAGAGCCTCAAGATGGTGTCACCCAAACCCGAGGAGCCCGCGACGCCGCAGGTTCCCATCTGGACCCGCTGCCCGGGCCGCAGATAGACCTTGCTGTTGAAGGTGTTGACCGTGCCGTTGTTGGTGTTGGCGGCCGTGAAGGCAAAGGAGCCAGCGATGGTGTAGGCCAACTGTCCATTGCAGGGATTGTTGGCGAAGCAGCCCACACGCACCTGATAGACGCCCGTCGTCGTCGCAGTGTAGGTGAGCTTCGACAGCAGACCACAGCTGTCGTCGTTCTGGGCGAGCAGCGTCCCAGTGGGCGCGTAGAGTTTGATGGACGTGTCACCGACCCCCGACGCACCCGTCACGCCGCAGGTCCCCACCGTCAGCGTCTCGCCCACGCGCAGATGGATTCCCTGGTTCGCGGTGTTGACGGTCGCGTTGGCGGTGTTGCTGACACTGAACGGCAGGACGTTGCCCCGTGGCACGGACAGGGGGACCGGGCAGCTCGCCGAGTTGGCGCAAGGGAAGGAGGTGTTCGTGTCGACGGCCCGGCGATACTCACCGCCGGACGAGGTCGCCAGCTTGTTGAAGAGCTGATCATCACATGGCAGGGGCGTCGTGGCGCTGCACGCGACCGCCGCCAGCTGCTGTGAATCCGCGCGCAGCTCCAGGTCCGTGCTCGATACCCAGAAGGACGTGCTCGTCTTCACGAGGCTGTCGTTGGCCTTCTTGAAGACCTTCCCGTGCCAGCTCGCGGCATCCGCGGTGGTTCCGGAAGGGCCCGCGCACGGCCCATCGCTCGAGTTCTCATAGCCATCCGTCCCGATATAGAGATAGGTCGTGAATCCCGGATCGAGCGAGGACAGATAGTCAATGGCGAAGCACATGGACTCCGCCAGCGGCGTGTTGCCAGAACAAGGCACGCCCGCAACCAGGTCGATGGCGGCCTCCGCCTCCGCTTTCCCGACGGGTGCCGTGGTGTGCTTGGTCACCTCGGTGTCCGTGAAGGACCAGACGGCAACGTGCGTACGATCCGCCCCATTCGGATCGAACAGATTGCCGAGTTCGACCTTCGCCTGCTTGATGGAGTCATAGCAGCGGGTGTTCTTCGTGCTGTCCCTGACCGTCAACATGGAGCCGGAACGGTCGATGAGGATCAACCCATACCGGCTCGGGCCAAGATCCTGGCTGTCGGGCTTGGGCGAGATGGCGTTCTTCGCCAGGACCAGGCGCGTGGGAATGCGAGGCCCGTCCGCCTTCACGTCCTCATGAGGCGCGCCTGGCCCGGAGACGATGGCCGTGACGACCTCCGCGGGCTTCGACGCCAGGGGTGAAGACGGCTCGCTTCCGACCTCCGGACCGCAGGCGGAGAGCAGCGGGAGCAGGAAGGCACAGCTCAGCATGCGCTTCAGCAAGAGGCTCACATGGGCTCCAACAGGACCACGGGTGGGGTGATGGGTGCTGGAGATGGAATCGATCGGCGGCGACGAGAACGGACAAAATTCTCCGGGGATTCAGCCCTCGGGAGAGACCATGACCGGTCCATCCAGTCGTGAGCACCGCTTGCGTGCCCGATTCACGAAGCGAGTGAGCATACGCCTGACAGTCTTCGGAGAGAGGGACAAGGCCTCGCCCACCTCCGTCATGCTACGCCCTTCCACGAAATGGAGGACGGCGATGGAGAGAGCGCGCGGTGACTCTCCGCGAGTCAGCACGGCGAGGTCCCGTGCCGCGTCGACGCGCGCATGTCCTTCCTGGGTCGCGAGCTCCCAGGGGAAGGCCGCCGCGGCGTTTGCTCTCAGGGGCATCTGCAGGTGCGCCCTCTTCCGCTGGCTGCGAATTCTGTCGATTGCCAGACAGGTCGCGACCTCGTAGAGCAGAGACGCCGTCTCCCCAGGGGTATCCAGTTGCTCCCAGCGCGCCATCAGCGAGACAAAGGCATCCTGGGTGACGTCCCGCGCCTCATCCGCGTTCCGTAGGAGCCTCAATGCGCGGCGATACGCGAGGCCGCAGTGCCGCCGATAGAGTTCGACCACACCTCGTGGCGCATCCCATGAGGGCTGAGCCGGGAGGCCCGGACTCCGAAGGTTGACTGCCATGGTCGTCCCCCCGACGGCCATCAGACAGCCCTGGCCGCGTAAGTGCTTACCCTGAGCTTCCCAGCATGCCCGTCGACGAACGGCTCCGGCGTGAACGCCACCCCTTGGCGGCCTCCTACAGCAGACAAAGCGATCGACAAGGCATTGTCAGCCACTTTACATGAACCAACAAACAAAACACCACCGCCGACCCGAAGGGCAGACACGCCCCTCACACGGCCGGCGGTGCGACACGCCCGATCACATAAACCCACTAGTGATTTTCCACTATTTCTCGACTTAACCATCTAGATCATCATTGCCCTGAGGCGATGTCACAATCATTGCCTCAGGCACCGATCACGTTCGCGCCGTTGCTCCGCCGATGCAAGGAGGCCCATCGTGATGACACACAAGGAGATGCTGCGTCTGGCTCTGGGGGTGGGCCTGTGCCTCATTGCATGCGCGGGGACCGCTTCCGCTCAGGAGTATGAGGAACACACCGTCCTCCTCCTGGACCGGAGCGCTTCCATGGCGGTCCCGACAACCAGCGGCCTCACGCGCTTCCAGGTGGCCGTCCAGCAGGCCCACGCCATCGTGAACGGAGCCGTCGGCCCCCTGCGGCATTACGCGGTGGTGACCTTCAATGGCTCTTCGTACATCGTCCACCAGGGCTTCACGGCGAGCACCGCGCTCATCCACGCCACCCTGAACAGCCTCCTGGTGGGCAGGGAGGCGGCGCCATTGGCCCATGCCATCTGCGGGTCGGTAGACGAGCTCCTGGCCTATCGGCCTCAGGCGCTGGCGAGGAAGCGGATCGCCCTCTTCCTGGCGTCCACGGACACTGGCACACCCGTTTCGTCACAGTGCTACGGCCCGCCGAGCACCGCCCCGTATCCCATGCTGACCCCTGGCTCCTGGCAGTTCAAGGTCCGCAACAAGCTGGTGTCGGGAGACCCCAACAACGAGGGCATTCCCCAGTCCCCTGTCGTCCAGAACTTCGACGTCATCATGGCCAGTCTTCCGTAATGAGGAGGAGGCACCATGCGCTCCGTCTGCACTCGTCTCGTCTGTCTGGCCATTCTCGCCATGGGGGGCGCCGCCTGGGCGTTCGAGCCCTCCGCCCCCACCGCGGAGGCTCCGCGAGCACGTGAGGCCTTCTTCGTACCCGAGCTCGTGCTCCCCAGCGGGCAGGCTCCGCTGGAGGTGGCCCTGCCGAAGCTGGGTGCTGACGTGGAGAAGGCCTGGGAGGACTTCTTCATGCGCAACGGCAAGGACTTCACCGTCTTCATCGACGCGCAGACGGGGACGGCCGCGAACATCGTGGGGGCCGTTCCACTGATTCCCGGGCGCGGGATTGGAAACGCGGTGACGTTGGCGGGGCTGAGCGACAGGCTCGGGAGGGAGGTGACGACGGTGGATGAGGCGGTGGTCGCCGACCTCGTCTTCCAGTTCATCGAGTCCAACCGCGCAGCCATCGGAGTGGACACGCGCCAGCTCGGCGCCCCCCGCGTCCACCCGATCTCCGATGACCTGTGGCAGCTGTCTTTCCCGCAGGTCCACCTGGGGATTCCCGTGAGGCATGGGCGGCTGGCGGCGACCGTGAGCCACGGAAACCTCGTCCTCCTCGGGACCGAGTCCTGGAGCAACGTGGACGTCTCCCCCGTGCCCCTGGTGGACGCGGAGCGGGCCATGGAGGCGGGGAACGAGCGGTTCGGTCTGACCGTGAGTCCATCGCGGCTGTGGCTGGAGCCGACCCTGGAACTGGCCCCGGTGGCCGCGAAGGACGCGAGCTTCGGGAAAGGACAGAAGCACCGTCTCGTGTGGACCTATGGCCTGACGCTCCCAGGCGAACACGCGCGGTGGAAGGTGACGGTGGACGCCATCTCGGCGGCGGTGCTCGCCATCGAGGACGACAACCACTATGCCGACCAGTCCGTCACGGGCGGAGTCTATCCAGTGACGAGCTCGGGGCTGTGCGAGGACATCACCACCTGCGGGACGATGCAGCCCGACACCCCCATGCCTTGGGCGGACGTCGGAGGTGGAATCTACGCCGACAGCGCCGGGATGTTCCCATGGGACTCCGGCCCCACCGTGACCACGCTGTCCGGGCGATACGTCCGCATCCAGAGCAGTTGCGGTGCCATCCGGGGCAGTGGAACGGGGAACATTGCCCTGGGCGGTACCAACAACCACCATGATTGTATCGTCCCGCCGGGCACCAGCGCCGGAAATACAGCGGCGGCGCGAACGGCCTTCTACCAACTGAATCGGATCGCCCAGGTCGGTCGCGGCTGGCTTCCCAACAACGCCTGGCTCAACCAGACCCTCACAGCCAATGTGGACATCGTTTCGACTTGCAACGCCTTCTGGAACGGGACGACGGTCAACTTCTATCGGAGCGGTGGCGGCTGCAGGAACACAGGAGAGGCCGCGGACGTCCTGGACCACGAATGGGGCCATGGGCTGGACGACAACGACACGGCGGGAACGCTGAGCAACTCAGCGGAGACCTATGGCGATATCGCCGCGGCCTTCCGTCTGTCGATTTCATGCATCGGGATGGGAGTGGGTCCCAATCCCATCACCACTTGCAACGATGCGAACTACACCGCGCGGCAGCTGGACTACACGAGGGAACCGCTGGTCATTCCCTCCACGCCTCAACGCGTCTGCACGACCTGCCTTGCCGGGACGGGACCATGCGCCAGGAACGCGCGCTGCGCATCCCTCCCGATGGGACAGGCGGCGTACGACCTCGCCTTCCGCGACTTGCTTTCCTACCCCTTCAACTACGACGTGATCACGAGCCTGCTCATCGGCAACAAGCTCTTCTACCAGGGCAGTGGCAACGTCGGGGCGTGGCACGCATGCAGCTGCTCCGCTGGCACATCGGGAGGGTGTGGGGCCACCAACGGGTACATGCAGTGGCTGGCGGCGGACGACGACAACGGAAACCTCAACGACGGCACGCCTCACATGACCGCCCTCTTCAACGCCTTCAACCGGCACAACATCGCCTGTCCCTCGCCTCCGCTCGGAAACAGCGGCTGCGCCACGGGGCCCACCGTCAGGCCGAACGTCACGGCCAGCCCCTCGTCCGACACGATCACCTTGAGCTGGGCCCCCGTGCCTGGCGCCACCGAGTATTGGGTCATGAAGTCGGACGGGGTGAACGCGTGTCGACTCGGAATGGCCCGTGTCGCGACGGTCACCGCCCCCGGCTTCGTGGACACCGAAGTCCTCAACGGGCGCAACACCTGCTACGCCGTCGTGGCCGCCAGCAGCGGTACGTGTTTCACCCCCGCGAGTCTCTGCACCTGTGCGACGGCGAGTTGGTGACCTGCTCGACCCCGGACCCCGGTGGGTCCGTCGGGCGAGGCGCGCCTCGAAGAAGTCGACCCCACACGTCCTGGAGCCGCGCTCCATCCAGCGCCCGTGAGAACGGAGCGAGACACGCTCCTCAAGGTGCCCGAGGACGCGATGGGAGCACATGCGAAGGACTCCTCCGTGCGGCTGGCCGCATTCTCCTTCTGTGTCGCACAGTGAACACTCTACACTCGGCGTCATGTCACGCTGGCTGCTGGTCCTGCTGCTTCTCTCGGGTTGTGCGGATTCCACCTCGCCCACCGCGTCCGACGCTGGGGCGTCCGGCGATGGCGGCCCCGTCGTGGTCGACGCGGGTGAAACAAGCGACGCGGGGACGTCCTCCGATGCGGGCGTGCGGGATGCCGGCGTCTCCCCAGGCTGGGGCCACGGCTCCGACACCGGAACCTTCTCCAACGACGTGTGGACGCCCGGTCGTGATGGCGACGGGCGCATCAACGAAGCGAGCTGGGCGCTGGTCCCCCGCGGCAGGTGGGTGAGCGTCACGGGAACGAAGCTCCAGGCCCTGAGCGCCCAGGTGCAGGCCGCCATTCCCGGCTGGAAGGACTACGGCAACATGGGCTGGAGCGGCGTCACCGAGGCGTGGAACGCGCCCGCGTTCGACCTCGCCGGCCGTCGACTCTGGCGCCACGGCGGTGGTCACGCCGACTCGAGCAACAACGGCATCTACCGCTTCGACCTCGACTTCATGCGCTGGTCGATCGAACACATGCCGAGCGACACCAACCTCTGGAGCCAGGCGTACCGCACGTCGGGCGGCTTCGCGGGCTGCCCCGAGTCGCGCGCCGCCTACAACACCGAGGTCTCCGCGGGCACCTGGGCGCAGCGCGATCACTGGTACTACGACGAGATCTTCTGGGACCGCACCACCAGCAACCCCATGGGCAACCCCACGGCGCGGCACGTGTACGACGGCTTCATCTACATCCCCGACAGCAACGAGTTGGTCGTCGCCTGCCGCCGCCTGTGGCGCTACTCCCTGGAGGGCCACAAGTGGACCCTCAAGACGCACCCGCGCGCCAACGGTGACGAGAACGCCATGGCGGAGGAAGTCATCGCGGTGCTCGACCACGAGTCGAAGCTGATCATCGGCTCCTGCGGCTCCAACGGCCCCTTCTCAGCCGACTACGACCTGCGCACCGACACGTGGCTCGCGCCGCGCTCGACCTGGGGCAGCTGGGACTGGAGCGGCTCCGCCTACACCCAGCACGGCGACATCGTGACCTTCTTCACGCCGCCGCAAAGCGCCGGGTTCTACGCCAGCCCGGGCCGCTGGCAGCGCTACGACGTGTCCACCCACTCCGTGCTCTCCTCGGGCTCGACGTGGAACTACGAAGGCGGCCTGTCGCTCGCCTCCTTCCCCGACACGGACCACGCCACCGACGGGCACGGCATGGTCTACGTGCCGAGCGAGGACATCTACTGGGTCTACACGAAGCTCAACACCGGGATGACGTGGCTGGAGCTCGACCTCAAGACCACGCCCGCGACGCTGCGGCCCAAGACCTTCGCCAACGCCGCGCCCGCCCTTCAGAGCGGAATCGCCCGGCGCCGGGCCATCTACTTCCCCAGCCTCGACGCCATCGTGTGGATGAGCCCGGCGGACCAGGACGTCCTCGTCTACCGCCTGTAGCGCGCCAGCTCCTTCGGAGCGCGGCCGTCGGCCGAAGCCCTCCATGCCTGAGTCCCCTGACGCGATGACGCGCCCGGGGGCCATCCACCGCGAGCAGCGGAGCAACCAGGGCCGCTGCGTCGGTCCTTCGCGGCCTCCCGCCGAGGTAGGCTCCCGCCCGGCGGTACTTGTCCCTGGGTGGGTGGTGCGATGCGCTTCGGTATCTCCTCGAGTTGGCTGGTGGCCTGCGGACTGGCGTTGAGCTGCGGCACCACGCGCCAGCGTCCCACGAAGCCTCCGGCGCCCGAGGCCACCACGAGCGGCGCGCCGGTACGCAAGGTCGCGCGCATCGTCCGGGAATACCCCCACTCCCCCGAGTCCTTCACCCAGGGGCTCGTGTTCCATCAGGGCCGGCTGTTCGAGAGCACGGGGCACCAGGGCACGTTGCGCGAGCTGTCACTGACTCGCGCCGAGCCCGTCTGGATGGAGTCCCTGGGCGGGATGTTCGCGCAGGGGCTCGCCAGCGACGGAGAGCGGCTCTATCAACTCACCTGGACGGAGGGCACCCTCTTCACGTGGCGCGGGCTCCCGCCCGTGCGGGAGTCCACCACGCGCTACTCGGGCGACGGCTGGGGCCTGTGCTACTGGCAGGGCAGGCTGGTGCGCAGTGACGGCAGCCCCACGCTGACGTTCCACACGACCAGGGGATTCCAGCCCGTGGGCTCGATCACGGTGACGCTCGCGGGCCAGCCGCTGGACCAGCTCAACGAGTTGGAGTGCGCCCACGGCGTCATCTACGCCAACGTCTGGTTCACCGATGACGTGGTGGAGATCGACCCGACCACCGGCAAGGTCATCGCGGTCATCGACGCCTCCGCGTTGCGGCGAGCGGTGGCCTCCCGCCTCCACAACCCCGAGGCCGTGCTCAATGGCATCGCCGTGGAGCCAGCCACCGGGCGCATGTTCCTGACTGGCAAGCTGTGGCCCGCGCTCTTCGAGGTGCGGCTGGACGTCGTCGAATGAAGACACGGCGACAGGCCAGGCAGCTGCTCCATCACCGCCTGGCGGCTCGCGGCCACGGAGCCGTGGCCCGGGGTCAGAGAGGGGCCTCGTCACTGACTTGAGGCTGCGCGGTGTCCTGCGTCACCTCGGAGTTGAGGCTCCAGCTCAAGGAGTAGCGCGAGCCGAGCAGCCGGTAGGTGGCGCGTTTGCCACAGCCGGTGACGCCCACCGTGTGCTTGTCGATTCGCGTCGTCTCGAGCTGGGCGCGCTCACACCCCATGTCGAACCGCGCGCGGGCCCTCACGTCGGGGACCCACGAACACTGGCCCATGAGACAGCGCAGCTCGTAGGTCCCCTCGGCGCCGCAGCCGGTCAGCTGGTACTGGTTCTCACCGAGATAGGTGGTCACCAGCTCCTCCGAACACTTCAGGTCCTGGGCAGCGAGCTTCTCCAGGTTCGCGTAGCGCCGGGCATTCATGGAGGGCCCCATCTTGGACAAGTCCACCCTGGCGTTGCTCCGGCGCCCACCACAGCCCATCACCAGGAATGCCAGACCCAGTCCAGCCAACCACCGTCGCGAGAAGTTCATGGGCGTCCCTCTATCACACCCATGTTCCCTCCCGGGACGCTCCAGGCCCCTGGGGCCGGGTGCACTCGGACGACGTGCACCCGGCCTCGGGAACGGTCCGAAAGCCCTACTCCGCGGCCACGCACTTCGCCGCGCCGAACGTGGCCTCGTAGTACGGCGTGTAGAGGTCCGGCGCGAGCGAGAAGTTGCAGGTGTTCACCGCGTCCGGAGACAAGCCCTGGTGATCCTGAAGATAGCGCGCCATGTAGTCACGCACGCCGTCGGCGGACGTCCACAGCACGCGGCCTTCCCGGAACATGCTGTACCCGCCACCGCCGCCCGCGCGGTAGTTGTTGATGGCCACGATGAACACCTGATCATCCGTCACGTCCTGGCCCTTGAAGCGCAGGTGCGTGAGCCGCGAGCCCGCGGGCTTCGTGAGGTCGTAGCCGTAGTCGATGTGCGAGTAGAGGTCGTAGTTGTAGTCCGCGATGGAGGGCGAGGTGGCCTTGGCTCCCGCGGGCGTCGCGGGCAGGCTGGCCGGGTTGATGGTCGCGAAGTAGTTCGCGTTCATCTCCACCGCGCGCCGCAGGATGGAGCCGTTGATCTCCATCACATACAGCGTGTTGTCGTAGATGTAGACGCTATAGGCATCGCGCAGGGTGACGTCCCCCGCGGGCAGCGAGACGTCATTGGTGAAGATGGCGCCCAGGGACAGGTCCACGGTGTAGCCCGCCTCCAGCGCCGCCTGCTCCTGCACGATGTTGATGAGGTCGCCCAGGGGACCATCCACATAGCGTGCCGCGAAGCCTCCCGGGAAGACCCCGGTGGTGGTGCCGATCTTCTGGTTCACATAGGCGACCGTCGTGTCGTGATAGGACTGGGTGCGTTGGACGACCGCGGCATCCTCCGCCACCGTGTCGTCGACGGCGTGGAGCCGGGCATCGTGAGAGTCCACGCCCCACTGCTTGCCATCCCAGGTGACCCGGAGCTGGACGTCGGCCAGGTGGCTGCCCCAGCGGTTGGGTTGCGTGAGGAGGACCTCGCCCCCATCCTGGTTCTTCAGCAGCATCTTCGGGATCGGCTGGTGCGTGTGGCCGGTGAGGAGCACGTCGATGCCCGCGACCTGCTGGGCGATCTGCACGGCCTGGTTCTCGCCGGGGAGGTTCCCCCGGTCGGTCCACTTCGAGTCATCCGCGTAGTCGGCCAGCCACGAGTCGGGGTTGCTCGCGCTGCCGACCGGCTGCTTGTCGGGACCACCGTGGATGGCCACCACCACGACGTCCGCGCCGGCCGCCTTCATCCGCGGCACGTATTGCCTCGCGGTCTCCAGGGGGTCGTCGAAGCGCAGGCCGGCGATGTTCTCCGCGCGCTCCCACGTCGTCACACCGGGCGTCACGAGGCCGAGGATGCCGACCTTCACGTCGCAGACCGTCTTGATGACGTAGGGGGTGAAGGCCTCGGAGCCGTCCGCGCTCTTGCGTACGTTGGCGCCGAGGAGCGGGAAGTTGACCTCGCTCTTGAACTTCTCGAGGACGTCCTGGCCGAAGTTGAACTCGTGGTTGCCCAGCGCCATCGCGGCGTAGCCCAGCTCGTTCATGGCGGCGGCCATGGGGTGCACGGGCGCGTTGTCCACCAGGGCGTAGTAGGTCCCCAGCGGCGTGCCCTGGATGGTGTCACCCGTGTCGACGAGCAGCGTGCAGGCTCCGTTCGCCTCCCGCGCCTGCTTGACGAGCGTGGCCACCTTCGCGACGCCGCGCTTCGCGTCGGGTTTGCCGGAGAAATAGTCCCACGGGAAGATGTTCGTGTGCAGGTCGCTCGTCTGAAGCAGGGTCAGCGTGCGAGGCGTGGTGTCGCGCGGGGGCTCGGGCTCCTCGTCGGAGTCGCAGCCCACGAGCAACGAGCAAGCCCCCATAAGGCCAAACGAAGTCATGCGCAACGCGCGCGCCCAGACAGGAAAACGCATCAGGAAAACCTCTCTGCAGTCGAATGCCGGGAAGAAGCTCCCGGTACGGAAAGACCCTAACTCATGCCCCTGTCATTCTCGTCGACGTGGCGCGGGCCCGGGCTGACTCCGGACTGCCTTTCAACGGCTCTCGGACTCCGGGAATGCAACATCTTGGAAAGCCATGCTCACCCACTTGGAATCTGATGACACGAGATTCGAAGTGGCGCGGGCGGCTCCAGCCTGGTCTCGGAGGCTGGAGCCATTCTTCGCTGCGAGTGCTACTGGAACGTCACCTTACCGTCCCGCTGGTAGCAGACATGGGGTGTTCCATCCGTGGGGCGGATGGCGATGCTGGGCCGCGTTCCGTCCTGGATGGTGCCCCACTGGGTGAACGTCCAGAAGCCGCGCGCATCCGGCGTGACGAGCTCCAGCGTCGTCCCGTGGCGCTGAGCGAAGTACGGCTTGCCCCCGCCATAGGCCAGGTCATTGGAGTGGTTCACGAAGTCCCCCTGGGACATGCGCGTGGTGCTGGTGGACAGCGGCGAGCCCAGCGTCACGTCGTAGAAGCCCACCCACGCGCCGTTGTAGGCCGACCCGTTGGGCAGCACCAGCAGGTGCTGGTTCGGCGTCAGGGCCAGCGAGAACCAGCCGGTGGAAGCGGATTGACCGCCCAGGCCGTAGGTCTCCACCGTGGTGCCCTTGATGGCGTTGAGCACCCCGCTCTTGTTGACCACGTACAGGGTTCCCGCCGCGTCGAAGAGGGCCTCGCTCGTCACCCCGCCCGTGGAGAGCTGGGGAACACTCCACGCGTTGGTCCCCGTCCGCGTCGCGACCCTCACGCCCGTCGACGGGTCGCTGTAGACGATGGTGGGGCGCAGGCTCTGCGTGGGGTTGAGCGCGATGGACAGGCGGACAGAGTCGGAGCGGTTCACCGGGTCGACGAGCTCGCGGATCCAGCTGCCGTTGACGCGCGTGGCGTAGGCGACACGCAAGGTCTCTCCGCCGATCGCCGGGTCGCCATCTCCCTTGAGATAGGCGACGTGGGGGGTGCCCGTGGCGGGCTCGACCGCGATGACGGGGTTGAACGTGAACTGGCCGTCGTTGTTGAAGCCAGGACCGTCGATCTGCTCCGTCGTCCACGACGTGCCGTTCCACTGGCCGTACCACACGCCACGGTGCGTGTCGTTGAAGTAGACGACGTGCCCGTTGCCCGCGTTGTCGAAGGTGAGCTCGCAGAAGCCCCCCGTCACATCCGGGCTCGTGTCGATGGCGCTGCTCGCGACGAGGTTCGACGAGCCCACCACGTTGAAGTGGAACTCACCCTCCGCCTTCTTCCCGGACGCCGTCTCGACCGTCACGGACAAGGAGGCCCGCCCCTCCTGGGGAAGCTTCCAGGTCACCCGCTCCGCGTCGGGCTCGACGGCGCCACCGGTGGCGCTCCACCGCACCGACGTGAAGACCTCGCCCGCGGCGGTGACCGTGAAGCGCTCGGAGGCCCCTTCGACGAAGAGCCCGTCGCCTCCCTCTCGCGCGAGGCTCAACGCCAGCGGGCCGGCCTCATGTGTGGCAATGACCTGGGTGGGCCCGACCTCCTCCGCGCAACCCGTGAACAGGGTCAGCGACCCCAACAGCAGCATCCGTGCAACAGCGTTCCTCTGCGGCGTCAAAACGAGTCTCCTTGATGAAGTCGGCGAGTCGACCTCGCCGCCCCCATCAACGAACGGGCTTCACGATCGGTTTTCGACACACAGATGCACATGCAAATGATTAAACATAAACAACCATTCTTCATGGAACCCGGAATGGGGGCTCTGGCGTCCCACCGCCGCGAGGCGGCGCCACCTCCGCGGCCCTCCCGCACTCCATGTCCCACCTCGCGCTCCCCCCCATGGCGCGACGTGTCGCGTGGTGGTCTTCACGACATCCCGCCGGCTCCTCGCCGGCGCGGGGGTCGGGTAGACTCGGTCCTCACCGTGGCATTCTGGAATCGACAGGCGGTCTACGACCGGACCCAGGTCCTCGAAGCGGCGGAGAAGGCCCGTGGCCGGAGGCGCATCGGCAAGGCCATCTCCGAGTACAAGAAGATCCTCGCGGTCGACCCCGACGATGCCCACGTGAACTCCCGCGTGGCGCCCCTGCTCTTCAAGAAGGGCTTGAAGGACGAGGCGGCGCGAGCCTTCTCCCGGGCGGCGCGGGTCTTCTCCGAGAAGGGCTTCGCGGACAAGGCACTCGCCATGTATGTGCAGGCCGCGACACACTTCCCGCTCGACGACAAGCTGTGGAGCCAGGCGGCGGGCATCTCCTCCGAACGCGGACGCCGGGGCGACGCCGTGAAGTACCTGATGCAGGGCGCCTCGCACCTGGCCAGGCCGAAGGGCTACCGGCAGCAGGCAGTGGTGCTCCTGGAGCGGGCGCTGGAGCTCGACCCGCACCACCTGGGCGCGACCCTCGCGCTCGCCCGCGTGCTCGGACGCATGGGGCGGAAGAAGGACGGGCTGGCCCGGCTGGAGAACCTCGCGAGCCAGCTCGGCGGCCCGGCGCTGAAGCAGGTCCGGGCCGCGCAGTTCCGCCTCTCCCCGACCCCCGCGAGCCTCTGGCGCTGGCTCACCGCCGGTCGGAGGAAGCAGCTCCCCGCGTCCCGCGAGAAGTAGGGAGCGCCGCGGGCGTCCATCACACGGCGGTCCAACCTCCGTCGACGTCGAGCACCATGCCGGTGGCATAGGCGCACGTCGCCAGGAAGTACGCCGCGTCCGCCATGTCCCGGGGGACGCCGGGCCGCTTCATCGGGACATGGCTGGCGAGCGTGTCGAGGAACGCCCCCACCTGGGTGGCGGGAACACCCCAGTCGATGGCGGTATCGCGGGTGAGGCCCGGGGACAGGACATTCACCCGGATGCCCTTCGGCGCGAGCTCGATGGCGAGCGAGCGCCCCATGGCGTTGATGGCGCCACACAACGCGGCACCGCCCGCGTAGTTGGCGAGCGCGGCATGGCCCGCGATGCCCGAGCACAGCACGATGACGCCGCCCTCGGCCATCTTCGGAACGGCGTAGCGGCACGCGGAGAGCTGGCCGAAGAAGCGATCCTTGAAGAGGGACTGCCAGGCGCTCATCGGCACCGTCTCCACGGGACCGAACACCGCGCCGCCCGCGCACGTCACCAACAGGTCCACGCGTGGCACGGAGTCGATGAGTCGCTGGACCTGGGCCTCGTCACCGACGTCCGTCACCACGCCTCGGGCCCCATGGCCGATTCGCGCGAGCGCTTCGTCCATGCGGCCCTTGTTCCTCCCCGCGATGACGACCTCGGCCCCTTCGCTGGCATAGCGTTCGGCGATGGCCAATCCAATCCCGGTGCTGCCACCGGTGATGATTGCGAGTCTTCCTTCCAATGCCCCCATGACGGCCTCCTGGAACGAGAATCCCGAGTCCTGCCAGCAGTGCAACGCCAAGATGTGAGTCAAACACGAGGGCAACCCCTTCACTCTCCACCGCTGGGTACGCACCGGCAGGCACCCCGCAGGTCCGCGCGAACGCGAGCCCGGTGACCCTCTCATCGACGCGCATGCCCGAATCCGTCTCCAGGTCCAGGTTCCATGGCTTCGCGGAAGGACCTGCGCTCGGTTCGCGTCGTGCGGCGCGGAGCGCGTCCATGCGGGCGAACCGTGACATCAATACTTTATCGATCAACCATGGAGTTCATGAAAATCCCCCTCCAGTTCAAACTCCTCCCCGTCCTCGCGACGGTCGCCTGTGGCGCACCTGCCGACGAAAGGGCGTCCCTCGCGGCTCCGCCCGTCCACGAGGTGGCCGAGGCGACTCGAGCGGCGTCGACCCCGCTGCGCGCGAAGGCGCTCGGACGCATGCGCAACGCGGCGAAGTTCTTCCACGATCAGGTCGCGCGGCGCGGCGGGTATGCGTGGCACCAGAACGCCACCAACCTGAGCGAGCGTTGGGGAGACATCCAGCTCGACGAGGATCAGATCATGATCCAGTCCCCCGGCACGGCGGACGTGGTCATCGCGTTCGTGGAGGCCGCTCTCGCGGACCCGGCGACCCCGGCGCTCGCGACGTACGCGACGGACGCCGCCCTGGCCCTCCGCCAGGGGCAGATCAAATCCGGAGGCTGGCGCCTCTACGCGGACTTCAAGGCGACGCCGACCCTCAGGGCCTGTTACCTCAACACGACGGCCAACTGCGGTTGTGGCGGTTGCAACACGACGGCCTATGACGACCAGGCCACCCAGACGGCGCTCATCGCGATGATGCGCGCCGATCAGCTCCTCGGGTATGCGAACGCGGACATCTCCGCCTCGTCCGCCTATGCCCGCGCACGCGTGGAGACCTCGCAGTACCCCACGCACGGCGGATTTCCGCAGGGCTTCTCCGCGCCTGTCGCCGCGCGTCCCGCGCTCAACGCAAGCTACCCGCCGTCCACCGGCACGGCCTGCGGACTCGCCCACTGCTACGCGAACGCCTACACCACGGAGTACTGGGACGACCCCACCCTGAATGACAACCTCGCGTCTGCCTTCGTGGAGATGCTGTATTGGGCGAAGGAGGTCTATCCCGCGCAAGCGACGACGTATCAGAACATGCTCACCGCGTTCGGAGGCTTCCTCCGCCGCGCGCAGATGCCTCAGCCCCAGCCCGCCTGGGCTCAGCAATACGACGTCCAGATGCAGCCCCGGTGGGCGCGCAGCTGGGAGGCCCCCGCCATCGCGGGCCAGGAGAGCCAGGACGTCATGTGGGCCCTGCTCCGTCTCTACCAGCTCGACCCGAGCGTGACGGCGAACCGCGACGCGGTCGGGACGGCGCTCGACTACCTCGAGAACGTCGACCACGCGAACGACACCCTCCTCTACCGCTACATCGAGCTCGATGACACCGCGCCCTCGAACATCGGCTTCTTCACGGTGAAGGCCGGTGGCTACCCGGCCCAGTTCTCGACGGCCCCGCCGACGTACCAGAACTACGCCTGGGAGGTTCCGTCGCAGCTCGCGGCGATCCGCGCCGAGTACGCCCGACTGGCCACCGACACCACCGTGATGAAGCGCTCGTGCCAGAAGCTGCGCGCCGACACCGTGCAAGCCGTCGACGCGACCGTGGACAACGAGCGGTGGATCACCCACTACCCGAATGGCCCGCGAAGCGGCGCCACCCCCGGCGACTACTACGATACGGGGACGTTCGTCCGGAACCTGCGCACGCTCGCCGAGTTCGTCACGCGCACGACCACGGACTGCGTCGCCTGGAACTACTGAGCATCCGCAGACGGGCCTGTCCCGGCGGGCCCGCGCATCCCACGGTGGCGGTGTCACGCTGTCGAGGGCTCCACCGTGACGATGGCGACCGGCCAGAGGGCCTTCCGCATCTTGGAATCCGCGCTGGTACGACGCAGCAAGCCAGTACACGCCCCGCGCTGTCTGGCCCCAGGGTCCCGCGCTGGACGCATTCGACGACCGAGCCGCATCGAGAGGCGGGGGGCGAGCACGTTCTCGGAAAGGGAGGGCTGGGTTCTCGTCCAGCACGAATTTCGCGGCAGTTCTGGAGACGATCCGATTCTGGCTTTCCCCGGTGCGCGCCTTCCACTTAGGGTCAGCGGCCATGAGCAAGTTCCCCACGCAGCGGAAGAGGAATTCAGCCATCCCCATCATCGTCATCACCGCGGCGATGGTGGTGGGCGGAGGTCTGGCCGCGGGAGTCCTGCTGGTCGGCAAGGGAACGACCCTCTTCGGGGGTTCCAAGTGGACCGACGTCGGCGGGTTGCAGGAGCTGGCCGCCGCCCAGGCACAGTGGTTGCCCCTGGCCGCATGCGAGGTCCAGTACGGGGTGCGCGCGGGAGTCCTCGCGCATCGCTCGACGGGCTCTTGGAAGACGGCCTACGTCACACCGTGCGGCGAATCACCGGTCTCCTACGTCTCGGTCGACGTTCCGCCGGAGCTCCAGTCCCGCGAGGTCGCCTTCAACCTCGAGCGAAGCTCCCCCACCGCCCCCTGGAAAGTCATGGTCCAGAAGGATTCGGTGGCGTTCCCCGAACTCAAACGCTCGCTCGAGCAACTCGCGCCCCTCATCGTCGAGCAGTATCCCCTGGAGCTCGCGCGAGCCATCGAGTCGAACGCGGCATCCGAGCGCCAGTGGCAAGAGAGCCAGGCAGCGGAGCGCGCCCGGAAGGAAGCCGCGAAGAATTCGTATCCGGAGTGAGGCGCCCTGCCCTCACGCGCTGGACCGACGCCGCGGACGAGCGCGCCCTGAAGGCGCTCACGACAAATGAGCAGTTCAGGATACTCGCCGACATCTGCAATCCGGAACCTCCTGCAAATCATTCAGCATTCAGCGAGCCTTGCAAGTACGGCCTGTACACCTACGGGCGCTACTACACGAAGTACATCCGCTTCCGCGTCCTCGACGCCAACACCTACGTTTCGAACTACGTCGAAGATCAGTTCCTCTGCTGGACGCCCAACCCATAGGAGGCCGGCGTTCGCGTGCTCGCGCGTGCGGGCCCCGAGCGCTCCGTTCGACGTCGTGCGGCTCAGCGGAACACGTGTCCCCGCCAGCGGGCTCTAGCGGGGATGGCACGCGGACGTCATGGACTACTGGAAGGTCACCTTGTTGTTCAGCCGGTAGCAGACGTGGGCGTTCCCCGTCGCCGGGTTGATCGCCACGCTCGGGCTGTAGTTGTCCTGCGCCGAGCCCAGTTGGGTATAGAGCCAATAGCCCTGTTCATCCGGAGTGACGAGCTCCAACGTCGTATCCCGTCGAACGGCGAGGGCCGGCCTCCCCAGGGCGAAATCGATATCCGTGCCCTCGAACACGTAATCCGTCGCGAAGGTCTTCACGGTCGAGTTCGCCAGCGGCGACGCGGGCGTGATTTCATACAGGCCGTTCTTGCTCCCCGTGGGGCCGCCGTTCAGCAACACCAGCAGGCGCCCGTTCTCTCCCAGGACGATGGGAAACGCGGTGGTATAGGGCTCCAGGGCGGTCGCCAGCGTGAAGGTTTCCATGACGCCTCCCCGCAGCGCGCGCAACGTGATGCCCGGGCTGGTGATGAGATACAGGGCTCCGGACGCATCGGCGACCATTATGGACAGTTCGGAAACGGCAAGTCGGGGTTCTCTCCGACGCCCGTTCGGCTGTGGTGAGGCGAGGCGCGGCCTCGTGAAGTCATGACCTCCAGTGCCCGGGAGCGGAGGCGTGGGTCTCCGCTCCTGGTGAGTGCGCCCCATGGGTCCTGGAGCCCGCGTCAGGGATGATCGCCGCGCCCCCGATACATCCGTCTGGGACTCAATCCCAGGCACCGCCGGGGATTGAGGCAGCCATGGAGCGTGTCCAGGTGCTGCCGCGCATGGCGCGTGCGCCCCCCCACTCCTCGCGCTATCGACGCGGGGCCAGCACGATGATGGCCATGCCGATGAGGGCCACGATGGCTCCCGTGACGTCCCAGGCGCTGGGCCACTCTCCTTCCACGCCCCAAAGCCAGATCAAGGCCACCGCGATGTAGACGCCGCCATATGCGGCATACGTGCGCGAGGCCCCCGTGGGGTGGAGCGTCAGAAGCCAGGCGAAGGCGCCCAGGCTCACGGCCGCGGGCACGAGGAGCAGTGGAGACTTCCCCTCGCGAAGCCAGAGGTACGGCAGGTAGCAACCCACCACCTCCGCCACCGCCGTCAGGACGAAGAGGCCGAATGCTCTCAGGAGGGCGAACACGCGCCACGCCTCGTCCCATGGCGCGCTCCGCGTTGGCAAGAGGGCCCATCCCGCTGGCCCCAGATGTCTCCGCCGCGCAAGCGGAAGAGGCCGCGCGACTCGGGGACTTCCCTCCCCCCGAAACGGCAAGAGCCCCCGAGTCTTTCGACTCGGAGGCTCTTGTCGGAGTGCCCAGGGCGGGATTCGAACCCGCACACCTTTCGGCGCCACCCCCTCAAGATGGTGTGTCTACCAGTTCCACCACCTGGGCGTTTCTGCGCGGCTCATCTACACCACCGCACCCAATCACGCAACGACATTCTGAACCGCTGCGTGATGGGATTTGTTCCGACGCGAGACTACGGCGCCGGGGTCGGCGCGGGGGCAGACTGCCCCTCCGCTGGAGCGGCCGGAGCCTCACCGCGCGGCTGCTCCACCGAGCCCGGGGCCGCCTGCTGGCCGTCGGCCGGAGTCGAAGCCGGAGCGGACTGCTCGGCCGGCGCCGCGGAGCCCGGGGTCGCCGGAGCCTGGGCCGCCGGAGGAGGCGCGGCCACCGAACCACCCGCCACCACCGAGGAACGCAGACCCACGAACGACAGGCCCAGCGACGTGAAGAAGAACAGGCCGGCGCAGACACCCGTCAGCTTGCTGAGGAACGTCACCGCCCCACGGCCGCCGAAGGCACTGGTGGCGGCACCACCGCCGAGCGCGGAGCCCATGCCCGCGTCCTTACCCGGCTGCAGCAGGATGACGAAGATCATGAACACGCAGACGAGTACGTGGATGGTCGTGACGAAGATCAGCATGAGGACTCTTCCAAACGTTCCGTGAAAAGGAGGCGCACCTTATTGCACCTCCAGGTCCCGTGGATAGCACCAAATGGTGGGACTTCCCGCGGGTCTACCGGGCGGCCGCCTGGACGATGGCCACGAAATCGCCCGCCTTCAGGCTCGCCCCGCCCACGAGCGCCCCGTCCACGTCCGGCTGGCCGAGCAGCTCCGCCGCGTTGTCCGGCTTCACGCTCCCACCGTACTGGATCCGCACCCGCCCGGCCGTCTCCCCGTCGTACAGCCGGCCGATCAGCCCACGAATCGCCGCGTGGACCTCCTGCGCCTGCGCCGACGTGGCGTTGCGCCCCGTCCCAATGGCCCACACCGGCTCGTACGCCAGCACGAAACCACCTACATCTGGGGCCTCGAACCCCGCCAGCGCCCCGCGAACCTGACGCTCCACCACCGCCAGCGTCTGGTTCGCCTCGCGCTCGGCCAGCGTCTCGCCCACGCAGAGGATGGGCGTCATCCCCGCGGCCTTCACCGCCTTGGCCTTCTTGTTCACCGTCTCGTCCGTCTCACCAAACAGCTGGCGGCGCTCCGAGTGGCCCACGATGACGTAGGCGCACCCCAGCTCCGCCAGCATCGGCGCGGACACCTCGCCGGTGAACGCTCCGGAGGACTCCCAGTGGCAGTTCTGCGCCGCCAGCTGGAGGGGCGCCCCCTCCAGCGCGACGTGCAGCGGCTGCAGCGCCACGAACGTCGGCGCCACCACCACCTCCACCACGTCCCCCACGGAGGTCACCGCCCCCCGCAGCTCGCGCACCAGTGCCAACGCCTCCGGCACCGTCTTGTTCATCTTCCAGTTGCCGGCGACGATCTTCCGACGACGAGCCGCGGTGGTCATGCATCCCCCAGGGAGAGTAGGTGTCTTGACGAGCGCGGAGCCTACCGCGTTTCCAGCGCCTTGATGCCCGGCAGCTCGCGGCCTTCCAGGAACTCCAGCGACGCGCCACCGCCGGTGGACACGTGGCTCAGCTTGGAGGCCAGCCCCATCTGCTCCACCGCCGCCGCGCTGTCACCACCGCCGATGACCGTCGTGGCCTGGGAGTTGTTCGCCATCGCCGTGCCCACCGAGCGCGTGCCCTCGGCGAACTTGGCGACCTCGAACAGGCCCATGGGGCCGTTCCACACCACCGTGCGCGCGTCGCGGATGTGCTGCGTGAAGATGGAGCGCGTCTTGGGACCGATGTCGAGCCCCATCATGTCCTTGGGGACGACGTTGTCCGCCGTCTCCTGCGCGGGGCTCTTGTCCGTCGGCTCGGTGCCGACGATGTGGTCCACCGGCAGGACGATGGGCGTCTTCAGGCGGTGCGCCGCCTCGAGGATGCGCGTGGCGAGCGACAGCTTGTCCTCCTCCACCCGGCTCTTGCCCACCTCGACGCCCTGCGCCTTCAGGAAGGTGTACGCCATGGCGCCGCCGATGAGCAGCGCGTCCACCTTGGGCAACAGGTTCTCGATGACCTTGATCTTGTCGCTGACCTTCGAGCCCCCGAGGATGGCCACGAAGGGCTTCTCCGGGTTCTTGAGCACGCGGCCCAGGTATTCGATCTCCTTCTTCATCAGGAAGCCCGCCGCCTTCTCCTTCACGAAGGGCACCATGCCGGCGGTGGAGGCGTGCGCGCGGTGCGCCGTGCCGAAGGCGTCGTTGACGTAGACGTCCGCCAGCGCCGCGAGCTCGCGGGCGAAGGACTCGTCGTTGGCCTCCTCCTCCTTGTGGAAGCGCAGGTTCTCCAGCACGAGGACCTGCCCCTCTTTCAGCTCCTTCACCTGCTTCTTCACCCCGTCCCCCACGCAGTCATCCGCGAGGATGACCTCGTGCTTGGGGCCGAGCAGCTCGGCCAGTCGTTGGGCAACGGGCTCGAGCGACAGCTTCGGGTCCGGGCCCTTGGGCCGGCCCAGGTGGGAGGCCAGGATGACCTTCCCGCCCAGCTCCAGCGCGCGCCGGATGGTCGGCAGCGCCTCGCGGATGCGGGTGTCGTCCGTCACGCGGCGCCCCTCCAGCGGGACGTTGAAGTCCACGCGGATGAAGGTGCGCTTGCCGGTGAGCTGCAGCTCGTCGATGTAGCGGATCATCTCGGTCTCCCCTCTGCGCCCGACAGCCCTCAGACGCCCTTGGACACGAGGAACTTCGCCGTGTCGACCATGCGGTTGGAGAAGCCCCACTCGTTGTCGTACCAGGCCATGACCTTGAGCAGGTTGTCGCCCACCACGAAGCAGTTGGTGGAGTCGAAGATGGCCGAGTGCGGGTTGCCGTTGTAGTCCACCGACACCGTCTGCGCGTCGCTGAACTCCAGGATGCCCTTGAGCGGACCGGCGGCGGCCTTGCGGTACGCGTCGATGACCTCCTCGGCGGTGACCTTCCTCGCGGTGTTCACCGTCAGGTCCACCAGCGACACGTTCGGGGTGGGCACGCGCACCGCCAGGCCGTGCATCTTGCCCTTGAGCTGCGGAATCACCTCGCCGATGGCCTTCGCGGCGCCGGTGCTGGTGGGAATCATCGACAGCGCGGCGGCGCGGGCGCGGCGCATGTCCTCGTGGGTGAGATCCAGGATGCGCTGGTCGTTGGTGTAGCTGTGCACCGTCGTCATCAGGCCCTTCTCGACGCCGAAGTTGTCCACCAGCACCTTGGCGATGGGCGCCAGGCAGTTGGTCGTGCAGGACGCGTTCGACACGATGTGGTGCTTGGACGGGTCGTATTCCTGGTGGTTGATGCCGTAGGCGATGGTGAGGTCCGGGCCCTTGGCCGGCGCCGAGATGAGCACCTTCTTCGCGCCCGCCTTCAGGTGCTTCTCCGCCCCGTCACGCGCCGTGAAGCGGCCCGTGCACTCCAGGACGACGTCCACGTTCATGCTCTTCCAGGGCAGCGCCGTGGGGTCCTTCTCCGCGGTGACGGTGATCTCCTTGCCGTCCACCACGATGCCCTTGTCCGTCGCCTTCACCTCGCCCGGCCAGGTGCGGTGCACGGAGTCGTACTTGAACAGGTGCGCCAGCGCGGACGGCTTGTCCAGGTCGTTGATGGCGACGATCTCCAGGTCTTCCTTGCGGCTCAGCGCGGCGCGGAGGATGCAGCGACCGATTCGACCGAAGCCATTGATGGCGATGCGGGTAGCCATGTGCGTGTCTCCTAGGAGGGGTGGGCGACCCAAGGGCGCCCACGGGTCTTCACGTCAGGAAAAAGAGGGCCGCCGACCGTAGGCACGCCAACCCGCCGAGTCAACGCTTCCCGTGGCCCGCGCGACGACGTGCCCGTCGAAGCTGAACAATCACTCCGAGCAACAACCACGCCCCGGCTCCCGTTCCCCCACCGGCCCCACAGCCGCAACCCGAGTCGCCGAGCGGATAGAACTGCGGCAGCACGTCCACGACGATGGGCTCCGGAGGCTCGGGCGGCTTGGGCGGGTGCGGATCCAGCCCGCGCGGCGCCACGCACCCGGACAAAAGGCCGCTCCCCGCATCCGCCGGGTCGGCGGCCGGCGGAGTCCCTGGCGCCGGGAAGCCCGCGCGAACCAGGAACGCGGACAACAGCCGCGCCCGCGCCGCCGAGCTGACCACCGCCTCGAAGGGCAGCCCCAGCAGGAGCACCTGCCCCCCGGGCACCGACGCCACGCCCGCCACCAGGTCCGTCCCCGTGTAGCGCAGCACCGCCGCCCCGCCCGAGGCCGGCGTCAGCACGTCCGTCACGCCCACCGGGTAGGCCCCACGCGTGCCGTCGTCCAGCGTCACCCCGGTCAGCTCGGACAGATAGTCCGCGCCGGCAATCCCCTCCACGGCCAGCGGAGGCGTCCCTCCCGAGACGGACGCCCGGAGGATGTCCGCCAGGAAGGCCTTGTCGTCCGCCGTCCCCACCGCGAGCGCGGACGCCACCTGGCTGCCGGACAGGAGCAGGTGCCCTCCTCCGGCGACGAAGGCGCGCAGCGCGTCCTGCTCGGCGCGGGTCGGCCGCGCTCCGTCCGCGCCTCCCCGACCGGTGAACCAGTCCACCACCGCGTAGCCCCCACCCGGGGAGATCAACCCGGCGGCCACCGCCGCGCTCGTCGCGCTGTCGAACGCCAGCCCGGAATACGCCACGGCCTCGCCATGCCGCCGCACGTAGGTGCCGTCGTTCATCGCCTCCACCAGCACCCGCAGCGGCGCCTCCAGGTCGTACGCGTCCAGCGCCACGCCGCAGGCCAGGGCGGAATCGAGCCGCTCGAACGCGTTCACGATGAGCGCGGGCGGCGTCTGTCCGGCGCGCACGCCGACGATGGCGGAGGGGAACCCCTCGCCGCCCTCGCTCACCGCGGCCACGCGGAAGTAGCGCACCGCGCCCGCGGCCAGGGGCAGGGAGAAGGAGGTCTGCGGCACCTCCGTCCCCTCGTCCCAGCCCTTGCCGTCCACGCTCTGGTAGACGCGGTACGCGCTGGGCGCGTCACGCCCCTCCTCGTCGGGGTTCGCCACCGGCGCGGCCCAGCGCACCTCCACCGTGCCGGCCGAGGCGTTGCGCGCCACCACCGCCGCGGGCGCCTCCGGCGGCAGGTGCACCGCCACGCCGTCCCGCGCGGCGAAGTATTTGATGAGGCCCTGGAGGATGGCGCGCGCGGCGACGCGGCGGAACTCCGGCTCCTTCAGCCGGTTCGAGTCCGAGACGGCGTCGTGATACGCGACCTCCAGCAGCACGGACGGCATCTCCGGGTTGTGCCTGGGATTCACCTCGCCCAGGTTGGCCGAGCGCAGGTTGCGCACCCGCCAGTTCGGGTCCACCTCGCGGCGGATGTCGCGGCCGAGCTCATCCAGCAGCGCCCTCGCCAGGACGTCGCTCCCGGGCACCCCCGTGAAGTCGAGCGTCCCGTCCACCGGGTTCGGCCCGTAGACGTAGCCCTCCGTCCCCACCACCGTCCCCGACGTGGAGGCGTTGGTGTGCCAGGCGACGTACACCGCGTCCTCGCCCTCCTCGTGCAGCCACGCGGCGAAGCGCGCGCGCGACGTCACGTCCGCGTTGCGCTCGTTCGACAACGCGTTGGCGCCCGTGGGCGCGTACACGCTGAAGGGCGCGCCGCTGAACTGGACGTGGTAGCGGGCGGCCTCCTCGTAGCGCGGCCGGGGCAGCGCCGCCTGCGCCGCGTCGCCAATCACCCCCTGGCCACCGCCGAAGCGCACCGCGTCCAGCGATACGGTGGCCCCCTCCTCCGCGTCGTTCATCAACACCACCGACGCCGCCGTCGGCGCCGCGTTCGCATGGAAGTAGAAGCGCCCCAGCAGCACCCACGTCCCACCGTGCCGGCGCTGGTTGACGCGGAAGTGGCTCTCCCCGCCCGCGTGGCGCACCACGTAGTGCGCGCTCGTCGTGCGCGAGGCGTCCGAGCCATAGGAGACGTAGACGTTGTAGTGGCCGTCCGCCGGGACGACGGGGGCCCACGTCGCCGTCGCGGTGGGCACCGTCGTGGTGACGAGCACCTGCGTGGCGCCGAGCGTGAACGGCTCCACGCCATTGCCCATGGGCGACGGCGGCGGGCCCCAGCCCTTCTGGTCCGTGGCCCGCACCAGCCCCGTGTCCCCCTCCAGGGAGAAGCCCGGCCCGCCCTCGTCCACGATGACCATGTTCGGGTTGAGGTCCGGCTCGCGCACCGGCACCACGGTGGCGCCCGCGCCCATCAACATGGGCAGCAGGTATTGGTTGAGCACCTCGGCCGAGATGAAGTCCTCCACCACCGCCCACGTGTTGGGCCGCTGCGTGGCCCAGCGCTCGAGCGAGGCGTCCCGGTAGAAGCCATGCCCCGGGCTCAGGTACACCACCTTGCCGGACAGCGCGCCGGTCCGCACCCGCGTCTGGGGCACGCCCGCGAGCGCGGAGACCCCCGCCGCGCCGTCACGCGCCTCGCGGCGGACCACGGGCGCGTCGCTGGCGCTCAGCCTGCGCGTCTCGTGCGCGCGCGGCCCTGGCGCGGGGAGGTACTCGACGCCGGGCGGCTCCAGGCCACAGGCGCCCACTTCCTCCTGGGCGACGGAGGGTCCAGCGGCCCAGGCCAGCGACGAGGTCCACAGCAGGGCGCACAACACGCCCACCGGACGTGTCCACGAGAAGTCGGTACTCATGACGGGCGACCTTACCCATTCACATCCCCACGGCAATCGGAGCCGTGGGTGCTAGCCTGACCACCCCTTCAGGGTCCGATGAACGCACCTGCCCGGCCACCGCCCTCGTTCCCCCCTCGCCATGGCACGGGGCTGCTCGCCTCGTTCGGCCACGCCTGGGCGGGCCTCATCCACACCGTCGTCCACCAGCGCAACATGCGCGTGCACCTGGTGTCCGCCGTCCTGGTGGGGCTCGTCGGCAGCGGCATCCCCCTGGGGCTCGCGGAGAAGGTGACGCTCATCTTCTGCGTCCTGCTCATCTTCTTCGCCGAAATCCTCAACAGCGCCCTGGAGCACCTCGTCGACCTCGCGGTGGACCACTTCGACGAGAAGGCCCGCCTCACCAAGGACGCCGCCGCCGCGGGCGTGCTGGTGCTCGCGCTGGGCACCGTCGTCATCTTCGCCGCCATCCTCGTGCACAACTGGGAGACGGTGCGCACCAGCACGGACGCCATCGCCCGCCAGGTGACACTCGGCCTGCCCCTCACCGCGTGCGTGGTCGTGCTCGTGCTGCCCCAGCCCCGCCCCGCATGGGTGGACCTGACCGCGTTCCTGGGTGGCGGCGTGCTCCTGGCCGTCCTGGCCCAGCGCTCGGCCAGCCTCGTGTTCACCGCGATGACCGCGGGCCTGCTCTTCGTCGCCGGCTCCAGTGCCTGGACGCGCAGGCGCGAAGCGCGCTCCACGGGCCGCCCGGCGAGCGATTCTCCGGTCAACGGACACGAAAAAGCCGGCTGACGCCGGCTCGGTTCGACCCCTTCCACCTCGCGGGCGGGAGCCCCGGAACCCGTCCGGAGCCCACTCACCCGCGGGGTCGTGGGACTTCATCTCGTCAGCTCAGGCGCGCTGCTGCCACTCGGCGCCCTGCTCCTGGGGCGCGGCGACGGCGACCTCCTTGTCGCCTTCCTTGAGGTCCGACGTCACCAGATCGAGCAGCTCCGTGGCGATGCCGATGACCTGGTGCGGGGTGTAGCCGCTCGCGCGAAGCTGGTTGAAGAACGTGCGCGCCAGGATCCGGGTGCCCTTTTGATCGGTGCTCACTGTGGATGCCTCCCATTTCGGGCGGCGGGAATGAGGGGGGCCGCCGCGTAATCACTCCGGGCCAAGGATTCAACCCTCGTGCCAGTCGTTCTCTTCCAGACGGATTCCCCAGCAGTTCCAATGGGTTGAACTCCGCGGCGGGCTGGAATACGTCCTGACGCGGTGCGAAGCGGGCTTCGCACCTGGGGGGCGAGCCGGGGGAAAGCCCCGGGCGGGTGCATCAGCGGGTACGCACCTCCGGGAGTGCTGCGGGCTCCCGTGGTTTCAAGTGCTTGCAATCTTTCAAGGGGGTGGAGCAGATACGCGCCCCCCATCAGGAGCGAACGGACATGGCGTATCGGGTGAACAACATCGGGCTGTGGCTGGACGAGCCGGAGGAGCTGCTCGGCCAGCGCGCCGCGGAGAAGTTGGGTGTCACCCGCTCCGACCTGGCGTCCGTGCGCGTGGTGCGTTCGGTCCTGGACGCTCGCAAGAAGGGCAGCCCCCGCTACATCTACACGTTGGAGGTGGAGCTGGCGCCGGGGCGCAAGCCCGCGACGCTGCCGCCCGACGTGGGCGAGGCGCCCCCGCCCCCGGAGGCGCTGCCCCCGGTGAAGGCGCCCGAGCAGTGGCCCATCATCGTCGGCACCGGGCCCGCGGGCCTGTTCTGCGCGCTGGGGCTCCTGGAGCGCGGGGTGCGCAGCATCCTCATCGAGCGGGGCCGCGAGGTGGTGGCGCGCCGCAAGGACGTCGCGAAGCTGATGCGCGACGGGACGCTCGACCCCGAGAGCAACATGAACTTCGGCGAGGGCGGCGCCGGGGCCTACACGGACGGCAAGCTGTCCACGCGCATCAACCACCCCATGGTGCGCAAGGTCATCGAGGCCTTCGCCCGCTACGGCGCCCCGGACCACATCCTCATCGAGGGCAAGCCGCACATCGGGTCGGACCTGTTGCCGGGCGCGGTGGCGAAGCTGCGTGAGGAGCTCATCGCCGGCGGGTGCCAGGTCCACTTCGGCCAGCGCGTGGACGACCTGCTCTACCGCGACGGCCGGGTCGCGGGCGTGAAGCTGGCCGACGGGCGGACGCTGGAGAGCGACCGCGTCATCCTCGCGCCGGGCAACTCCGCGCGGGAGCTGTACGAGCGCTTCGCGGTGGATGGCCGCGTCAGCGTGGAGGCCAAGCCCTTCGCCCTGGGCTTCCGCGCCGAGCACCCGCAGACGCTCATCAACGGCATCCAGTACGGCAACGCGGCGAAGAACCCGAAGCTGCCCCCGGCCGACTACAAGCTGGCGGAGAACCTCGACGTCGACGGCGAGGTGCGCGGCGTCTATTCGTTCTGCATGTGTCCCGGCGGCATCGTGGTGCCGACGCCCACGGAGGACGGGCTGCAGTGCACCAACGGCATGAGCAACTCGCGCCGCAACGCGCGCTACGCCAACGCCGGCATCGTCGTCTCCGTCTCCGTCGCGGACTTCGAGCGGGAGGGCTTCCGGGGCCCCCTGGCCGGGCTCCAGTTCCAGCGCCACTGGGAGCAGAAGGCGTATGAGCTGGGCGGAGGCCGCTTCTTCGCGCCCGCGCAGACCATCCCGGACTACCTGGCCGGCCGCGTGAAGAAGGACCCGGGCGGGACGAGCTACCGGCCGGGGCTGGCGCACGTGGACCTGAACCGGCTGTTCCCCGCGCGACTCACCACCTCCATCAAGCAGGCGCTGAAGACGTTCGACCGGAAGATGCGCGGCTTCATCAGCGACGAGGGCAAGCTCATCGGCATCGAGAGCCGGACCTCGTCGCCGGTGCGCATCACCCGGGGCGAGGACCTCCAGTCCGTCTCCCTGCGGGGCCTCTACCCCGCGGGCGAGGGCTGCGGGTACGCGGGCGGAATCGTCTCGTCGGCCATTGATGGCCTGCGGGTCGCGGAGCAGATTGCCACCGAATTGTCCTGAGGCCGCGTCGGCGCGGCCACCTCCACCCGGGCAAGGAAGGGTGTCATGCGTTACGTCGTGCGCACGCCGGATGGCGAGCTGACCTACCCCAGCCTGCTCGACGTGGAGCGGGCCTACGTCCAGGGGCTGGTCGACCCCGACGACGAGGTGCGCGAGGAGGACTCCGCGCATTGGCGCAAGGCGGGCAGCCTGCCCGTGCTGGCCCGCGCCCGGCGGCCCGGTTCGGGGATGGCGTCCCGGGGACAGTGGCTGCCCGTGGCGGCGGTGGTGCTGCTGGGGGCGGTGGCGCTGTCCCTGGTGCTGCGCGACTCGTGGCGCTTTCGCATCCTGGGCATCGTCCTGGCCCTGGTGGCCAGTTCGATGCTCACGCGCGTGACGTACAAGGCGTTCAAGCGGACACCCCCCTCGGCCTGAGGCCCGCCCCCTCCCCTGCCCTCCGGCGCGACGGCCCGGCGCCCGCCGCCATCGGCAAGCGCACGGCCCATGTTGTCCGCTGGAAGTCGTCCGCGGGCATCCAGGCTCGCGGCCACCACGAGAGGGGAGGACGCGCCGTGCTCAGCACCTATCTGTCCCGCGACGCCGCCCGCAGGCTGCGACATGGAGCCCCCTGGCTGCGCCGGGAGGACATCGTCTCCATCGAGGGCACGCCCCAGCCCGGCGAGCCCGTGCGGCTGATGGACGAGGACGGCGTGGTGCTGGGCCTGGGGGACGTGGACCTCGAGTCCCCCCTGGCCATCCGCCGCCTGGGCTTCCCCGACGAGGCGGTGGAGGGGCTCCTCCCCCGCCACCTCCGTCACGCCTTCGAGCGCCGGGCCCAGCTGGTGGACGACCCGCGCTTCTGCCGCGTCGTCAACGACGACGGGGACGGGCTGCCCGGCCTCGTCGTGGACCGGTACGACACGCACTTCGTGGTGCAGACGTTCACCCGCGCCATGGACGCGCGCCACCAGGACATCACCCGCGCCCTGGTGGAGGTGACGGGCGCCGGCTCCGTGCTGCTGCGCAACGACACACCCCGCCGCAAGGCGCTGGGCCTGCCCCTCCAGCGCCCCCACGTCCTCTACGGCACCCCGCCCCGCTGGAGCCGGCTGCTGGAGCAGGGAGCGCGCTTCACGGTGGACCTCACGTACGGCCAGGGCACCGGCTACGCGTACGACCTGCGGGAGCCGCGCCGCCTCGTCGGCCGGCTGGCCTGGGGGGGCCGGGTGCTGGACGCCCGCTGCAACGTGGGCGGCCTCTTCGTCCACGCGGGGTTGCATGGCGCCCGCCACATCCTCGCCTTCGACGAGGACGCGGACGCCGCGGACCTGGCGCGGGAGAACGCCGAGGCCAACGGCCTGCTCGGGCGGGTGCTCGTGGAGAAGGGCACGGCCCTCCAGGCGCTGCGCGCGGTGAGGGAGACGTTCGACCTGGTGCTGCTGGATACACTCGGAGTCGAATCCGAGGAGCTGTTCGTCGAGCACGTCCGGCATGCCCTGCGCCGCACCCGGCATGGAGGTCGGCTGCTCGTGGTCGGCTACCACCCACCCATCACCCTGGGGGGCTTCGACGAGCTGGTGGCCACCGCCTGTGAGTCCGAGGTGCGCATCGCCACCCGGCTGGCGCGGCCCGGGCTGCCCCCCGACCATCCGAGCCTCGTGGGCTCCCCCTGGGCCGAGTACCTGGAGGCGGTGGCGTTGGAGGTCACCTGACGCCCCCGCGCGGCCCTCCGGGGTGCTAGTGTGCGCCGCCGCGATGACCAACGAAAACTCCCCCGAGACCGCGTCCTCCACCCCGGCAGGTTCCGTCGAGACCGTCCGCAAGGTGTACGCGGCCGACCTTCGAGAGAAGGACCGCGTCAACACCGTCTTCCGCGTCACCAAGAAGGAGAAGGTGACCGCCCGCAGTGGCAAGGTCTTCCTGGCGGTGACGCTCGCCGACAAGAGCGGCGAGGTGGACGCGCGCGTCTTCGACAAGGTCGACGCGCTCGAGCCCGCGTTCCAGAGCGGGGACTTCGTGCTCGTCCAGGGCAACGTCATCCAGTTCCACGGCCGCACGCAGGTGGTGGTCGAGGCCGTGGAGCGGTTGGATCCGGAGCCGCTGGACCCCAAGGAGTTCGAGCCGCCCCCGGCCCCGCCCCCGGAGGCGAAGCCCGCCCCCGAGCCCCGGGCCGAGCGCCCCGAGAAGGCCGACAAGGGCGAGGCCAAGGCCCAGGAGCCCCGCCACGAGAGCGGCGGGGGTGGCGCGCGGGCCGCGGGGCTCATCCGCGAGCTCGTCACCGAGCGCGTGAGCGACCCGAACGTGAAGGCGCTGCTGGTGGCCTTCCTCGACGACGCCCAGGTGTCGGCCGGCCTGCCGGTGGCCCCGGGCGCCCGTGGCACGCACCACGCCTGGCGCGGGGGCCTGGCCGAGCACGTCCTGTCCGTGCTGCGGCTGACGCTGCGGGTGGCGGACCACTACCCCGTCGCGGACCGCGACCTGCTGCTGGCGGGCGCGCTGCTGCGCAACGTGATGAAGGTGGCGGAGACGTCGCCGGACAAGGGCCATGACGCCACGGACGAGGCCCGGCTGGTGGGCCACGCGGTGCTGGCCGCGCAGAAGATCCGCGAGAAGACCCTGGCGCTCCCGGGCTTCCCACCCCTGCTCGAGCAGCACCTCACGCACCTGGCCATCGCCCAGGAGGACGCGCACGGCGGCGCCCGGGTGCCCGTGACGCTGGAGGCGCAGATCGTCCTGTCGCTCGACGCGCTGGACTCGCGCATCGCCACGTGGCTGGAGGCCATGCAGAAGGACTCCGGCAACGAGCGGTGGACGGACCCGGCGCGCCACGCCGACCGGCAGCTCTGGAAGGGCCCCGTGCCCACCAGCCGGGGCCGGGCTCCGGTGGAGGGCGGCGGCTCCGGCCGTCGCAAGTCCCGCGAGGAGAAGCGCAAGGCGCGGGGCGACAAGGGTCCGCAGCACGGCGGCAACGCCCCGGCCGAGCCGCAGCAGGCCCCGGCGGAGGGTGGCTCGCAGCCGCCCGCTCGCGCCGAGCGTCCGCCGCGCAAGGAGCGCCCGCCCCGCGAGGAGCGTCCCCGCGACGAGCAGCGCCCGCCCCGGCCGCCCCGCGAGGAGCGTCCGCCGCGGGACCCCAACACCCTCCCCAAGGAGTTGACCTTCAAGCCGTTCAGCGCGCTGACGAGCCTGAGTCCCTCCTCGGAGCCAGCGGCCAAGAAGGATGGAGAGGGCTCCTCGGAAGGCTGAGACACCATGGCGAAGAAGCTGGGTGAGCGCCTCATCGAGGCGGGGCTCGTCAACGCCGGGGCCGTGGAGCAGGCCCTGGAGCACCAGAAGATCACCGGCCACAAGCTGGGTGACTCGCTGGTGGAGCTGGGGCTCCTCCAGGAAGCGGCGTTGCTGCGCTTCCTGGCCGCGGAGTTCCAGACGCGCTTCGTCAGCGCGGACAAGCTGGCCAAGGCGCGCATCGCCACCGAGGTCCTCGACCGGCTGCCGGTGCGGCTGGCCGAGGCGCAGAACGTCCTGCCGCTCGCGGTGGATCCAGACCGCAAGCTGCTGTCCGTCGTCGCCGCCGAGCCGCAGAACAAGGCGCTGATGGACGAGATTGCCCTGGTGACGGGCATGTCGGAGGTCTACGCGTACGTGGGCCTGCGCAGCGCCATCGCCGCGGCCATCCGCAAGCACTACTACGGCGACACCACCGCGTTCACCACGCTGCAGGAGGCGGCCAGCGGCCAGGGGCGCGCGCAGGAGAGCACGTCCCGCGCGGGCGCGGCCGAGCACAACCGCACCTCCGCGGGCCAGCGCACCAGCCTGTCGCTGAAGATGGAGACGGACGCGCGGCTGAGGCTGCAGCGCCCGAGCGGCACGCAGGCGGCCGGGCGCGCCTCCACGCAGCGCCGCGAGCCGGGCGGCCCCCGAGGGCTCGTCAGCGACATCGACTACGTGGAGACGCTGGGCATCCTGGTGGGCCTGCTCGAGCAGGACCGGCAGCGCCATCGGGGCCACTCCGCGCAGCTGGCGCGGCAGGCGGGCATCGTCGGCCAGCGCATGGGCATGCCCCACAAGGAGCTGGCCGCGTTGTCCATCGCGGCGTACCTGCACGACCTGGGCAAGCCCTCCGAACGGCACTTCTCGCTCGCCAGCAACGCCGTCAACTCCGAGTGGAAGGCGCAGGCCCGCGCCGCGTGCCGCGCGCCCACCAAGCTGTTCGAGACGGTGCACCTGCCCGCGCAGGTCAACACCATCCTCGCGCAGATGTACGAGGCCTGGGACGGCTCCGGCACGCCCCAGGGCGCCAAGGGCGAGGACATCACCCTGGGCGCGCGCATCCTCGCGGCGGTCGACAGCTTCCTCGAGCTGACGAAGAACCCCGGCAACGCCCTGGGCAAGGCGCTCCCCAAGGAGCAGGCCCTGGAGCACCTGCGCGCCAACGCGGGCGTGCTCTACGACCCGGTGGTGGCGGACCTCGTCATCCAGTTGCAGAGCGGCGAGCTGCTGCGCCACCGCCTGGAGAGCGACGGGCGGCAGGTGCTGGTGGTGGAGCCGGACGAGACGGCGCGCGGGGAGCTGCTGGAGGCCGTGCTCAAGCAGGGCCTGGTGGCGCACGCGCTGTCCACGCAGGAGGGCGCCATCGACGGCCTGGCGCGCCAGGACTGCGACGTGCTCGTGCTCAGCCTGCGCCTGGGTCAGCAGGAGGTGCTCGACCTGCTCCAGCAGGCGCGCTCCGCGCCGGAGACGGCGGGTCTGCCCATCGCCGTGGTGGGCGAGCCCGACGCGCCCACCCGCGAGCGACTGCTGATGGGCGGGGCCACCCAGGTGCTGCCCCCCGGGGACAAGCCCGCCGTGGCGCTCGCGGTGCGCGCCATGCTGGAGGACCGGGTGCTCCACAACGGCCCGGGCCGCGTGGTGCGCGGCAGCTTCGACGAGCTGCCGCCGCGTGAGCTGCTGCGCACGCTGGGCGGTGGGAAGAAGAGCGGCCGGCTCCAGCTGCGTCAGCACACGCTGGAGGGCTCGCTGCACCTGGAGGCCGGGCGCGTCGTGTTCGCCTCGTTCGGCGGCCACACGGGAGAGCCCGCGCTCCAGGCCCTGCTGAAGCTCAAGCAGGCCGACTTCCAGTACGACCCGGACGCGCTGCTGCTCGACGTGCCGCAGATGGACCAGGACCTCCAGGTCCTGGCCGGCGCCATCAGCGCAGCATGAGGTTGAAGAGGGCGGAGGCGTTGGCGGTGGTGGCCTCGGTCACCGCCTCCAACGACACGCCCTTCAGCTCCGCCAGCTTCCTCGCCGTCTCCACCACGTGCGACGGCTCGTTCTTCCGCCCCCGGTGCGGCACGGGCGCCAGGTACGGGCTGTCCGTCTCCACCATCAGCCGATCCAACGGCGCGAAGCGCACCGCGTCCTGGAGCGCCTCCGTCTTCTTGTAGGTGATGACGCCCGACAGCGAGAGGAAGAAGCCCCGGTCCAGGTAGCGACGGGCCGCGGCGGTGTCCCCGGTGAAGCAGTGGATGACGCCGCGGGAGACGCCGGCCTCGCCGAGGATGGCGTCGCAGTCCTCGTGCGCGTCGCGGACGTGGACGACCAGCGGCTTGCCCAGCCTCACCGCCAGGTCGCACTGGTGCCGGAAGATGCGCGCCTGCGCCTCGCGAGGCGAGTGGTCGTAGTAGTAGTCCAGCCCCGCCTCGCCCACCGCGCGGACCTCCGGTCGGGCGCAGGTGGCGTCCAGGGTGGCCAGGTCCGCGTCCGTCGCGCGCGCGGCTTCATGAGGGTGGATGCCCAGCGTGGGCGACAGGAACTCCGGGTGCGCCGCGGCCAGCGCCAGCGCGTTGCCCCACTCGCCCGGCCCGTGGAACTGCCCCACGACGATGGCATGGACCAGCCCCGCGGCCCGGGCCCGCTCCAGCACCGGGGCTACGTCCGCGAAGTCCTTCACTTCCAGGTGGCAATGCGCGTCCACCAGTCTCATGACCCCTCCTGAAGCAGCTCGTCCAGCTCCCTGCGCGCCTCGGGTGAGGTGAAGGTGCTCACGGCCGCGCGCACCTGCTCGCGTCCCTCCGCGTCTCCCAGCCGCCACAACCCGTCCGCCGCGTCCAGCCGGTCCTCCTCGTCCGCCCGCGAATCCCGCAGGAGCGCGAGCAACCAGGGCAGCGCCCTCGCGTCCCCCAGGCGACCCAGGCCCCGCGCGGCCGCGCCCCGGCAGGAATCCTTCGCGTCCTCGACGATCTCCTTCAGCCGCTCCAGCGCGCCAGGGGCCTTCACCTCGCCCAGCAGCTCCACGGCGAGCGCGCGGTCCTGGCTCCACTTCTTGCGCGAGCGCTGCATCAGGTACGTCGCGCCCGCAGGGTCCCCGAGCTTCGCGAGCACACCGGCCGCCTGCGTCTTGTCGAACGCGGGCAGGAGCCAGCGCCCGAAGAGCCGCTTCACCGCGGGCAGCGCCCGGGCGTCCTCCAGCTCCGCCAGCGCGCCCAGGGCCCGGAAGCGCAGCATGTCCGCGTCGAGCGCCTCCACCAGCACCTCGAGCCCCGCGGCGTGGTTGAGCGCCGCGATGCCGCGGGCCGCCTCGAAGCGGACCTCCAGGACCTCGTCCTGCAGCATGCCCGCCAGCGAGCCCCGCAGCTCGGGCCGCGCCATGTCCGCCAGCCGCCCGGTGGCCTCCAGCCGCACCAGCGACTCCTCGTCCCGCAGCCGGGAGACGAGCAGCGCCGTCGCCTCCTCGGTGGGAAGCACCACCGTGGCCAGGGCCAGCCCCGCGCGCTTCACGTCTGGCTGCGCGTCCGCCAACAACCGGGGGAGGACATCCGCGAACTCGGAGGCGCGCGAAGGCACCTCGGCCGCCAGATGGTGAAGCTGATCCGCGGCCTCGGCCCGGAGCCCCGCGCGCTTCTCACGCTCGAGGACCAACAAGGCCCGGTCTCGCTCCGCACGCCAATCCGTCACGTCCAGTCACCTCGCTGCCCGGGGCCGCCGCGCCCCGGGACCGCGGGCGTGGGTCCTCCCCACGCCCCACATGCCATGTCTCGTCCACGAGGCCAGCACCCTCGGCCCCGGGAGGGGCGTCGCGCCGTGCCAGGAGCGCGAGGCTTCCGGCACGGCGCGCACGGAGGACTACTTCACGTCGCTGCCGGGCGGGACGTCCCCCGGGTCCAGCAGCGACAGGTTCGGAGCGCCCGGCCCCGCCGTCAGGAGCATGCCGCGGGACTCGATGCCCTTGAGCTTGCGCGGCTTGAGGTTCGCCACCACCACCACGTTGCGCCCCACCAGCGACTCGGGCGTGAACGCCTCCGCGATGCCGGAGACGATGGTGCGGGGGCCAGCCGCCTCGCCCACGTCCACCGTGAGCTTCAGCAGCTTGTCCGCGCCCTTCACCTTCTCCGCCGCCAGCACCTTGCCGGACTTGAGCTCCACCTTGGCGAAGTCCGCGTAGTCGATCTCCCCGGGCGCCGCGCTCGCTCCCGCTCCCGCGGTGGCCTGCGTGACGGCGGGGGCGGCCTCGGCGGCCTTCTTCTCCGCCTTCGGCGCCTCGGCCTTCTTCGGCTCCGGCGCGGCGGCGGCCGGCGGCGTGGCGAGGATGGCGTTGACGCGCTCCTCCTCCAGTCGCGGCAGCAGCGGCTCCGGCGTGCCGATGGAGCGGCTGCGGTCCAGCAGCGGGTACTTCGCGCCCTCCAGCGCCTGGAAGGTGAGCGGCGGCGCCCCCAGCTGCGCGAACAGCTTCTCCGACACGCGCGGCGTCACCGGCGCGAGCAGCGCGCCCAGCAGGTACACCACGTCCGCCGCGTCGGACAGGTCCGCGCGCGCGAGCTCGGCGTCCTTCTTCACCTGCGCCCACGGCGCCTGCGCCTGGACGAAGGCGTTCGCCGCCGAGGCGATGTCGGTGATGACGCGGATGGCGTTGCGGTACTCGAGCTTCTCGAAGGCCTCCCGCACCTCCGGGACCCGGGCGAGCACGGACTCCACCAGCGCGCGGCCGGGGCCCTCGGCGCGTGCCGGCGCCAGCTTCCCGCCCAGCGGCCCCGCCAGCAACGACAGGGCGCGGTTGGCCAGGTTGCCCACGTTGTTCACCAGCTCGCCATTCACGCGGAGCCGGAAGTCCTTGAGGTTGAGGTCGAGGTCCTCCACGCCCGGGCCCAGGTTCGCCGCGTAGAAGTAGCGCAGGTAGCTGGGGTCCAGGTTCTGGAGGTAGTCGCGCACCGGCACCATGGTGCCGCGCGTCTTCGACATCTTCTCCCCGTTCACCGTCAGGTGCCCGTGGACCTTGATCTCCGTGGGCACGTGCAGCCCGGCCACGCTCAACACCGCGGGCCAGAACAGGGCGTGGAAGTAGACGATGTCCTTGCCGATGAAGTGGACGATGCGCGTGTCGCTGTCGGCGGCCCAGTAGTCCAGCGCGCTCTTCGCCTTGCCCGTCTCCTTCGCCCACTTCTCCGTGGTCGCGATGTAGCCGATGGGCGCGTCCAGCCAGACGTAGAAGTACTTGTCCGTCTCGCCCGGGATGGCGAAGCCGAAGTACGGCCCGTCACGGCTGATGTCCCAGTCCGCGAGCCCCTTCTCGAAGAAGCCCTGGAGCTGGGCGGCGAGGCCGGGGTGGATGAAGCCCGGCTTGCGCAGCAGCGCCTGGAGGAAGTCCGCGTGGCGCGACAGCTTGAAGAACAGGTGCTCGGACGACTTGCGCACCGGCGGGGTGCCACACAGCGCGCAGCGCGGGTCGATGAGGTCGGTGGGGCTGTAAGCCTTGCCGCACTTCTCGCAGACGTCGCCGTACTGGTCCGGCGCCTTGCAGTTGGGACAGGTACCCTTGATGAAGCGGTCGGGCAGGAAGCGCTTGTCCTTCTCGCAGTACGTCTGCTCGACGTCGCGGCGTTCGATGTCGCCCTTCTCCTTCAACCGCCCGTAGATGAGCTCCGCGTAGTGGCGGTTCTCCGGCGAGTTGGTGGAGTGGAAGTAGTCGAACCGGACGTCCAGGTCGTGGAAGTCCTTCTGGTGCTCTTCCTGGAAGCGGGCGATGAACTGCTCGGGCTTGAGGCCCTGCTTCGCCGCGTTGAGCTCGATGGGGGTGCCGTGCGTGTCGTCCGCACAGAAGTAGACGACGTCCCTGCCGCACGAGCGGAGGAACCGGACGTAGATGTCGGTCTGGATGTACTCGACGGCGTGGCCGAGGTGGATGGAGCCGTTCGCGTACGGAAGCGCGCTGGTGACGAGGATTCTCTCCGCCATGGATTCTCCTGGGGGCGGCGGACATTAGCCGCTCGGGTGGCCGAGGTCATCGACGGCGTGCGGGACGCGAGCACGAATGCGCCGCGGAGCCAGGGATGTTATCGACCGGATAGCTATGTGCACCATCGTCATCCTTCGTCAGGTCCACCCTGAATGGCCGCTGGTGCTCGCGGCCAACCGGGACGAGCTGTATGCCCGTCCGGCGACAGGCCCCCAGGTCCTGTTGGAATCCCCGCGCGCCGTGGGGGGACGGGACGTGGAGCGCGGCGGGACCTGGATGGGAGTGACTAACGACGGGCTTTTCGTCGGCCTGACGAACCAGCGCGGAGGGCGGCAGGAGCCCGTGGCCGCCCACTCCCGGGGCGAGGTGGTCCTCGAGGCCCTGCGCGCCGGAAGCCCGGACGCCATCGAGCGGTACCTGGACACGCTGTCCGGCGAGGACTTCCGCCCCTTCAACCTGCTCTACGGCGACGCCACGACGCTGCGCGTGGCCTATGCCCGCCCAGGCCGCAGGAGCCTCGAGCGGATGGACGTCCCGCCGGGCATCCACGTCCTGCCGAACGACACTCTGGACTCTCCCCTGCTCCCCAAGGTCGAGCGCGCCCGGATGCTCGCCGCCCAGGTGGCGCACCGCCCCTGGCCCGAGCTGGAGCAGGGCCTGAAGGCCCTCCTGGCGGACGACCTGCTGCCCCCCGCGGACGAAGTCCCGCCCGCCTTGACCGAGGGGTTCCCCGGCGACTTCGCCCGCCGGCTCATGGCGCTGTGCATCCACACCCCCGCCTATGGCACGCGCTCGTCCGCCATCGTGGCGCTCGGACCGGGACGCGTGGGGCATTACCAGGTGTCGGACCGGGCGCCCTGCGAAGGCCCGTGGCGCGACGTCACCGGGCTGCTCCACGCGCCGACGGTTCACCGCGCGTGACGGCCCCACCGGGGCGCTCCTCGGGGCCGCGCTTCAAGCGGACCAGCAGCTCCGACACCAGGGCCTCGAGACGGGCCCCCTCGGTGGCGTGAGGCGCTCTCAGCGCCCGGTGCAGCTCCACGAAGCTCCGGGCCACCTCCGGGTCATCGAGCACGGCCGCGCTCCCCGACGTCATCGCTTCCTCCACCGGGGAGAACAGCGGCTCCTCTCCGTCCATGCGGGGACGGGGCGCGCGCCCCAGGACGCCATCCGGGATGAGCATCCCGTAGAGGACTCCGGGACGTCCGCCTTCGGAGCGGAGCGCGTGCAGCTCCCCCGGCGGGATGACCACGAGGCTGCCGGGAGGCGCCATCAGGTAGCGGCCTCCGAAGGACACCTGATGGACATGCCCCGCGTCCAGGGTGAGCTGGAGCTCGTCGTGGACATGCAACGCCTGGGACGTCGACAGACCACTGACCCGGTACAGCACCAGCCCTGGATACGCGTGCGGCCGCCAGACCTGCGCCGTCGCGTACCCCTCCCACTCGGTGACCATCCCGCGCCGACTCCTCGCCCCCGAAAACCCGGGCCTCGAACGTAGGCGTCGGCGATCCGCTCGGCCAAGGGGCACCGGGACGCAGTCCGGTGTCCGGTTCCGCCCACTGCTCAGCGCGCCGCGGGCTCGCCCACCAGCACCCGTGCCCGCCCGTCCATGGCGAGCGTCACCTCCTCCACCATGCCGAAGCCCGTCTGCCGGGCCAGCTCCGCGAGGTGACGCATCCACGGGTTGTAGGGCATCCCGTTGTCGGAGCAGCACGGCACCACGGCGAAGGGCAGCCGGTGGCGCGCCGCGTACTCGATGATGACGCGGGTGGCGCCATCCGGGTGCATGCCCACCACGAGCTCCGCCTCACACGGCTCCTCGAGCGTGAAGATGCGCTGCGCATAGCGCACCGGCAGGTGCTTGTGCCGCAGGTCGAACGTGGTGACGCTCCGGCCGCGCCGGGTCAGCGCCTCGTTGAGACGCCCCTGCCCGCCCGCGACGTCGAAGACGCGAGGCGCCGGGAAGCGCGTGACGATGAAGTCCGCGAAGAGGTCGAAGCGACGCTTGTCCGCCATGCCGGCCCCTCCTCTACCCCGAGCGGGACCGCGTTGCACTTCCCGCGCGGCCCCTCGTGCGCCGGGCCAGCCCTCAGGCGCCCGTGCACACCGTCGACAACAGCCGCTCGATGACCAGGCGTCCATTGCCGGACGACTTGAGGGCCAGGTCCGCTTCCGCGCAGGCCACCAGCGAGCCGAGCAGCTCGCGCCGCTCGTACCCGGCCGCCGCCTTCATGCTGAAGGTGAGGGCCCACGCGTTGGGCATCTTCCGGCGCGTCCCCTTCAGCTCCGCCTCCAGCCGGGGGAACACGCGGGCCTCCACGTCGCGCGCGGTGCGAGGGGGCGTGCCTCCCGCGTAGCGCATCAACCACTCGTGGCTCTCCAACAGCGTGCGGACGATGGAGGCCACCGCCCCCAGCAGCTGGAGCGCGTGCGTGCCCTGCCCCATCGCGTCCTCGGCGTAGGCGAGCGCGGCGCGGAAGTCCCGCTTCTGCAGCGCCTCCGACAGCTCGAAGAACTCCTCCTCGCGGGCATGGTGGACGAGCATGACCACGTCGGAGCGCTCGATGGCGGGCCCCTCCGAGTACGTGGCCAGCTTCTCCAGCTCCGACTGGAGGAGGCGGATGTTGCCGCCGATGCGCTCCTTGAGCTCCTCCAGCGCCCCGGGGCCCAGCTTCTTCTTGAACGGCGCCAGGAACTCCTTCGCGATGTCGGAGAGGTCCAGGTCCTTGTGGCGCGCGGCCACCTTGCGCTCGACGACGTGGCCCTTGTCCTGGGCCAGCTTCACCAGCGGGTTCTTCGCGTCCACCTCCGTGGCCGCCATCACCAGCGCGTGCCCGGCCGGGACCCCCTTCTGGACGAGGTCCAGCAGCGCGGAGGCATCCCCCTCCGGCGCGCTGATGCGCTCCTCCTTGCAGAACGCGGCGGCCTCCTTGAGGAAGGCCACGTCCGCCTCCGCCAGCTCGACGTTCAGCTCGTCCCTCCACTGCTCCACCGACGGAGCGCCGGAGGCGGACGGGTCCAGCTGGTCCACGCCCCACCCCGCGCGCGCCGCCAGCGCCAGCAGCCGCCGCGCCCCTTCCTTGCGCTTGCCCGCCTTCCACGCCTCGCGGGCCTTGGCGAGCGGATCCCCCCGGCCCTTCTTGGGCGCGAGGAACTCCGGGTCCCTCACCAGCACCACCTTGCGGCCGGGGAACAGCGGCAGCGTGGCCAGCTCCTGCGCCACCTCGCGCGGGCTGCCCGCGTCGAGCGCGACCAGGTTGAGCCCCACGGCCGCGTCCGGCACCAGCGCCTTCACCAGCTCGTCGGCGCCCTTGCGGACCAGGAACTCCTCGCCCCACAGGAGGTACAGCGGCGCCACCTTGCCCGCCTTCACCTCCGCCAGCACGTCATCCAGCTCCGCGCTCACCGGCCCCCCTCCGCGAACAGTTCGATGAGCATGCGCTCGAGCTGCAGCCGGGGCGCGCCGTTGCGGGCCACCGCCGCGCGCGCCGCCTCCAGCAAGCCGTGGCGACGGTGCAGCATCACCTCCGACGTCCGCCCGGCCACCTCCACCGCCAGGGCCTGGAGGTCGCGGTTGGCGAGCGAGGCCACCTGCCCCACCCGCGCCAGCGCCACGTCGCGCGTCCACAGCACCAGCAGCTCCAGCGTCGCGTCCGCGTCCTCGCGCGAGCCGCCGTGCTCGTCCGCGAAGCGCAGCAGCCCCACCGCGTCCTCGCCCTTCAGCGACTCGAAGGCCGTGACGACGTCCTTGCGCCGCGCCAGCGCCTCCACGTCCAGCGCGAGCGCCCGGCCCAGGCTGCCGCCCGACATGATGGCGGCGAGCATGGCGGTGTCCGCGTCCAGCTTGCGCGCCTCGCGCACCCGCTCGGCGACCAGGTCCACCGACAGGGGGCCGAAGTGGACCTTGCTGCACCGGCTGCGGATGGTGGGCAGCAGCTTGTCCATGGCGCTGGCCACCAGCACCAGCGTGGTCTCCGACGGCGGCTCCTCCAGCGTCTTGAGGAACGCGTTCTGGGCCTGCACGTTCATCGTCTGCGCGGAGGCGATGATGGCCACCTTGCGCTTGGACTCCAGGCCCCGCAGCGCCAGCCGCTCCTGGAGGCCGCGGATCTGCTCCACGCGCAGCTCGCGGCTGGGTGTGCCCGTGAAGTCCGAACGACCGGCGAGCCCGCGCGACACGCGCTCCTCGTCCGGCATGACGTAGGTGACGTCCGGATGGAGCGCCCGGGCCACCCGCACGCAGCTGGCGCAGGTCCCACAGCCCACGTCGGGCTGCTCCGGACACGTCAGGGCCTGGGCCAGGCCCACGGCCGCCCGCTCCTTGCCCACGCCCTCGGGCCCGGCGAAGAGATACGCGTGGTGGACCGAGCCACTCCGGAGTGCCGCCTGAAGTGAATCAATCGCGCGGGGCTGTCCCAGCACCGATGCGAGCGTCATGGCGCGTGTATCCCCGCTCGCGTGGCACACGTCAACCGCCGCCTTGACCCTCCCCAGGGCCCAAGCCAGAGTCCGGGAGCCTTGCTGCCCTTCCTCCAGAGCAATCTCTCGCTGGCCGTGGGCGCCCTGCTGGTCCTGGTCCTGCTGGGAGCGCGAGCGGCCAGCCACGACGCCGACCTGAAGCGCGACCTCACCGGGGCGCTGCGGCTGCTGGTGATGTTCCTGGTCGTGCGCGTCGCCGCCTGGGCGCTGCCCGCCACCACGCCCCCGGGCCCGATGAAGGCCCTCCAGGTCGCGTGGATGCTGACGTTCGCCTTCGGCGTCATCCGCGCGGGCGTGGGCTTCGGCCTGAAGCTCGCGCGGCTGCGCTCCACGTCCGTCGCCACGCCGAAGATCCTCCGCAACGTCATCGACTTCCTGCTGTACACGATGGCGGCGGTCCCCATCCTCCAGACGCAGCTCAACCTGGACCTGACGGGGCTGGTCGCCACGTCGGCGGTGCTGTCGGTGGTCATCGGCCTGGCGCTCCAGGAGACGCTGGGCAACCTCTTCGCCGGCCTGTCGCTGCAGCTCGACAAGCCCTTCGAGGTGGGCGACTTCATCCGCATCGGCGAACACACCGGACGGGTGGCGCAGGTCAACTGGCGCTCCATCCGCATCATGACCTTCCGCCGCGAGCTGGTGACGCTGCCCAACTCGATGGTGGCCAAGGAGCAGCTCAAGACGTTCTCCCAGGACCGGGAGCCCGTGGGTGTCGACGCCCAGGTGCGCGCCTCGTACGACACGCCGCCCAACGTGATGAAGGCCGCGCTGCTCGACGTGGCGCGGGAGATTCCCCAGGTGCTCGTGGAGCCGCCGCCCATCGCGCGCACGCTCGCGTTCGACGAGTCGTGCGTGCGCTACATGGTGCGCTTCTACGTGAACGACTTCTCGCTCGCGGACGCGGTGACGGAGGAGCTGTACACCCGGCTGTGGTACCGCCTGCGCCGCGACGGCGTGGAGCCGCCCCTTCCCCAGCGCGTGCTGCGCGGCCGGGATGACGGGCCTCGCCCGGAGCTGCCCGTGGACACGGTGCTGCGCCTGCTGCGCGCGGTGGACCTCTTCCGGCCCCTGTCCGACACGGACCTGGAGCGGCTGGGCAAGGAGGTCCACGTGCGCCGCTTCGGCCGCGACGAGCACATCATCCAGGAGGGCGACGAGGGCCGGACCTTCTACGTGCTCGCCTCCGGAGAGGTGAGCGTGCGCGCCGGCAAGGGCCAGGCGGAGGTCACCCGGCTGGGCCAGGGCGGCTACTTCGGGGAGATGTCGCTGCTCACCGGCGAGCGGCGCGCGGCCACCGTCGTCGCGCTCCAGGACTCGCTGCTCCTCGAGGTCGACCGCCCCACCTTCGCGCGCCTGTTCGCGGAGAACCCGGGCCTGGCGCGCCAGCTGTCCGCCCTCCTCGCCCACCGCCGCACGCAGCTGCTCGCCCTGGCCCAGGCCAGCGGCGGCCACGCGGACCCCCTCCCCGCGGAGGTGGGCCGCATCCTCGGCCGGCTGCGGCAGATCTTCGGCCTCCACGCCTCGCACGACTGACCCGGCCCAGCCCCTCCAAGGGGCCTGGAAACAGCCGGGTCGTGTCGTGGAATCCTACCTGCCAGGGCGTTCGCCGGGAGCCCCCCGACGGCCCCGCCCCGCCCGAGGGAATGTCAGACCCTTCCGGTAGTCTGTTTCCATCCTCGAAGCCGGAAAGGAATGTCGCCATGACCACCCCTCGTGAGAATCCCCGCGTGTCGGTCACCCAGCTGGGCCAGTACCTCGTCGGCACGCCGGCCCAGCGCAAGCGCATCATCCTGGGTCAGAAGTACCCGGTGGACCCGCAGTACCTGCGCTACCCCGCGGCGGCCCAGGCCATCACCGAGTTCCTGTGCGACGGCCGCGACGAGGTCATCCTGCGCTACCACCAGCGCCGCCTGCTCAACGCCCAGCCGGAGTCGGACTTCGACGCGCACCGGCTCGCCCTGTGCGCGGAGGCGCTCCAGCGCTGCCTCGTGGCGGCGGAGGGAATCGTCGCGCGCGCGGTGGCCAGCCCCGCGGAGGCGGAGCTTTCGCCGCTGGAGGTCGCGGGCGTCGCCATCAACGCGCGGCCGGAGGTCCTGCTGCGCGCCGTGGATGGCCAGGGGCAGATGCGCTCGGGCCTGCTGAAGCTCTACTTCTCCAAGCACGCCCCGCTGGACGAGCGCGCCGGCCAGTACATCGCCACGGTGCTCCACCGGTTCGCCGAGGAGCGCCTGGAACAGCGCGGCCCGGTGGACCCGAACCTGGTGGGCGTGTTCGACGTGTTCGCCGGCCGCCTGTTCGTCGCGCCCCGCGCCCAGCAGCGGCGGCTGAACGACGTGCAGCTCGCCTGCGAGGAGATCGCCGAGCGCTGGCACCTGAACTGACGCGGGGCCCCGGCGGTGTCCGTTTCCGGGACAGCGCCTTCCCGTATCCGTGAACACCGCCCGCCCCCGGGCCGCCAACCCGAGGGATTCCGATGTGTTCGCCGCTGGCATGCCCTTCGCTTCGCGGGAGGGGCATGGACTCCCTCCGGCAGGACCTCCGGTACGCGGTGCGCACCCTGAAGCGCACTCCCGGTTTCACGCTCGCGGCGATCATCACGCTGGCGCTGGCCATCGGGGCGAACACCGTCCTCTTCAGCGCCATCCACGCCATGCTGCTCAAGCCGCTGCCCTTCCGGGACGCGGAGCAGCTGGTCCGGCTGTGGTGCGAGCAGGAGGACTTCCCCTACGCCTCGGTGTCGCCGCCGGAGCTGCTCGGGTGGAGGGAGCACGGGCGCAGCTTCTCGCAGCTGGCGGGAGTCACGCGCAGGGACTTGAGCCTGACGGGCACGGACACGCCCGAGCGGGTGCGCACCGGCCGCGTCACGCCCAACTTCTTCGCCACGCTGGGCGTGTCGCCGGCGCGGGGCCGCGACTTCGTGGAGGAGGACGCCCAGCCCGGCAACACGCCGTCCGTGGTGGTGGTGAGCCATGGCTTCTGGAAGAAGGCGCTGGGCGGCGCCGACGACGCGGTGGGCCGGCAGGTGGTGCTGGACGGCCGCGGCTACACCGTCGTCGGCGTGCTGCCGGAGGGCTTCTCCTATCCGGACATGGCGGAGGACCTGGACGTCTGGGTCCCCAACTGGCTGGACCCGCAGGCGCACGGCAACCACTACATGAGCGTGGTGGGGAGGCTCGCGCCGGGCACGTCGCTCGAGGCGGCGACGGCGGACCTGCGCCGAGTGGCGCTCGTCATCGCCCAGCCGGAGCCAGGGCAGAAGCCGAGCTCCGTGCGGCTGGAGCTGTGGCAGCGCCACCTCACCTCCGCGTCGAGGCCCGTGCTGTGGACGCTCTGGGCGGCGGTGGGCTTCGTGCTGCTCATCGCGTGCGCCAACGTGGCCAACCTGCTGCTCGTGCGGGCCCTGGCGCGCCAGCGCGAGGGGGCCATCCGCGCCGCGCTCGGAGCCAGCCGGGCCCGGCGCGTGCGCCAGGCGCTGACGGAGAGCGTCCTGTTGGGGGTGCTGGGGGGCGCGGGCGGCCTGGTCCTGGTGCTGTGGGGCATGGAGCTGATCCGCGCGCTGCTGCCCCCGGCGATGTTGCGGGTGACGCCGTTGGAGCTGAACATCCCGGCGATGCTGTTCAGCCTGGCGCTGTCGGTGGGCGCGGGGCTCCTGTTCGGCCTGGCGCCCGCGCTGCACACGTCGGGCGTGGACGTGCTGCCGCTGCTCAAGCAGTCGGGCAGCGCGGTGGGCGCGCGCTCCAACCACCCGCTGCGCAACGCGCTCGTGGCGGTGCAGCTGGCCCTGGCGCTGGTGCTGCTCGCCGGCACGGTGCTGATGGCGCAGACGCTGCGCAACGTCCAGGCCGTGGACCCGGGCTTCGACCCGGAGGGCGTGCTGTCGGCGCGGCTGTCGCTGCCGGACACGAAGTACGGGACGAAGGAGCAGAAGGTGGCCTTCTTCGGCGAGTTGCTGGGGCGGCTGCGCGCGCTGCCGGGCGTGGAGGCCGCGGGCGTGGTGAACGACGCGCCGCTGGGCGGGTCGAACTCCAATGGCGACTTCACCCTCGAGGGCGCCTCCCCCGTCGAGGGCGTGCGCTTCATCACCGAGTTCCGCGTGGCGTCCCCGGGCTACTTCCCGGCGATGCGCATCGCGGTGCGCCAGGGCCGGGACTTCGGCCCCCAGGACACGGCGAAGAGCGAGCCGGTGCTCATCGTCAACGAGGCCTTCGTGCGGCGCTTCCTCGGCGGCGGCGAGGCCCTGGGGCGCCGGGTGAAGCTGGGCTGGAGCGACACGGAGCCTTTCCGCACCATCGTCGGCGTGGTGGCGGACGTGCGGCACGTCCAGCTCACCGAGCCCGCGACGCCGGAGTCCTACGCGCCCTACGAGCAGCTGCCCCTGCAGACCATGTCGGTGCTGCTGCGCACGCATGGCGCGCCCTCGGCGTCCGTCGCCGCGGTGCGCGAGGCCCTGCGGGAGGTGGACTCGCAGCAGCCCGTCTTCGACCTGGCCCCCTTCTCCAACCGCCTGGACCGGCAGCTGTCGCGGCCCATCGCCACGGCGCGGCTGCTGGCGGCCTTCGCGCTCCTGGCCGTGGTGCTGGCGGGCGTGGGCGTCTACGGCGTCATGGCCTACGCGGTGGGCCAGCGCACGCGGGAGCTGGGCATCCGCCTGGCGCTGGGCGCGCATCCGCGACAACTGCTCGCGCTGGTGATGGGCCAGGGCCTCAAGCTCACCGCGCTGGGGGTGGGCGTGGGACTGGCGGCGGCGTTCGGCTGCACGCGGCTGCTCGCCTCGCTGCTGTACGGCGTCGACGCGGGAGAGCCGCTCGTCTTCGTGGGCGTCGCCGCCGCGCTCGCCGCCATCTCCCTGCTGGCCACCTGGATTCCCGCGCTGCGCGCCAGCCGCGTGGCGCCCTCCGTATCGCTGCGCTCGGAGTAGCGGCGTCGCGCGCGGACGCGGGAGGCCCCGGGCGGAACGCCCCTTGCCTCCCGCGTCAAGCCCGGTGGGCGCGACGCTCCCGCACCTGCTCGGCGAGTGGGGTGACTTTGCCCCAGCCCCTTCCTTCACCTGAGTCGGGACGCGCCCGCGCGCGAGCGTGCGGGCAGGCCCTTTGACGCTCGGCGACGGAAGGGTTTAAGAGTTCGCATGCACTTCGACTGGACCTTCCTGGTGCGCGTCAGCGCGCTGGTGCTGCCCGCCATGCTGCTGGTGGCGCTCCACGGGGCCGCGCACGCGGCGACGCCGGGCGCGCCCACCGCTTTCGAGAAGCTCGCGAGCAAGCGCATCTTCTTCGGGCACCAGTCGGTGGGCGGCAACATCCTCGACGGCGTGAAGCAGCTGGGGCCGTCCGCGCAGGGCGTGCCTCCGCGCGTGGTGGAGCTGGTGACGCCGACGGAGTCGCTGGCGCCGGGCACCATCGCCCACGCCATGGTGGGGCAGAACGAGAAGCCCGAGACGAAGATCGCCGACTTCGAGCGGCTGATGGACGCGGGGCTGGCGAAGTCGACGGACGTGGCCTTCTTCAAGTTCTGCTACATCGACTTCAACGCCGCCACGGACACGCGCGCCCTGTTCGAGAAGTACCGCGTGGCGATGGAAGGGCTGAAGGCGCGCCACCCCCGCACCACCTTCGTCCACGTCACGGTGCCGCTCACCACGGTGCAGCGGGGCGCCAAGGCGTGGCTGAAGGAGCTGCTCGGCAAGCCCGTGTGGGGTGTGGCGGAGAACGTGAAGCGCGAGTCGTTCAACCAGTTGCTGCGCCAGGCCTATGGCGGCGGCAAGGAGCCGCTGTTCGACCTGGCCAGGCTGGAGTCGACCACGGCCGAGGGCACGCCGGAGACGTACGAGCTGAACGGCCAGAGCTGGCCCGCCATGGTGCCGGCGTACTCGGACGACGGCGGCCACCTCAACGCCGTGGGGCAGGCGCGCGTCGCGAAGGAGTTCCTCGGCTTCCTGGCGACCCTGCCGGAGCCGCAGGCGCAGCCCCCCATCCCCGCCGTCCAGGCCACACCGTGACATGACGACGTCGCGCCGCGCATTGTCGCGAGAGGTGGAGGGCCTGCTGGCCCGCTGGAGGCTGCGGCGCTGTCACCGGGTCGGCGCCGCGCCCACCGTGCTGGGACGCGTCTGGATTCACGGCGAGGGGCAGGTCCACTTGGGGGATCGGGTGGTGTTGGACGGGCGGCTGGCGCCCATCGAGCTGCACGCGATGTCCGCCGACAGCGTCATCGTCCTGGGCGACGACGTCGCGGTGGAGGGGGGCGCCTCCCTGGAGGCCCTGCAGTCCATCACCGTGGGTTCGGGCGCGAGGCTGGGCGCCTTCTGCAAGGTGATGGACAACCAGCACCATCCGCTGCGGGGCAACCGCCACGAGCGGCCCCCTTCCGTGCCCCTGGTCATCGAGCCGGGGGTGACAGTGGGCAGCCGGGCCATCCTGCTGCCCGGCACACAGTTGCAGAAGGGGTGCTCGGTCGCGCCCGGCACCGTCATCTCCCGCCGGATTCCGGCCGGGGTGACGGTGGGGGGCGCGCCCGCGCGCGTGCTGCGTCGGGAGGTGGCGGGATGACGTCGAGAATTCCCTCGGTGCCGGTGCCGGCGGTGTTCGCCCAGCTCCAGGCGCTGCGCAAGGCGGTCCAACCCCGGGCGCAGCGGGTGCTCGCGATGGCGCGCGCGCGGTGGCTGCTGCGCTCCATCCAGCGGCTCGGCCACAACGTGGCGGCCTACGGGCCCATGCTCGTCCACAACGACGGCTTCATGTCGCTCGGAGACCGGCTCACCTTCGTGGGCGGCATGGTCCCCAGCTCGCTCGTCTGTCATCCGGGCGCCCGGCTCACCATCGGTGACGACACCCAGTTCAACTACGGTGTTTCACTGGAAGCCTGGGAATCAGTGAGCGTGGGTGCCCGTTGCATGTTCGCGTCGTTCGTCCGGTTGGGGGACAAGGACGGTCCGCGCACCGCGCCCATCGTCATCGAGGATGACGTCTGGGTGGCGCACGGGGCCATCCTCATGCCGGGGGTGCGCGTGGGGGCGCGCTCGGTGGTCGCCGCCGGCAGCATCGTCACGCAGGACGTCCCTCCGGACACGCTGGCCATGGGCAACCCCGCCCGGAACATGAGCCTGGAGCTCGTGGCCCGCGAGACGGGAACCTAGGGGTCCGTTCCGAAGGCTTCGGGTCCGGTCCGTCTCTTCGGGTGTCCGGACCGCCGCTTCCGTTTTCCACCGCAATCCCAGACAGGAATCCAGACCGTGAGCATTCGTGACCGCATCCGCACCTTCATCGTCGACACGTTCTTCGTGGACGAGTTCGGCGACGACGACTCCTTCTTGCGCAAGGGCCTCATCGACTCGACGGGGATGATGGAGCTGGTGGCCTTCCTCGAGCAGGACTTCGGCATCAAGCTGGAGGACAAGGAGCTGGTGCCGGAGAACCTGGACTCGCTGGCGCGGGTGGCGGCGTTCGTCGAACGCAAGCAGCAGCAGCGCCTGCCGCAGGCGGGCTGAGAGCGCGCGCCATGTGTGGCATCGCGGGATTCACCTACCCGGCGGGAGGGGGAGCCGGGGCCGCGCGGGCCGAGTCCGCCGAGCGGCTGCGCCGGATGACGGCCAGCATCCGTCACCGGGGGCCCGACGCGCAGCGGGCCCTGCTGCTGGAGGGCGTGGCCCTGGGCCACACGCGCCTGTCCATCGTCGACCTGGAGGGCGGACACCAGCCGATGCGGGACGCGGCGACGGGCCTCACCGTGGTGTTCAACGGGGAGATCTTCAACCACGTGGAGCTGCGCGAGCAGCTCTCTGGCCAGTACACGTTCCGGACGCGCTCGGACACGGAGGTCATCCTCGCGGCCTTCCTGGCGTGGGGCATCGACTGCGTGCGCCGCTTCGAGGGCCAGTGGGCCTTCGCGCTGTGGGACCCGCGTGACGCCACGCTGTGGTTGTCGCGCGACCGGGTGGGCATCTGCCCGCTGTACTACGCCGAGCTGCCGGGCGGGCGGCTCGCGTTCGGTTCGGAGGCAAAGACGCTGTTCGCCAGCGGGCTGGTGACGCCCTCGCTCGACGCGAGGGGGCTCAAGCAGACCTTCCAGCTCTGGTCGCCGGTGGCGCCGCGCACCTCGTTCGAGGGCGTGAGCCTGCTGCCTCCGGCGCACTCGGCGCGGTTCCGGGGCGGGAAGCTGGAGGTGTTCCGGTACTGGGACCTGGACTTCGGCGTGGAGCCCGGGCCCGCGGACGAGGCGCGCATCCAGGAGGAGCTGGGCGAGGTGCTGGAGCGCGCGGTGCGGCTGCGGCTGCGCGCGGACGTGCCGGTGGCGGCGTACCTGTCGGGCGGGCTCGACTCCAGCCTGCTGTGCGCGCTGGCGCAGCGACAGCTGGGCGGCACGCTGCGCACCTTCTCCGTGGGCTTCGCGCACGCGCGCTTCGACGAGCGCGAGCACCAGGCCACGGTGGCGCGGGAGCTGGCCACGCAGCACCGCGTGGTGGAGATGAAGGACGGGGACATCGGCACGTTGGTGCCGGGCGTCATCTTCCACGCCGAGCAGGCGATGATGCGCTCGGCGCCCGCGCCCTTCCTGCGGCTGAGCGAGTGGGTCCGGGAGAACGGCATCCGGGTGGTGCTCACCGGAGAGGGCTCGGACGAGATGTTCCTCGGCTACGACCTCTTCAAGGAGACCAAGGTCCGGCAGTTCTGGGCCCGCCATCCGACGTCGAGGTGGCGTCCGCTGCTCCTGCGGCGGCTCTACCCCACCCTGTCGGTGAGCCAGCAGAACGTGGAGTTCCTGCGCGAGTTCTTCGGCATGGGTCTGGAGACGCCGGAGGCGCTCGGCTTCTCGCACCTGGTGCGCTGGTCCAACAGCGGCCGCATCCTGCGCTTCCTCGCGCCGGAGTTCGCCGCGCGTGTGGCGGACGAGGACCCGGTGGCGTCGGTGCTCTCCACGGTGCCGGCGCACGTGGGCCGCTGGCGACCGCTCGCGCGGGCCCAGTACCTGGAGGCGAAGACGCTGCTGTCGGGCTATCTCCTGTCCGCGCAGGGCGACCGCATGCTGCTGGGCAACGCGGTGGAGGGGCGCTTCCCGTTCCTCGACACGGCGGTGATGGAGCTGGCCGCGCGCATCCCCGCGCGGGTGCGGCTCAAGGGCCTGGACGAGAAGCACGTCCTCAAGCGCTTCGCGCGCGGCAAGGTGCCCTCCTCCATCCTGGAGCGCAACAAGTTCCCCTATCGCGCCCCCATCGCGGGAGCGCTGGTGGGGCCGGACGCGCCGGCCTGGGCTCGGGAGCTGCTCGCGCCGGAGGCCATCGCGAAGGTGGGGGTGTTCGACGCGAAGAAGGCGGAGCGGCTGGTGGCCAAGCTGCGCGCGCCCAACTCCGCGGAGAGCGAGGCCGACACCATGGCGCTGTTCGCCATGGCCTCCACGCAGCTGCTCGCGCACCACTTCCTGCCGCCCCGCCCGCCGCCCCAGGCGGACGTGGACGCGGTGGTGCTGGAGTCGGCATGAGCGCGCCGGACTCCTCCCCCGCCTGGGTGCTGGGGCACGCCCGGGCCACGCCGGACGCGCCCGCGGTGGACTCGCCGTGGGCCCGCCTCACCTACCAGCGGCTCGCCGAGCGGATGTGCCTGCTCGCGGGCCACCTGCGCGCCGCGGGCGTGTCGCCGGGCGACAAGGTGCTCATCGTCCTTCCGCTCGGCACTGCTGGAGTCGTCGCGAGCCTCGCGGTGCAGGCGCTGGGGGCCTGCGCGGTGGAGTTGGATCGGGAGACGGGCGCGGCGTCGGTGGACGCCATCCTCGCGCAGACGCGCGCGCGGCATGCGTTTGTCTTCGGGCAGGACGCGCGCAAGTGGGCCGGCAAGCCGGGCCTGGAGCGCGTGTACGTGGTGCATGGCTCGCGGCCTCCGGAGCGCATGCTCCAGATGCTCGCGCCGGCGACCTGCGCCTGGGTGCAAGAGGACGGCGCGCTGGAGGCGGAGGCGGAGCCCCTGGCCACCCTGCCCCCGACTCCGGCGGACGCCCACGCCGCCATCGTCTACACGTCCGGGAGCACGGGCACGCCCCGGGGCGTCATCCAGACGTTCAGCAACATCGCCGCCAACACGCGCTCCATCGTCGAGTACCTGGGCCTGGGCGCGAGGGACAGGGCGCACCTCGTGCTCCCGCTACACTACTGCTACGGGAAGAGCGTGCTGCAGACCCACCTGCTCGCGGGCGGCTCCGTGTTCCTCGACCCGCGCTTCATGTACCCGCTGGTGGTGCTGGAGGCCATGGCCGCCGAGGGCAGCACGGGCTTCGCGGGCGTACCGCTCACCTTCGAGCTGCTGCGGCGACAGGCCAGCGCGGACACACTGTCGAAGCTCCGGCTGCGCTACGTCACCCAGGCGGGCGGAGGCATGGCGCCGGACACCATCCAGTGGACGCGCGCGTCCTTCCACCCCGCGGCGCTGTACGTCATGTACGGCCAGACGGAGGCCACCGCGAGGCTGAGCTACCTGCCTCCCGAGAAGGCGGCGGAGAAGGCGGGCTCCATCGGCGTGGCGATTCCCGGCGTGGAGCTGCGCGTGGTGGGCGAGGACGGCGCGCCCCTGCCCGTGGGCGAGACGGGGCACCTGGTGGCCCGGGGCCCCAACGTGACGCCGGGTTACCTGGGCGCGCCCGAGGAGACGGCCGCCATCCTCCGCGACGGCTGGCTGTGGACGGGCGACCTGGCGTGGCGCGACGCGGACGGCTTCTTCTTCCTCGTGGGGCGCGCGAAGGAGATCCTCAAGGTGGGCGGCCACCGGGTGAGCCCGGCGGAGATGGAGCACCAGCTGGGGCGGCACCCGGCGGTGAAGGAGGTCGCCGTGGTGGGCGTGCCGGACGCGCTGGGCGGCGAGGCGGCCTGCGCGGTGGTGGTGCTCCAGGAGGGCGCCTCCGTGAAGGAGGACGACCTGCGACGCTTCTGTCGGGAGTCTTTGCCGGCGCACAAGGTGCCCCGGCATGTCGTGTTCACGGAGGCGCTGCCCCGAGGGCCCAGTGGCAAGGTGCTCAAGGCGGAGCTGCGCACCCGGTATTCATCCGTTGGTTCGGTGTAAGGGATTGAGAGGATTCACACCATGACGTTTTCCAAACAGGTGTTGGAGCTGGACTGGGAGGCGAAGGCCGCGGAGCTGTCCGAGGGGCTTCGCGAGACGGTGCTGAAGAAGCTGAAGAAGCGCGGCATCGTGGTGGCCATCTCCGGCGGCATCGACTCCGCGTGCGTCGCGGCGCTGTCCGTGCGGGCGCTGGGGCCCGAGCGCGTCTTCGGCATCCTCCTGCCCGAGCGCGACTCCAGCGGGTGGAGCTCCCAGCTGGGGCGCAAGCTCTGCGAGAAGCTGGGCATCAAGTACCAGCTGCACGACATCGCCCCCATCCTCGAGGCCGCCGGCTGCTACCGGCAGCGCGACGAGGCGGTGCGTTCGGTGTTCCCGGAGTTCACCCCGGACATGAAGTGGAAGATCGTCATGCACGGCGACCGGCTGAACACGGACGCGGTGAACTTCTTCTACGTCGTGGTGCAGGTGAACGGCGAGGAGCGCCGCTTCCGGCTGCCGCCCCAGGCGTACACGCAGATTGTCGCCGCGACGAACTTCAAGCAGCGCACGCGGAAGATGATGGACTACTTCCACGCGGACCGCCTGAACTTCGCGGTGGCGGGCACGCCCAACCGGCTCGAGTACGACCAGGGCTTCTTCGTGAAGCTGGGCGACGGCGCCGCGGACGTGAAGCCCATCGCCGGCCTCTACAAGACGCAGACCTACAAGCTGGCCAAGCACCTGGGCGTCATCGAGGAGATCACCAGCGGCGAGCCCACCACGGACACCTTCAGCCTCCCGCAGTCGCAGGAGGACTTCTATTTCTCCGTGCACTACTCGCAGCTCGACCTGCTCATGTGGGCCAAGAACCACGGCGTGCCCACGGACGAGGCCGCGCGCGTCATGGGCCTGACGCCCACGCAGGTGCAGCGCGTCTACGACGACATCGACCAGAAGCGCCGCAGCACCGCCTACCTCCACTCGCCCCCGCTGCTGCTCGAGAAGGTCCCCGAGCTGGACCCCTTCAAGCTGGGTTGATCCACTCCTGGAGAAGTCCCGTTCCGTCCATCCGGGACTTTTCCAACCAGGGAGCACCTTTTCGCCGTGACGCCGGGGCCCTCGCGAGGCCCCAGGCTCCGGCGCGGAGAGCCCCGCCCTCCGCCCGCCTTGAACTCCCGGTGGCGGGGGCCGCCGCACCCTCCGAATGCCTTTCAGCAAAAGCCAGCGGGGCCATTAGGCCGACGCCTGCCTTTGACGGAAGCGTCACACGCCGGTGAGGCGGTGTTGACGTGCGTTGGGACGAAGTCCTGCGACAGTGCGCCCCGCCCGGGGAATCCACCCCGCACCGGATGGGATGCCGCACCGCGCAAACTCTCTCAGCGAGGCCATGACGCCCGTGCACAGACACTGGCGCGCCGCATCCACGACATGGGGCTCTCCTCTGGAGCCACGTGGAATTTTCGCATGGCTTTGCAGAGTCCAGCAATTCCCGCCCAATCGTGTAGGGGACAGGCAACTCCCTTTCTCAAGCTTCGACAATCCCCACATCGGCAGTCCCCACACCCCTACCTCCATCCGGTTCCAATCGCGGAGAGCTCATGTCCCCCCGCATTGAAGGTCGTCAGCAGAACTATTCGGCGAACAACACGCAGGCCTCGGGCCTGCCCCAGGGCCGTGACGCGCAGCTGAACCTGCAGCAGCTCTGGCCGTACATCGAGAAGTACGCGCAGAAGTACGGCGCGGATCCGAAGGTGCTCGCGGGCATCGTCGCGCAGGAGTCCTCGTTCAAGAACCACGGCGTACACGCGGACGGGACGGGCCACGGCCTCATCGGCCTGGACGACAACGGCCTGCTGCCGTCGTTCGAGAAGTGGTCCGGCATGCAGGTGGGCCGCGGCGCCAACGCGAAGACGATTCCGCCCGAGAAGCAGATGGAGTTCCTCGCCAAGACGATTGGCGACCTGACGAAGAAGCACGGCAGTGGCCTGGCCGCCGCGCGCGAGTGGCACCGGGGCGCGGGCGCGATGAACGACGCTCGCGGCTACGACTACCAGAACAAGATCCAGAACCACATGAACCGCCTGTTCCCGGGAGGCAAGACGCCGAGCGGGACGACGGCCAACGTCCCCGACACCACGGTGAACCCGGGCGGCGAGAAGCCGGGGCTGGCGCCGGGCAAGAGCACGCCCGGTGGGGATCCGCGCACGCCGGTGAGCGGCAGCGACTATCAGATCAAGAAGGGCGACACGCTGTGGGGCATCGCCTCCAAGCTCAAGAGCCAGGGCATGGAGGGCTCGCACTGGGACGTCATCAACCAGATCCGCCAGCTGAACCCGAAGATCACCGACCCGAACCTCATCCTGGCCGGTGACAGCCTCAAGCTGCCGGGCGTTCCGGGCAAGGACCAGAGCTCGTACACGCCGGGCACGAACAAGCCGCCGGTCGACCTGAACCCGGGCGCCAAGCCCGGTGGCACGCAGGGCACCGAGGGCGCGACGCCCGTCACGGACGGCGGTCGGGTGGACCCGAGCAAGGTCCCGCAGATCAGCCAGTACAACCCGGCGGGCAAGTCCGGTGGCTACACCAACGGGCCGGCCAACTGCGGCCCCACGTCCATGGCGCAGATCGCCCGCGCGTTCGGTTACGGCAAGGACATGAACGACGCGCAGCTCATCAACCACCTGGGCAAGATTGGCGGCACGGGCTCCAACGGCACGGGCGTCAACGGCATCGCGCAGATGGCGAAGGCGATGGGCAAGAACTGCGTCACCAAGGGCCCTGGCGCCAACGTGGAGTGGATCGCCGACCAGCTCAAGCAGGGCAAGCTGGTGGTGGCCAACGGCGACTACCACGCCATGCCGCCGCACCAGAACGAGGGCCGCACCTCCGGCCACTACGTGACGGTGGCGGGCATGGACTCCAAGGGCAACTTCATCGTCCGCGACCCGGCCGACGCCAACGTGAAGACCATCACCCCGGAGCAGATGAAGCACTTCCTCCGGTCCAACCCGAACGGTGGCTATCAGATGGCCATCGGCTGAGGGATGGCCGCTGGTCGCGCGCAGGTTCGACTGAAGTAGTCTCTTCCGGACCGGCATCCACGTGGGTGCCGGTCCGTTTCGCTTCCACACCCCGAGGCCCCGGATGAGCCAGAGCAAGCAGCCGCATACCTGCATTTCCTGCAAGAAGACCGAGGGAGGCGACGTGGTGGGCTCCACCTATGTCTCCACCGGCGACAACGGGATGATCGTCCGCTTCTGGATGTGCGACGAGTGCGCCCTGCCGCTGGGGCCCGGACAGGGGCCCATCGACATGGACGAGCCGACGCCTCCCGCTGGGCAGCACTGAAGTCCCCCGCCGGGGGGCGAGGCGGGAGTCGTCCGCGCGCCCCCTGGCCCCCACGGCGCGGTGGAGGCCGGTGGACCGACGGGGTATGGAATAGGACGTCCCAGCTTTCGTCGGAGACGTCATGAACAAGCTCCTCGGTCCCGCAGCCTTCGTCCTCGCCTCGGCCGCGCTCGCGGTGTCCTTCTGGGGCCCCGGTCGCGCGGAGGCGCCCTCCCCCACCGAGCGTCCCGAGCCCGTGGCCGCGGCCCCCGCGAACCTGGAGGGCGTCGAGCGGCGCCTGCAGGCGCTGGAGGACACGACGCTGAGCCTGTCGCGCCGGCTGATGGAGCTGGAGAAGCGCCCCGGGGGCGGTGGAGTCGAGGCGGCAGGTGGCGCACCGCCCACGCTGGCCGCCGAGGTGCAGCAGCTGCGCGAGGAGGTGCGTGGGCTGATGGTGGGCGAGACGCTCGGCTCGGCGGGGGGCCGGGAGGTGCTGAAGGACGCGATGCGCTCGGTGCAGGAGGAGATGCGCTCCGAGCAGTTCCAGGCCCGGCAGGAGGAGTGGATGCAAGCGCAGGTGCGCTCCCAGGCCCAGCGCGCCGAGCGGGTGAAGAAGTTCGTGACCGAGGCGAAGCTCAGCTACTCCCAGGAGGCCGAGCTCACGCGCCGCATGGAGGCAGAGGAGACGTCCCGCAACGCCCTGTTCGAGCAGGTGCGCGCGGGGACCAAGGACCCTCGCGAGATGCGCCAGGCCCTGCGCACGCAGCGCCAGGAGACGGACCAGGCGATGAAGGCGATCCTCGACGAGGCTCAGCAGGCCAAGTACCAGGAGATGCGCCGCGACGAGCAGCGCGGCGGTGGCGGAGGTCGGAACCGCGGACCTCGCGAGGGCGGACCTGGCGGGCCGTGAGCTCGCGGCGGCTAACAAGGATGCCTGAGCGCCGCGCATGTGCCTGCCGGCGGAAACTCTCTTCGAGGAGCACCGCCTTTGACGCACATCATCGTCCCCGCTGCGGCTCCGCTCATGACGGGCCGCTAGGGTCTCTCAGGTAACTGGAGGCGAGGGCTTCAGACCGATGACAGAACACTCTCCTGCAATTCGTGACGGCAGCGGTTCCAGTAGAGTCGTCACGATACGGTGTGCGCTTCACCTCGTTCTCTTGCTCGCCGCGGGCTGTGCGACTTCGCGAAGCGCCACCGATGCCCCTCTCTCCGGAGCGCGGGACTGGAGCGAGTCGAATGGAATCGTGCTCGTCGGACCTGTTTATGATGGCCGCGAGATATCGGCACTACTCATCGTGAAGGGCAATCCCGCCCTCGTCGTCGATCGTCGCCTTCCCGAAGGCGCATCGGTCGCTGTTCGCCATGTCTTGAGCTGTTCAGGAGAACAGCTCGGGTTTGATATCGCAGACACCGGGCTCCCTCCCCCCACAACGGATGACCTTATGCAGGTCAATCCTGGATTCGCGTACGGGAAGTACGTGCGTCTACTGGTTCGAGCCGACGAGGGTCCAGACTGCATCGAGGCTACGATTGGAGTCAGGGATTTCTCGCGTGAGGATCCCGGCGACCTCGCCTACCGGTTGGGACGCTTCGAATTCCGGAGACGGTGAGGCGACATCGTTGAATCCAACGGTCCGGCTGGATTCGAATACGGCCAATCCTTCTCGGGCATGAACCTGCGGCGTGGCGACGTCACGCAGGCCCGCGGGAAAGCTGTGCGCTGCGACTGCGCCGACGGGGGGCCGTGAGACAGCACTGAGCCGCCGCGCCTCCGAGTCACTCCCTGAACGAGGGAGGCGATGGGCGCGGATCGCACGCGATGCCCGGGCACCCCTTGTGCTCGGAGCAGCTCCCGTCGCAGCACCGGTATTGCCCCTGAGGACACCGCGCGGCGCCTCCCGCGTCCTCGAGTCCCACCGAACGGGACGGGAGCTGCTCCACGGGAGTCCCCGCCTCCGGACCGCTCGCGCCCTCATCCGCACCTTGCTCGGCTCGCGAGGAGGTCTCCGCCGTGGGGAGCGCCGCGTCGCGCTTCACCTCGTCCGACGTCCCACGGCACGCCACCAGCGCCAGGGCCCCCACGAGGCCGGCCGTCCACCACGCACCACGCACCATCCGCATCACGTTCGCCACCATCCCGTGCACCCCTTCCATGGATGAGACACCGCCGTACGCCTCGCGGTGCCCTACAAGAACAAGGGGCGGCCCCGGAGACCTCCCGGGACCGCCCCTCTCGTTCATCGTGCCGGCCTCATTCCGAGACCGCCACCTCGATTACTTGCGACGACGGCGCAGCATCAGGCTCAGCATCATGAGCGCCGGGATGACCGCGCCAGAGGCGCCGCTGCCCGCCGCGCTGCAGCTCTGCTCCGGCAGGTTGCGAACCGTGACCGCCACCTCGACCGCGTCGGAGGTGTCGATGCCGTCGCTCACCCGGACGCGGAACAGCAGCGTCGACTCGGAGTCGACGTCCGGAGCGGTGAATTTCAGCTCCGACGACGTCGTGTCGGACAGGGTGATCGCCTGGCCCGCGACCTGGACCCACTTGTACGTGAGCTCATCGCCGTCCTCGTCGACCGCCGTGGCCACCAGCTTCACGTTCGCGCCCTCGTGCACCGTGTAGGCGCCCGCGACGTTCACCGTCGGCTTGTGGTTGTCGCGCGCCACCGTGACCGTCACGGTGCTCGCCTCGGAGGACACGCCACCCGCCGTGACCACCAGGCTGAACACCAGGTCCACGGAGCCGGTCACCGTCGGAGCGGTGAACGTCGGAGTGGCCGTGTCGGCGCCCGTCAGCGTCACCGGCGTGCCGGAGGTCTGCGTCCAGGCGTAGGTGACGTCGTCACCGTCCTCGTCGATGCCCTCGCCGGCCAGCGTCACCGTGCTGCCCGGGGTCACCCGCTGGTTCTCACCCGCGGAGGCCGTCGGGCCGCGATCCACGTTCTTCACGGTGATGACGATGTAGGACTCGATGCCCCACTCCTTGTTGTCATTCACCCAGAGGGCGAAGACCAGGTCCGTATCCTCCGTGACCTCGGGGATCTCGAACGTCGGCGTGGCGCTGGTGAAGTCGTCCATCTCCACCTCCGGCCCATCCAGCTGCTCCCACTCGTAGTTGAGCGCCTCGCCGTCCGGATCCGTGGAACCCGTGCCGTCGAGGGTGATAGTGCCCGAACGCTCATTCACGGTCGTGGGACCGTTGCCCTGCACGCGGGCCAGCGCCGTCGGAATCCGGTTGATGTTGACCACCTGGACCTGGACATCCTTCGGGAGGCTCGACGACACGCCATCGCTCACCACCAGGCGGAAGGTGAAGATGGTGGTCGCGGGAACGTTCGCCGTGAAGCTGGGGTTCGCCGTGTTCGCGCCCGTCAGGGTCACGGTCGGACCGTGCACCTGCTTCCAGCTGTAGGTCAGCGGGCCCGTACCATCCGGATCCACGCTGCCGCCACCGTTCAGCGTGATGACCGTCGGGGTCAGCTCGCCGTACTCGTCCGCGGTGAACTCGTCGACGACGATGGCCTCACCCGCGATGGCGATCGGCGGGACGTTGCAGGCCGGAGCCGTGCCTTCACCCGTGAATGTCTCCGCGACGCGAGAGCTGAACGCCTTGTTGGAGATGCCCGTGACCTTGATGTTGTCGATGTCCCAACCGTAGGCGCCGACACCACCATCCGAAGCCATGCGGAAGCGGATCCGCACGTTCTTGTAGTTCCCGAAGATCTTGCCGAAGTTGATGCTCACCGGGACGAACGCGGGATACCCGGCGCTCAGCTTGCCAAAGACCCTGCGGCCGCCGAGGTACGGCGTCCCGGAGTCGAGCAGCGGCAGCGCCGTCTTGGTCAGCGTCGTGCCCGTGCCCCACGTCAGCGCCGCGGCGTCGGTCCACGCCCCTTCATTGACGGAGACCTCGATGAAGCCGCCGTCGAAGTAGGTCATCACACCATCGACGATGTCCGCCTCGAAGCTGTGACGGTGGTCGAAGGAGAGGACGAAGTCCTGGCCCGGCACCGGGTTGAAGATGGGCGAGGTCAGGCGCTTGTCGATGGTGAAGGCGTCGTTGGACGCGTGCCAGTACTGGCCATCCGTCTTCCACACCGGCTCGTAGTAGTCGAGCGACGAGGTCCACGGCGAGTACACCGTCGAGGCCGTCTCCGTGTCGGAGGACTCCGCGGTCTCGTCGTAGTTGACCGGGCCACGGAAGGCGTGCGTCTGAGTAGCCGTCGCCGAGCCGTTCGCCAGGTTGTAGGGGAACGTCACGTCCACGCCGAGCGTGGCCAGCGCGTTCGCGGGGGTCGGAGCCTGCGTCAGCGTCACGGGGATGCTCGCCGTGACCAGCTCGCCACGACCGATGGCCGGGAACGCAATCGTGTTGCCGGACTCGAACGAGGCCTCCACGCCCGCGCTCGAACCATTGAACGCCGCGGTGGCGGAGAAGCCGCTGAGGGCGGCGCCGCCCACGTTGCGCACCGTGACGAGCAGTCGGCCCGTCTCACCCGCGTCCAGCACGCCGTCCTTGTCGCAGCCGGTGACCGTGTCGTCCACCTTGACGCTGACGACCTCGAGCGTGTTGCCCGCCTGGTAGCTCTCCACGACGCCGATGAGGTCGAAGCTCTCGCGATCCGGGACCTTGGCGCCGAAGCCCGCGCCACGACGCGCGAAGGCGGCGAGGAACCGCTGGTAGTCCGCGGGGTCGTTCGAAGCGGCGGCGGCCAGGACGGCGTCACGCGCCTCCAGGAACGTGGGCTGGCTGGGCGTCGCCTTGTAGGCGGCCACCAGGTAGCGCTTCATGCGGTCCTGGGCCTCCGCGAACGGGTGGTCGCGCAGCAGGCTCGCGTAGCACTCCCACAGCATCGTGGCCCACACCTCGCCAGCGCTGTGAACCTCGGCGTTGTCCAGGCCCTCCTCGCCGTAGGCGACCGGGTGGTCCGGCAGGTGCGTGCCGGTCTGGATGTGCTTGAGGGTCAGGCCGTTCTTGGTCATGTCCGTCGTGTACGGAACGCGGCGGATGCCCCAGTAGTAGCCGTTGTTCTTGCGGCCGTCGCTCTGGGTGTAGCCCGCCATGCCGTAGACGCCGTTCCAGTTCGCGTTGCTCGGGACGTTGATGTCGTCGGCGCGGACCATCATCAGCAGGGCGTGGAAGTCACCCCAGCCCTCGCCCATGGAGCGACCCTGGATGTTCGTAAGACCGGACGCGTTGCCGATGAGGCGGTTGGAGATGTAGTGCCCCCACTCGTGCGCGATGATGTCGTTGTCGAGCGTGCCGTCACGGTCATCCGCGAGGTTCCGGTACAGGCTGCCCTGGACCGGGGCCGTGGTGAGCGCGTCGCGGAACTTGTTGCCATCCGCGTAGCGCACCATCACCGACGGAATGGTGATGGCCTTGTTCGTGTCGGGGTCCGTGCTGGCCGCCATCCCGCCGAACGTGCCCGACGCGGTGTTGGTGATGATGACGCCGATCGCGCCGGCCTGCTGGGCGTTGTAGACCTTGAAGGCGAACGAGCAGCTACCCCGCTCGATGAGGGCGATCTTCCCCGTGAAGGGCTTGATGCCCACGTAGGGGTTGGTGCCATTCGCGTCGGCGCAGCCGATGCGGTACGCGGTGGTCTGCGCGGCGTTCGCGCCCTGGGGAGGCACGGCGAACTCGCCCTGGACGTCGAACCCCTTGGGGCCGAAGCCCGCGGAGCCGATGTCGTACAGACCGGCGATCGGCGTCGGCGAGCTGACGGTGAGCTCGGTCGGGCCGTCGAAGATGTACTGCTGCATGCGGGGGCGGGCGCCGTCCGCGGGCGTGGACATGTTGGCGTTGTTGCGACCGCCGAAGTCCTGGGCCTCGGCGCGGATGGGGTCACCCTCGAGGCCGCCACGGCCGTAGTTGGTCGCCTGCGCGTTGCCGGAGGCTTCGTCGAAGCCCGCGTCGTAGTACCAGTCGTGCAGGAAGTTGTTGACGTAGAACAGGTTCACGACCGCCGCGTACTTCTGGTTGATGTCGGCGTCGGGAGCCTTCGTCACGTCGAACGAGTGGCCGAACGTGCGGGTCTCCGCGTCGGTCAGCGGCGCCCGGAGGTCGATGCCCTCCTGGTAGCCGTCCGCGCCGCCGAGGTCCGCGTAGGCGTCGACGTTGTTGCCCGTCGTCGTCGTCGCGTTGGCCGGCAGCCACGGGTCGTTGCGGCCGAAGGGGAGGTTCTGCAGCGTCACCAGGCTGGACGGGACGTTCAGCGGCGCCTGGTAGCCGTCGTTGGTGCCCGTGGGGTGAGGCGTGGCCCCGGTGCCCTGGGGACCGTCGTGCGGGATGAACGACACCGGGTCCGCCCAGACGCGGTAGGTGAAGGACTCGGAGTTGACCAGGTCGTGCTTGAACAGCATCGAGCCGTCACGCGCGCTGATGACGTAGGCCTTGTAGCTGGCCTCCGGGTTGTTCGCCGGGCCCGCGCTGACCTCGACGTAGTACGCCGGGACCAGGCCGTCGGGCAGCGGGAAGAGGACCTTCTTCGCGCGGGTCGCGTCGCCGAAGGCGTGCGCGCCGGTGACCAGGCGGCTGTCCACGGAGAACTTGGAGTAGTCGCCCTGGGTACCGACCGGGGTGAGCGCGCGCGAGTCGAACGACGCGCCCGTCAGCTCCTGGACCGCCTTGGAGATGGCCTGCGGCGCGGAGAGCGTGAAGGCCGACGGGAGGGCGTTCTTCTCGTCATCGGCGTTGCGCGGCTGGAGGTAGCCGGAGATGGCCACCAGCTCCTGCCGGGCGTCCATCACCACCTTGACCTCGCTGCGGAACACCTCGATGCCGTTGACGCGCCGGCCGTAGCTGGCGATCACCGCGCCCGAGTTGTCCTTCGGCAGGTGCACGTTGCGCAGTTCGGCGCCATCCACCTCGGCGCCGTTCAGGCGGTAGATGTCCGCCACGCCGCGCAGGTGCTCACGCGCCGCCGTGTTGGCGGACGCGCGCGTCGGTGCACGAACAGCCTTCTGAGAACCCGCCTGGTTCAGCGCGCGCTCGGAGAAGACGAAGGTCGGGACTCCTACGCGACCCTCGATGCTGTTGATGCGCAGCCCCCGCTGGGATGCATTCGCGGCGGCGTTCGACAGGGGGCGATTGGCGGGGGCCAGCAGGAAGGCATCGACACCACCTGCCTTCGCATGGCCCTGCGGGGACCACATCAGCACGGCGAGCACGGCGCTGGCCGTACCCATCCACAGACGCTTCATGAACTGCAACCCCTTTCGGGTGGAGTTGAGATGCCCACGCCGACGGACGCCCGTGGCCAGGCGTCCAGAGGGTATTTAGAATTTTGTTAGCAACACAATAGGCCGGCTTCATTTATCCTGAGGCGAGAGCCCGCCTACTCGCTCTTCCTTGGATTTTCAGACAGACTATTCTTGATTTGCGCGAAATAGACTTGCCTGAAATCCAGGCCTGCACATGCCGGGCCTACCGCCGGTGAAGCAGGCGGCTCGTCGCTCACCCGAAGGGGGGCCTGGCGTTGTGCGCGACGACGAGGACCTCCTCGGGGCGGGCCTCCGCGCGGGCATAGGCCAGCAGGGCCGCCAGCCCGTCGGACGTCCGGGGTCCGGCCAGTTCGAGCACGACGTCGTCGCGGTGCGGATAGAACAGGTCAGCGGCGCCGAGGTTCTGATCGGCCCAGCTGCGCCAGCCTTGGACGATGTGGCCCTTGGCGGGCTGGAGGCCGACGACCTCGTAGCCCTGGGGCGTGAAGGCGCGGTGCAACCCCACCACCGTCGCGCCGGTGCCGAAGCCACTGACGACGAGGCGCACGGAGGGATAGGCGTCGCGCACGAAGTCGCGCAGCTGCGACGCCCAGCCCTCCACGCAGCCGATGAGCGCGCCGTTGGAGAGCTGGCGCGGCCAGCACCAGCCCTGCCGCTCGTAGCCAAGTGCTACCTCCCAGGCCTCGGACAGGCGCCGCACGGTACGGACCTCGCCACCGAAGCCGTGGCCACGCAGATACTCCGCGCCGGCCGGGTCGGTCAGCGCGAGCACCGGCAGCCCCCGCTCCCGGCCCAGCGCGTCCAGCGCGAGCGACGAGGAGGAGCCGGACAGCTCCACCAGGCCGCACGCGCCCTCCGGCACGGTCTCCAGATAGCGGGAGAACGTCAGGTACTTGAGGCCCCCGGAGGGGAGCTCACCGCCCCACAGCACCACCGGCCCACCGGGTGACAGCCGCGACAGGGGAAAGCGCATGGGACCTCCCTCGGGAAAGGACCCGCGTGGACGCACGGGCCCACGTCACAAGCTCCTCACCCTCGTTACCCGCCGACCAGTGGCGGCGCACGGCCGCTGTCCTCCCGTGGACCGCGAGCCCGTCCGTCCGCCGACCGGGGACACTCCTCCTGCCCCCCGGGGCAACGGGATTGGACTCCGGGGGCATCGCGCTGTGCAATAGTCGGCGCCAGCGAAATCACATGCTGCGCCGGCTCCTTCCCACGCTCATCGCCCTGGGGTGCGGACTGCTGGCCCTCGGCTGGGGGCTGGTGAGTCTCCAGCGCATCTTCTCGCGCGAGCGCGAGGACGCCCACGCCCAGGTGCACTCGCGGCGCGAGGCGCTGGCGCACGCCGCCACCGAATCGCTGAGGCAGGCCCTGGCGCGCCGGCTGGCCGATCAGATTCCGGCCATCAACGCCGCCATGGGCGACCCGCTCGCCCCCGGCGAGGGCTTCTATCTGGGCCTGCGGGACCACCAGTTCCTCCCCCGCCTCACCCGCCCGCTGCCCGGCCAGGAGATGCCCGCACGGGCCACCTACGAGATGCTCGCGGACGCCCTCCACACCCGGGGGTTGGAGGGCTGGGAGCCGAGGCTGGCGCGCCTGCGCGCGGCCATGGCGGCCACGGAGGAGGCGCCCACGTCCCGCCGCACCACGACCCTGGTCGAGGCGCTGTTCCAGCACGTCGCCGCCCACCCGCTGCCTCCGGAGGAGGAGCTGCCCTTCCTGCTGCTCGTGCTGGAGCGGCTGCATCGCGGGCCGGGCACGTCCGCGCTGGTCCGGGGCCTGCTGCGCGAGGGCTTCTCCGAGGAGTTCGGGGGCATGCCCCGCTTCGCCGGGCTCCAGCGGGCGCTGCTCTGGAACCGCTCGCGCTTCACGCAGACGGACTTCGCCTTCCTCCAGGCGCGCACGGTCGCGCTGAGCAACGCCCTGGGAGAGCCCAGCCGCGACTTCCTGGAGCGGGCCGACGAGGTGGGCGCGGGAATGCTGGTGATGCCCGGAGGCATCCAGGCCCCCACGCTGGTGGGCGAGCAGTGGTACGTGGAGCGGCGGGGCGAGACGCTCTACGGCATGGCCGTGGACATCCCACGGATGCTGCGCCCCATCCGGGACGACATGCGCGCCCGCGGCCTGTTCGGCGCGCAGGGGCGCATCCAGCTGGCGGGCGGACAGCCGGTGCTGCCGCTGAAGGAGCTCCAGCTGCGCGTGGACCTGCCGGAGTGGAGCCGCGCCGAGGCGGACATCGACGCGCGCTACGGGCTCAAGACGCTCCTGGTGGCCGTGTGCGGCGTGCTGGCGGTGGCCATCGTCGCGCTGGCCGTGGTGTCCCAGCAGCGCAAGTACCGCTTCCTCGAGCTCAAGAGCGACTTCGTGGCCACGGTGTCCCACGAGCTGCGCACGCCCCTGGCCTCCATCCGCCTGCTGGGCGAGACGATGGAGCGCAAGCTGGCCCAGGTGCCGGAGATGCGCGACTACCCGGCCCGCATCGTCCAGGCCGCGGACGGGCTCCACTTCCTGGTGGAGAACCTCCTGTCCTTCAACCGCATCGACAAGGGCCGCTGGACGCTGCGTCCCTCGCGCGTGCGGCTGGAGGAGCTCATCAATCCCCTCCGGGACGACCTCGCGTCCGCGACGTCGGTCCCCGTGGAGCTCGTCACCGACCTGGGCGACACGGAGCTGGAGGCGGACCCGTCGCTCCTGCGACTGCTGTTCTCCAACCTGGGGCGCAACGCGTGCGCCTACAACCGGCGCGCCCCGGTGCGCATCACCGTCAGCGCCCTGACGTACGAGGGGCACGGCTGCACCGTGCTCTTCCGCGACAATGGCGTGGGCATCCCCGAGTCCGAGTGGCAGAACGTCTTCCTCGACTTCTACCGGGTGACGCCTCCTGGACAGGACGTCCACGGCAGCGGCCTGGGGCTGTCGCTGTGCCAGAAAATCATGAAGCTGCATCACGGCGAGATCCAGGTGGCCACCTCCACGCCCGAGGGCACCACCTTCGCGCTGACCTTCCACGAGCCGCGTCGATGACCTCCTCTCCTCCTCCCGCCTCCACCCGCCCCGCCATCCTCATCGTCGAGGACGACGCCCACCTGCGCATCGGCCTTCGCGACAACCTGGTCGACGAGGGCTACGTCGTGGCGGAGGCGTCGAACACGCGCGACGCGGAGGTCCTGCTGGGGCAGCGCGCGTTCGACCTGCTCATCCTCGATGTCATGCTGCCCGGCGAGGACGGCTACAGCTTCTGCCGGCGGCTGCGCGCGCGGGGACTCAAGAGCCTGGTGCTGATGCTCACCGCGCGCTCGCTCGAGGACGACATCGTCCGGGGCTTCGACGCGGGAGCGCAGGACTACCTCACCAAGCCCTACCGCCTGCGGGAGCTGCTGGCGCGCGTGGGCGCCCTGGTCCGCCGGGTGGGCGGCACGCCCGCGCAGGTGGTGACGTTCGGGGGCTACACGCTGGACCAGGGACGGCGCACGGTGAGCCAGCCGGATGGCACCGGCGTGGAGCTGACCCGGACGGAGTTCGACCTGCTGGCCTTCCTGTTGCGCCACCGCGAACGCGCCCTGCCCCGGGGAGAAATCCTCGACGCCGTGTGGGGCCGCGACGTGGTGGTGGACCCGCGCACGGTGGACAACTTCGTCTCCAACCTGAAGAAGAAGCTCGGCTGGACGAGCGCCTCCGGCTTCACCATCCACACCATCCGCGGGGTGGGCTACCGGATGGAGGTCTCCTCCCCATGACACAACGATGACGAACAGATGGAGGCCCCACGGCCATCCCACGCGACCGGCTCCGTAGTGTGGCCTTGCGTGGACGGACGGCCATCCAGGCCCGCCGCCCACGACGATGCGTCACCGCGAGACGCGGTGGGAGGAGGCCATCCAAATGTTCAAGTCGGTCATCGAGCGGCAGCGAGCGGGACGAGTGGGGACGGGCATCTGGGTGTCGGCGGCCATCCACGCGGGCCTGTTCGCCGCAGTGCTGTTCATCTCCGGCCGCCCCCAGACGCCCGAGGAGGTCCCGGAGAAGGACCCCATCTTGAGGATCTACGCACAGTCGGGACCCACCATCCGGAAGGGCACGCAGAACGCCGTGCAGCCGAAGCAGGCCGCGCAGCCGACGCAGCCGCCCAAGAAGAAGAAGGCGGTCATCCCCAGCCAGGTGCGTCCCATGCCCATGGACCCGACCCCGGCGCCGGTGGACCCGGAGCCGTCGGACTCCCTCGCCTCGGCGGCGAACGTGGATCCGAACGCGCCCCCGGGTGACGGCCCCATCGGCCACCCGGATGGCGACGTCGACAGCGACAGCCCCATCGGCCTTCCGCCCCAGCCGGGCCTGCTCCCGGAGCCCACGGGCGAGGACGTCATCCCCTTCCCCTCGGGCCTCAGGCCCCCGGAGCTGCTGCGCCAGGGCATCGCCCTCGAGTACACCGAGCAGGCCCGCGTGGCCCGCGTGGAGGGCACGATGCTCGCCAAGTGCGTCATCACCCGCGAGGGACAGGTGCGCGACTGCCGCATCCTCAAGGGCATGGCCCACATGGACGAGGCCGTCATCGAGTCCCTGGAGAGCCGGCGCTACTCCCCCGTCTACTTCCAGGGCAGCCCGGTGAGCGTGTCCTACGTCTTCACCATCCGCCTCAAGCTGCCCCGCTGAGGCCGCGCCTCACAGGTCGATTCCGTCCGCGGAGTCCACGGGCACCAGGACGTGCTTGAGCACGTAGGCCTTGAGCTCCTGTCGGACGGAGTCCTCCAGCGTGAGGACCACCTGGGGATGGATGCGGGCGCCCACCTCGAAGAGCACCGCGTTGCCCAGCATCCCATCCCGGGTGATGGCCGTCAGCCGCTCCAGCGTCGGGTCCAGGTGGTCCGTCTTGCCCTCGCTGCGCTGGTTCGCGTGGACGATGAGGGCCGAGCCCAGGCACTCCATCTCCTCCACCGTCGTGTAGTGCTCCCGGTCCGAGCCCGTCATCTCCACGCGATGCGAGGGCTCGCCCAGCCACAGCGCCTTGCAGTTGGCGAAGGCGAGCCACGCCGGGTCGTGGTCGGGGTCGAACTGGACGCTGATGGCGTCACCCGCGCGCTCGGCATAGCCCCGGGGCACGATGACGTCGTCGCGGATGACGAGCCCGAGCTCCGCGTTGGCGCGGAAGAACTGACGGATGATGGGATAGCGGGGGTTGAGCACCAGGCACCACGCCCACGAATCCAACGCCTCGGCGAAGCGCCCCAGGCGCGCCAGCGCGTTGCCCTGGAAGAACCACGTGCGGTGGTCGTTCGGATTGAGGCTCAGCGCCTTGCGGTAGAACTTCAGCGCCGTGACGATGTCGCCGGAGAAATAGGCGGCGTCTCCCCGGAAGTTCCAGGCCACGTAGCAGTCCGGGCAGACCTCCGTGGCCTTCTCGTACAACGTCGCCGCCTCGTCGTAGCGCTTCGCCTGGAAGTGGGGCTCCGCCTCGTTCAGCAGCGCCTGGGCCTCGGGGTGCGAGGGCCATTCGACGATGGACTTCACGCCGTCGCGCTCCAGGACCTTGGGCGCCTCGCGCGCCTGCACCTGCTGGGGCCACAGCTGGTCCGCCCAGCCCCCCGGCGGCGAGTCCTTCCCTTCGATGCGATACGCCGTCTCCGACTTCTCCAACCGCTCGAGGATCTGCCCTGGGTCGAGGAAGGGCGGGCGCTCCGGAGCCACGTCGTCGAGCGCGGAGGCGGGCTGGGGCTTCGGCCCGGAGGCACAAGCCACGACGAACGCGGAGCAGAGGACGACGAGCAGGCGGTGCACGGAGGGCCTTTCGGTGGAAGGTCGACACCAGTCTACGCGCCTTGGTGGGCGCGACCAGACTACTCGTCCAGCAGGTCCTTCCAGAACTCCACCATGCGGTAGATGTCGAGCCCATCCGCCTCCCGGTCCACCTCCGCGTGGCTGATGAGCGGCGTGGAGAGCTGGTGCACCGTCGTATGCGGGCGCAGCTCCCGCGCGAGCAGCTCCGACTCGATGGAGGGAATCACCGTGTCGCCCGCGCCATGGAGCAGGTAGACGGGCGCCGTCGGGGCGGGGGAGCGGGCCGGAGACAGCGAGGGGTCCGCGGCGAAGGTCTTCACGTGCGGCAGGAGGATGGGCCCCAAGGCCGCCACGTCCCGCGTGTTGACGTAGCCCAGCAGCCGCGCGGCGGGCTCGGGCAGACGCGACTGCAGCGTCCTCGCCCGCGCGAAGGTCTCCTCCGCGAGCCTCGCGTCCGTCAACGTCAGGTGGGAGGCACGCAGGAAGGTCCGGATGCCCTCGCGCAGCGGCTCCACCTGCTCCGGCGGCACGAGCCGGTCCGCCACGTTGAGCAGGATGACCACCACGCCATAGTCATGCGGCGCCAGGTGCCGCCCATCGGGAAGCTCGCCCGTGCACAGGAAGGCCAGCACCCGTGGCAGGTCTCCATGCCCTCCGAACGACATCACCGACGCGACCTTTCCCTTCAACGCGGGCCGGCCCGCGGCGACGACCGACAATCCTCCCGAGAAGCTGATGCCGAACAGGTCCACCTTCCCGTCCGGCGCGAGCGTGGGCTGGCTCGCCGTCCACGCGGCGGCGTCCTCGATGATGTCCGGCAGCCTGGGCGTGATTTCGTAGCGCAGGAGGTCGGGAGGCTCCGGGGTGATGACCGGCTGTCCGCCCGTGGCCAGGTCCGACGCCAGCTTCACCAGCCGGGGCTCGTCGATGCCGTCCGCGTGGACCCCGGAGGTCAGCACCACCGCACGCCCCCGGGGCTCCCGGGGCAGGTACTGACGGGCCCGCACCTCGCCATGCCGCGTGGGGAGCCGCAGCTCGCTGACGTCGAAGGGCCCGTTGCGCCACCGCGCGACGAACGCCGGGACCTGGGACTGCATGCCCGCGGCGCGGACGACGAAGGACAGGCCCCGCAACCAGTCGGGCCCACACACCACCGCCGCGACCAGCGCGCCCACCAGCGCGAGGGCCCCCACCCGCTTCGCCGTGAACGTCATTGGAACAGGTGCTCCACGAACGTGCACAGGCGCTCACGCTCGAAGGGCTTCTCGAGCAGGCCCCTCGAGTGACGCCCCACGAACTCGCGCGCCTGCGCGGTGAAGGCGCCGCCCGTCATCAACCCGGTCCGCAGCACCAGCTCCGGCGCCAGCCGCTCCAGCTCCATCACGAAGTCCATCCCGCTCATGCCGGGCATCATCAAATCACAGAGGATGGCGTCGAACCGCTCGCCCTGGGTGAGCAGCCGCAGCGCCTCGCGCGCGTCCTGCACCACGTGGACCTCGTAGACGTCGCGCACCAGCCGGCTCACCGAGTTCCCCACGGAGGGCTCGTCGTCGATGAGCAGGAGCCGGCGGCGCCGCGACGCGGGCACCGGCGCGCGGAACACCTGCTGCTCCGGCGCGGCCAGCGTGCCCACCGCCAGCGCGGGCAGCACCACGCGGAAGACACTGCCCCACTCGGGCGAGCTGGACACCTCGATGCGGCCCCCCATCGCCTGAACCAGCGTGAGGCAGATGGACAACCCCAGCCCGGTCCCCTCCCCCACCGGACGCGTCGTGTAGAACGGGTCGAAGATGCGGCGCTGCACCTCCGGCGCCATGCCGTGTCCGTTGTCGGCGACCTCCAGCTCCACCTGCCCCCCACGCCCGGTGCGCAGGCCCACCCGGACGCGGTTCTCCTCCGCCGGCCGCTCCGGCAGGGCCTGGAGCGCGTTCACCAGCAGGTTGAGCACCACCTGCCCCAGCCGCACCTCGTTGCCGTGGACCGGCGGCACCGGCTCCAACATGCACACCACCCGCGCCCGGTGCGTCAGCTCGTTGCGCACCAGGCGCAGCGCGCCCTCCACCGCGCGCGTCACATCCACCGGACCATGTCGCTCCTCGTCCCCCCGGGCGAACGTGCGCAGGTCCCGGACGATGGCGCGCACGCGCCCCGCGCCATCCAGCGCCTCGGCCACCACCTCGCGCAGCTCCGGCAGCTGCTCCTCCGTCAGCGGGGCCTGGGCCAGCAGGTCGCTGACGTACGCCAGGTTCGAGCTGACGTAGGCCAGCGGGTTGTTGATTTCGTGCGCGACGCCCGCAGCGAGCGTCCCCACCGAGGCCATGCGCTCGGCCAGCAGCAGCTGGGACTCGAGCCGCTTGCGGTCGGTGATGTCACGGATGAGGCCCACCAGGTACGACTCACCCGCTCCCTGGAAGGACGACTTCTTCGTCACCAGCACGCGGGACTGTCCCGTCCGGTCGGTGAGCGTCTCCTCGCTCTCGTCGGCGAGGCCGGTGCGGAACACCTCCTCGTCGTTGCGCCAGAAGCGGTCCGCTTCGTGCGCCTCGACGAACTCGTAGTCGGAGCGCCCCAGCAGCGCCTCCGCCGGGTGGCCCATGACGCGACAGAAGGCGCTGTTGACCGCCACCCAGCGGTGCCGCCGGTCCTTGATGAAGAGCGGCTCCGGCACGGCGTCCAGCGCGCTGCGCAGGAAATCCGTGGTGCGCCGCAGGGCCCGCAGGTCCTCCTCCGCGGTGCCCGCCTCCAGGCGCCTGCGCCACGCCGCCAGCCGCGCGCCCCAATGACTCCCCGGCGGCGCCACACACTCGTCCGCGCCCGCCGCCGCCAGCACCTCCGTCTCCACCGGCGCGCGCGACGTCAGCAGGACCAGGTGCGTGCGAGAGGGGACCCGCAGCGCGTGCAGTCGCCGCACCCAGGCCACCACCTCCTCGAGAGGGCCCCCGGCGTCCCAGGCGACGAGCAGCCCCTCCTCCACGGGCGCGGGGATGACGTCCGCGTCCATCACGCACAGGACATGACAGGCGCGCCCCACGCCCGACTCGCGAACCCCACGCTCCACCACATCCGCCACCGCGGATGGCACCGCCACCAATGTTGCGAGCACCGCGTTACACTCCTCGACTCCGGTGAGGCTTCGATGTCCCCTCGGAGTGAACGTGGGACATGCCGCTGGATTGCAGCGTTCCGCGAAGCAAGGGTCAACGACGTCCCGTGGAGGACACTCGACGTCCCTTGCGGCGAGAGGCCGCGGGGACCCGGCGGGTCGCGTCAGCCACCACGCCCGGACCTACCAGACAGGACTCGAGGAGCGGACACCGCGAGCAGTTCTCGGGCACGGGCCGTGCGGGGCATGCCCCGCTCATGCCGTAGTGACAGAGGGCGAAGTCGTAGCGGACCGGGTCCTCCGCATCCAACGCGCGCAGCGAGGCCGTCACCTCCTGGGCCGTGCGCCACGTGAGGTCCTTGCGGCGTGTCAGGCCCAGGTGGCCGGCGATGCGGCCGATATGGGTGTCCAGCGGGATCATCAACACGGAGGGTGCCACGCGCTTCCAGATGCCGAAGTCCACCGCGTCCGGGCCCCGGACCATCCACCGCAGGAAGAGGTTCAACCGCTTGGCCGCGCCCGGGCCCAGGGGCGAGGGCAGCAGGTGGTGCAGCCCCCGCTCCGGCCCCATCGCCGCGCGCAGGGGCGCCATGGGGACGTCGCGCAAGGCGGCGGTGAAGGCGGCCAGGGCGGCGTGGAGCGTGCCCTCCGCCTGGAGTCCCTGGACGAAGAGCGACTCCAACGAGCCGTGCTCTCGCAGCGCGCGGCCCATGCCCAGCAGCAGCACGGCCACGTCGGTGCCCACGTTGAAGCGGTAGACGAAGCCCTTGAGCAGCTCCCGGGCCCCGGGGATGTCGAGCGCGCGAACGAAGGCGGCTGGCGAGGGCCCCATGCGGGACAACAGCGACTCCACCTTCGGTCGGAACAGGTCCGCCCGCCCGTAGGCCAGCGCGCAGGCGAGCAGCGCGCTCACCTCGATGTCGCGAGGGTCCGTGTAGCGATGCGGGAACTCCACCGGGTCGAACCCGATGCGGGCGCGAGCATCCGTGGAGGCGAGGAAGGCCTCAAGCCGGGGGCGCAGGCGCTCGGCGGCCCGAGGGCTCAAGCCCGCGGAGGACTTCGGACGGCGTGGCACGTCGGGGGCTCCCAAATACCGCTGGAACGGAGGCCCACCGCCCGCGCTTCCCGAGCGCGGCGCCTGCCCGGGGGGCGACCCGCGCCCCCACCCCGGACGGGGAGGAGGCGCGGAGCGTGACTACTACGGCTGGACGGCGAAGACGATGTCGTCGTGGTCGTCGTACGAACCCGTACCGCAGGCCGCGGCGCTGCCGCTGTAGCGGAAGCGCGCGCGCACGGCCTGGTGCGCGCCACCGGCCGGCAGCGTGTAGGTGGCCGACAGCGTCTGGGCGCCGGTCGCCGTCGCGGTGAGCGTGGGGAGCTTCACCCAGACCGGGTTGGTGGCATCCGCCGCGTAGTACAGGTCCAGCTTGTCCTGGCGGAGGGAGTAGACCCAGACGGTGGCGTCGATGCGGACCACCTGGCCCGTCTGGAAGGACGCGCCGCTCACGGTGGAGACCTTGAGGCGGTCGACGGACTCGTCGGAGTGGTACACGCCGCCAGGGCCGTCCGCGCACGAGTTGTTGATGGTGTTCGGCGCGTTCAGCTCGGGACCGAGGGCGGCGCGGCCGTTGAGCAGCGTGGTGGAGTCACAGGCGTTGCCCACGTTGGAGCAGCGCGGCACCTTGAGCACGGTGTCATAGACGGCGTTGGTGGAGGCGTTGGTGGACGTCACCGTCGCCGTGGTGCTGGTGGTGCTGTTGCCAATCAGGTCGAACGCGCGGGCGGCCACCACGTGCGCGCCGTTGGCGGCGGCCGCGGAGTTCCACGAGCCCGTGTACGGAGACGCGGTGGCGGTCGCGATGACGACCCCGTCCACCAGGAACTCGACGCGGCTGACGCCGATGTTGTCGGCGGCGTTGGCCGACAGCGTGACGCTGCCGGACACGCTGGAGCCATCCAGCGGCGCGGTGAGCGACACCGTGGGGGGCGTGGCGTCGGAGACCGTCGCGGTGCCACCGGCCAGTTCGGCCACGTACGCGCCCGCCAGCTTCGCGAACTTGAGCGCGTGGTTCGCGTTGTTGCCGCTGACCGACAGGACGTCGCCCGAGGAGTGGATGGTCTGGTTGTGCTGGTTCATCAGCGCCTCGAACGGCATCGACGTCGCGTAGCCGGCGGCGTGCCACGACGCGTGGTCCGAGCAGCCGTAGCCACAGACGGAGTTCTGCCAGGTCATGCCCGGGATGTACGCGGCGATGAGGTTGGTGACGAACGTGTTCTGCGCCGCGTTGGTGTAGTCCGTCATCAGGCCCACGTCGACGGTGGAGCCCTTGTAGTTCGTCATGTCGAGCTGCAGCACGCCGATGACGTTGGTCCCCGCGGCCTTGTGGGCGTTGGCGATCTCCTTGGAGCCGAGCAGACCCGCCTCCTCGCCCGCGTACGCCATGAACTTCACCGTCTTCGCCGGACGGTAGTCGGCGGCGAAGGCCGCGCGAATCACCTCCGTGAGGGAGGCCACGCCGGACGCGTCGTCGTCGGCGCCCGGAGCGGTGGAGCCGCTGGAGATGGAGTCCAGGTGGCCACCGAGCACGACGACCTCCGACGGCGCGGTCGTGCCTTGAATCGTCAGGATGACGGACGGCTGGATCCACCCCGCGTGGGTGTACAGCTGCACCGTCACGTCGCTCCGGCCCGCGGCGTACTCCTCCCACCGCGCCTTCAGCCAGTTGGCCGCCTCGACGCCCGTGGCGGACTTGTAGTGCCGGGTGGTGTAGCTGGACAGGTGGGTGATGGTGGCGAGGATGTTCGACTCCGCCACGCCCGCGACGAGCGTGTTGGCCACCGGGCCATTGTCCAGCGTGTAGTCCGCGGCCAGGGGGACGACCAGCTGGGGCTGGCCCACGGAGGCGACCTCGGTCAGCGCCGCGGCCTCCGACTCGTGCGCCATGAAGCCGCCACAGCGCTTCAGCTTGTCGTGAATCACATGAGAGACGCGCTCGAGGTCCGACTCACGCAGCTTGAGGGCGGCGACGCCCCCCTTCTGCGCGGCGACCGACGGCAGGGACTCTCCGGCGACGATGTACGCGGCGCTCAACTCCGACAGCGCGTCCGTGCCGAGGGTGATCCACACCTCCTTCTCCGAGGCCGGCGCCTTCGCGGACGCCGAGACACAACCGAGCATCAACACCAACGAAGCCAACCGCTTCATGTGCATGGGCTCCTCCTCCTTCGCGGGGAGGACTGCTTTTCTAGGGAATGACCAACGGGGGACTATTCGCGACAAAGCCGTGAATGTTGACTACTCTGCGAAAAGGCTTCCGTTGGGTCAATCCTCAAAGCAGCATCAATACAAAAAACCCGTATCACAGGTAAGCGGCGATACTCCGAGATGGCGCTAGCGTGTCAGCTCCCGCACGGCGTGACCCAATTCTGGGAGGATGAGAGCGTCGAGCGCGAGACGCGCCGCCTGGGGAGAGCCCGGCAGGGCGAAGAGGATCATCCCCTGATAGGTGCCGGCGGTCGCGCGTGACATCATCGCGGGGCTGCCGATCTGTCGATACGACAGCATCCGGAACAGCTCGCCGAAGCCGGGGAGCTCCTTCTCGAACAGGGCGCGCAGCGTCTCCACGGTGCAGTCGCGCCGACCGATGCCGGTGCCGCCCGTGAAGAGGACGGCCCGCGCGCCGGCGGCCTGGGCCTGGGCGATGGCGCCGCGGATGGCCTCCGGGTCGTCCTTCACCACCACCTGCCCGACCAGCGTGTGGCCCGCGGCCTCCAGCCCGGTGCGCAGCACCCTGCCGCTCTCGTCGCTCCGTGCATCCCGGCTGTCCGAGCACGTCACCACGAACGCGCTGACATGGACCGGGGCCCGAGCCTTGTGCTCGTGGGGCACCGCGGCGTGATGGGGTGCGTCATGGCCATGCGGAGGGTGGTGGTGATGCTCGGCCCCGTGGTCGTGGTGGTGCTCGTGGTCGTGGTCGTGCGGGTGGTGCCCGTGCTCGTGGGGGTGCCCGTGCTCGTGCGGGTGGTGATGGTGCCCGTGGTCATGGTCGTGGCCATGCGTGGGGTCATGTCGGTGGCCGTGGTCGTGCCCGTGGCCATCGCCGTGGTCGTGTCCTTCGTGTGCCATGGAGAACTCCGGTCGCGTGGAGCGCGTCAGGGTGAGTCGGGGAGGTCGACGAGGAGGACTCCGTCCTGGACCTCGACCGACACTGTCGCCTGGTCGTCACAGACGCCCGGGGACGTCTCGTTGTGGCCGGTGTCCATGTCGAAGCCGACCTCGTGACACGGACAGACGACCATGTTGCCCTCGATGCGTCCCCCCGACAGCAGGCAGCCCGCGTGGTTGCACCAATCATCAAGGCCCTTGTATCGGCCGTGGATCTTGGCGATGCAGACGTTGCGCTTGCCCACTTCGTAGCCGCGCATTTCCCTTTCGGCGAAGTCCGCCGGACCGAGCTTGATCTTCGTCATCGCCGCCCTTTTCCCACAACGCGCAGCAGGCTGCACCCCTGATCCCCGGGCATTAACTTCCGCCGTGTGAGCGCCGCCGTGAATCCCGTCATCGTCGACAAGAACACCATCGCCCAGGTCCTGCGGGACATCTCCCTGCTGCTCCAGCTCCAGGGGGAGAACGCCTTCCGTTCCCGGGCGTACGACCAGGGCGCGGACCGCGTCCTCGGCCTCACCCAGGAGCTGGGGCCGCTGGTGGCGGAGGGCCGGCTGGAGAGCCTGCCGGGCATCGGGCCCGCCCTCGCCGAGAAGATCACCGAGCTGGTGACCACCGGACGCCTGCGCTACTTCGACGAGCTGCGGGCGAAGTTCCCCCCGGGCCTGTTGGAGATGATGCGCCTGCCGGACCTGGGGCCGCGCAAGGTGGGCGCGCTGTGGCGCGAGCTGGGCGTGGGCAGCGTCGACGAGTTGGAGCGGGCGTGCCGCGAGCAGCGCGTGCGACAGCTTCGCGGGTTCGGGGAGAAGAGCGAGGCGAAGATTCTGGAAGGCATCACCCTGTACCGGCGCGCGCGGGGCGAGCGCAAGCTGCTAGGGGACGCGCTCCCGGTGGCGCAGGCGCTGCTGGAGCGCGTGCGCGCGTCGCCGGGCGTGGTGCGCGCCAGCCTGGGCGGCAGCGTGCGGCGCCGGGCGGAGACCGTCGCGGACGTGGACATCATCGCCTCCGCGGCGGACCCCGGCCCGGTGCTGGACGCGCTCGCCCACGCGCCGGGCGTGGCCGCCGTGCTGGGCAAGGGCGACAGCAAGTGCTCCGTGCGGCTGACGGAGGGCGACCTCCAGGTCGACCTGCGGGTGCTGCCGGACGCGGACTTCGCCACCGCCCTGCACCACTTCACCGGCTCCAAGGCCCACCACATCCGCTTGCGCAACCTGGGGCACGAGCGCGGGCTCAAGATTTCGGAGTGGGGCGTCCACCGGGACGACGGCACCAAGGTGCCCGTGGCGGACGAGGCCGCCCTCTACGCCCTGCTGGACATGCAGTACGTCCCGCCGGAGCTGCGCGAGGACAACGGCGAGGTGGAGGCCGCCCGCGCGGGGAAGCTGCCCACCGACCTCGTCACGCTGGAGGACGTCCAGGGCGCGGTCCACGCGCACACCACCTGGTCGGACGGGCGCCACTCGCTGGAGGAGATGGCCCTCGCCGCTCGCGAGCGGGGGCTGGCGTACCTCACCATCACCGAGCACAGCGAGGCGGCCATCTACGCCGGCGGGCTCAAGGTGGACGACCTGAAGCGGCAGTGGGAGGAGATCGACCGCGTCAACGAGGCGGTGCCCGGGGTGCGGCTGCTCAAGGGCATCGAGGTCGACATCCTCGAGTCGGGGGCGCTCGACTACAACGACCGGGTCCTGGAGCAGCTGGAGGTCGTCATCGCCTCCGTCCACGTGCGCCACTCCATGGACGAGGAGCAGATGACGCGCCGGGTGCTCACCGCACTCGACAACCCCTTCCTGCACATCCTCGGACACCCCACCGGGCGCCTCATCCAGAGCCGCGAGCCATACCCGCTGCGCATGGAGGCCGTGCTGGAGCGCGCCGCCGAGCGGGGCGTCGCGGTGGAGATCAACGGCAAGCCGGCGCGCCTGGACATCAAGGCCGAGTACGTCCGGAAGGCGACGCAGCTGGGCGTGCGGCTGGTGGTGAGCTGCGACGCGCACCGCCGGGAGGACCTGGGCAACCTCGCCTTCGCCGTGGCCACGGCGCGGCGGGGGTGGGCCCGCCGCGAGGACGTGTTGAACACCCTGCCGGCGGACCGCTTCCTCACGGCGCTGCGCGCCCGGCGGTGATAGGGTGCGGCGGTCGCCGATGTCCCGCCCCACCCTCCTGCTCCTTCCGCTGCTCGTCGCCACCCTGCCCGCCCTCGCCGCGGAGCCGGGGCGGCCGTCCCGCGCCGACCTGCGGCGGGTGATGGAGCAGCACGCGCGGTCGGTGGTGAAGGTGAGCGGCCCGCGCGACTCGGGCACCGGCGTCTTCGTGGGCGCCGCGGGCCAGGTGCTCACCTCCGTGGACCCCGTGGGCGAGGAGTACGTCGGCCTGCAGGCGGCCACCGTGGTGCACGCGGGACAGAGCCTCCCGGCCCGCGTGGTGCTCGCCAACGCGGCGCTCCGGGTAGCCGTGGTGGCCGCGCCGGACGGCGCCTACCCGGCCGTCCCCGTGCGGCTGCTCAAGGAAGGCGACAGCCTGGCCGGGCGCTGGGTGGTGGGGGTGATTCCCGCGGGCAGGCGCCAGCCGGCCACCCCCGTGACGGCCCAGGCCTCGCGGGCCCCCGCGCCCTTCTTCGACGTCCCCCTGGCCCTGCCTCCCGGCAGCCCCGTCTTCGACGCCGAGGGTCGCCTGGTCGCCGTGGTGGTGCGGCGCACCCGGCGCGGCTGCCGGGTGCTGCCCATGAGCGAGGTCAAGGTGCGTCTTCCCCCTCCGGACGAGACATGACCCCGACGGTGGCAACCCCCTGGCGCCCCAGCGCCGTGCAAGAGGCCGTGGGACTGTGGGCGCTGGGCTTCGCCGGCATCGTCGTGGCGTTCCTCGCCTTCGGCGGCACCAGCGTCCCCAAGCTGGTGGCGACGGTGGGCTTCCTCTACCTGCCGCTCATCCCCATGCGGTGGCGGGACGAGGACTACCGCGACTACGGGCTGAGCCTGCGCGCCTGGCGCGAGGACGTGCGCCTGTTCCTGGTGCTCGCGGCCATCGTCGCGCCCCTCTTCTTCCTCGCCTTCGCCGGCTTCACCCAGGTGCTCCCGCTCCTGCCAGAGCCGCTGGCCCGTCACCTGACGCCCCTGGCCGGCGAGGCGAGATTCCACCTCCGGCTGCCCCCGCGGTTCGGCGAGTGGGTGGTGGATCAACTCTTCGTCGTCGCCCTCCCAGAGGAGTTCTTCTACCGGGGCTTCCTCCAGACCCGGCTGCGCGACGCCTGGCCCCAGGGGCGCAAGGTGCTCGGCGCGCGACTGGGGCCCGCCTTCTGGGTCACGGCCCTGCTCTTCGCCCTGGGGCACCTGGCCATCTTCCAGACCTGGCGGCTGGCGGTCTTCTTCCCCGCCCTGCTCTTCGGCTGGATGCGCGAGCGCACCGGCACCGTCGTCGGCGCCGCCCTCTTCCACGCCGCCTGCAACCTCTACGTGCGCGTCCTCGAGGTCTCCTTCTTCGGGGGCCCCTGAGCCCGGAGGGTGCCTCCGGCCCCATGCCGCTGATCCACGGATCAGCCCGGGAAGGGCCGCTTTCTCCGCCGGGGATGGTGGAAAAATCCGGCGAAAATTGACGGAAATAATTCCAGGCCGCCCCGTCGCCCCGAGAGGAGAACGCACTCAGAGAGCGAGGCAAGACACACTCCGGGACCTCAAAACCTCCTGAAAACACTGAAACACAGGCAATTTCATGCGGTTTAAGCAGGAATGGCCAGCCGCGGCATGAACATCCGAAACTCCGGTGACACGGGCGCGACAATTCCACATCCCCCGCAGTCAAAGAGCCTCTGATGACCATCCGTCGAGTCGACACCAAGCCTGTGACCGCTCGTCCGGCCAACACGGCTGAGACCAAGAAGAACACCGCCAAGACTGCTCCGCTGTCCGTGAAGGACGGCTTCGGCCCCGCGGCGCGCACCTCCGAGCTGGCGCGCGCGGAGAAGACGCTGACGCAGGTTCCGGTGACCGCGGGCCGCCTGGCGCTGACGACCCCGGCCGCGCAGCAGGCCATCCAGACGTCGCTGAGCCACCTCAACCCGCTCAAGGGCGCGCAGACGCTGCTGCCCCAGGCCGCGACGTTCGCCGCGACCAGCGTGGAGCGCGACAACATCGGCATGACGCACGTCCGCCTGAACCGCGTCCACGAGGGCGTGAAGGTGTTCGGCGAGCAGGTCGTCACGCACCTGGACAAGGACGGCAAGGTCTCCAGCGTCACCGGCGACCAGTCCACGATTCCCGCGGGCCTGGGCCGTGAGCAGCCCAAGCTGAGCCCGCAGGCCGCCATCGACATCGCGCGCAAGGACTTCGCCCAGAAGCCGGACCGTCAGCCGACGGCCGAGCGCGTCATCTACCAGGACAAGTCGGGCCAGTACCACTCGGCCTACCGCGTCGAGGTCACCAACCTGACGCAGGTCGACGAGACGCACCGTCCCCGCAAGCAGAACTACCTGATCGACGCGAACACGGGGAAGGTGTTCGAGTCCTTCAACCAGATCGACGGCTTCTTCGGCTCCAACAAGAAGCTGGGCCGCGCCGCGGACATCACCGCGTCCAACACCACCCCCGCGGAGATCAAGGACAAGAGCACCGTCACGTCCAAGGTCACCATCGACCAGGACGTCGAGGTGGACAAGCTGAAGCTGGACCTGGACATCAACCACACGTTCAAGGGCGACCTGAAGGTCACGCTGACCAGCCCCTCCGGCAAGAGCGCCGTGGTGCACAACCGCACGGGCGGCAGCACTGACGACATCAAGGGTTCGTTCGACCTGAGCCAGTTCGCCGGTGAGAAGGCGAAGGGCGAGTGGACGCTGACCGTCGAGGACGCGGCCAAGCTCGACACCGGCAAGCTGAACGGCTGGAGCCTGTCGGTCACCCCGAAGGAGACCAAGCCCCCCGAGGAGCCGAAGCCGGAGGGCAAGGTGGACGACACGTCGCTGTACAGCGGCAAGGTGGACCTGAAGACCCGGCAGACCGCGGACGGCAAGTACGTCCTCGAGGACTCCTCGCGCGGCAAGGGCGTGAACACCTACGACGCGAACAACAAGTCGACGGCGTCCGGCAAGACGCAGCTGACGGACGACAACGACATCTGGGGCGAGGCCACCGACGGCTCGCGCACGAAGGCGGCGGTCGACGCGCACTACGGCGCGGCGATGACCTACGACTTCATGAAGAACGTCCTCGGCCGTGACTCCATCGACGGCGCCGGCGAGGCCCTGAACTCCTACGTCCACGTGCGCACCAACTACGTGAACGCGTTCTGGGACGGCGAGAAGATGAGCTACGGCGACGGCGACGGCGTGGACTCCGGTCCGCTCACCGCGCTGGACATCGCCGGCCACGAGATCGCCCACGGCCTGACCGAGCGCACCGCCGGCCTCATCTACAGCGGCGAGTCCGGTGGTCTGAACGAGGCGTTCAGCGACATCATGGGCGCGGGCGTGGAGTGGTACGCCTCCACCCAGAACCCGTCCGTGAAGTTCAACTGGACGGTGGGCGAGACGGCCTGGACGCCGACGAACGGCGACTCCGAGGACGGCCTGCGCTACATGGATGACCCGACCAAGGACGGGTACTCCATCGACCACTACAAGAACTACCCGAAGCAGACCGAGGTCCACGGCTCCAGCGGCATCGCGAACAACGCGTTCTACCTGCTGGCCAACGGCGGCACGAACCGCACCTCGAAGGTCGAGGTCAAGGACGGCATCGGCATGGAGAAGGGCCTGAAGATCTACTACCGCGCCCTGGCCCACTACATGACGCCGAAGACCACGTTCGCCCAGGCGCGCGAGGCGACCATCAAGGCCGCCACCGACCTGTACGGCGCGGACTCGACCGAGGTGAAGAAGGTGAAGGAGAGCTGGACCGCCGTCGGCGTGAACTAGCGCCGACCCGAGCGCGGAGGGTGGGGCCCGAACTCCTCGCCCTCCGGCTCGAGTCTCCAGTCTCTTGATTGCAGTCGCGAGGCCCTGGTGCTTCCGCCCATCCACCGGCGGAGGATGTCCAGGGCCTCGGTGCGTTCGGGCTCCGGCAACAGCTCCAGGCGCGCGGAGTGGTTGCCCTCCGGCACCGTGAACAGGAACGAATCCCGCGCCCCGCCGACCACGTACGGCGCCGCGGACCACGGGTCGTTGCCGCCGTAGACGAACATCAGCCGCTCGCCCTCGCGGGACACCCAGTCCTGCACGTCCGGCATCGCCTCCGGGCGGAACACCGGAGAGGTGCCCCGGGGCACGTACACTTCGGGGATGTCCGTGCCCGGGTGGCGCAGCAGGTCCTCCAGGTGCGCCTCGAACGGGCGCGGGTAGCCCAGCTCCAGGGCGGCCTGGAAGTAGTACGGGCCATAGTCCTCCACGTCCGCGTCGGAGAAGGACTCCAGCCCCACCAGGCCGTCCAGCTCCGCCAGGAGGCGCGCGTCGTCCGCGGAGGCGTCCGGGAGGGTGTCGCAGCGCGAGGGCGTGTCGTACTGCCAGAAGTAGAACGTGTGCTCGATGACGGCGTGCTCCAGCGCGCGCTCCGCGCCCAGGTGGTCGAACGCCAGGCCCCGCTGGGCCGCCAGGCCGTCCATCAGCGGGCGCAGCGTGTCGCGCCTCGACAGCACCGCGCGCTGGAAGTCCTTCAGCCTCGCGCGGCATCCCGGCGTCCCCACCGCCGCCTGGAAGTCGACGAAGCGCGCGTCGTCCTCGCGAGCGATGGGCGCGACGTACGCCAGCGTGGCGTCCACGTCCTCCGGATGGAAGCGGCGAAAGAACACCATCGTCTCGCCGCCCTTGCTGGCGCCGGTGGACAGCCAGCTCCCCGGATACAGCGGCTTGAAGGCCTGGGCGACGCGGTGGAAGTCGTCCGCGGACTGACGAATGGTGAGCAGGCTCCAGTCTGCGGGCTCCGGCCGGCTGGGGCCGAAGAAGCGGTGCTCGACGGAGAGCTGGTTGGCGCCGAGGAGCTGGGTCGGCTCGCGCCGCGAGGCAGACGTGGAGACGAAGTACCCGCCCGAGTAGAGCACCATGGGCGCCGCGCTGGAGACGTGGAGCAGCGTCAGCCGTTGACGGAACCGGAGCCCCTCCGGCCGCGCGTGGTCCGCGGGCTGGTCGAACTCCATGACGAAGAAGCGGGCCCCCTCCGGAGCGCTGACGCCCGCCGCCTCCTCTCGCACGGTGAGCCCCGGGATGGCGGACAGCCGCTCCAGGATGTCTTCATCGAAGGGCTGGGCGGACTCGCCACACGCGCTCAGCAGGAGCGCCAGGAGCGCGCGGGACAGCGCCCCACCCCGGACACGAGGAATGTCGGGCATGCGGTGGGCTCAGGCCTGCTCCGAGGCCGGGCCCACGTCGCCAGTGGCCACGGCCAGGGGCGCCTCGGCGGGAAGGCCCTCCATGAGGAGCATCATCGTGTGGGCGCTGACGTGGCGCAGCGCCTTCGCGGCGGCGTATTCCGGAGACGACCACCACGCGCGGGCCTGGTCCGTCGAAGGGAACTCGATGATGACGAAGCGCGGGGGCTGCCACGTCCCCTCCAGCGCCTCCGTCGCGCCCCCGCGCACCAGGTAGCGCCCGCCGTACCGGGCGACCGACGGCGGCGCGAGCTGCTTGTAGCGCGCGTAGGTCTGCACGTCATGCACCGCGACCTCGAAGACGACATAGGCAGGCATGAGCGCGCTCCTGAGGTGGAGGGGAGGGTCAGAACACGAATGGGAAGCGCACCGGCCCCCCCTGCTCCTGGTGCTTGGGGAAGATCCAGGAACGAATCTTCCCTTCGATGCAGCGCGAGAACGCGGTGCCTTTCACGGTGGCCGTCTCGGTGACGACCTCGCCCACCTCACCGCTCGGGAGGATGGTCCAGCGCACCACCACGCGCTCCCCCTCCAGCACGGGCCTCGGCTTGACGTCCGCGCACGCGGTGACCTCGCTCTTGTTGGTGAGCACCACCTCGAAGACGTCCGACTGGGTGAGCGTCTCGCGCGGGTTGCGGATGGGCGCCACCGGCGGGATGTAGACCGCGCGGGGCTCCTCGCGCGCCGTCGGTCCACCCGCCGGCCCCGACAGCTCGCGGTCGTAGTCCTCGTCGAGCCCCAGGTCGTCGCCGTCATCCACCGCGGGCTTCGGCTTCGCGGGCGCGGAGGCGGGCGCGGGCGTCGGCGCGACGGGCCGCGCCTGCGACGTCAGCGGGACCTCGGCGCTCCGAGACGCCACGGCCACCGCGCGCGGCGGCGCCTCCACCTCGCGCTCGACCCGGGCCTGCGAGGGCTTGGACCCGACCGTCGTGGCCAGGCCGCCCCCGACGCCCGTCAACGTCGGCAACGCGCCGCCCCGCTCCACGGACGCCACGCCCTTCAGCGCCGGACGAGGCTCGGCGGCGACACCCGAGCCGCCGCCCACCGCGCCGGTGGACATGCTCCCCGAGAGCGCCGCCTGCGCCACACCGCCACCCGCGGACCCGCCGGCGCCGTCCGTCGCGCCACCGGAGACAGCTCCCACCGGAACCTGGCTGGCCACCACGGGAGCGACTGGAACCGAGGCAACGGGCGCGGGCGGGACCACCGGCGCGGGCGCGACGGGCGCGGGTTGCGCGACGACCGGGGGCACGGCCGGCTGGGCGCTCGTCGACGCGCGCATGCGGCCCAGCAGCGCCGTCGCGCCATCCCAGCGCCCCAGCAATCCCATGACGAGCGCCACCGTCACGCCGCCCGCGACACCGCCCGCCAGCGTGAACCACCAACCGCCCCGCCAGCGCACCTCCACGCGCTCCGCGACGGCCTCGATGGTCGACGGCGGCGGCGCCAGCACCGGGTGGGTGCCCGCGGGCTCCACGGGCGCGGTCACCGCCCAGGACGCGCCCGCCTCGAGGGACGCCGCCAGGGGCAGCGCCGCCTCGGGAATCACCACCGTCTCGCCCGCGGCCAGCGACAACATCCCCTCCGCGCCCCGGGGCGCGAAGTCCGGAGCGGCGGCCAGCTCCGACAGGGCCAGGTCCACCGCCTCGGTCAACTCCTGGGGAGGCGGCACGAGCGCCAGGGCCAGCTCCGGCACCTGGCTCAGCGGCAGCCACCCCGGAAAGCCCTCGCGCCAGCACAGCGAGTCGGGACCCAGCTCCCCGCGCTCCCACGGCGCCGCCAGCGCCTTCACGTCGAACGGCCCCGCGGCCTGCCCCGCCAGCGTCACGTACCACGCGTGGTTCGCGTCGGGCGTCCGCGTGGGCTCGGAGGACGCGGCCTCCTCGACCAACGAGGCGGAGACGAGCGAGCGGCGCACGCCCTTGTGCAGCCGCTCCCCGTGGACATCGCCCCGCTCGCGCGTCTGCGACGCCGCGGGCAGGTGGAGGTTCTTGTCCGTGCGCAGCTTGCCCACGAACACGTCCAGCTCCGCCTCGGACACGCCGCCGAGCACGGGGGTGCCTTCGCCTTCCGGCGTCGCGGCGCTCACCGGGTGACCACCCGGGTGAGCCTTGCCATCCCCTGAGTCCCCGACCATGCGCAAGCTCCTAGCATCCACCCCGCCCTTCACCATCAGAACCCCAACAATGGAATGCCGACAGGCGATTTCGTCAACGGAGAGTCTCTGCGCGAAGGTGACCAGGGTCCACACCTGAAACAGAGGCTCAACGGAATTGTCCGCCAGGACTCCGACATGCCGAGCGATGTATCGCCCATGCACACACAATGGCCGCCAGGGACCTCCAGCCCCCCCTGGGTCAGAGCGGCTTCTCCAGGACGAGAAACGTGGGCGACGCGAAGCCCTCGTGGGTCCCGTACGCGACGAAGAGGCAACCCAGCCGGGCGTACCCGTCGTGATGGTCCTTCAGCGCGAGACGGACCGACAGTCGCACCCGGGAGCGACCCTCGCGCCGGGCGCGCGCCTCGACCTCGTGGATCAGGAACCGGGCCACGCAGCGGCCCCGGAAGGCCGGTGGCACCGCGAGCCGGGACAGGGACAGGGTGACGTCATGTCCCCCGTTGTCCCTATTCCTTCAAGGCGGCGGTGAACTGCATCAGCGTCTTCTTCGCGTCGCCCAGCACCATCATCGTGTTGGAGCGGACGAAGAGCTCGTTCTCGATGCCGGCGAAGCCCGCGTTGAGCGAGCGCTTGAGCACCACGCACGTCTTCGCCATGTCGGCGGAGAGGATGGGCATCCCGTAGATGGGGCTGCTCTGGTTCGAGCGCGCCGCGGGGTTCACCACGTCGTTGGCGCCCACCACCAGCGCCACGTCCGTGGCGGAGAAGTCGTCGTTGATGACCTCCAGGTCGAACAGGTGGTCGTAGGGGACGTTCGCCTCCGCCAGCAGCACGTTCATGTGGCCGGGCATGCGGCCGGCCACGGGGTGGATGGCGTAGCGGACCTCGCACCCGTGGGTCTGGAGCACATTGGCCAGGTCGCGCACCGCGTGCTGGGCCTGCGACACCGCCATGCCATAGCCGGGCACGACGATGACGGAGCGGGCGGCGCGCAGCACCTCCGCCGCCTCCTCCACGCTGCCCACGTTGGGAGCGGGCCCCGCGGGCGCCGCGCCCTCCGTGACGGCCTTCGTCTCCGGCGCCGCGCCGAAGGCGCCGAACAGCACGTTGGAGAACGAGCGATTCATCGCCTTGGACATCATCATGCCCAGCAGGAAGCCGGAGAAGCCGTCCAGCGCGCCGCAGATGATGAGGACGTTGTTGCCCAGCGCGAAGCCCGTGGCCGACGCGGCGAGGCCCGCGTACGAGTTCAGGAGGCAGATGACCACCGGCATGTCCGCGCCGCCGATGGGCAACACCAGCAGCACACCCAGCAGCACGCCCAGCGTCGCCACCGCGTAGAAGGCCCACGCCGCGTCGGGCTGGAGGACGAGCAGGCCAATCAAGCCCAGCGTGCCGGCGATCATCGCCATGTTGGACGCGTTCTGCCCCACGTAGGTGACGGGACGCCCGGTGATGAAGCCCTGGAGCTTTCCGAAGGCCATGAGGCTTCCGGTGAAGGTGAGCGCGCCGAGCGCGACCTCCAGCCCCGTCGCCGTGATTTGCAGCGTGCTCATCTTCGCGCCGCCGTGCTCCAGGTACTCGACGACGCCGACGAGCCCCACGGCGAGGCCGCCGAAGGCGTGGGAGAGCGCGATGCGCTCGGGCATCTTGGTCATGGGGATCCACAGGCCCATGCCCGTCCCCACCGCCGAGCCGATGAGAAGCGCGACGAGGATCCACTCCCACCGGACGATGACGCCCGTCACGCCCACGCCGTACAGGAGGGTGCCGGCCACCGCGGCCACCATGCCCACCTCCGCCAGCAGCACGCCCCGGCGCGCCGTCTGCGCGTCGCCCAGGTCCTTCAGGCCGAGCACGAAGAGGATGGAGGCGGCCAGGTACAAGAGCTGGACGAACGTCTCCGCGAGCGACAGCGTCATCGCGCACCGCCCTTCTTCTTGAACATGCGCAGCATGCGGTCGGTGATGAGGAAGCCACCCACCACGTTGATGGAGGCCGCGAGCACCGCCACCGCGCCCAGCACCGTGGACACCGTCCCGTAGTGGCCGCCCGCCGCCAGCAGCGAGCCCACCAGGGAGATGCCGGAGATGGCGTTGGTGAAGGCCATCAGCGGCGTGTGCAGCAGGTGGGGGACCTTGGAGATGACCTGGTAGCCGGTGAAGGCGGCCAGGAAGAAGACATACAAGCCGAAGATGAGCGTCAGCGACATGTCACGCCTCCCGCATCGCCACGTCGGCCACGGCGGGATGGACGACCTCGCCGCCGCGGGTGATGAGCATTCCCTTCACGATTTCGTCCGCCACATCCAGCTTCAGCACCCCGTCCTTGTCGGTGACGTGCGCCAGCAGCTTCTCCATGTTGCGCGAGTACATGGCGCTCGCGTGGACCGACAGCTGGCTGGGCAGGTTCTTCTCCCCGATGATGGTGACGCCCGTCTGCGTGCGGTGGCGCTCGCCCGCGCGCGTCAGCTCGCAGTTGCCGCCCTGCTCCGCCGCGATGTCCACCACCACCGAGCCGCTCTTCATCCGCCGCACCATGTCCGCGGGCAGGAGCACCGGCGCGCGGCGACCGGGCACCTGCGCCGTGGTGATGACCACGTCCGACTTCGCGACGTGCGCCGCGAGCACCTCGGCCTGCTTCTTCTTCGCCTCCTCGCTGAGCTCCTTCGCGTAGCCGCCCGCCCCCGCCGCGTCCTCGATGTCGATGTTGACGAAGCGCGCGCCCAGGCTCTCCACCTGCTCCTTCACCACGCGCCGCACGTCGTACGCCTCCACCACCGCGCCCAGCCGACGCGCCGTGGCGATGGCCTGCAGCCCCGCAACGCCCGCCCCCAGCACCAGCACCTTCGCCGGAGGGATGGTGCCCGCGGCCGTCATCAGCATGGGGAACAGCCTGGGCAGGGCCTCCGCCGCCAGCAGCACCGCGCGGTAGCCGGCGATGGTGGCCTGCGAGCTGAGCACGTCCATCATCTGCGCCAGCGTGGTGCGCGGAATCATGTCCACCGCCAGCAGCGTCACCCGCCGCCGCGCCAGGTCGCGCGCGAGCCCGGGCTGCGCCAGCGGATAGGCCAGGCTCACCAACACCGAGTCCGGCTTGAGCCGCGCCACCTCCGCGGCGTCCGGTGGCTGTATCTTCAAGAGCAGGTCGGCGGCGGAGTAGACGGCCTCCACGCTCGACTCGATGCGCGCCCCGGCCGCCTGGAGCTCCTCGTCCGAGCACTCCGCGCCGAGTCCCGCGCCACGCTCGACCACCACTTCGTGCTTCCTGCCGACGAGTCGTTTCACGCTCTCCGCCACGAGCGCGATCCGCCTCTCGCCCGGCACCGTTTCACGGGGGATGGCGATGATCATGCGGGGAGACTAGGCCAACACGGGTTGTCCTACTCAACCCCATACGGGGACTGAGGGCGGCCGCCCACTCGGAGCGCCTCGTCCGGGGCCGCGGTCCAGCTAGTGGAGAACCGCGACGCGCCCCGCTCGCGCGGCCCCTGGCGTTGGCCGGGCCCTTGCTTCCCGCGCCGTGGACGGGCGTGGATGCCCGTCGCGTAGACTCCCTCCGAAAGCGTCCGACATGCCCTTCGACCTCCGCGACATCCTCCGCCAGCTCGACGCGCCTCCGACCGAGGAGGGGCTCCCCGCCTGGCTCCAGGAGAGCTGGAGCGACCCGGAGGACTTCATCACCGCCCTGGCCAACCACCACGCCAGCAGGGGGACCCCGGCGCCGAAGAGCCGTCCCGGGCAGCACCACGACTTCTTCCACGACCTGGTCGTGCGCCACGCGGGCACCGACACCGCGGCCTTCCGGGGCTGGGAGCCCGTCCGGGGCTGGCAGGTGCTGGGCTACCGCGAGCTGGGAGAGCGCGCCGCGCGCCGCGCCTCGGAGTGGGCCGCGCAAGGGGTGAAGCCGGGGGCGAAGGTGGCGCTCGTCCACGCCATGGGGCCGGAGCTGCTCGTGTCCCTCATGGCCGCGCTGAAGCTGGGCGCGTGCGTCAGCCCGTTGCCCCCCACCGGGACGCACTTCCTGTCGCGCCGGCTGACGCGGCTCGCGCCGGACCACGTCTCCGCGGAGGCCTACCAGGCCCCGTTGCTGAAGGGCTTCGAGGCGCTCCTGCTGCGCTCCCAGGGCCACGCCGCGCCCTCCTTCACCTCGCACACCTACCGGCCCGGGGAGACGGTCGCCCTGCTGTTCTCGCCGCTGGTGGACCCGCCGGACACGCCCGTGCCGCTCAGCGCGGAGCGCGCGTGGAACGCGGCGCTGTGCGACGGGCTGCTCACCTTCGCGCTCGGGCCCGGCGAACACCTGGCGGCGCCGGGGTTCCCCTTCCTCCAGCACCAGCCGGCGCTGCTGTTCGCCACGTTGTTGAGGGGCGCCACCTTCCTCCACCTGGAGCCCGCCGACCTGGAGCGCGCGCCCGGGCGGCTCACGGAGCATCCGCTGCGGGCGTTGGGCGTCTCCCCCGCCCTGCGCGAGGCGCTGACGCGGGCGCGCGGCGGCCCGCTGCGCAACGTGGCGCACTGGTTCCGCAGCGCCGACGAGCCCCTCGACTGGGAGGCGTGGCGCGACTGGATGCGACAGCACGACCTGGGCGCGGTGCCGCGCAGCCACGTGCTCGTCGACGCCGCGGAGGGCGGCGTGGTGCTCGCGTCGCGGCGCCGGGCCGGAGAGTTCCAGGTGGGCCTGGCGCCCGCGCCCGGACGCGCCTGGGCGTTGCGCGACGTCAACATGAGCGGCCAGGAGTCCATCGGGGACATGGGCGTCTTCACGCCCCTGCCCGACAAGGACCGGCCCCCCGGCTACGTCATCCTCACCCGCCAGCGCGGACAGTTCCTCTATTCGGGCACCCGCGACGCGCGCCGCGACGGCCGCGTCTACCCGTCCGCGGAAGTGGTCGACGCGCTCGCCGACCTGCCCTTCTGCAAGGGCGCCTCCGTGGCCATCGCGCCCACTGGAGGGCCGGCCGGCCATCACCGCTACGTGCTGCTCGTCTTCACCGGCGCGGAGGAGAGCCCGCACTTCGAGAACGAGGCGAACCCGCGCCGGCAGGAGATCCGCAAGCGGCTGGAGCTGCGCCTGGGCGCCGAGCACCTGCCGGACCGCGTCGAGTTGATCCGCCTGCTGCCCCACCGCGCCGAGGACGGCCGCGTCGACGATGCCTGGTGCCGGGCGCAGTACCTCACCGGCGCGCTCCACGTGAAGAGCACCGACCCCATGTTCCAGGCGCTCACCGCGCTGCGGGAGCGCGTCCGGGAGAGCGCCCGCGCGCCGGGCGACGACGGCCGCTCCGGAACGCCGTAGCGTCCCCATCGCGTACGGGGCGGACGCGACCGCGTTCCCTGGCAACGCGTCCTCCCCCCTCCCGTTCCGCTCCGGGCGCAACGTCCCGGGGGAAACACCCGCCCGGGGCCGCTGGCACGCGTCGCGCAATGTCGTGGATCAGCGTCCGAGCCCCATCCCGGGGCCGCTGACGCCCACGGGGTGCGCGCATGGGAGCCCAGGTCGTCATGGGAGCGGTGCTGCAATGCAGCTTCGGCGTGGCGCCGTCGTCGCTCGTGGTGCTGCCGGTCAACAAGGTCCTGGCCACCACGCCCGCGGCCAACATCCTCGACAACAAGCCCGTCCTCAACATCCCGCCGTTCGGGATGTGCCGGTCCATGTCCAACCCCACCGTGGCCGCCGCGACGGCCGCGGCGAAGGGCGTGCTGACCCCCATGCCCTGCGTCCCCGCCACCGCCGCGCCGTGGGCGCCCGGCTGCCCCAAGGTGATGGTGGGCAGCGCGCCCGCGCTGGAGAGCAACTCGAAGCTGATGTGCTCCTACGGCGGCGTCATCCAGGTGGTCTCCCCCGGCCAGGTGAAGGTCATCGATGGCTGACGCGGCCTCCTCTCCGGTTCCCTTCGACGGCACCCTGCTCGAGCAAGCGCTGAGCGGCGCGCCGCCCCAGGACACCTCTCCCGACGAGCCCGACACGCGGCTGGAGGCCGTCACGGAGGCCGTCGCCAGCGGCGACTACGACCGGGCCGCGTGCGGCGCGGAGGCGCTGCTGCGCGAGGGCGTCCACGACGCGCGGCTCGTCGGCCCCTACCTCTTCGGTTCCTTCCGCGAGCGGGGCCTGCTCGCCATGCCGGGCGTGTTCCGCTCGCTCCAGCAGATCCTCACCAACAGCCTCCCCGCGCTCGGCCCCGTCTCCAAGCGCGACGTCTTCCTCGACACCGGGCTGCGCTGGCTGCTGCGCACGCTCAACAAGCACCTGACGCACCACGAGCAGAAGAAGGACGCGACGTGGCAGCGCTGGTGCGAGCCAGACAACCGCCCGCCCCTCGAGGCCGCGCTCGCGCTGACGGACACCCTCCTCGCCGCGCTGCCCACCGCCCTGCCGAAGAACGGCTGCGAGGAGCCCTTCCGCAACCTGAGCCTGTGGCTCAAGCGCCACGTGGAGTCGCTGCCCGCCGCGCCCGCGCCCCAGCCCGTCGCGCCGCCCGCGCCCGCGCCTCCGCCCGCCGCGTCCCGCGAGGACGCGCCGCGCGCCGCCCAGGACGCGAAGCGCGACGAACCACCCGCCCCGGCCGCCCCTCCGCCCGCGCCCGGCCTGCCCATCTCCCCCGCGCTCGCGCTGCTGCTGCGCAAGCTGGAGGCCTTCACCACGCTCCTCGAGCGAGGAGAGCTGACCAAGGCGGGCGTGGTGGCCGCCGACGTGCTCACCACCGTGGAGCGCTTCGACCCGCGCGTCTACCTGCCCACCCTCTTCACCCGCTTCTACGCCGGGCTCAGCACGCACGCGCGGGGGTTGGAGCCCTTCTTGCACAACTCCGACGCGCTGCCGATGCGAGCGCTCGAGCAGCTGTATCGCGTGGACCTGGACGCATTCCTCGCCCAGTCGGAGGGCGAGCCCGAGGAAGAGGAGGACTGACGCCATGCTCGACGCCACGCCCTCTTCCGGGGGAACGCCGCCCGTCGCCACCATCGAGGAGCGCATCGCCGAGCGCGTGGGCGCCTTCGACATGCCCGCGCTGGTGGAGCTGCTCGCCAAGGAGGGCTACGGCCCGGACGACCTGGAGCTGAGGAGCCACCGCGGCACCGTGCACGCGCCCCGGCTCATCCACTCCATCGACTTCGTGCGCCACCCGCGGCGCGCCATCATCACCGTCAACCTGGGCCTGCTCAGCGTGCAGTCCCCGCTGCCCTCCTTCTTCCTCAAGGCCATGGAGCGGCTGGAGCACGACGCGCTGGAGAGCTTCCTCGGCTACTTCGACCACCTGCTGCTGCGCGCGCGCTTCGCGGGCCTGTTCCCGGAGCGGGACGAGTCGCTCCTGCCCGGCTGGGAGCAGTCCGCCGGCCACCGCCTGCGCCTCTTGCGCCCCGGCTGCCCCAGCACGCTGCACTGGCTGGTGTCGCAAGCGTTCCCGGAGGCGGAGGTCCGCGTGCGCCGCTCCACCCGCCGCCAGCGCATCGACACGCGCGGCATCCGGCTGGGCGGCGCGGCGCTGGGCGACGGCACCGCGATGGGCGGCTACGCCACCGTGCCCACCGGCGGCCTCGAGGCCTGGCTCTACGTCGACGAGGCCTTCAGCGGCACCGGCGCCCCCTGGGCCGTCGAGGCGCGCCGCCGCCTGCGCGCGCGCGTGCTGCCCCACCTGACCGACACGCCCGTGTTCCTCACGGTGATGCTGGTGCTGCGCGACCAGCACGGCCACGCGCGCATCGAGGACACCAGCCACCTGGGCTACGAGCCCATCATCGGCGGCCCCGAGGAGCCCAGGCAGGTCGTCCTGTTCTCCGGCGACACCGCGCCCCGCCGCGCCACCGCTTCGCAGTGACTCGCAGCACCCCGGTGTCACCACCGGGCCGGAAGGTCTTCCACCAGAGGGGAGAAGCAAAAGCCATGTCAATCCAGGAACAGTTGCCCAAGTCGCGCATCACGCTCACGTACCGGACCACCATCAACGGCGAGCAGGAGACGGTGAACCTGCCGCTGCGCCTGCTGATGCTCGGGGACTTCTCGCTCGGCTCCTCCGAGGACCGGAAGGTGGACCTCGAGGCGCGCAAGCTGCGTTCGGTCAACGGGCGCAACCTCGACAGCCTGATGCAGGACATGAACATGTCCCTGCGCTTCCAGGTGCCCAACCGCATCAACCCGGACGTGGAGGCGGACCTCGACGTCGAGCTGCCCATCACGAAGATGAAGTCGTTCCACCCGGACGAAATCGTCAACCACGTCCCCAAGCTCAAGGCGCTGCGGCTGCTCAAGAAGCTGCTGCTGGAGATGCAGTCGAGCATCGACAACCAGAAGGCGCTGCGCAACCTCGTCTACGAGCTGTTCTCCAACAAGGACGCGCTCAAGGCGGTGCTCGCGGAGCTGAAGGACTACGAGTCGCTGCGCCTGCCGGCCAAGCCCGCCATCCCCGCCAACGCGTCGCCCGAGGCCAACGGCGCGGCCGCCCCGGCGGACGCGAAGGCCACCGTCACCGAGACGGCCAGCGTGAAGGCGTGAGCCCCTTTCCTCCCAACCATTCCATCCAAAGGTAATCACCACCATGGCTGAAACCTCTTATCTGCCCGGGCTGTTCAAGAGCGTGCGGCTGGAGCGTCCCGCGGACGCCAAGCCGATGATCTCCGAGAAGTTCGTCCCCGCCCTCGACGAGAAGGAAGTCACCATCGAGGCGCGCTTCATGTCCGCGCTCGCCGCGCTCGTGCAGAACGTGCCCCCGGCGCCCACGGACGCGGGCGACGCGGTGCGCTTCGACAAGGGCAAGGTGCTGGAAGTCGTCAGCCGCATCGACGCGATGATCGACGACCAGATGAACGAGATCCTCCACCACGAGCGCTTCCAGCAGATGGAGTCGTCGTGGCGCGGCCTCGAGGACCTGGTCGCCAACACCAACTTCAAGGCCAACATCGCCATCGACATGCTGGACGCGGCCCGTGACGAGCTGGGCCAGGACTTCGAGAACAACTCCGCGGACGTGTTCGCGGGCGCCCTGTTCGACAAGGTCTACATCGACGAGTACGACCAGTACGGCGGCCAGCCCTTCGGCGCGATGATCGGCCTGTACGAGTTCTCCTCCAACCCGGGCGACATCAAGTGGCTGCAGGCGATGGGCAAGGTGGCCAACGCCGCGCACTGCCCGTTCATCTCCGCGGTCAGCCCCAAGTTCTTCGGCTGCGAGAAGGTCGAGGAGATGGCGGCCATCAAGGACCTGGAGGGCGCGCTCGCCCACCCGCGCTACGGCAAGTGGAACGCCCTGCGCGACAGCGAGGAGGCCGCCTACCTGGGCCTGACGTTCCCGCGCTACGTGCTGCGCCTGCCCTGGCACCCGGACAAGAACCCGTGCGACGACCTGCACTTCACCGAGGACGCGTCGGGTGACTCCAGCAAGTACCTGTGGGGCAACTCGGCCATCCTCTTCGCCCGCAACATGGTGAAGGCGTTCGAGAACTCCGGCTGGTGCCAGTCCATCCGCGGCCCCAAGGGCGGCGGCCTCATCACCGGCCTGCCCGTGGACACGTTCATCCTCCGCGGCCAGGAGGAGCTCAAGGCCCCGGTGGAGATCGCCATCCCTGACTACCGCGAGTTCGAGTTCGCCCGCTGCGGCTTCATCCCGCTCGTGTACCGCAAGGGCAGCAGCGAGGCGACGTTCTTCAGCACCCAGTCCGCCAAGGTCGCCAAGCGCTTCAAGGACCCCAAGGATTCGGAGAACTCGCAGCTGGTCACCAACCTGGCCTACACGTTCTCCATCACCCGCCTGGCGCACTACGTGAAGTGCATCATGCGCGACAACATCGGCAGCACCGCGGACGCGCCCTACATCCAGCGCCAGCTGGACGCGTGGCTCGCCGGCTACGTCACCACGGTGGCCAGCCCGGACGACCTGACGGTGCGCCGCTTCCCGTTCAAGGCCACCAACGTCGTCGTGGAGCAGCGCACGGGGGAGATCGGCTGGTACGACTGCCGCGTCTCCGTCCTGCCGCACATCCAGTTCGAGGGCCTCAACGTGGAGCTGATGCTGGAGTCCCGGCTCGGCTGACGCAGTCCTCCCAACCGCTACATCCCCAACCCAATCAGGAGTGAGACATGCCTCAATTCTCCCGTGAGCTCGACGTCTACCAGGGCTTCAACTTCAAGAAGGACAAGCAGTCGGCCGTGGGCTACATCCTGAACATCTCCATCGGCGGTATCGCGCTGACGGCGGACCAGGAGACCATCGCGGACCCGGAGCAGCCGGACAAGCCGCTGGCCACCAAGTGCGTGGCGGTGCTCAACCACTACCTGTGGGAGACGGGCGTCACCGACGCGCTGTACTTCTCCGGGCAGATCTCCACGGCGAACAAGCAGAAGATCGCGGAGATGCTGCTGGGGACGTTCTCCAACGTGGAGGTGGTCGTCAAGTACGTCATCTACGAGTACGACCCGCTCGCCAAGAAGTACTTCAAGTCCAACTTCGTGGACGCGGACCTCAACGGCCTGCTGGAGAAGAACGGCGACGCCCTCAACATCGCCGTGGCGGACGACGCCTCGCGTGAAATCCAGTCGCCGAAGAATTTCCGCTTCCAGATTGGCGTGAAGCCGAAGACGCTGGAGCAGTCCATCAACGTCGCGGCGGCGTCGTCCAAGAACATCGTCAAGAAGTGGGGCGTCACGGAGACCGCCTAGGCGTCCCGCCCAAGAGCCAAACCATGTCCCCCTTCAAGCTCGCACGGGTCCGGTGGCACGTCGGTCAGACGCTGCTCCCGGAGCACTTCGAGGCGCAGGATGAGTCGTTGGAGGCGGAGGTCCGCCTCCATGCCTCGTTGTCCGGCACGCCAGGGTATGGCGTGGCGGCCATGGCCTGGAGCGAGCCGTTGCTGGCCGGTGGCAGCCTGTCCGTCTCGCACCTGACGGCGGTCACCCCAGCCGGCTTCGTGGTGGACGTGCCCGGCAACGCCGTCCTGCCGCCCTTCTCCCTGGAGGGCACCGGGCGCGCGGAGGTCACCGTGTACCTGCACGTCATGGGGGACACGACGGACGCGGAAGGGGTGCGGCTGTACGCGGAGGACCCGCCGGTGCTCGAGCGGGTGCTGCGACAGCTGCGCCTGTCCGCGGAGCCGGTCCTGGACGGAGCGAAGGACACGCTCCCCCTGGCCGTGTTCCGCAGGGACACCGAGGGCGTGTGGCGGCTGACGGAGGACCTGGTGCCTCCGCTGCTGCTGGTGGGTCCCCACCCGTTCCTCGGTGCCCTGCTCCAACGATTGGAAGCGCTGCTGGAGCAGTCCCGCCACCAGCTCATCGCGCGCCTGTCCGACAGCTACCTGCGCACCGACCGGCTCACCAACGCGCGCCGCGCGCTGTGCGAGGTGCAGCGCCTGCAGGCGATGGTCGGCGACATGCAGCGCCACGTCTCGCCGCACCCCTATGCCTTCTTCGACGCCCTGCGCGCCCTCTACTTCGAGGCGTGCTGCTACCTGGAGCTGATGCCGGACGCGAAGCTGCCCGTGTACCAGCACGACGCTCCGGGCAAGGGCTTCTCCCGGTGGTTGGAGCTGCTCACGCGCGCGCTCCAGCCGGAGGCCACCCGCGCCACGCACCGGGCCTTCACCGCGCGCGACGGACAGTTCGTCTTCAACCCGCTGCCGCCGGAGGTGCGCGAGAGCGGCGAGCTGTACATGCTGGTCCAGCGGCGCCAGGCGGGCGAGCCGCTCCCGGTGGACGGCGTGAAGCTGGCGGGGCCCTCGCGCCTGGCCACCGTGCGCCGCATGGCCCTCAAGGGCATCCCCTTCCACCACGTGCCGCACCCGTCGTTCCCCCACGCGCTGGGGCCCGAAATCGACTGGTACCAGCTGTCCCAGGGCGAGGAGTGGCAGTTCGCGCTGCGCGAGGACGGCCTGGCCTTCTACGCCACCCCGGCGCTCCAGGGCGCCCAGGTATCCCTCTTCTGGCGCAGGTCATGAGCCATGGGACGCGCTTCGTTCTTCGACAAATTCGCCCCCCGCGACGCCCGGCCGCCCCGGGGAGGCCGCGGCGAACTGGAGCACGTGCTCCGCAACCTGGAAGCCGTGCTCAACACCAAGGAGGGCTACGGCTTCTTCCGCCGCGACTTCGGCCTGGGTGAGTACACGGAGAAGTACGGCACCCGCGAGCTGGTGGAGACGCTCACCCGCGAGCTGCGCGAGGAGATTGGCCGCAACGAGCCGCGGCTGACGAACGTGGAGCTGACGATGCGCGGACGCGACGCGGGGCTGTGGCTGCACTTCGGCCTGGTGGGCACCGTCGCCGGCGAGCGCCACAAGCTGCGCCTGCGCTTCGACACGCTCAGCGGCCACGTCCGCGTGGAGGAGGAGCCGTGACGCCCGCGACCTTCACGGACCGGTTGACCGTGTCCGTCACCCTCACCCTGGGCGGCGCCGCGCACGCGATTCCGGCCGGCGACGTGAAGTCCTTCGCGCTGGAGCTGCGGCCGTGGGGCTTCGAGGGGAGCGTGGCCTTCGACATCGCGGACAACACGTCCGCGGGCGGGCTGGAGACGGACCCGCTCAAGGCGTCGTTCCTGGAGCAGGACCTCATCGAGTGCGAGCTGGAGGTGAAGGGCGTCCACACGGACGCCGCGCCCCAGCCCGCCCTCACCTCCCTCAAGGTGAAGGGGCTGGTGGTGGAGCGCTCGCTGGTGGAGATGCCCGCGACGCCCGGCCCGGGCGCGCCCCTGCTCCACCGCCGCTACGCGGTGACGTTCCGGGACGCGGCGCGGCTCTTGTGGAGCCAGCACTTCCCCTGCGTCCTCTACACGCAGAAGACGATGAAGAACGTGCTGGACGCCCACAAGGGTTCGCACATCGCGCTCGCGTACGACTGGAGCGCGGGGCTGGACGCCACCTGCCCCCAGCTGTTCCTCGGCCTGACGCCCGAGGAGGGCGCCAGCTTCTACGACTTCTTCGTCTGGTACGTCGACTCGCGCGACGGCGTGCTCGCGTACGACTACCCGGCCGGCCAGTACAAGCTGTCCGCGGCGAAGGCGTCGACCGGGACGCCCGTGGACGTGCTGGCCCCGGAGGTGGATGCGCTGGCGCTGCGCTTCCCGGAGGTCCCCCGCCACGACAAGGCCATCCTCAACGCCGTGGCGGAGGGGCCCACCCACACCGCCATCACCCAGCAGCGCGCCGTCACCGGCATCCGCCAGGACGTGCTGGTGCGCACCCCCATCACCAACGAGGTGGACGCGCGCGTGTCCCTGGAGACCGCCCGCCTCAAGGTGCGCGGCATGGAGGTGGAGCTGGGCTGGAAGCGCTTCCCGGCCACCGCCCTGGTGCCCGGCACCCTCGTCAAGCTGCCCACGACGGAGGCCTGGGCGGCCGCCGGCCTGACGGCGGGGGCCACGTACCGGGTGCGCACCGTCGCGTTGCGGGGGGACGCGGTCGCGTCCTCTCCGGACGCGTCCCACCTGGCCCAGGACACGGCCTTCACCTTCTCCATGCACACCCTGCTGGAGACCCAGGCGGAGACCTGGGTGGAGCTGCCCGCCTACACGCCCCCCACCTGGCCCCGCTACGTGGAGGGCCTCATCGTCAGCGAGGTGGGGGAGCAGACGCACGAGACGTGGCAGGCCTACACCGACAGCCAGACGTCACAGGACGGGTACAAGGTGAAGATTCCCCTCTGGGAGAATCAAATCGTCACCCTCCCCTTCAACCCCAACCTGCTGCCCGGCCACTTCTACTTCCCGGCCTACAAGGGGGAGCGCGTGCTGGTGGGGCTCGACTTCCAGAAGGCCTGGCTCAAGCGCTTCCTGGACTGGCGCGCCACCGCGCGCATGCCCGCGGACGGCCAGGGCACGCATCTGCTGGTGGGCAAGACGCCTGAAAACGGGACTTCCATGCAGCACTCCTACGCGGAGGGCAAGCCGGTCTTCCTCTTGCAGAGGACGAACGACAAGGACACGGCCCGCATCGAAATCAAGGAGGGGACGCTGACCATCCAGGTGAAGGAAGAGTCCGCGTAGGCACGTTTTTGGAGGCGTGAAGGAAGACCCATGGGAACGCTGGTCTGCACCATCGAGCTGGACAAGGTGAAGGGCATCACCGTCACGGTGGACAACGCCGACGGGAAGATTCTCCAGACGGTGACGATGGACGGCACCAGCATCACGATGAAGGTGGCGGGCCAGAGCGACACCAGCACCGTCGTCCAGAAGGCGGACAGCGTCGTCGTCACCGTCAAGGACTTCAAGGTGGACGCGCAGACCATCACCCTGCTGTCCAAGGGCACGTCGGAGTGGACGAGCCAGGACACGCTGAAGGTGGAGAGCACGAAGGACATGACGTTGACGACGCAGGCGAAGCTCACGCAGAGCGCCACCCAGGACGCGAGCCTGTCGTCCTCGCAGAAGGTGAACGTGGAGGCCACCGCGGCGCTGTCCCTGAAGGGGCTGTCCGCGTCGATGCAGGCCACCGGCGGCGAGGCGAAGGTGGAGGGCGTCACGTTGAAGCTGGCGGGGCAGACGGACGCGGCGCTCAACGGGCTGAACGTCAAGGTGGCCGGCCAGGCGGCGCTGGACCTGGAGGCGCAGGGCATGGCGAACCTCAAGGCGTCCGGCATCACGAGCGTCTCCGGCGCCATGGTGAAGCTGGGGTGAGGAAGCACGCGTCATGACCGGCCCCACCGACCGCCTGCACCAGGACTTCCTCGAGGAGATGGCCTCGCTGGAGCGCTTCCGCCAGCGCTTCCACGAACGCTACCCGGCCGCGCCGCTGGAGCGAGAGGACCCGGACGTGCGCCGCCTCATCGAGGCGATGGCCTTCTTCTCCGTGCAGACGCGCCACGCCACGCTGCACAACCTGCGCTCCACCTGGCGCCGGCTCTTCGCGGGCTTCTTCGACTTCCTGCTGGAGCCGCTGCCCACGCGCGCGGTGGTGCGCGCCATGCCCACCGGGAAGATGGGCGAGCCGGTGGTGCTGCCGCGCGGCACGGAGCTGCGCCTGACGCCGGCCGAGGGCGAGCCAGGCACCTTCCGGCTCCAGCGCGACCTGCGCGTGCTGCCCGTGGAGCTGGCGTCCACGGAGGTGCGCCCCCTGGTGCGCGGCGGGCACCGGCTCATCCTCACCTTCGAGTCGCGCCACGAGCGCGTCGACCCGGTGGGGACGCTGAGCCTGCACGTGCGCCACCTGGACGAGTACCTGCCGTCGCTGGCGGTGTTCCACGCGCTGCGCCAGCACCTGCGCGGCGCGAGCGTCGTCTACCACGACCTGGCGGACGAGCACTCCACGGGCTCGCCGTGCGAGGTGTCCTTCGACCGGGAGCCGCCGGCGCCGGACGATTCGGAGGCGTACGCGCACCCGCTGCAGCGGCTGCGCTCGTTCTTCCTCTTCCCGGAGACGGAGCTGTTCCTCCACGTCGCGGTGCCGCCCACGCGCGGCGAGTGGCGCCGCTTCAGCCTGTGCCTGGACCTGGCCCAGCAGTGGAGCGTGGGCCGCTCCCACCGGCCGGACTTCCTGGTCCCCTTCGCGGTGCCGGTGGAGAACCTGCGCGCCGAGCCCGCCCAGGTCATCAGCACGGACGGCACGCGCTCCGAGCACCCCATCCGCAACATGAGCGCGGGCCGGGAGATGGCGCTGCACTCGGTGACGGGCGTGTACGAGATGACGAAGACGGGGCTTGCGCCCCTGCGCCCCGCGCACCTGCCGGGCACCGGCCCCGGCTACGAGGTGGAGGACGTGCCCACGGAGAACGGGCCGTCGCCCCACCTGGTGCTGCGCATGCCGGAGGCGTTCACCGCCCCGCGCAAGCTGTTGGTGGAGGCGCTGTGGCACCAGCCGCGCTTCTCCACGGAGGCGTCGGGGCGCATCTCGGTGAGCGTGCCGGGCCGGCACATCGAGGGCCTGGAGTGGAGCCTGGTGGGCCAGCTGCAGCCCCACCGCGAGAGCGCCCTGCGCGACGACCTGACGGCGCTCACCCAGCTGTTGGCCTGGAAGGCCCAGGCGACGCTGGGGCTGGACGAGCTGCGCGCGGTGCTCCAGCACCTGGGCACGCCCTCGGAGGGGCCGTTCCGCCGGGTGTTGCCGCTGCTGCGCGAGCTGTCGGTGTCGCGCGTGCCGGACAGCGCCATGCGCGGCTCGGGCCTGCGCAACGTGTACGAGGTGGTGCTGGAGCCCTTCGAGCCCGGCTTCGAGCCGCTGGTGGTGTGCTTCCTCGCGCGGGTGAGGGACCTGCTCGACGCGTGGAACCACGAGGCCACGGTGGAGATACGGGCGACCGTCGCGGGCGTGGGCCCGCTCACCCTCCCGGGAGCTGCCTGACATGAAGATGACGCACTGGAAGGCCATCCTCGTGGCCTATCGGCGGATGGACGACCTGCTCGACCGCGAGCTGGGCTCCGCGTCGCTGGCCCAGGAGCAGCGCGAGCGGCTGTCCTTCGGGGCCATGGACGCCATCGCCCGCAGCCTCGCCTCCGAGTTCGACCGGCTGCGCGTGGCGCTGGGCGAGGACCTGCGCTCAGACGACGTGGAGAAGACGCTCCAGCCCCTGGCCTTCCTCGTGGACGAGAAGGTGCTGGGGCGGCTGGCGCTCGACGACGCGCAGCACTGGCCGCTCATCCAGCTGCGCCTGTTCGGCGTCGACTCCGGCGGCGACCTCTTCTTCGAGCTGGCCGAGACGTGCCTGCGCCGGCAGGACACCGCCCCCCTGCTCTTCGAGGTGCTGCACTTCTGCCTCACCGCCGGCTTCACCGGCCGTCACGTGGGGCACCCGGCGCGGCTGCGCGAGTACCGCGAGCAGCTGGCGGCCCGCATCCCCAAGCCGGAGATCGCCGCCCCGGAGGTCTCCACCGAGGGTGCGGGCCCGCCCCCACCCACGCTCTATGACTTCCCCTGGCGCTACTACGCCGTGACGGTGGCCATCATCATCGCGGTGCCCGTGGTGCTGTGGCACCTGTCGAACTGAGGCGCGCCATGCCCCCGGCCCCGGCACGAACGGACGCGGCTGCGTCTCGGAAGAACGCGTCCGCCCCGCCTCCCCCCAGCCTCGCGGAGCTGCTCGAGCGGCTGGAGCGGAGCGTCACGACCTCCCTCGGAGGGCTGTCCGCGGGCCTCCAGCCCCTGCTGGAGACGGTGCGCGAGGGGGTGAAGGCCCTGGAGCCCGGTCCCGGCGGCGCGCGGCTCTCGCCCAAGGAGCGCGAGGCACGGTGCGTGCAACTGGAGAAGGCTTTCGAGCGACTGGAGGACGTGATGGAGGGTCTCCAGCTCGCTGCCCGCGCGCAAGCGGGCGGGAAGAGGGACTGAGCCATGGCGGGCGAGAAGCAACCGGTCGCGGCGGCCGCGAGCGCGGCGGTGACGACGATGGAGGCAGCCAAGCCCTACCTGACGTACATCCTGATCGGCCTCGGGGTGCTCCTCGCGATCGCCCTCGTGGTGGGGTTGGTGTGGTGGTGGCGCAAGCGGCGGCGCAACGCGCCCCGGCCGGAGCCGCGCAAGAGGCTGGAGGCGCGGGCGCTGGCGCGCATCCGCCAGCGCTTCCTGAGCGCCCTGCCCGTGCGCTACCGGCTGGCGGTGCTGGACTTCCCCACCGTGGTGGTGCTGGGGCCCGCGGGCTCCGGCAAGACGACGCTCATCGACCTGGAGGTGGACTGGCGGCGGCAGGAGCGCCAGTTCATGCCCAGCCACACGTCGGACCCGCTGCTGCAGATCTTCCTGGGGCCGGACAAGGTGGTGCAGGAGGTCTCCGCGTCGCTCCTGGAGGATGACTCGCAGGAGGCGCGCACCGCGCTGGGCCGGCTGTGGAAGTCGACCTTCCGCCGGCAACGCGGCCGGGTGGTCATCGCGCTGGACGCGCGGTGGCTGGCGGAGACGCCGCCGGACGAGGTGCGCCGGGTCATCCAGCTGATGCGCGGGAAGATCAACCTCCTGTCGGAGGTCACCAAGGGCTCCGTGGAGACGCGCGTGTGCCTGACGCACATGGACGCGATGGAGGGCTTCGAGGACTTCGCGTACCTGCTGCGCGGCCATGGCGTCCCCCTGCACTGGGACGTGCCGCCGCCGGGCGAGGAGGCGCGGCTGGCGACGGGGCTGCAGCCCATGGAGCAGTACTTCGCGCTCGGCCTGGTGTCGCTGTCGGTGGACGCGTTCGGGCGGTTGGAGGAGTTCTACGCGCGCGGGGGCGAGTCCTTCGCGGCGCTGGCGCGCTTCGTCACCGGGCTGGGCGAGGGCGGCACGCTCTCCTACCGTCCGGAGCTGACGCGGGTGTACCTGTCGTCGCCTGCGCCGGAGGCGCGCTCGGCGGGCGTGTTCAGCATCGCGCGGGAGAAGCGCAACGTCGAGCTGCGCGCGCGCTACCGGGCCAAGCACCTGCGCCGGTGCGCGGTGCTGCTGGCGTTGGGGTGCCTGCCGGTCTTGGCGGCCTACGGCAACTTCTTCTCGAAGCTGGCGGCGGCGCAGCGGCACATGGAGGACTTCGAGGCCACGGTGCAGCGGCTCGGGCAGCAGCACCTGACGGCCTCCGGCGAGGTGGTGGTGGACAAGGGTCAGGGCGCGATGCAGGCCATGGACGCGATGCTGCTGGCCGCGCGCTACTTCCCGCCCCTGAGCCACAGCTTCACGGACGAGCAGGAGGTCCTCCGGGCCCAGCTCTCCAACACCGTGCGCCTGTCCTACCTCAAGCCCCTCATGGAGAGCTGCCAGGAGCAGTGCCAGCGCTGTGGCGCGCTCATCCCCGGCTGCGCCCCGTCCGAGCTGACGGGGAGCCGCTCCCTGTGGGCGCCGTCGCATCCGGACGAGCGCTGCGAGCGCGAGGCGCTCTGCCGGCCGGAGCAGATGCTGCACCTGATGGCGGTGGTGCGCGCGTCGCGCAGCGACGACATGGGGCGCTTCATCCTGTCCGGCCTGAACGGGCAGTACCGCAAGCGCTGGAACTGGGCGGGAGAGACGCTCGACCTGGTGGGCACGCGCGCCTCCGACAAGGAGGCCAGCTGGATGCAGGCCACGGGGCTGCGCGAGGAGGTGGTGGGTGACTACATCGTCTCCAGCGACACCGCGTGGCGCGCGGGCATGCAGACGCAGGCGCAGGTGCCGTGGATGCGCTGGCCCTACGAGTGGCTGACGGAGGAGAGCTACCTGGGCCCCTGGCGCGACCACCTCCTGCGGCTGCAGATGGTGCTGGGGGCGCGCGAGCTGAACCTGGAGCAGTGGCGCACGCTCGCGTCGGAGCGCAAGCGGCTCCAGCTCACCCTGGCCCAGAGCGTCTCCTATACGTCCGCGCACAAGATGCTGGCGCTGCTGGACGCGTCCGGCGCGCCGGAGAGCCAGGCCACGCTCAAGGGCGTGGAGAGCACCATCGACGCGCTCGACTGGCACCGCGAGCACGAGCCCATGCTGGCCGCGGTGCTGCGCATGGAGGAGGAGATCGACGCGGGCCTGAAGGCGGCCGAGGAGATGTCCACGGCGGAGCTGCTGACGCGCACGGGGGGCCTGTTCGTGCCCACCAACGGCGACGCGCGCCTGGAGGTCCGCGTGCTCCAGCAGTCCTTCGAGTTCCGGCCGAAGGAGCTGTCGCGGGTGCTGCTGGACAAGCTCTTGCGCCAGATCGAGCAGGGCCAGCGGCCCTTCAACCGTCCCTCGGTGGGGCTGCCGCCCGGCGCGGTGGCGTCCGCGTCGGAGAGCGGGCTGGGCATCTCCATCGAGGACGCGATGGACGTGGGCCGTGTGGCCGCCATGCCCTCCGGCCACGGTTCGGAGTGGTTGAACTTCGAGACGGACATCCGGCCGCTGGTGGACGAGTTCACCATGCGGATGACGGACTCGAAGCTGTCGCGGGCGGAGGCCGCCCAGCGCCAGGGCTACGTGTTGAAGAAGGTGGCGAACTTCGGGCAGCGCTACCGGCAGGACCTGCTGGTGAAGTACCGCGACTACCGCTTCACGGCGACGACGACGACGCTGGCGTCGGAGCTGTCCGCGGTGACGCAGCCCACGTCGGAGCTGGTGGCGATGCTGCGCGAGGTGGCCACGGGCGCGGGCATCGGCCCCATGGAGGGGCCGTACTACGAGCCGCTGCGCCAGGAGCTGTCGGCGTTCCGCCCCATCGTGCAGCTCATGACGCCGAACAAGGACGGACAGACGGCCGAGCTCGCGGCGTATCTGCTGCTGGTGTCGCAGCTGCACACGGAGGTGTCCGGCTTCAACGCGTCCAGCCCGCAGGAGCGGATGGTCGTCCCCGTGGGCCTGCGCACCGGCGGGGGCGCGGAGGAGACGGCCACCCACCACGACGAAGGGGGCCGGCAGCTGACGGACCTGCTGACGCCGCTGGGGCGGGTGGGCCTGTCGATGCTGCTCGACGAGGAGGGGTCGTACCTGCGCCGGGTGGACACGTGGCTGGACAAGCAGGGCATCCTCGGCGAGCTGCGGCGGCCGTTCCGCGAGCCGTTCCTGATGACGCGCGAGCTGGGCCGTGCGGAGGTGGAGCGCGTGCTGGAGGAGCAGTGGGACTGGCGCTTCCGCACGCTGCTGACGCCGCTGCTGCGCCGCTACCCGTTCACGGTGGAGGCCACGCAGGAGCTGGACCCGACGGAGCTGGAGGTGCTCAAGCGCAAGGACGGCGCCTTCTGGCAGTTCGTGAACCAGGTGTTGTCGCCGGTGGTGGAGGAGCGCGGCACGGAGTGGATGCTGCGCCGGCCGCTGCGCCAGCAGCTCGCGGTGCCGCCGCGCATGCTGAGCATGTTGGGGAGGCTGTCGAAGCTGGCGCGGCTGTTGTGGGACGACAGCGGCAAGCCCCAGCCGCTCATGTTGCAGGTGCGTCCCCTGCCCCTGCCGCCCTCCGGGGACACCGGCTTCGTCACCATGTCGTTCCTCAAGTGCGGCGAGGCGGCGGCCTTCGGCTTCAACCAGACGCCGGCGTGGCAGGACTTCCCGCTGGCGTGGTGGGAGCCGCGGTCCGCGTCGGTGGGCGTGGAGCTGCGCGTGCCGGGCCGCGAGGGCAAGCGCTACCGCTCCACGGAGCTGTCGCGCTCGTCGTGGAACTGCTTCCGCATCCTGGACGCCGCGACGTTCGACGCCGAGCACAACGCCATCTGGCCGCTGCCGGGGCCGGATGGTTCGCAGAGTTCGGAGATCCGGCTGCGCTTCGGCATGCGCGGGGGCCCCTGGACCCTCTTCCAGGAGGTGACGCGATGAACGGGTACGCGGGGTCGTGGTGGGTCGCGCTGGCGCTGGCGGTGGGGCTGTCGGCCTGCGCGCCGACGCACCTGACGGTCAACGTGAACTCCCCGGCGGGGACGAACCAGGGCCGGCCGTTGCACATGGTCGTCCGCGCGGTGGACGCCCAGCGGTACATGACGGAGTTCTACGCCGACGTGGCCGAGCGCGTGGTGCACCCGGACGACTCCGTGGTCCAGACGCTCGTCATCTACCCGGGTGAGAAGGCGCAGACGCGCGTGAAGATTCCGGAGGAGACGCCGCTGGCCATCTCCTTCCTCTTCACCACGCCGGACGGCGCCTGGCAGGTGCTGCTCGACACGCCGATTCCGGGACGCGTGGACATCGACCTGGAGGAGAGCCGCATCCGCACGGACGCGCCCACGAAGAAGAAGAAGAAGTCCGGCAAGGGCGACGCGGCCAAGGCCGAGCCCCCCAAGCTGGAGCCCCCCAAGGTCGAGGCGCCGAAGGTCGAAGCGCCCAAGGTCGAGGCGCCCAAGTAGTCCGCCCTCGCGCATTCGCCGTCGCGGCGCCGAGCCCCGTCCCCCACGGGGTCCCCCCCTCCCCATCATCGCGAGCTTCACTGGGCATGATCATCAAGGACAATGTCGAGCGGTTGATCCGCCGTGGCGTGCATCTGGGCCTCATCCGGCTGGATGACGCCCTGCCCAATGCCTCGGATGGCGTGTTCGGGGGCATGCTCCAGTCCATCTCGGACCTCCTGGAGAGGCTCCAGCACGGAGCCACCATGCGGCGGCTGATGTATGAGTACGCGGAGGTCTGTCAGGCGCCGCTCGCGAAGCAGATCGAGGGACACCGGACGAGCCTCGCCAAGGCCGAGGACCGGCCCAGCCCCTTCGACAAGAAGCAGCTCAAGGGACTGGAGGGGCTCCAGTCGGCGTACCAGGGCATGCAGGACGTGTTGCGCACGGGCTGGGACGGGAACGGCGCCGATCCGGCCGAGACGCTCGACCGGCAGCAGACCGCGATCCACAACCCCAACATCCTGGTGGATTGTGGGTCGGGCACGGAGGGGGAGCTCGCCTGCCAGCCGGGGCACGTCAAGGTGTACCAGACCGTGTACGGGCCGTCGTACGGAGAGACGGAGTACAAGGACGTCTACCAGCACATCGTGCACGGCAAGGCCAGGCTGGTCATCCAGCCCGCGGGCGGCAAGTGCAATGTCAGCATCGGCAATCCCTATCGAAGCCTGGGCTGGTTCTTCAACTACCAGACCCAGGGCTCCCGGACCGCGCTCATCCGGAGTTGGGAGATTCGCGAGTCCTTCTTCCTGAAGCTCCTCGCCGCGGCCGGCACCGAGGCGCAGATCAAGGACATGAAGGAGTTCTACAAGGCGCACAAGGACCTGACGAACGAGCGGTTCCACGTCGAGCTCTGCGACCACCGGGCGACGAACCAGTTCGGGCTCTGGACCCACGACGAGAGCGGAAATCTCACGGACTTCGGCAAGAAGTTCATCGACGAGAGCTCCCGGCTCATCACGTATTACGACCCCAATGGGACCCACGTCCCGCAGAAGCGCGATGGAGAGTGCCGCTCCATCCAGCGGCTCATCGACCACCTGGGGATTCCCACCGACATCAAGGACCGCTTCCACGACCTCGGGACCAGCGTGAGCGACGCGGATGGAAACCTCACGATGAACGAGGTCGCGGCCCAACAGGACCTCAAGCTGCTCGGGCTCATCCACCTGCTGAGTGATTCGACCCCTGCCGCGACGTCGAAGATCGACGGAATGGACAAGGAGCGCGTCCGGCTGTTCTCCAATCTGATCCTCTACAACGGCTTGAGTCCTCAGCGCCTCAACACCGCGACGCACTTCACCAGCACGGGTCTGGTGGTGAAGAACCTCCAGTCCGAAAGCGCGTTCATGGCGGAGGTGCATCGCACGCAGAGCTGGCACGCGACGCTCCGCAAGGTCGTGGCCCTGATGGAGGAGAACGTGAAGCCGGGGGCCAAGGGCGCGGAGCTGGAGATGACGCCGGATTGCCAGGCGACCGTGGCCTCGTTGTTCCCCTTGTGCACCACCTACCGGGCCGCGCTGCGCGCCGCCAAGGCGATGCTGGGCACTGGCGATGTCCAGAAGACCAACGCCACCTTCATCGAAGGGCTCGGCCTCCTGCTGCGCTTCCTATGCCGCGACAGCGGGCTGTTCCAACAGTCCTTCCAGGCCATCAACACCAAGAGCAAGGAGCATGGCGCGGAGAACTTCCGCTTCGGCCCGTTCCAGGACCTCCGCTACGAGGTGGGCGTCGCGCACCGGGCGAACACCCATGGCATGACGGACGGCATCGACTCGCTCGACGGGCATGACCGCCCGGGCTTCGTCGCGACGTTCGGCTTCAGCGACAAGCTGAGCGACTCCGTCCTCACGAGCAACAACCGCTTCCAGACCTTCCAGCACAGCCCTGTCATCGCCCGGCTCCATGACGCGGGGCTGCCCGTGATGGGTGGCATCTCCGGCACGACGCGCGACATCTTCCGCTACTTCGGCGACCGGCTCACCCACCGCGAATTCTGGGAGTTCTTCGCCGTGGTCGCGGCGTTCATGATCAAGAACCACTACCACAGCCTCGCGGAGTGCTTCATCGCGGCCTTCCAGTTCTACGACCGGGGGGAGAGCTCCATCGGCCAGTTCCACTACAACAAGGTCTTCAAGAAGCTCGACGCCACGAAGCTCTACAACGTCGTCAGCCAACGGACCGGCGTCTATTTCGAGTAGCGGTCGGGAGGCCCCCCGCGGGCTCAGATAATCCGGCAGGCTTCGTCGAATGACAGCCGGGGATTGCGAGGGAAGAGCCTGGAGGCATCCCCGTAGCCGAGGTTGACGAGCAGCATCGAACGCCAGCGTCCCTCCGGGAAGAACGCCGCGTCGACCGCTCCCGCATCGAATCCCCCGATGGGGCCCACGTCGAGTCCCACCGCGCGCGCGGCGATGATGAAGTAGCCCGCCGCGAGCAGCGCGCTCTGCTCCCCGACCCGGTTCCGGCGCTCCACCGGCATCTGGGAGAAGCGCTCGTAGAATTCGGGGCGAGCGGGAAAGAGCTGGAGCAGTCGCTCGTGGTAGTCCCTGTCGTAGGCGAGGATCGCGGTGACCGGAGCCGTCCGCACCTTGTCGACGTTCTGGGGCGCGACGGAGGCGAGCAGGCGGGCCTTCGCCTCGGCGCTCTTCACGAAGCCCACCCGAAGAGGGTTGGCATTCCCTCCCGTGGGGCCCATCCGGGCGAGGTCGTAGACCTGTCGCAGCAGGTCGTCCGAGACGGGCTGGTCGAGCCAGACGTTGTGGGTACGTGCATCACGAAAGAGGAGCGCGAGCTCCTCGTCACGGGCCGAGGCCATGGCGATTGTCCCTTCTCTCGCGCGGGGTCCGCGCTGTTCATGGCTTCTTTCTAGGGACCGCGTTATGGACGCTCAATGCCACCTCGTCCGAGAAAAGTAGCTGCTCGTCCACTCATGCTGGACCTGGAGCATCCGCGGAGCGACGTGCTCGCCGACGTGCTCGGCGTCTCGCTGTTGCGCAACGTCCTGTACAAGCGAATCGAGGCGCGGGCGCCATGGGGCCTGCGAGTCGCGTCCCGGCAACGGGCGGTCTTCTACTTGATTGCCCGTGGCTCCGGACGGCTCGAGGTGGAGGGAGAGCCTCCCGTCGAGCTCGCGGTCGGCGAGGCGGTGTTGTTGCCCCACGGGACATCTCACGTGCTGAGGGACTCACCCACGAGCGAGGCCGTCGACGCGTGCGATGGCCGCCCCTGTATCGCGCCGGGTCCTCGCACGCTCGGAGGAACGGGCGCGCCCACGTCGATCCTCACGGGGTTCTTCGACCTGGGAGGCAGGCCCCCATCCCTGCTGGTGGACATGCCCAGGGTCGTCGCGCTGCGTCCCACCGACAAGGCCGTGGCCCCCTGGGTCTCCGCCACGCTCCAGCTCATCCTGACGGAGGCGGCCCAACCCGGTCCCGCCAGTCCACTCGTGCTCCAGCGGCTCGCGGATGTCCTCTTCGTCCAGACATTGCGTTCGCTGGCCACCTCGGGGCACGTGTGCAAGCGGCGGGGACTTCCTGCCCTGGTCGACGAATCCATCCACCGCGCGCTCTCGCTGATGCACCAGGCTCCCGCCCGGGCCTGGACGCTCGCGACGCTCGCGTCGGAGGTCGGGCTCTCCCGCTCCTCCTTCGCGGCGCGCTTCATGGAGCGTGTCGGGGAAGCGCCGCTCGAGTACCTGACCCGGTGGCGGATGACGCGCGCCGCGGAGCTGCTCCGCGACACCGACCACGGACTGGATGAGATTGCCTCGCGGGTGGGCTACGTGAGCGTTCCAGCGTTCAGCCGGGCCTTCGTGAGACTCCAAGGGGAGCGGCCGGGGGCATATCGTCGGAGTTCACGCGAGCGTGTGCGGCTCGTCGCGAACGAGCGGACGACGTGACGTCGACATGAAGCGCATCGAAGTCATCTACGAGCTGTCGGGAGACCTGGCCTCGCTGCCCCTTGGCGACGCGCCCACGCCCTTGTCCGTCTTCTCTCCAGAGGGCTCGCGCTGCGAACAACTCAATGACGGACAGGGCGAAGGGCAGGTCGCCATCGACGGCGAGGAGTGGGGCTTCTAATGGAACGGTCGCGGCGGCGTGCACGCCGTGCGGCACGAGGGAACCCGCTCCCTCGAGCAGATCCGAGAGGTGGTGATACGGCTCCGTGCGCGCCTCTCCGAGCGGCTCGGCAGCGAGGTCACCTTCGCCCTGCATTCCGTGCGTGAAGAAGCCTCCTCGAGCGATTTCGAGTAGGGAATCATCCGGGCTTCCCGCCACCCGTGCCGGAGGCACCGGTCTGGCGCTCCACCTCCGCGCGCGCCGCTCCAGCCTCCCCCGTCGCCTTCTTCTCCACCTCCGCGTGGGCGGCCTCGGCCCTCTTCTCCGCCTCCGCGCGCGCCGCTCCAGCCTCCCCCGTCGCCTTCTTCTCCACCTCCGCGCGCACCGCATCGGGCCCACCGGCGGCCACCTTCTCCGCCTCCGCCCGCATCGCGACGGCGTCTCCCACCGGGACGGGCGCCGCGGCCGCGGCCTTCTTCTCCAGCTCCGCGCGAGCCGCGTCGACCCCGCCCGCTGGCACGACCGACACGTTCATCCGGGCCTCCAGGTCATCGAGCGCCGGGTTGACGGTGCCCACCGTGGCGTCCACCTGGGCCTTCATCGAGGCCCGCGCCGTGGAGACCTGCTCCTCCGCCGTCGCGCTGGCGGTCTCCACCTGCGCCTGCGCCGCCTGCGCCCCCGCGTCGACCTGTGTCTCGAGCGCCGGCAAGCCCGCCTTCACCTGCGTCTTCACAGTGTCCACCTGGGCCGCCATCTGGTCCTGGAGGGTGGTCACCTGCGAGACAGCTTGCTCCTTGGCGGTCCCCACCTGCGCGACGGCCGCGGCCACCGCCTGGTCGATCTGCGCCCCCGCGGGCTGGACCTGCTGGAGCACGGCCTGCTTCACCGTGTCCACCTGCGTCACCAACTGCTGCTGGATCGTCTCCACCTGCTGGAGCGCCTGCGTCTGCACCGTGTCGACCTGGGCGACGACCTGCTCCTGGAGCGTCCCCATCTGCGTGGCCATCTGACTGGAGAACGTCCCGAGCTGGGTGGTGATCTGCGTCACCACCTGCTGGATGGCCTGGAGCGCCGGGTTCACCAGCGGCTTGGGGAGGTTCGCGGCGGGGATCGCGTCCAGCAGCGTGCCGATGCGCGACAGGAGCGCCTCCAGCGAGCCGACCAGCGTCTGGTAGAGCGTCTGGAGTTGCTCGAGCACCGCGGGCAGCGGAGCGAAGAGGGCCAGCACCTGCTCCTTCACCGCGGCGAGCTGTCCCAAGAGGGAGTCCAGCGTCGCCAACGCGGTGTCGACCGCCTGCTGCAAGGGCTCGCGGATGGACGCGACCGTGGTCACCACGCCCTGGACCAACGCATCCAGCGTCGCGCCGGCCTGGGAGATGATCGCCTCCACCTGCGCCTGCGCGGGGGCGATGGCCTTCTCGACCGTCTCCACCTGCGCCAGCAGCGACTCCACCTGCCCTTTCAGCGTCGTCTCCAGCGACCCGAGCGAGGTCGTCGCGCTCTGCTTCGCGGCGCCCAACGACGCCCCCACGCCCTGCTCCAGCGAGGACAGGCTCGTGGTCATCGACTGGGACGCACCCTCGACCTGGGCCCGCAGCGGCGCCAGCTCGCCGCGCAGCCGCGTCGCCTCCGGCGCGGTCCCGAGCGCGCCCAGCTTCGCGTCGATCGAATCCATGCGCCCGAGGAGCCCCGTGAGCGCGGACTCCAGCTCCGGTCGAATCGAGGCGAGGAGCGACTCCACCGGCCCCACCGCACTCTCGATCGCCGTGCGCGCGGTGCCGAGGCGCCCGACGCATCCCGTGCCGGTGGACTCGACGTCCCCGCGCAGCTCCGCCAACGTGGCCAGCAAGGCCTTCACGTCTCGTCCTCCTTCTCGACACCGTCCCGACGCTCCGTCCCGCGCGACGCCACGACTTCCGCCACGTCGCCGTCACGCCCCAGGCACGTCACTCCAGCGAGGCCCTCCGAGCACGGCTCCCTCAGGCACCTCGGGTCTCCTCGCCGCTGTCGCCCCGCGCGGCTCACTTGAGCGCCTCCAGCGCCGCGCGCGCCTCGGTGGCCGCGCTGGTGAGCGACGACGTGCGCCCCTCCAGGCCGGCGAGCGCGCCGTTGAGCTCCGCGCGAGCCTCCGCGACCTTGGCGTCCACCGCCGACTGGGCGGCCTCCAGCTTCGCCTGCGTCTCCGCCGAGGCGCCGTCCAGCTTCGCCTGCGACGCCCCCGAGGCCACCCGGTACGCGGCGGTCGTCTCCCCCATGGCGCCGCCCACGCCCGCGGTGAGGTCGGCGCGCGCCGTCTCCACCTGGGGCGAGACGTCGTACGTGGAGTCCGCTGTGGCGCCCCCCTGCAGCTCCTTCGTCTGGAGCATCATCACGCCCTCTGCCATGCGGACCGTCTCCGTGTCCGGGCCGGAGACGCGCCGCAGGTGCCACACGGGCTTCGCCTGCTGGTAGTCGTGGATGATGGAGGTCTGGCTGGTGTCGTTCTTCCCCAGGAGGATGCCGTCCCCCTGGCCGTCCTGCGGCAGGCGCGCGGCGTCGGCCCAGTCGAGATGCCGGTGCAGCTCCGCGCGCTCGAAGTGCAGGGCCACCAGCACCCGCGCGTTCTTGTATGGGGGGTAATAGAAGTGCCCGGGGAAGAACCCGGGCTCCGCGGGCACGCTCACGACCTTGTTCCAGAGCGGCACGGTGATGCGCCAGGTGAGCACCGACGTCTTCTTGTCCTCCGACAGGAGGTAGATGCGGTCCTTCTCACCGCCTCCTGGCGCGAGCACCTTCCCCTCGACGTGGATGGGATAGCGCGGCGCGCGGTGCTCCGGCAGCGACACCGTCGGGTCCGCCACCCGCTCGGCGAGCAGCGACATCTCCACGTCGTAGCCCGCGTCCGTGAGCTGGAGCCCCGCGTGTGGCCCCGCGTTGCGCGAACGCGCCGACAGCAGCAGCTCCACCGAGCGGAGGTCCTCCCCGGTCCCCACCGCCACGCTCCCCCACCGCTTGCCCTCGATGCGAAGCCCCGCTCCCGGATGCACGGGCACGGTGGGGAAGTGGCTGAAGGTGAAGCGCAGCCGCCGCTGAGGCGTGCGCAGCCGGGCCCCCTCCAGCGTCTGTCGCTGCTCCACCTGCGACACGATGGGCGTGCGCACCAGGTGGTCCTGATGGACGCCGGCCACCGCGACGCTCGACGAGAGAGGCGCCGTGGACGGCTTGACCGCGGAGGCGTTGAGGACGCGCGCCGAGTGGCGGGGAATGGAGGGGACGACCACCTCCACCCGCTCCACCTTCTCTCGCGACAGGAGCGCGGCCTTGCCCACCGGCGCCTTGCGCGCGAGCAGCGCGTAGCGGTCCTCCATGCAGTCATACGTCCACACCCCGCCTCGCGACGCCGCGAGCCACGCGACGAAGTCGTGGAACCCCACGCCCGCCGCGTCCTCTCCCAGCCCGAGGCAGATGAGCGGGCGCTTCTCGTCGAGCACGTCCCAGTCGCAGTCGAGCGTGAAGGCCCCGGCGGTATGCTCCGTGAGCAGCGCCGTCAGCGTGGTGTCCGTGCGCAGCTCCGTGGGGCGATGTTGGCGCCAGAGCACGCGGGCCGCGTCCTCGAACTCCACCGTGTAGCGCCGGAAGCGCGCCGGAGCCCCCTCGACCACACCGTGGGAGCGGGCCTCCAGCCCCCGGGTGCGTGCGAGCCCGTGCAGCAGCAGCGGATCCGGCGGCGGCGTGGGGATGGGATAGCCCCCCGCGACGGTCAGCTTCACGTCGAGCAGGTCCGGCGTCTTGAACGCGGTGAACAGGGCCGCGTCGTCCTTCTCCAGCCCCGTCCAGAAGCTCACCGACGCGGTGAAGCCATGGGGCAGGAGCCGGACGGAGAAGGACTCCACCTGGCCACCGGGAATGGTGAAGGACTGCCCGCCCACGGCCAGGGTGAGGGACAGCGCGAGTCGTTCCTGGAAGGCCATGCGGCGCGGAGCACTTGCCCGTTCCGTGCCAGCCAGCGACGGCGTGCTTCCCCCGGGAGCGCGCCGCGCGGGGGCGCGCTTGCGGTCGGCCGGGACGCAGCCGCGTTCCACCTGCACGCACGCCGCCTCCCTGGCCCGGGGGCGTCCGACACGACCCCAGGTGGTACGTGTCTTGCTGTCTCGCCGCCCCGGCGCGTGTTCGCGGGCTGTCTCCCGCATGAGCACCCTTCGTCTGTCGCGCGCCACAGGGACGCGGATGAGCGGCTGGTGTGCCAGGTGGCGGCGAACATGGACGCTGGTGGCGTTGCTGCTGGCGCGAGGTGCCCTCGCCCAGGAGCCGGTGGCCTTGCCGGACTTCATCATGGAGCGCCTGGACGTGAACCCGGGGCCGGGTCCCCTGGCGACCGGAGGCGGCACGGTGCTGCGCCCGGGCGAGCTGCGGCTGATGATGCTGGGCCACTACCAGCACGAGCCGCTGTCCTTGAACACGAAGGAGGGAGACATGCCCCTCCTGCGCAGCCGCTCCACCGGCCTGTTGTCGGTGGCGTTCGGCTTGAGCTCCCGGCTCCAGCTCGACATCCAGGTCCCCGTGCTGACCCAGCGCGAAGGCGACAACCTGGAGGGCCAGGGCCTGCTCGCGCCGACACGTCACGGCCTGGGCGCGCCACGCGTCGGCGCGCGCGTGGGCCTGCTCAACACGGAGGACGACGACTCCGTGGACCTGGCGGTGGAGGTGGACGTCAACCTGCCCATGGGCACGCAGGGGGCCATGGCCCGGGCGCGGGAGACGAGCGCGCTGGCGAAGGTCATCGTCGCCGGTCGGCTGGGCTACGTCCTGGCGCCCTCCTTCGAGGCGGGCGTGCTGCTGCGCCCCACGGCGGCCATCGAGGCCTCCGAGTTGGAGACGCGGGAGATCGGCAGCGAGCTGCGCATGGGCGCGGGCCTGATGACCACGGGCGCGCCGTTGCGGGGAGAGGTCGTCGTCAACATGGGCCTGTCGTGGAAGCAGGCCCGGACGGCGGCGGAGCTCCTCGCCGGCGCTCGCTATGCCCCCCGCGACGGTGTGGAGCTGTTCGCCCTCGCGGGACTGGGGCTCGGCTCGGAGCCGGGCGTCCCGCTGTTCCGGTTCGTGGCCGGCGTGTCGTTCTCCCAGCTGCTGGGCGAGGACACGAGCCCCGACACCGACACGAGCATCGTCCATGAGTCCGTGCCGCTGCCCATGCCCGATCCGGGCCGGCGCGCGGGCGACTTCCGCGGCGACCAGGGCTCCCCGCTCCAGGGCCCGGACGTCGCCTCGCCCATCGCCAACGTGGCCCGGGACCGCTTCGTGCTGGAGGGACGGGTGTACTTCCAGACCGGCAGCGCGGAGCTGCCCGCCGAGTCCCCCGACCTGGAGCGCGCCGTGTCGATGATGCTCACCAACCCCGCCGTGCAGCTGATGACGGTGGATGGGCACACGGACGACTCGCGGGCGGAGACCTTCAACCCGAGCCTGGGTCGCAACCGCGCCGAGGCGGTGTGGCGCTACCTCGTGGAACACGGCGTGTCGCCCGCCAAGCTGCGCCTGCGGAGCTTCGGTCCGGAGCACCCCGCGCAGAGCAACGGCACCCCCGAGGGCCGGGAGCGCAACCGCCGTGTCGAACTCCTCCTCATGATTCCCTCCAACCAGGAGCCCACACCATGAAGTCCTTGGGCTGGAAGCCTCTTCTCAGCTGCGTCGCCGCGCTGGTGGCGATCACCGCCTTCGCGCGGGCGGACGTCTTCGGGCTGGGCGACGGGCACGACGAGACGCTGCGAATCCCCGCCGGCCAGAGCCAGACCATCAACCGCTACGCGGCCGTGGTCGCGCCCGTGCGCAAGGGTGACCGCGAGGTCCGCGTGGACGCGCTCGCGGGCTTCGCGGATGGCGACCTGGTGATGGTGTTGCAGGCCACGGGCGTGGGTCCGCTGGCGGCGCCGTCCAACGCGGTGTTCAGCTTCAGCCCCTTCGAGCTCAACCCCGTCGGGCACTGGGAGCTGGCGCGCGTGGAGCGCGCGCGGGGTCGGACGCTGACGTTCGGACGCCCGCTGCAGGAGGACTTCACGCCCCCGCACGCCCAGGTCATCCGCGTGCCGGAGCTCCGCGACGTCACCATCGAGCCGGGCGGCGAGCTTCGCGCGCGCCCCTGGAACGGGTCCACGGGCGGCGTCGTGGCCTTCCTGGTCTCCGGGGACGTCCACAACGACGGCCTCATCACCGCGACCGGCGCTGGCTTCCGGCCGGGCGGAGGCGGCGCCATCTTCTTCCGGGCGCGCCGGCTCGTCGGGGCCGGCCGCATCGAGGCCAATGGCCAGAACTGGGCCGAGTCCTTCGCGCCCGCCTTCGACTGGGAGGGCGCGCCCGGCAGCATCTCCGCGCGCCTGCTGGAGGACGCGCGATGCGGGGCGCTGGTGACGCGGCGAGGGCACCTCCCTCCCGAGGTAGCAGCCTATTCCAGTTGGCGTGACGCGCCGCCGGGTGGCGCGGTGCTGCTCCAGGCCGCCGCCCTCACCGACTGTCCCGTCCTCGTGGACGACGGGCTCTCCACGGACAAGGCCGCGTGGGGGGCACCGGAGGACTTCGTCACGTTGGTGGAGCACGGGCTGGTCCTTCCAGGCACTCCGCTCGTCACGGCGCCCACGGAGGGAGCGGCGCTGGAGGCCGAGCGCGCTCGCGTCTCCGGCCTGGCCACGCCCCGGGCCATGATTGTCGCGAAGCTGGTCGACCTCGAGCAGACCGCGGCCCCCGAGGTCGTGCTGCCACGCACGTGGGCGGACGACGACGGCGACTTCTCCGTCGAGCTCCCCTCGGGCCTCGCGGCCGGACGCTACGCGCTGTCCGTGCACGCGGAGGTCGAGGGGCTCGCCGGCCCCACGAGCGAGCCGGTCTCCTTCAGCGTGGAGGATGCGACCGTGACGGCCCTCCTGGCGGACGCGGGCACGCCGCCGTCCCGTCCCACGGTGACGAGCCCCGAGCCCGACGACAAGGTCGGCCGTCGAGGCACCACGTTCCGGGGAACTGCGGATCCCTCCTCGTGGATCCGCGTCACGGTCGGCTCGGAGACCCTGACCGCCGTGCAGGCGAACGGGTCGGGGAACTGGGCGACGAGCCAGTACCAGCCCTCCGCGACGGGGCGGCAGCACGTGAAGGTCGTCGCCAGCACCAGCAAGAACGGCGGGACGGAGAGCGAGGCCCGGGAGTTCGACCTCGACGTGAGCATCGACACGCCTGCGGCGCCCACCGTGACGGAGCCCGGGGCGGGCGCCAAGATCGGGAAGGCGGGCACCACGTTCCGCGGCTCGACGGCCCCCGGCAACGTGGTCACCGTCGTCGTCGACGAGGTGCCCCTGCCGGGCGTCGAGGCGGACGAGAACGGCGACTGGGAGACGGTCCTGTACACCCCCACCTCGACGGGCAGGCTGGAGGTCCAGGTCACCGCCATGAATGCCTATGAGAACGAGAGCGACGCCACCACGTTCGAGATCAACGTGAGCGTCGCCAACGTCGCGGCCCCCACGGTGATCTCCCCCCTGGCCAACGCCAAGGTGGGCCGCAGCGGGACCGTCATCCGGGGCACCTACGTGGCGGGCACCCAGGTGAAGGTCTCCGTCAACGACCAGCCCATCACGTCCATCACCTATGACTCGGGCTCGACCTGGATGACCGCGACGTTCGTTCCCACCAAGGAGGGAACGAACACCGTCACGGCGACGCTCACCGACGCCTTCGGCAATGACAGCCCCGCCACCACGCGCGACTTCGACGTGAAGCTCGCCCTCCCCGCGAAGCCGACGGTGACCTTCCCCCTGGCCAACGCCAAGGTGGGCCAGAACGGCACTGTCTTCCGGGGCACCCGCGAGGCGGACGGCCAGGTGCGCGTCTCCGTCAACGGCCAGGCGGTCACTCCCGTCACCACCCCCACGACCACGTCGTGGGAGACCGGCACCTTCGTCCCCACCACTGCCGGGACGAACACCGCCACCGTCACCGTCACGGACGCGTATGGCAACTCGAACGACACCCAGTACAGCTTCGACGTGAATCTCACGTCGCCTCCCCAGGCCACGGTGACCTTCCCCCTGGCCAACGCCAAGGTGGGCCGCGCTGGCACCGTCTTCCGTGGCACCTACGCGGCCGGCACGGAGGCGAAGGTCACGGTCGGAGGCCAGGTTGTCGGGCCCGTCACCTACGACACGGCCACCACGTGGTCGACGGGCACCTTCGTCCCTACCACCGCCGGGACGAACACCGTCACCGTCACCGTCACCGACAGCTACGGCAACACGCGGGACACCACGCACCCCATCGACGTGAAGCTCGACCCGCCCGCGCCACCCACGGTGACGTTCCCCCTGGCCAACGCCAAGGTGGGCCTGAATGGCACCGTCCTCCGAGGCACCCGTGAGGCGGACGCCGGGGTGAGCATCTCGGTCAACGGGCAGCCCGTCACGTCCATCACCTACCCCACGAGCACGACCTGGGAGACCGGCACCTTCGTCCCCACCGCCGCCGGCGCGAACACCGTCACCGTCACCGTCACCGACGGCTACGGCAACACGAACAGCGCCACCCACCCGCTCGACGTGAGCTTCAGCCGCCCACAGGCCCCGACGGTGACCTTCCCCAGGCCCGACGCCAAGGTGGGCCGCGGCGGCACCGTCTTCCGCGGCACCAACGAGGCCGGCACCACGGTGAAGATCTCCGTGGGGGGCCAGGGCATCACGCCCGTGAACGCGGACACGGAGGACACCTGGTCGACCGGCTCGTTCGTGCCCACCACGGCCGGGGCGAACACCGCCACCGTCACGGCGACGAACGCGTACGGCAACGAGAGCCTCCCGACCACGCTCACCTTCGATGCGAAGCTCACCCTCCCCGCGAAGCCCACGGTGACCTTCCCCCTGGCCAACGCCAGGGTGGGCCAGGCCGGCACCGTCTTGCGCGGCACCTACGAGACCGGCACCCATGTGCAGGTCGTGGTCGAGGGACAGGAGGTCACCCCCATCACCTACGACACGGCCACCACGTGGTCGACGGGCACCTTCATCCCCACCACCGCTGGCACGAACACCGCCACCGTCACCGTCACCGACGACTACGGCAACACGAACAGCACTACCCACCCCCTCGACGTGAGGCTCGCGCCTCCCGCGGCGCCCACGGTGACCTTCCCCGCCGCGAACGCCAAGGTGGGTCGCGCTGGGACGGTCCTCCGGGGCACCCGCGAGGCGGGCGCCGAGGTGAGCGTCTCGGTCAACGGGCAGCCCGTCACGCCCATCACCTACGGCACGACCACGACCTGGGAGACCGGCACCTTCGTCCCCACCCTTGCCGGGACGAACACCGTCACCGTCACCATCACCGACAGCTACGGCAACACGAACAGCGCCACCCACCCGCTCGACGTGAAGCTCGACCCGCCCGCGCAACCCTCGGTGACCTTCCCCGAGACCGACGCCAAGGTGGGCCTGGCCGGAACCCTCTTCCGGGGAACGACCGAACCCGGCACCACGGTCCGCGTCCGGGTGGGCACCCAGGTCGTCGCGCCCGTCACCTACGACACGGCGACCACCTGGTCGACCGGCACCTTCGTCCCCACCACCGCCGGCACGAACACCGTCAGCGTCATCGCCACGGATGAATATGGCAATGACAGCGCCACCGCCACGAGCCCCTTCGACGTGAAGCTCACCCGGCCCCCGCAGCCCACGGTGACCTTCCCCGCGTCCGGTGCGAGGGTGGGCCAGGCCGGTACCGTGTTCCGTGGCACCTACACGACCGGCACGGTGGTGAAGGTCTCGGTCGGGGGACAGGCGGTCACCCCCATCATCTACGACACGGCCACCACCTGGTCGACGGGCACCTTCGTCCCCACCACCGCCGGCACGAACACCGTCAGCGTCATCGTCTCCGACGACCACGGCAATGACAGCAGCCCCCCTGTCACGCGCTCCTTCGACGTGAAGCTCTCGTCTCCCGCGGCGCCCACGGTGACCTCTCCCGCGGCCCTCACCAAGGTGGGCCTCGCGGGCACCATCCTCCGGGGCACCTACGAGGCCGGGACCACCGTGCGAGTCCGGGTCAATGGCCAGGAGATCCTGCCGGTCATCTACGATTCGGCCACGACCTGGTCGACCGGCCGCTTCGTGCCGGCCACGGCGGGCATCAACAACGTCGTCGTCACCGCCACCGACTCCCACGGCAACGAGGCGGCTTCCGCCCCGCTGCCGCTCGACGTGAAGCTCGCGCGTCCTGGCAAGCCCGTGCCGCAGGCGCCCACGGCGGGCGGCAAGGTGGGGCTCGCGGGCACCCAGGTCCGGGGCACGGCGGACGTGGGGACCACCGTGAGCGTCACCATCGGCGGAATCCACGTCGGAGATGCGACGACGAACGCGGGGCAGATCTGGGACCTCGGCCTCTTCACCAACGCCCCGGCGGGAAAGCCCATCGTCCACGCCATCGCGACGGACGAGTACGGCAACGTGAGCGACCCCACCGAGTTCACCATCGACGTGAAGATCACCCCGCCCGCGGCCCCCATCATCACCTCTCCGACGGTCATCCCCGGCACCTGGTGGGTGGGCAAGGCGGGAATCACCGTCCGGGGGACGACGGCGGTCGACAACGCGGTGAAGCTCCTGCGCGAGACTCCGGCCGGAGACGTCACCGTCGTGGAGCTGTCACCCTCCGCGAGCGACACGTGGTCCGCGGTGGTGAGCACCCAGGACCCGACCAAGCCCTACCTCCCCCATGGCCCCCACGTCCTGAAGGCCATGGCGACCGACCTCTACGGCAACACCAGCACCGCCTCCAACGCGGTTCCCGTCGAGGTGGACGTCGTCGACCCCGAGGTCCCCGTCATCGCCTATCCCGAACAGGGCAGCTGGGTCACCCTCGCGCGCCCGGAGCTCCGCGGCACCGTCGGCGCTGGAACCACCAAGGTGCGCATCACCATCGACGAAGTCGAGGAGCCCACGCTCGTCACGGTCGACGGCACGAACTGGAAGTACACCGTCTCGAAGGCCTTCGCGGAGGGAGAGCACACCGTGCTCGTCAGCGCGCTCGACGGGGCCCTGAACGAGAGCGCGCCCTCCGAGCCGCGCCTCTTCCACGTGGACCTCAACAAGCCCACGCTCACCATCCGCGCGCCCCAGGAAGGGAGCGTCGTCGTCGAAGACACCCCCGTCTTCCAGGGGACGGTGAGCGAGCAGGCCACGCTCCTCATCACCCTCGACGGGAAGACGGACACCGTCGAGTCGGCCGGCACCCAGTGGACGTATCGGGCGCCTCCGCTGGTCGATGGGAACAGCTACGTCTTCCAGGTGATCGCGGAGGATCGCGCCGGACAGCGCTCCACGGAGAAGAAGGTCGCGTTCACGGTCAGCCTGGCCCCGCCGGGGCAGCCGACGGTGACGCTGCCGGGGAACGACAGCTGGATCAACACCAACGTCCCCACCATCCGGGGCACGTCGGACGCGGACTGCACCCTCACCCTGCTCATCGACGATGACGTCCTGACGTCGAGCCTGCGGCCGAACCTCCAGGGCAACTGGAACTACAAGCCGACGACGCCGCTGAAGGAAGGTCCGCAGACCCTCCGGGTGATCTGCCGGGACGCCCAGAACCGGGACAGCGAGCCGTCGGCCCCCGTCACCTTCCGGGTCGTGACGAAGGGACCGGCCAAACCCATCATCGTCACGCCCGCCGAGGGCGACATCCTGCGGCGCCAGACCTTCGACAAGATCGCGGGCACGGCGGAGCCCGGCGCCATCGTCACCGCGAAGCTCAACGGCGTGGACGTGGGCTCGTCCGCCGTCGCGGGCCCCGGCGGTGACTGGGAGCTGGAGGTCAAGCTGACGCTGAACTCCGGGACCCAGGCGCTGGTGGCCCAGGCCAAGGACCGCGCGGAGAACCTGGGCGACGAGTCCGACACCCGCAAGTTCGTCCTGGACTTCAAGGCGCCGACGACGACGTTCGCGGAGGGGCCCAGCGGCGTCGTCAAGCGCACCACCGTGACGTTCTCGCTGACCACGTCGGAGGAGGTGACGGGGTTCGAGTGCGCGCTGGATGGCGCCGCGTTCGCGCCGTGCTCCACGCCCATCACCTTCCGCGACCTGGCCGAAGGGCCACACTTCCTGGAGGTCCGCACGACGGACCCCGCGGGCAACGTCGAGGACCCGCCCGCGCGCCGGGATTGGACCGTCATGCGGCCGAGCACCGTCGAGGGCGGCGGCGTGGGCTGCGCGGCCGCTGGCGCCGGCGTCCCGAGCGTCGTCGCCTGGCTGACCTGGATCGGCCTGCTCGGGCTGCGCCGTCAGCGGCGGCGCTGAACACCGCGTGGCGCCCTCGCAGCACAGGGGGGCGCCACCGCGCGCGACAGTCACGAGCCCGGCAAGCCCCGGGCCCGGGAGACGTCCCTCAGCCCACCGGGGTGCGCGGCGTGGACTCCGTCGCGGGGGCGAGGCCGAGCATCTCGTCGGCGAGGCTCTGCGCGGCCTCGCGCTCGGCGGCGGCGGTCTTCGCGCCCACGGCCCGGATGCCCAGCAGTGCCAGCCCCTCCTCCAGGCCCAGCGCCGTCTCCACGCCCTCGAGCTGGATGCCCATGCTCTGGAGCGTCAGCGCGACGTCCGCGCCCATGCCGCACAGCACGGTGCGCGTGCCCATCAGCCGCGCGGAGGCCGCCAGCCGCGCGAGCACCGCGCACAGGTGGCTGTCCACGAGCCACAGCCCGGAGATGTCCACCACCATCCCCCTGGCGCCGGTGCGCTGGATGTCGCGCAGTACGTCCGAGCACAGCTGCGCGGCCTGCGCGTCCGTGATGTCGCCCTGGAGCGGGACGATGAGCTGACCCCAGAGGGGGATGATGGGGATGCGCGACAGCTCGCGCGGAACGGGAGGCGGCTCGGGAATCTCGGGGTGGCTCATCACGGCTCCACATCCGCCACCAGGACGGTGGCGTCGTCGGTGAGGCGACCATATCGCTCCAGCAGGAGCACGCACGCCTCTTCGGGGGATTGCGAACGGACCGACTCGAGGTCGAGCCGGAAGCTCAGGCCGTCCGTGAAGACGACCAGCCGGTCGCCTGGCGCCATCGCGGTGGAGACGGCCCGGAGCGAGCGGTACGACTGCCCGAGGATGCCCGGCGTGGGCAACACCGGCACGCGCGTGCCCTGGGTACGCAGCTCCACGTTGCCCACCCCCGCGCAGTGCAACGTCTGGCCGTCGAACAGCGCGAGCATCGCCGCGGCCCCGCGCAGGTGCCTGAGCGCGGTGTGCACCGCCTCGACGAGCACCTCCACACCGGAGGTCAGGGGGACCTGGGACAGGCAGGCGACGGCCGCCTCGGAGGAGCGGGCCGCCACGACTCCATGGCCCAGGGCGTCCACCACCGCGAGCAGCGTGTAGGGGCCGTCGCGTCGCACCAGGACCCCGTCGCCGCTCTCCACCTCGCCCGCCTTCGGCCGGCCTCGGTGGGCGACGGACAGCTTCACAACCACACCTCGAACTCCACCTGGGTCCCGGTGCCGCCGGTGTTCACCTCGAACTTGTCCGCCAGCCGCTTGACGCCCAGCAGCCCCAGCCCCATGCCCGTCTTGCTGCGGTAGGTGCCGGACAGGACGCGCTCCAGTTCGGGGATGCCCCGGCCCTGGTCCTCCGCGCGCACGCGGATGAGCTTGCGCGGCGTCTGCTGGGGGATGATCTGGATGGTGCCGCCCCCGGCGTAGGAGACCTGGTTGCGCGCCAGCTCGCTCACCGCCGTCGCCACCTTCTGACACTCGAAGCCCTTGCCGCCCAGCGCCTCACACATCGACCGGGCCGCGAGCCGCGCGTAGCTGGCGTCCGCCTCCGTGCGGACCAGGTACGTGGTGGGGCGCAGCTCCACGGGCGTGACGGCCGGCATCTCCCGGGTGGGCGTGGACGACAGCGCAGACGCAGGGGCCTGCATGAGCGTCTTCAGCCGCGACGACAGGTCCGGGCGACGCAGCGGCTCGACGAAGTGCCGCGAGGCGGGCTCCAGCGCGTCGAGCACCCGCGGGAGGTCCAGCGTGCTCAGCGACTCCGCCGACAACCGCAGCGACTCCAGCGTCCCGCGAAGCACCAGCCGCGCGGCCGTCTCCGACATGAACTGTTGCAACACCCCCAAGAGCTGCGTACTCAACACGCCCCGACTCACCCGAACCTCCTCGACTCGAACGTCATCCGCTTCCGGGCCACCACTTCCAGCCCGCCCCCCTCGCGGTTGGACACCTGGACCTCATCCGTCAGCCGGCGCACCGCGGCGCCGCCCTCGCCCAGGCTCTCCCCAGGCAGCGGCCCCGGGCGCCCCTCGCGGCCGGCGAAGAGCCGCTCCGGCGAGGCCATGCCGGGCCCCCGGTCCGTGGAGCGGATCACCAACCAGGCGTCCTCGCGCCACACCTCCAGCGTGCCGCCCCTGGGCGTGTGCCGGATGAGGTTGGTGGCGAGCTCGCTGGCGACCAGGGCCACCTCCGCGCTGGACGCGGCGGACAGCCCCGCCTCGCGCGCGAAGCGACGCGCCAGGGAGGCGGCGACCACGGAGTCCACGGGATGACGGACATCGACGGTCAACCGGGATTGGGGGGAGACGGATGCGGAAGCAGGCAACGGCAAAGGCAGACCCAAGGAAACTCTTGGAAATACCGTGACATGAGGCAACAAGTCCTCGGGGCTTGTAAAGCGGTTCACGACACACCCAGCGATTACGCTTCCCTTTCCAGGAAGTGTCATCTCCGATTCTTTGTTTTCCTGGGCTGTCGACGTGTCACATCTCGGAACCCCGGGGATTCTCGCCGTGTATCACGGCGATGTTTCAACCCGAGGGTTTCATGCGACACCCGTGTGACGCGTCGCGGGAGGCGGGGCGCGCGGGCGTGGGACGGGGGCTCAGCCGCCTTGGAGGTGGTGCAATTGGAGGTCGGGGCCCACCGCCAGCGTGGTGCCTCGGGGCAGCTCCACCCAGCCGGCGGCGCGCTTCAGGTGGCTGGCGACGACCACGGTGCGGCGGCGGCGGTGCGCGCCCACCAGGGGCTGCGTCTCCGGCGTCCGCGACGTCACGCCGCAGGGCTCGCACTCCGGAGAGCCCTCCAGGCGCGTGTAGAACAGGGGCACCTCGCCGGAGCGACACGCGACGAGCACCGCGCCGTTGGTGGCCACCAGGTTGAGCGTGGGCGCCAGGGCGACGCCGGCCTGGGCCACGCGCCTGGACACGTCCCGGGCCGTGTCCGCCAGCACGCGCCCGGCGACCTCGGGCTCCAGCCGTGGATCATCCGTGCGCCCCAGTTCGCGCAGGCGGGCGAGGAACAGCGCGAAGAGCACCTCGCTGTCCGTGGCGCCTCGCACCCCACGCCGCAGGTGCTCCGGCAGGGAGGCGAGCAGGGACGCGCGCAGCGCCTCGAAGCCGCTCACCACGCCCTGGTGCGCGAAGAGCCAGTGGCGGGCCCTGAACGGCTGGGTGTTCTCCTCGAGCGACATCCCCACCGGCAGCCGGGCGGCGTGAAACAGCAGCGCGTCCGACTCCACGGACGAGGCGAGCGAGCCCACCGTGGGCTCCCCGTCTCCGCTGGCGAACCTGCGCAGCAGTACTTCTTCCTGCGCATAGACGCCCACACCCGCCGCGTTGGGATGCGGCTCCGCCTGGACGTTCACCTGCCCGGCGAGCCGATGCAGCTCACACCCCAACAGGTTCGGGTCGGACGTCAACGCGGCGAGGACGACGGACATGAGGCGGCAGCTCCCTTCCTGCCCTTGAGATAATGACGCCCCCTCCCCCCCTCAAGGCGGGGACATCGTCCGCCCGGCTTCTCGCTAAGTGCCTGAAATAGCTGGGATTTACAATGACGGAACATTGACACGTCGACCGGAGGCTCCTAACCTCCGGGCGCTTCACCGACGGCCTCGGATTCAGAGACCCTCACCGGAGACGGAATGTCGGACGACATCGCAATCGGCATCGACCTCGGCACGTCGTACTCGTGCGTGTCGGTGGTCCAGGACGGCCAGCCCATCGTCATCCCCAACGAGTGGGGAGAGACGACGCATGCCTCCTGCGTGTCCTTCCTCGAGGATGGCTCCGTGCTGGTGGGCAACGCGGCCAAGAAGAACATCATCACCAGCCCCGAGACGACGGTGTACTCGGCCAAGCGGCTCATCGGGCGCTACTATTTCTCAGACGAGGTGAAGAAGGCCCAGGCGGTGATGCCGTACCGCATCGTCGAGGGAGAGAACAACTCGGTGCGCATCGGCGTGCGGGAGCGGGCGTACTCGCTGCCGGAGATCTCCGCGTTGGTGCTCAAGGAGATGAAGGCGGTCGCGGAGACGTACCTGGGCCGCGAGGTGACCAAGGCGGTCGTCACCGTCCCGGCGTACTTCAACGACAACCAGCGTCAGGCGACCAAGGACGCGGGCCGCATCGCGGGGCTGGAGGTGCTGCGCATCCTCAACGAGCCCACGGCGGCGGCGCTGGCGTACGGCTTCGGGCGTGACGTCAACCAGCGCGTGGTGGTCTACGACCTGGGCGGCGGCACGTTCGACGTGTCCATCCTGGAGATCGGCAAGGACGTCTTCGAGGTGCTCGCGACGGCGGGTGACACGTACCTGGGCGGCGACGACTTCGACGACCGCATCATGACGTGGCTGGCGGACGACTTCCTGGCCAAGACGCGGCTGGACCTGCGCCAGAACAAGTACTGCCTCCAGATGCTGAAGGAGGCGGCGGAGAAGGCGAAGATCGACGTGGGCCAGACGGGCTCCGCGGACATCCTCTGCCAGGGCATCTGCCAGGACGCGCAGGGCAACGTGATGGACCTGCGCCACTCGCTCAACCAGGACCAGTTCAACCGGATGGTGATGGACCTGGTGCAGCGCACGTTCAAGGTCTGTGACGAGGCGCTCCAGAGCGCGCGGCTGACGGCGGCCGACATCGACGCGGTCATCCTGGTGGGTGGCCCCACGCGGCTGCCCATCATCCGCAACTCCGTGAAGCACTACTTCCAGAAGGCGCCGCTGGAGGGCATCAACCCCGACCAGGTCGTGGCCATGGGCGCGGCGCTCCAGTCGCACGCGCTGCTCGACAGCAAGACGGAGACGTTCCTCGTGGACGTCACGCCGCTGACGCTGCGCATCGGCACGGTGGGCGGCTACACCGAGAAGATCATCGACAAGAACACCCCGGTCCCCATCGACCGCTCGAAGGCCTTCACCACCAGCCGCGACGGGCAGGAGAAGGTGAAGATCCGCGTGTATCAGGGCGAGTCGAACCGGGCGGACGAGTGCGAGATGCTGGGCGAGTTCGAGTTCGCGGGCTTCCGCATCGGCTACCGGGGCGAGGTGAAGATCGAGGTCACGTTCGAGATCAACACGGACGGGCTGGTGAACGTGTCGGCGTGTGACACGGAGACGGGCCAGAAGACGTCGACCACCATCACCCTGTCGTCCGGCATGACCGAGGCCGACATCCAGAAGTCCATCCAGGCGAACCGGAGCACGCGTCTGGCCGGCCACAACCACAACGACCTGCCCGCAGTGGCCCAGTAAGCGACCGCGATGTCCGAGCCTTCCGACCCCAGCTCCGGCAAGCCGCCGGGAGCGCCGCCCGGGCCTCCCACGGCCCCCGCCCGCCCCGCGATTCCCCGGATGACCGCGACGACGCCGGGCCCGGTGCCCGCCGCTCCCGCGACCGCTCCGAAGGCTCCCGGCGTCGCGCAGCCCCCGCGCGCGCCAGGTGTCGCCGCGCCCGCCTCGGCCGCGCCGCCACGGCCCACCGTCTCCGTGCCCGCCATCACCGCGCCCAATCTGGCCGCGGGAGCCCAGCAGCCCCCCGTGGGCGCGCGCCCCACCGTGGCGGCCATGCCCGCCATCACCGCGCCCGGCACGCCGCCCGCCGCCCCGCCCCGCCCCGCCCCGGCCGCGGCGCTCGCCGGGACCCGTCCCACGCCCGCCCCCGTGCCTCCGGGCACCCGCCCTACGCCCGCCCCCGTGTCTCCGGGCGCACGCCCCCCGGCGCCAACGGCCACGGCTGCCGGGGCGACCCTTCCTCCGCGCGCCCCACAGCCCTCGCCGAGCGCCGCCCAGCCACCGCCTCCACCGGGCACGCCCGTGGGCCTCCCGTCGATGCCCGGCGCGGCCCAGCCGGGCGCGCCGCGTGGCACTCCCGTGGGTCTCCCGTCCATTCCGGGCGCGGCCCAGCCGCCGCCTCCACCGGGCACCCCCGTCGGCCTCCCCTCCATTCCCGGAGCGGCCCAGCCCGTCGCGGGCGCGCCGCGTGGCACTCCCGTCGGACTCCCGTCCATTCCAGGCGCGGCCCAGCCCGCCACCGGGGCTCCGCAAGCCACGCCCACCGCCGCGGCCCCAGCGCCGCGTGGAACGCCCGTGGGCCTCCCGTCGATGCCCGGCGCGGCCCAGCCCACCCCGGGAGCGCCTCGTGGAGCACCCGTCGGAGCTCCGCCGACGGCCGGCGTGGCCCAACCGCCGCCGCCCCCTGCCGCGGCGCTCCGTCCTTCCGTCTCGGTGCCCGCGATCGGGCCCGTGACGCCCCCCGCCGCGCGTCCCGTCGGAGCTCCACCTCCAGCGCCCGCCGCGCGTCCTGGCGCTCCGGTCGTGAGCCCCGGCGCCGCCGCCCGTCCCCCGGGCGCGAACGTCCCGACCCCGCCGCCGGTCGCCCCCCGTGTCGGGCCGGTCACGCCCGCGCCCGTGGCTCCCCGCCCCGCCACCGAGGCCAGCGCCCAGGTCCCCGGGGTCGCGCCCGTCGTCCCGGCCGTCGCTCCCGCCACGGGCGCGCAGGCCGTGCCGCCCAGGGCCCCCGCCGTCACGCCTCGCCCGCCTCCCACGCTCGCCGTGGGCCAGGTGGTGCCGCCCCCGCCCCCCACCGTCGCGCCGCCGCGCCCGGGGGCCCGGCCCACCATGTCGCTCCCGGCGCTCGCGCCGGCCGTCCCCGGCGTCGCGCCAGTCGCGGCCCCTAAGACGCCCGTCGTGCCGCCCATCGCGCCGGCCGTGCCCTCCATCGCGCCCATCGCGCCGCCGCCTCCGCCCCCGGCCGCCCTGGCGCCTCCTCCGCCGCCCGGCGGTGGGAAGGGCGCCGGCCTGGACGCGCACCAGCTCGCGGACCTGCAATCGCGTTGCGCCAGGCTGGAGCAGCTCGACTACTTCGAGGTGCTGATGCTGGAGAGGACGGCCAGCCCCGGCGACATCAAGAAGGCCTTCTACCGCGAGAGCCGCACGTACCACCCGGACCGCTTCTTCCACCTCGAATCCAAGGAGCTCAAGGAGCAGGTCCACGAGCTCTACAAGCGCGTCACGGAGGCCTACTACGTCCTGCGCGACGACACGAAGCGCAAGAAGTACCTCGCCGACGTGACGGGCCCGGAGCGGGCCCAGAAGCTGCGCTTTACCGAGGCCTCCGAGGCGGAGACGAAGGCCGCCGCGAAGAAGGAGCAGGAGGAGCAGATCGGCACCCACCCCAAGGGGCGCCAGTTCTACGGCCAGGCCCAGAAGGACATCGAGGCGGGCAACTGGGCGGCCGCCGAGCGCAACCTCAAGATGGCCCTCACCTACGAGCCCGCGAACGCGCGCTACAAGGAGGGCCTGACGGAGGCGCAGAAGCGCCTGCAGGACGAGGCCAAGGCCAAGGGCGACTCCTCGTTCAAGATCCGCTGACGTTCCGCGCGAGCGCGCCCTCGGGGCTCCATGGTCATCGACCTCATCATCCTGGGCCTGGTGCTGTTCTTCGGCCTCATCGGCGCCTTCACCGGCGCGTCGCGACAGGTGGCCAACTGGGTGGGCCTGGGGCTGGGCTATTTCGCCTCGCGCCGCCTGGGGCCGCTCGTCGCGCCCCGGCTGGCGGCGGCGATGGACGGCCCGCTGCTGGTGGGCACGGTGGTGGGCACCTTCCTCGTCTTCCTCGTCGTGTGGCTGTCGGTGCGCTACGCGCTGGGCACGCTGCTGCAGCGCTTCCTGGCCACGGGCAAGGACAACGAGGACCGGAGCATCGACCGCTTCCTGGGCTTCGTGCTGGGCGCCGGGAAGATGGTGGCCTTCGTCTGGGTGGCGCTCAGCGCGCTGTCCTTCTTCGAGCAGCACGTCGTCGTCGCGGGCCGGCGCATCGGCGTGTCGCCGAAGGACTCGCTCCTGGCCCAGGCGGCCCGCCGCTACAACCTCTTCGAGATGACCCAGTTCGCCCCCATGGAGGACATGGTGGCGGTGACGAAGGCGGCGGGGGACCCGAAGCGCGCGGCGCGCCTCAAGGACGACCCGGCCTACAAGGCCCTGCGCAAGGACCCGCGCTTCCAGCGCCTGCTCCAGGACGACAAGGTGAAGCAGGCGATGCTGCGCGGGGACACCGCCGCGCTCCTGCGCAACGACCTGGTGCTCCAGCTCATCCAGGACCCGGACGTGGCCGCCCGCCTGGGCGCGGCCGCCCGGGCCTCCGAGGACCTGGACGTCACACGCTGAGCTGGACCGAATCCAGCCCCGCCAGCCGCGCGCGCACCAGCCCCGCGTCCACCCTCACCTGGTGCTTCCGGCGCTCTGGCGCCTCGAACATGATGTCCGCCATCACGTGCTCCAGGATGGAGCGCAGGCCCCGGGCCCCCAACCCCCGCGACGCCGAGTAGCGCACCACCTCGCGCAGCGCCCCGTCGTCGAACTCCAGGTCGATGTCGTCCATGGCCAGCAGCTCGCGGAACTCGCGGACGATGGCGTCCGGGGGCTCGGTCAACACACGGATGAGCTCCGCCTCGCCCAGCAGCTCCAGCTGGACCACCACCGGCAGGCGCCCCAGGAACTCCGCCAGCATCCCGAACTCCACCAGCTGCTTCGTGCTGATGCGCCGGCGCGAGCGGCTCGCCGCGTCGTCCGCGCCGAAGCCCATGCGCCGGCCGGGCTCGTCGCCGGCATCGTGCAGGTCGCTGAAGGTGCCCGCGCAGATGAAGAGGATGTCGCGCGTGTCCACCTGGACGAAGTCACTCTTGTTCCACGCCTGCGTGACATTCAGGGGGACGTAGACCTCCCGCCCCTCGAGCAGCTTGAGGAGCGCCTGCTGGACGCCCTCCCCGCCGATGTCGCGGCTGCCCGCGCCGTTGCGGGCGCCCTGCGAGCGCCGGGCGATCTTGTCCACCTCGTCCACGAAGATGATGCCCCGCTGCGTGTCCTCGACGGAGTGGTTCGCCTTGAGCAGCAGGTCGGACACCATCACCTCCACGTCCTTCCCGTAGTAGCCCGCCTCCGTGTACTCGGTGGCGTCCACGGTGGTGAAGGGCACCTGGAGGATGTCCGCCAGGTTGCGGGCGATGTGGGTCTTCCCGCTCCCCGTGGGGCCGATGAGCAGGATGTTGGACTTCTTGATGAGCGAGTGGCGCCGCAGCCTTCGCGCCTGCACCCGCTTGAGGTGGTTGTGGGCGGCGATGGCCACCGCGCGCTTGGCGGCGTCCTGGCCGATGACATACCGGTCCAGTCGCTCGTAGATCTCCCGAGGGGTCAGCGGCGCTTCTTCCCTGCGTGCGGACGACTCCATGTACCCTTCCCTTCTGTCCACGCGTCCTCCCGGCACTCCCTGGGAAGGGTAGGTATTGGATGGAAGGTCCGCCCGCCAGGACAGGGGCCCTGGGAGTCCGCCTGCTCGCAAGCCCGTCCTCCCTTCAGGCGGCTGTTGAATGCGAGAGGCCTTTCCTATAGTTCCCGCGCCCCTCCAGTGTTGACTGGAGTCAACCTCCTCATCATCCCCGGGAGCCTCGAACCACCGATGCCCGCAAACGCCCCTCCGCACCGCTGGACCCTCGCTGATGCCCACGAGCTCTATGGAATCCGGAACTGGGGCTCGCCCTATTTCGGCATCAACGACAAGGGCCACGTCTGCATCCATCCAGATGGGCCCCAGGCGCCCAGCATGGACCTCAAGGACCTGGTGGACGAGGTGCGGCGCCGCGGCATCGGCCTGCCCCTGCTCCTGCGGTTCACGGACGTGCTGCGCCACCGCGTCGTCCACCTCAACGAGGCCTTCCGCAAGGCCATGGCCGACCAGGGCTTCAAGGGCGGCTACCGGGGCGTGTACCCCATCAAGGTGAACCAGCACCGCTACGTGGTGGAGACCATCATCGAGGCGGGCAAAGGCTACAACTACGGCCTCGAGGCGGGCAGCAAGCCGGAGCTGCTGGCGGTGATGGCGCTGCTGGAGAACGAGGACGCGCTCGTCATCTGCAACGGCTACAAGGACGAGGAGTACATCGAGACGGCGCTCTTCTATTCGCGCCTGGGTCGCAACGTCATCCTCGTGGTGGAGAAGCCCAGCGAGCTGCCGCTCATCGCCGAGGTGGCCCGCCGCACCGGCATCACCCCGCGGCTGGGCATGCGCGTGAAGCTGTCCACGCGCGGCGCCGGCAAGTGGGAGGCCAGCGGTGGCGACCGCTCCAAGTTCGGTCTGTCCTCGTCGGAGCTGATGAGCTGTATCGGCTTCATGAAGGACACGGGCCTGCTGCCCTCCTTCGAGCTGCTCCACTTCCACCTGGGCAGCCAGATCTCCAACATCCGCAACGTGAAGAACGCGCTGCGCGAGGTGGGCTGCTTCTACGTGGAGGTGGCCCGCCAGGGCGCGCCGCTGAAGTACCTGGACGTGGGCGGCGGCCTGGGCGTGGACTACGACGGCTCGCAGACGAACTTCGCCTCGTCCATGAACTACACCACGGACGAGTACGCCAACGACGTCGTCTTCGGGGTGATGGAGGCGTGTGATCGGGCGGGCGTGCCGCACCCCACGCTCGTCTCCGAGTCCGGCCGCGCCGTCGTCGCGCACCACGCGGTGCTCGTGGTGGACGTGCTGGGCACCAGCGAGTTCGACCCGGCGCACGTGCCGGACAAGGTGGACGACAAGGCGCCGTCCGTCGTGCGCAACCTGCTGTCCACCTACCGCGAGGTGACGAACAAGAACCTGCTGGAGGCGTGGCACGACGCGCAGGACGCCAAGGAGGAGAGCCTCACCCTCTTCTCGCTGGGCCACCTGTCGCTGGAGCAGCGCGTGGCGGCCGAGAACATCTACTGGGCCACCTGCCACAAGATCATGCGCATCGCGAAGGAGGCGGGCGAGATTCCGGAGGAGCTGGACTCGCTGGAGAAGGCGCTGAGCGACACGTACTTCTGCAACTTCTCCGTGTTCCAGTCGCTGCCGGACTCGTGGGCCATCGACCAGCTGTTCCCGATGATGCCCATCCACCGGCTGGCGGAGAAGCCGACGCGCCGCGCGACGCTGGCGGACATCACCTGCGATTCGGACGGGAAGATCGAGCACTTCATCGACAAGCGCGAGGTGAAGGACGCCCTCGAGCTGCACGCGCTCAACGACGACGACTACTACCTGGGCATCTTCCTGGTGGGCGCGTACCAGGAGATCCTCGGCGACCTGCACAACCTCTTCGGTGACACGCACACGGTGCAGGTGTCGCTGGCGCCCAACGGCGGCTACCTCATCGACCACGTGGTGGCCGGCGACACGGTGACGGAGGTGCTCAACTACGTCAGCTACAACAAGGACGACCTCGTCGCGCGGCTGCGCAAGTTCACGGAGCTGGCGCTGCGCCAGGGCCGCATCTCCCTGGACGAGTCGCGCAACCTGCTGCGCATGTACGAGGACGGCCTGTCCGGCTACACGTACCTGGAGCGCGGCGTGGACGCGAGCTTCGCCTCCAACGCCAGCCAGCTGCGGCTGGTGCCCGCGCCCGACGCGACCCGCCCGCCCGTCTCCCCGTCGGGCACCTGAGCCCGGCGCGGGGCCTCCGCGCCTCCCCGCCCTCCGTCGCGCCCCTGCTTTCCGGGGCGTGCCGGGGGGCGTGGTGTTTCAGTAGCTGGCGATGGCGGGCTCTTCGCCGGAACCCAGGGGCATGGGCTCGTCGGAGAAGGCCACGTCCACGGCGAGCGCGCGCAGGCGCTGGAGCGCCGCCAGGTGCATCTCGCCCCGGGCGACGAGGGACACGAAGTCGAAGCCCGCCAGCCGCGTGTCCTGGCCCTGCAAGCGCGCCAGCGTGCTCCACAGGGCCAGGCGGCCCGAGGTGGCCGAGCACAGCGCCTCCAGCTCCACCAACCGGCTCAGCGGCGAGTAGCGCACCCAGGTGCCGTTGAACTTGAGCCGCGCGACCTTCTCGAGCAGCCACGCGGCCCGCGACTTGAGAGGGTCCGCGCGCAGCTCCAGCACCCGCATCGCCGCCTCCAGCAGGGCCATGTCCTCGCGCAGCTCCGGGATGAGGGCCGCCAGGAAGTGCCCCACCGGGTTGCCGAGGTTCTCCCGCTCGGCGCGGCGCGCCAGGGCGAGCCCCGCGACGGAGCCGGCGTGGTGGTCACTCAGGTAGATGCCCAGCCGCTTCGCGTCCATGACGATTCCCCCGGGTCGCGCGGCGTCACGGCGCCGTCGGGGGAAGAGTGGACACGCGCGGGCCCCCTGGCAGCGACGGCCAGCGGGGCCCTCCACGGGACGGCCGGGCGCTCGCCCGTCAGTCCGGGTACGAGAAGCTCATGGGCAGCTTCACGTCCGGATGGAGGCTGCGCGCCACCGGGCACTCCCGGCCGACCTGCTCGAGCCGGGCGCGGTGCTCGGCGGACAGGCCCGCCGGCATCTGGATGTCCAGCACCAGCTCGCCAATGCGGCGCGGCGGCGGCGTCATGCGCTTCTCCACCCGGGCGCGGACCTCCCCCAGGGAGATGCCCTCGCGCGAGGCGAACAGGTGCATGGTCGTCACGGCGCAGGACATGAGCGCCGCGCCCACCAGGTCCGTGGGCGAGAAGCTGCCGCCCGTGCCCCCGTTGTCGCGCGGCGCCTCCGTGGCGAGCCCCGAGCCGGAGGGCCCGTGGGTGAGCTGCGTCTTGAACTGCGCTTGACTGACGAGGGTCATCACCACGCCGGTCGCGGGCTGCTGCTGGCTCATGTCGGTCTCCTCGCGGGGGAACGGGTCAGCGGACGAACACGTCGTGCTTCTTCGCGTCCTTCTTGGTGGAAGGCTCCGCCTCCTCCACGCTCCAGTCCAGCGTCTTCATGAGCGACTTGCTGCGCTTCTTCACGTCCGCGTCCAGGAAGGCGATGGCCTCCGGCAACCGGTCCATCAACCGCATGGGCTTGCGCTTGTTCTTCGGCTCGCTCAGCAGCGCGTGCGTCAGCCAGGGGAACACCGCCGTCACGTCGGTGTGGCAGTACACGGAGCCGGACTCCACGGCCTCCACGGACACCTTGCCCCAGGTGTGGCCCTCGCCGGCCGGGCAGCTGGACAGCGCGCCGTTGTCCACCGGGTCCACGCAGAACTGCACGTCGATGTCGAAGCCGGACGTGGGGACGTTGAGGATCTGATCCAGCAGCGGCTCGCCCTGCAGCGTGTAGTTCTTGGGAACGCCGCCGCCGAGGATCCAGATGGCCAGCCGCTTGCTGCCGTTGTGCCGGCAGAAGTGCTGCATGGCGGCCATGGAGTAGACGTCGTCGTTGATGTCGAGCTCGAACTTGAAGTCGGCGCCCAACAGGCGCTTGAGCTTGACGATGTTGAGGAAGATGGAGCCGTCCTGCACCGCGCCCACCCAGATGGGCACCGCGTGCTTGTAGCAGGTGGACAGCAGCGAGGGCTGCTTGACGCCCAGCTTGCGTTCGATCTGGTAGATGGCCTTGCCGAGCAGGTAGTGGAACTCCGGCGTGGTCATCTTCCGCTGGAACTCCGGGCCCCGGATGATGGCGGAGAAGAGGCGGTCGGTGTCGAGCAGCGCCTCCTCCCAGAAGCCCAGGTCGTAGATGCGGATGATGCGCGCCAGGCGGTACTGGAGGTCGCCCGCGTTGGGGTTCACCTCGCGGATGGCGTGGCCGATGATGCGGTGGGCGTCGTGGTACAGGTTGGCGCCCGTGGTGGTGATGGCGCTGATGACGCCCTTCTCGATGAGGGGAATCAGACAGCTCTGGTGCAGGCCCGCGGGCGTCATGGCGCCGGAGAGCGTCAGGAAGATGGAGGCGTCCTGCTCCATCGACTGGGACATGAGCTCGAAGGCCGTGCGCTCCTGGCGCCCCACGTAGGCGCTGAAGGCATGGGCCAGCAGCTCCGCCGGCTTCTCCTTGCCGGTGATGGGACGGGGATCCGCCTTGCGAGCGCCGGAGTAGGCGGAGCGCAGGGACTTCTTCGGGTTCGAGGAGGTCTTGGCCATGGCGCAGCCATCTAGCACCGCCGGCCGGCCAAGGGGAGCGCCGCTTGCTGTCCGGCCCTCCTACCTGTCGCGCTTGCGACCCGGGCGCGGCGGCGCAGGCGGCTTCTCGCGGACCGGTGGGCGCGCGGGGGGCGAGGACAGGACCCTTTCGCGGACCTCCTCGGGGGAGAGGTCCTCGGTGTCGGCCACCACACAGGAGACGAAGGCCAGCTCCGCGAGGACGCGGCGGGCGCGCTCGCGCGCCTCGGGGTCCTCGGAGCCCAGCACCTCGGAGGCCGCGGCCACGTAGCTGCTGGCGAGCGACTCGAAGAGGTACACCCGGTTCTCGATGCTCGATGCGTCCTTCTTGCCCATGGGCGGGCAGTCTAGGCGCGGGCCGACAGGACGGGCGAGCCGACTTCCTGCGCGCCCCGCAGCTCCGTCATCGCCAGGCGGTCCAGGGTCGTGCCCCGGTAGACCTCCAGCATCCGCTGCTGGCCGAGCTTCCACACCCCGTACATGGTGCAGCTCCCGGTCGCCCGGCAGCCGTCATGCTGGGTGTCCTGGCAGACGTTGACGTTGACGGGGCCCTCCACCGCCTCGATGACGTCCAGGAACGTCACCTCCCGGGCGGGGCGGGACAGCGCATACCCCCCGTGGGCGCCCCGGGTGGAGCGGACGAGCTTCCGGGAGACGAGGACCTTGAGGATCTTCGCCAGGAAGTCCTCGGGGACGTCCATCCGCCGGGCGATTTCACGGAACGGCACCATGCGCTCCAGGGGCTGGGAGGCCAGGAACGTCATGGCCCGCAGCCCGTACTCGATCTTCCGTGAAATCTGGAGAGGATGCTGCGCCATCACCCTTGACGTCGTGAGCAGGTTTGGACGAGAGCCTAGGCCGCGACAGCGCGGCTTTCAACCGCCCGCCCGGAGCCTGACGTGATCGACCTGCACTCCCACACGACCGCCAGCGACGGCCAGTACACGCCAGACGAGTTGATGTCGCGCGCGGCGGCGGCGGGCGTGACGGTGCTGGCGGTGACGGACCACGACACCGTGGCGGGGCTGGAGGCCGCGGGGGAGGCGGCGCGGCGTCACGGCATGGTGCTGGTGCCCGGCATCGAGGTGTCCGCCTTCGTGCTGGGCAAGGAGGTCCACATCCTGGGCCACTTCGTGAGGCCGGACGACGAGGAGCTGGCGCGGTTCGCCACGCGCCTGCGCGCCGAGCGCGAGCGGCGGATGGAGGCCATGGTGGAGCGGATGCGGCAGCTGGGCTTCCCGGTGCGCATGGAGCACGTGCGGGCGGTCGCGGGAGACGCGCAGCTGGGCCGGCCGCATCTGGCGCGCGTGCTGGTGGACCAGGGTTGGGCGGTGGACATGAAGGCCGCGTTCGACCGCTTCCTGGGGACGCGGGGCATGGCGTGGGTGGACCGCTTCAAGCTGGAGGGCGCGCAGGCCATCCGCCTCATCCGCAAGGCGGGCGGCACGGCCACGCTGGCGCACCCGGCCGCCTCCAAGGTGGAGCGCATGGAGCTGCGGGAGCTGGCGAAGGCGGGCCTCGCGGGGCTGGAGATGCAGCAGGTGGACCCCAACCCGGGCATCCACAAGAAGTACCTGGCGCTGGCGCGGGAGTTCGACCTGGTGCCCACCGCGGGCAGCGACTTCCACGGCGAGGCGGTGGCCCCCGAACACAGGCTGGGTTCCGCCGACATGCCGGCCGAGCTGTTCGCGAAGCTCCAGGCCCGCGCGAGCGCCTGAGCCCCCGCCCGACGCGCGACACTCCGGTTGCGGCGTCGGGTCCGAGCGTCTATACGGACCGGGCCGAGCCACCCGACGCTTCGATGGCGGTGCCCGTCCTGGACCGTAGAGCGTTCAGGCGTGGTGTGTTCCTGGCGACAGCCCCCGTGCCTGTACCTCGTGGTCGCCGGGAGCATCGCTCGTGGGAATCAGGGACTTCTGCAAGACGCACTTCCGACACTTCAACGCGGCCGCGCTGGTGGACGCCGCCGAGGGCTACCGCCGTCACGTCGACGGCGGAGGAAAGATGCTGGTGACGCTGGCGGGCGCCATGAGCACCGCCGAGCTGGGCATCTCCCTGGCGGAGATGATTCGCCAGGACAAGGTGCACGCCATCAGCTGCACGGGCGCCAACCTCGAGGAGGACTTGTTCAACCTCGTCGCGCACGACGCCTACGAGCGGGTGCCGAACTACCGCGACCTCACGCCCGCCGACGAACTGGCGCTGCTGGGGCGGCACATGAACCGCGTCACGGACACCTGCATCCCGGAGCTGGAGGCCATGCGGCGCATCGAGTCCGTGGTGCTGGACGAGTGGGTGGCGGCGGACGCCTCGGGCGAGCGCTACTTCCCCCATGAGTTCATGTACCGCGTGCTGCGGAGCCGGAAGCTGGAGGGGTCGTATCGAATCGACCCGAGGAACAGCTGGCTCGTCGCCGCGTGCGAGAAGGACCTGCCCATCTGGGTGCCGGGCTGGGAGGACTCGACGCTGGGGAACATGTACGCCGGCCACTGCATCTCCGGCGACGTGAGGAACGTGCACACGGTGCGCACCGGCATCGAGGCGATGCAGACGCTCGCCGGCTGGTACACGCGGACGGCGCCGAGCACCTCGGTGGGCTTCTTCCAGATTGGGGGAGGCATCGCGGGCGACTTCCCCATCTGCGTGGTGCCCATGCTCCACCAGGACCTGCGGCGCACCGGGGTGCCGCTGTGGGGGTACTTCTGCCAGATCAGCGACTCGACGACGAGCTATGGCTCGTACTCGGGCGCGGTGCCCAACGAGAAGATCACCTGGGGCAAGCTCGGCGTCGACACGCCGAAGTACATCATCGAGAGCGACGCCTCCATCGTCGCGCCGCTGCTGTTCGCCTACGTGCTCGACCAGTAGCGCCCTGCCCCGCGCGGACGGGCCACTCCGCCTCTGGGGGAGCCGGGCCCGTCCGCGCGCGGAGCCCCGACGCAGCGCGCCCCAGGCCCGTCAACTCCGCGTGACTTCCTCCGCCGCCGCGAGCACCTCGCGCGTCACCATCGCCACGTCCTCGGGTGTGGTGCGGTGGTTGACGAAGCACGCGCGCAGCGCGAAGCGCCCATCGAGCGTCGCGTTCGAGATGTAGACGCGGCCCCGCTTGTTCACCCGCGTCAGCAGGCGCGCGTTGAAGGCATCGCGCTCCGCCTCGTTCAACCCGGCGACGTAGCGGAAGCACACCGCGCTCAACGACGCCGGAGAGAGCAACTCCAGCGCGGGGCTCTCCCGGATGGCGGCCTCCAGGCGACGGGCGTTCTCCACGTCCTTTCGGATGGCCTCCCGGAACGCGCCCAGGCCGTGATAGCGCAGCGACAGCCAGACCTTGAGGGCGCGGGCGCGGCGCGACAGCTCGATGGACTCGTCGAAGAAGGCGAAGCCCTCCACCGGGTCGGCCGAGAGCGCGCGGGCATAGTCCCCCGTGAAGGAGAACGCCCGCCGCGCGGCCTTCGCGTCACGGAACAGCAGCACGCCACAGTCCGCCGGTTGGTAGAGCCACTTGTGCGCGTCCATCGACAGGGAGTCCGCCAGCGCCAGCCCCTCGAAGCGCTCCGGGTAGGCCATGGCCGCCAACGCCCCATAGGCGCCATCCACGTGCAGCCATAGCCCCGCGTCGCGGGCAACCGCCGCCACGTCAGGGAGCGGGTCGATGGCCCCCGTGTTCACCGTCCCCGCCGTCGCCACCACCGCCAGCGGCCGACGCCCCGCGGCCCGGTCCTCCGCGATGGCCCGCCGCAACGCCTCCGGCCGCATCCGCCACCCACCATCGACGGGAATCAGGCGCAGGTGCTTGCGTCCCAGGCCCAGCAGCGCCACCGCCTTGGGCGTGGACATGTGCACCTCGGCGGACGCGTACACCACGCCGGAGGGGGCCCCCTCGTCATTGGCGGGAGCCAACGCCTCGCGCGCCATCGCCAGCCCCATGAGGTTCGCCGACGAGCCCCCTCCCGTGAAGCTGCCCTCGAAGCCAGGGCACCCCACCGCCTCCGCGAGGCCGCGAATCACCGCGCGCTCCAGGCTCACCAGCGTGGGCGCCGAACGCCACGTCGTCACGTTCTGGTTGACGACGCTCGCCACGTAGTCCCCCAGCATGCCCACCGGCTCGCCGGAGCCGAACACGTAGGCGAGGAAGCGCGCATTGCCCGCGCGCGAGCCGTCCAGCACGGGCCCCAGCGCGTCGAACGCGGCCTCCCCCAGCCCCCGCTCGGGGAGCCCGGCGGAGAACAGCGCCTCCGTGTCCGCGCCGGTGACCTTCGGCGCGATGGGCCTGCCATCGAGTGCTTCCAGCCACGCCTCCGCCAAAGAGGAGACGCGGTCGGCCAGACGTCGGAACTGCGCGGGAGACAGGTCGAGCGGGCCCATGGGCGCGTACAGTAACCTCGCTACCCGCCTCTCATTCCATCCATCAGGAGCCCCGCGGCCATGGCGAAGCGCCCCGAGCGAGACATCGAGAAGACCTACCCGCGTCATCAGTTCGTCGCGAAGCTGCGCCGCCTCGCGGACGCGCTGGAGCAGGGCAAGGCGTTCACCATCCAGGTGGCCGGGGAGCGCCTGCACGTGCCCGCCGACGCCGCGTTCAACATCGAACACGAGCGCGAGGGGAACGTGGACGAGCTGGAGCTCCAGCTGCGCTGGAGGCGCGAGTAGCGGGCCTCAGACGCGCGTCGTCTTGAAGCGCCCGGTGACGGCGGTGAGCCCCTCGGCCACCGCTTGCAGGTCCTGGGCGATGCGCGTGGTGCGCCCCGTGGCGTCCACGCCCTGCTTCACCAGCTCCGCCACGTTGCGAGCCCCCTGCACCGCCTGCTCGCTGGACTGACGCTGCTGACGCGTGGCGATGGTGATCTGCCGCGCGGCCTCGCTGGTGCCGCGCGCCAGCTCCACGATGCGCTGGAACACGGCCGACGCCTGCTCCGCCACCTCCACGCCGCGGTCGCTGGTGGCCATGCCCACGCGGGCCTTCGAGGCGGCCTCCTCGCCGGAGTCCTGCACCTTCTCCACGATGCGGCCGATGTCGCGCGCGGACGCGGACACGTTCTCCGCCAGCTTGCGCATCTCCGCCGCCACCAGCGAGAAGCCCCGCCCCACCTCGCCCGCCTTGGTGCCCTCGAGGGCCGCGTTGAGCGCCAGCAGGTCGGACCGCTCCGCCACCTGGTTGATGACGTGGGCGATCTTCGACACCTGCTGGAGGTCCTGGTTCAGGCCGACGATGGCGTCGGCCACGCCCTTGGACTCGGTGCGGATGTCGTTGATGCCCGCGACCACCTGCGCGACCACGGCCATGGCCTCCGCCACCGCCTCGTGCGTGCGCCGGGCGCTCGACTCCACCACCTCCGTCGAGCTGGAGATCTGCTCCGCGGTGCGGCTCAGCTCCTCGAACGTCGCGGCGATCTGCTGCGCGTACGCCGCCTGCTGGCTGATGACGTGCTCCTGGTCCGCCGACGCGCCGAGCAGCCCGCGCGACGCGCCGGAGAGCTGCTCGGTGCGCGACACCAGCTCCAGCACCGTCAGCCGCAGCGTGCCGAGCATCTCGTTGAAGGACTGCGCCATCAACCGGACCTCGCCCGTGGCGGGCACGTCCATCTCCGCGCGGGACACGTCGCCCCGGGCCACGTCGCGCACCACGTCCGTCACCTGGGCCACGGGCTCGACGAGGGTCCGCCCGATGAGCACCGCGAGCAGCAACCCCAACAGGAGCGCGCCCACCAGGCCCATCACCACGGAGCTCTTCAGCTCCGTCACGGCGGCGTTGGCCTCGTCCAGGCCCAGCCCCGCCACGTAGGTGCGCCCGCCGCTGGCGCACCACACCACCACCTCGCGCTGGGTGATGAGCGAGCTGGCGCACCCCTGGCTCAACACCACGGAGGCCCCCCGGGCATGCTCGGGCACCCGCCCCAACGCCTCATAGACGGGCCGACCGTCCGGGCCCAGCAGCCCCTGGTAGTTCACGGTGAAGCCACCGCCACCCTCGATGTTCCGGGACTCGAGCTGCGCCAGCACCTCGTCCAACCGCGCCTTCGCGGCCTGGGAGCCATCCCAGTCCCGCGTCGCGGGGTGCGACGCGACGAGCGAGCCCAGCACCCGGGCGCGCCGCTGGAGCAGCTCCAACGCCACCTCGCGCTGTCGCGCGGAGAAGTTCCAGATGCACAGCCCCATCACCGCCAGGCAGGGCACGAGCACCGCGATGGCCACCTGCATCCGCAAGCCGAGCCGGCCCCACATGCCTGTCATCTCCCGCTGAGACTGATCGCCGGCGCCGCCCGGCGTGCGTCGACGGTAGGCGTGGGTGGCCGGGAGCGTCAAACGCCGAGCCCCTCTCCCGGGCATGCGGGCGACCGGAATCCGGGGCCTTGGAGCCCGCCCGTCCGCCACCTGGGAGGACAAGCCTCGCTTTTCGTCGTCATCTCAAGGGGTTGCGGCGCCAGCCAGGGGACTTTCCCTTTGACATGGCGAGGCCGGTGTCATTAGGTTCCGCGCGCGATGACTCCCTCTCCCCTCTCGCCCTACCTGCCCCTGGCGGTGGTGCTGCTGCTGGCCGGCATCATGGGCGTCGCGATCCCGTTCATCACGTCGCTGCTGGGCCCCAAGCGTCCGAGCGCCATCAAGTCCACCAGCTTCGAGGCAGGCTCCGAGTCCAGCGGACCGGCGCGTCAGCGCTTCGCGGTGAAGTTCTACGTCGTCGCGCTGTTGTTCATCGTGTTCGACGTGGAAGCGGTGTTCATGTACCCCTGGGCGGTGAACTTCCAGGCCCTCGGCTGGTTCGGGTACACGGAGATGGTGGTCTTCGCGGCGACGCTCGTCGTGGGCCTCATCTATATCTGGAAGAAGGGCGCCCTGGATTGGGAGAGCTGAGACACCATGGCTGATGCAGACATCGCTCCAGTGCTGACGACCCGCCGCGACGAGGCCATGGGCTTCTTCCAGCGGATGGTCTCCAAGGGCCTGGGCTGGGCCCGCAAGTATTCGCTGTTCACCTACCCGTACGCGACGGCGTGCTGCGGCATGGAGTACATGTCCGTGGCGGCCAGCCGGCACGACATCGCGCGCTTCGGCGCCGAATTCCCGCGCTTCTCGCCGCGCCAGGCGGACCTGCTGATGGTGGTGGGCACCATCAACCTGAAGCAGGCCCCCATCCTCAAGCGCGTCTACGAGCAGATGACCGAGCCCAAGTGGGTCGTGTCGTTCGGCGTGTGCGCGTCCTCGGGCGGCTTCTACGACAACTACGCGGTGCTCCAGGGCATCGACCGCATCCTGCCGGTGGACGTCTACATCCCCGGCTGCCCGCCCCGCCCGGAGCAGGTGCTGGACGGCCTCATGCTGCTCCAGGACAAGATCGCCAACCAGGTCCACCGCATCGCGGACCGGGGCCAGCCCAACGAGACGGCGGCCCGGCACGACCTGCTCATCTCCATGGGCAAGTAGTCCCCCCGCTCCACGACGCACCCTCCGAGGCCCCGCGTGCCGCCCCTTCCAACGGGGTGGCGACGGGGCCTCGGGCGTTCTGGCCGCCTACCAGCGGTGGTACGCGGGGTGGCCCGGCTTCACCGCGACGAAGGTGCCCCGGCACAGCGCCGTCACCTTCCCGCCCGCGGTGAGCGTGCCTTCGATGATGGCCCGGTCGCCCTGGAGCTCCACCGGCTTCGCCTCCAGCCGCACCGGCCCGCTCATGGGCGTCGGGCGCTTGAGGGTGATGGTGTAGTCGGCGGTGACGGTGCACGGCGGAGAGGAAGCGCCCTGCGCCTTCATCAGGTGGTACGCGGCGGTCCAGTTGCAGTGGCAATCCAGCAGCGCGCCGATGATGCCGCCGTTGAGGACACCGGGGAACGCCTGGTGGTGCTCGGAGGGCATCCATTCGGCGACGACGAGGTCGCCCTCCGCCATGCTGCGGATGCGCAGGCCCTGCGCGTTGGCCGGGCCACAGCCGAAACAGCTATTGTGCGGAGCGTACTGCTCCTGGAGCGAGGGAGTGTTGGGGGTCGTCGACATGGCCCGCCACCTTACGCGAGTCGACCTCGTCCGTCCGTCCCCGGACGTCCTCCAGCCAGGCCTCCAGCGCCCGCGCGTCCGCCCCCTCACAGTCCCCCTCGCAGGTCCGCCGCAGCGTGCCATCCGCCCGGGGCCGCTCCATCCACCAGCGCTGGCCGTCGTATGCGCCGCGGTCCTTCTCCCGCACCACCGCCGCGTGCACGGTCTCGCCCATCTCCACCACCCCGTCGGGCCGGATGCGGTACGCGTCGAAGGTGCGCGGCGCGCCGGGCCAGTGCCCCGCGTCGAAGACCTCCGGCGACACGTGCGTGAAGCCCGTCTCCGCGTACAGCCGCTGCGGCGTCCAGTCCCCGCCACGCAGCAGGGGAGCCAGTGACACCCCGTCCACGCCCTCCAGCGCGGGCAGCCCCGCGAAGTCCAACAGGGTGGGCCCCACGTCCAGCAGTCGCACCAGCGCGTCGATGTCCCCGCGCGCCGCGCCCCGCCCTCCCGGCGGCTTCACGGCGAGCAGGATGCGGTTCTCCACCTCCGACAGCCGCGCGCCATGCACGGGGGTGGCGCCCGCCAGGTCGGGCCGGTCCTCGTGGAAGCTCTCGCCGTGGTCGGACATGAGGACGACGAGCGCGTCGTCATAGCGTCCGGAGCGCCGCAGCGCCTCCAGCAGCAGGCCCACCTGCGCGTCCGCCTGCGCGAGCAGCTCGTCGTAGAGCCCCTCCGCGCCCGCCCGGTTCCACCCGCCCTTCGCCCCCGGGGACACGGGCGCGAAGTGCATGCGCAGCCGGCGCTCCAAGGGCTCCGTGGCCGCCACGAAGCGACGGTGGAAGGGGTGGACGGGGTCACCCGGGAAGTGGGCGGCGGTGGCGTGGAACGCGAACAGCGTGGGCCCCTCCCCCGCCTCCTCGAGCAGCCGCCGCGCCAGCCGCTCCGCGTAGCCCATGGGGTCGTGGATGCCGGCCAGCGCGCGGTTGTCGACGAACTCCGGCACCCACGCGGCCCCCAGCGCGTGGTCGGCGAAGACGCCGAGCGCCCGGTAGCGCAGCTTCTCCAGCAGGAAGTTCACCGCGCCGCGCGGCGGCTGCAACCGGGTGGCGAAGCCAGACGCGGGCCCCTCCGCGTGGAAGCGCGAGCAGTCCGTGGCGAACACCGTGCGCCACCCCGCGCGGGAGAAGGCCTCCGCGAACGTCGGCTGGAGCCGCATGCGGGACTCCGCCGTCAGCGGGTAGCGCACGCCGGTCGAGTGGGGCCAGCGCGCGGTGAGCAGCGAGCGCCACGCGGGCTCCGTCTGGGCGATGGGCGTGTACGCCCGCGTGAAGAGCGCCGCGTCCTCGAGGAAGCGGTCCACGTGGGGCGCCACCTCGCCGCTGCCGCCCTGGGAGCGCAGCCGGTCCGGACGGAACGCGTCGATGCCGATGAGCACCACCAGCGGGTGCTTCCCGCCCCCGGACACGGGCCACGCGCGCCACGCCGCGAGCACCGCCGCCCCCACGGCCAGGACCACCGCCGCGCGCACGCGCGCACGCCCCGACGTGCGTCGCGCGAGGAACACCCCCGCGTGGACGAGGAGCACCGCCACCGCCACCGCGCGCGGATGCCACGGTTCGCCATGGTCGACCAGCCAGGCCAGCAGGGGACGCACCGCCGGCAGGTCATCGAACAGCGCGGGCCGGGCGATGGCGCGGTCCCACGCCAGCAGCGCCGTCAGCCCACACCACCCCACGAGCGTCGCCACCACCCCGCCCCGCCCCCAGACGCGCGCCAGCCCCCAGGCCGCCGCGGCGAGCGCCATGCCCGCCACGACGTAGACGGACGCGACGCGCGCGAGCAGGCCCGGCAGCACCGGACGCACCGCCGCCATCAGCGCCGCGTAGGGCCCGTCCACGGGGATGTCCACGCCCACCACCCCCGAGCGCAGCAGCAGCCAGGACTCCGCCGCGAACAACCCCAGCCCCAGTCCCGCCCCCAGCGCCAGACGCCAGGCGAGGGAACGCCGAAGTGGGGACGAAGCGGACTCGGACATGCCTCCGCGTGTATATCGGATGCGTCACAGCCGCCACCGCCCGGCAACGGCCGGCCCGGGAAGGCGCGGAGTGGACGAGGCCGTGCGAGATGTCGCGTCATTCGAGCAGCCGGTTCCGGCAGTCCGGGGGGGGGAAGCCGTGAGGGCCAACGCGCCAGAGGGAATCGAGGACTCGGTGAACCGGGCGCTCGACGAGGAGCGCCTGCGCAACGCGCGCCAGCTGTCGCGGATCCGCTTCGTGGCCGTCACGGTGATGTTCGCCATGTCCACCGTGCTCGGCCTCGCCATGGGGAAGCAGGACTGGGTCACCTACCTGCGGCCACTCGGCGTGTACTGGGCCTGCACCGCGGGCATCCTCTGGGCCGTGGCCCGCTCGCGCCGCTTCGTGCGCTGGGCCGGACTGTCGGTGGCGTTCGTGGACGTGCCGGCGGTGTACTGGCTCCAGAGCCACGCCATCCCGGTGTCGCCCTCCCCGGGCGGCGTGGCCGGCTTCACCCTGGGCATCTTCGCCGTGCTGGTGCTGCTGGCCGCGCTGTCCCTGCGCAACACGGTGACGCTGGTGGTGACGGGCTTCGCCATCGTCGCGGAGGTGGCCCTCCAGGCCCAGGCCGGCATCGGCATCGGGGCCCAGTTGTCCGCGGGCGTCATGCTCTGCGTCGCGGCGGCCGGCGCGCGCCACCTGCTCAACCGCATCCGCGCCCTGTCCGCGGCCGTCTCGGAAGAGGAGGTCAAGCGCGCCCGCCTGGGCCGCTACTTCGCCCCCGCCGTCGCCGAGCGCCTCCAGCGCCAGGCCTCTCCGGAGCCCGAGCTGCGGGAGGTCACGGTCCTCTTCGCGGACATCCGCGACTTCACCGCCCTGAGCGAGCGGCTCCCCCCGCGCGAGGTGGTGGAGCTGCTCAACGCCTACTACGGCCGCATGGTGGAGGTGGTGTTCCTCCACGGCGGCACGCTCGACAAGTTCATCGGGGACTCACTCATGGTGTACTTCGGTGCCCCCCTGTCCGACCCGCAGCACGCGGTCAGCGCGGTCCGGTGCGCCCTGGCCATGGTGCACGAGCTGGAGGCCTTCAACGCGGAGCGGGCGCGGCTGGGGATTCCGGCCCTGGCCATGGGGGTGGGCATCCACACCGGCCCCGTGGTGCTGGGCAACGTCGGGTCCACGTCCCGGCGCCTGGACTACACCGCCATCGGCGACACGGTGAACCTGGCCAGTCGTATCGAGGGGTTGACCAAGCGGGTCGGCGTCCCGGTCCTCGTCTCCCAGGCCACCCGGGACCACGCCGACGCGCTCTTCCTCTGGGACGCCGTCAGCCAGGCCACCGTCCCGGGGAAGAGCCGCCCGGTGGCCACCTTCCACCCCCGCCCTCCAGGGTCACCCCTGTCCCAGGGGAGCGGCTCCGTGGCCTGATTTCCGCCCCCTCCCGGCGATCCACGCGCCTCCTCGGCCGCCGCGCGGGCAACGCACGCTTCTGGGCCTTCTAAGTGGCCTACATGGTTGAGGGTTTACGTTGACGCCCCCCTTCGGGGGTCCTTATAAAGCCGCGGATTCTTCTCCCTCAGTCATTGGGTCCCCCTTGAGCACTTTCGCGTTGGACAGGGTCTCCGCCCACTTTCCCGAGGCGGTGGTGGAACGCTACGTGGACCGGGCGGGCGGCGCCTGGGCCGTCATCCATGCCGACTCGCTCCCGAAGGTCGCCACGCTCCTGAAGAACGACCCGGAGCTGGAGTTCAAGCTGTTCGGCTCCATGGACGGCGTCGATCGCCTGCACCTGGCGGAGAACGACCCGCGCTTCGAGGTCGTCTACATCCTGTATTCGCTCAAGCGGAACGAGCATGTGCGCCTCAAGGTGCGCGTGAGCGAGGCGCAGCCCGTCATCCCGTCGCTGACGCCGCTGTACCGCGGCGCCAACTGGTGGGAGCGGCTGGTCTGGGACTTCTACGGCATCCGCTTCGACGGACACCCGGACCTGCGCCGCATCCTCCTCTACGAGGAGTTCCAGGGCCACCCGCTGCGCAAGGACTACGCGCTGCGAGATCGGCAGCCGCTCATCCCCGAGCGCCCCATCAAGGACATCTTCCGCGGTCCCGGCACCAGCGGGCACTCCTGAGGACTCTCACCATGGCCGACAGCCACACGATGCCCGAAGCGAAGGGCCACAATCCGGACACCGACGGCTCCCTGCCGCCGGAGGGCGAGCTCGAGTCGCACCTCCAGGCCAAGCACATGGTCATCAACATGGGCCCGTCCCACCCCGCCACGCACGGCACCGTGCGGCTCAAGGTGGAGCTGGACGGCGAGACCATCGTCAAGATCGACCCGGAGATCGGCTTCCTGCACCGCGGCTTCCAGAAGAGCTGCGAGAACGTCACCTGGACGCAGTGCCTGCCGTACACGGACCGGCTCAACTACCTGTCCGCGATGATGAACAACTTCGGGTTCCTCAACGCCGTGGAGAAGCTCATCGGCCTGGAGATCCCGGAGCGCGCCCAGTACATCCGCGTCATCGGCAGCGAGCTGCACCGGCTGACGGACCACCTGACGTGCGTGGGCGCCACCGGCCTGGAGATGGGCGGCTTCGCGCCGTTCCTCTACGGCATGGAGGCCCGCGAGCTCATCCAGGACCGCGTCACGGAGCTGACCGGCGCGCGCCTGACGACGAGCTTCGGCCGCGTGGGCGGCATCAACCGCGACCTGCCGGACGGCTGGGCGGACAAGGTCCGCAAGACGCTGACGCGCACCGAGGAGCTGCTCGCCGAGATGGACGGGCTGCTCACGCGCAACCGCATCTTCGTGGACCGCACCAAGGGCACCGGCGTCATCAGCGCCGACGACGCCATCGACTTCGGCTGGACGGGCCCCGCCCTGCGCGCCAGCGGCGTCGCGCACGACCTGCGCAAGGCGCACCCGTACTGGGTCTACGAGCGCTTCGACTTCGACATCGCGGTGGGCGAGCACGGCGACAACTACGACCGCTACCTCGTCCGCATGGAGGAGATGCGGCAGTCCATCCGCATCATCCGGCAGGCGCTCGACACCATCCCCGCCGGCCCCATCATCGTGGATGACTGGCGCATCGCGCTGCCGCCCAAGCCGGAGGTCTACGGGACCATCGAGGGCGTCATGGCGCACTTCAAGCTGGTCATGGAGGGCATCCAGGTGCCCCCCGGCGAAATCTACGACGCCACCGAGGCCTCGAACGGCGAGCTGGGCTGGTACCTGGTGAGCGACGGGCGCGGGCGTCCGTACAAGGTGCACGTGCGCGCGCCGGGCTTCCCGGTGCTCGCGGCGGTCCCCCACATCATCGAGGGGAAGATGCTGGCGGACCTCATCCCCACGTTTGACACCATCAACATGATTGGCGGCGAGGTCGAGCAGTGAGCGACAACGACACGAAGAAGCCGACCGGTGACGCGCAGCCGCCCCCCAAGGGCGCGCCCACGGACACCCCCGCGGCGAAGATCGGTCCCGAGCCCTCCAACCCTCCGGCCGGCGCGAAGCTGGACACGCCCCCCGCGGCGGCCAGCAGCGTCACGGCTCCGCCGAAGGCGCCCCCTCCGGCGGGCCCGCCGCCCAAGCCCGCGCCCAAGAACCCGGGCTTCGTCACCTGCACCATCGACGGCAAGGAAGTCGTGGTGAAGCCGGGGACGAACATGATCGAGGCGGCCAAGCAGGTCGGCTCGGAGATTCCGTACTACTGCTACCACCCGCGCCTCTCCATCGCGGCCAACTGCCGCATCTGCCTCATCGAGGCGTCCAACGCGCCCAAGCTCGTCCCTGCGTGCCAGACGCCGCTGGCCGAGGGCGTCGCCATCAAGACGACGACCCCCAAGGTCAAGGAGCAGCAGCGCTCGGTGATGGAGTTCCTGCTGCTCAACCACCCGGTCGACTGCTCCATCTGCGACCAGGCCGGTGAGTGCAAGCTGCAGGACTACTACATGAAGTACGACTACCGCCCCTCGCGCCTCGAGGGCGGCAAGGCCCTGAAGAACAAGCGCAAGGTGCTGGGGCCCCGCGTCGTGCTGGACCAGGAGCGCTGCATCATGTGCACCCGGTGCGTGCGCGTGATGAACGAGGTGGCCAAGGAGCCGCAGCTGGGCGTGTTCGGCCGCGGCAGCCACGAGCGCATCGACGTGTTCCCGGGCAACGAGCTGGACAGCGACTACTCCATGAACACCGTGGACGTGTGCCCGGTGGGCGCGCTGCTCAGCCGCGACTTCCGCTTCAAGGCGCGCGCGTGGTTCCTGTCCGCCACCCCGTCCATCTGCACGGGCTGCGCGAAGGGCTGCAACACGTACGTGGACTGGATGTCGCAGGACACCTACCGCATCCGCCCGCGCGAGAACGAGGACATCAACAAGAGCTGGATGTGTGACCAGGGCCGGCTCATGTACAAGTCGTTCAACCTGGGCCGCGTGCAGCAGGCCCGGGTGGGCCGCCAGGCGGGCAAGGCCGCTTCGGACGCGGTGCCGGTGGTGACGCGCAAGGAGGCCGTGCAGGCCGCCGCCAAGGCGCTCAAGCCGCTGGTGGGCGACAAGGCGCTCGCGGTGTTCGCCTCCCCCGTGGCCTCCAACGAGGACCTGCTGGCGGGCCTGAACTTCGCGAAGCACACGCTGGGCGTCTCCACCGTCTACGTGGGTGGCCGTCCGGCGGGCAAGGCCGACCACTTCCTGAAGACGGCGGACAAGAACCCCAACCGCAAGGGCCTGGAGTGGATCGCCAAGGGCCTGGGCCTGAAGGTGGAGACCTTCGAGTCGCTGACCTCGGCGCTGGGCAAGGGCCAGGTGAAGGCGCTCTACGCCATCGGCTCGGAGATTCCGGGCGACGTGGAGGCCTTCGCGCAGGCGCTGGCGCGGCTGGAGGTCTTCGTGCTGCAGGCGACCAACGAGTCGCCCATCACCGCGCAGGCCACGGTGCTGCTGCCGGCCTCCATCCACGTGGAGGACGAGGGCTCGTTCACGCAGATGGATGGCATCACCCAGCGCTTCCGCAAGGCGTACCCGCCCAAGGGCGACACGGTTCCGGGCTGGAAGTGGGCCGCGGAGCTGACGCGCGAGCTGGGCGGCGAGGCCGCGTGGGCCTCGGCGCGGGACGTGTGGCGCGAGCTGGCCGGCAAGGTGGCCGAGTTCGCGGAGTTCAACTGGGACAAGGCCTCTCCGCCGGACCGGGAGAAGCCGGGCATCAATCCGCTGCCCACGGGCGCCGACGGGCGTCCTCCGGGCTACCGTGAGTTCGGTTCTCCCCGGGTGAGGGGTATCTAGCGATGAAGCGCGTACTGACTGTCCTCGTGGCGATGGCCACCATCGTCGGCGCCCTCGCGGGGGTCTCCGCGGCGGCCTACGCCGTGGCGGGCCTGGCCGAGAAGTACTGGTTCACGGGCGCCAGCCGCCTGTCGAACATCCTGTTCCTGATGCTCGTCTTCGTGATGATCATCGCCACGCTCCTCACCATCGCCGAGCGCAAGTGGAGCGCGCTGATGCAGGACCGCGTGGGCCCCAACCGCGCGCGCATCAACCTGCCCGGCATCCGCAACCGCTCCCTGGCGGGCCTCCCGCACATCCTCACGGACGTGCTGAAGATGCTGACCAAGGAGGACTTCATCCCGGGCACGGCCAACACCTTCCTGTTCAAGCTGGGCCCCATCCTCGCGTTCGCGCCCGTGTTCGCGCTGTTCGCGGTGGTGCCCGCCGGCCCGTCCGTGGAGGTCTTCGGGCACCGGGTGGACATGGTGGTGGCGACGCCGGACTTCGGCGTGCTGTACCTGCTGGCCATCGCGTCGCTGGCCGTCTACGGCACGGCGCTGGCCGGCTGGTCCTCCAACAACAAGTTCGCGCTGCTGGGCGGCGTGCGCGCCTCGTCGCAGATGATTTCGTACGAGGTCGCGCTGGGCCTGTCCCTCATCGGCCTGTTCCTGGCGTTCTCCTCCGTGCAGCTGCCCGCCATCGTCGGTGACCTGGCGGTCGCCGGCGCGGACGCCACCGGCCAGGCGCGCTACCTGTGGCGCACCGAGGGTGGTTTCGACTTCGGCCTGCCGGCGTGGGGCTTCATCCTGCAGCCCATCGGCTTCATCGGCTTCTTCGCCGCGTCCTTCGCGGAGACCAAGCGCGCCCCGTTCGACGTGCCGGAGGGCGAGTCCGAGATCATCGGCTACTTCGTGGAGTACTCCGGCATGAAGTTCGGCCTGTTCATGATCTCCGAGTTCGTGGAGGTCGTGGTGCTGGCCGGCGTGACGACGGCGCTGTTCTTCGGCGGTCACCACCTGCCCTTCGGCGGCGAGTGGCTGGCGAGCCAGCCGCTGATGCAGGAGCACGGCTGGCTGTACGGCACCCTCCTGGGCACCGTGTTCTGGGTGAAGGTCGTGTTCCTCATCTGGGTGCAGCTGGTCATCCGCTGGACCTTCCCGCGCTTCCGCTACGACCAGATCCAGACGCTGGGCTGGAAGATCCTCCTGCCGCTGGGCCTGGCGAACGTGTTCGTCTCCGGCGCGCTGGTGCTGTGGGATCCGTCCCTGCGGGCGCTGGCGGTGGCGGGCCTGCTGGAGATTGGCGTGCTGATGGTGCTGACGATGACGAAGCAGGGAACGGCGGAGCACGGCGCGCACGGAGGTGCGCACGGCGCTCACGGCCATGACCACGGCCACGGGCATGACGCGCACGCGCTGCCCTCACACGCCAGCGCGGCGTCCTCGCACTAGCCTCGGGCCACCGGGAATCGAGACATCACCATGGCGATCAAGGTTACCAAGGTCACCCAGGATCCCCGCACGGACGTCCGTGAGCGGATCTACATCCCCGGGCTGCTGCACGGGTTGGCCATCACCACCAAGCACTTCTTCCGCAACCTGTTCGGGACGCGGGACACGAACACGCAGGTGTTGGACCGGACCGGCTCCAGCCTGATGACGACGGTGGAGTACCCGGAGGAGAAGCCCATCTACCCGGAGGGGTACCGGGGCCTCCACCGCCTGGTCCCGCGCGAGGACGGAAAGCCGCGCTGCGTGGCTTGCTACATGTGCGCCACCATCTGCCCGGCGCAGTGCATCTACATCGAGGCGGGCGAGTACGAGGAGACGGACGCCGAGGCCGAGTCCCGCGTCATCGAGAAGTACCCGACCCAGTTCGTCATCGACGAACTGCGCTGCATCGTCTGTGGCCTGTGCGTGGACGCGTGCCCCAAGGACGCCATCCGCATGGACACGTACATGCACACGCCGTCCGAGTACACGCGGCAGAACTTCGTCTACGACATCCCCAAGCTGCTCAAGGGGCCGCCGGTGTCGCACCCGTCGGACCCGTGGAACAAGCGCGAGGGCTCCGAGGAGCCGCACCACGTCCACAAGGAGGCCCACACGCGCATCGGCGAGGGTCTGGTGCAGCTCAAGACGCCCGCGCTCGGCGCGGGGGACCACGGCCACGGCGCCAAGGCTGGCGCGCACGGCCACGCGGTGGTGACGCAGCAGGGCCCCATCCAGGTGACGAAGTTCCTGAAGTAGAGCCGTTCTCACCCCCGGCCCGTCATGGCCAGGGAATGCCGGCCCGCCTCCCCGCTTCCAAGCGGTGGGCGGGCCGGATGCGTTTGGGGGTCCTGGTGGTGACGCTGCAGCTCTTCAACTCGGGCGTGGGGCGGCGCGCGGGCGGGTGTCCGGCGCCAGGGCTCCGTGGGGAGGTGTCGTGGTGACGAAGCGCTACCGCATGTCCGTGTGCAAGGGCTCCACCTGCAAGGCGGCTGGCGCGGACGCGGTGCATGCCACCGCGCGGGACGCCCTCTTCGCCCGAGGGCTGGTGGCGCGGTGCGAGCTGTACCGGGGGGGCTGCTACGGCTTCTGCCACATGGGGCCGAACGTCGTCGTCCGCGAGGACACGGGCCGCAAGAGGGACCCGCTGTCGCCGGAGGACTACCAGCTCATGGGCTGGGACGGCGAGGTGTACTACTCCGCGATGACGCCGGAGAAGATGCTGCGCGTGGTGGCCGAGCACCTCGAGCGCGACGCGCCCGTGACGGAGCTGTTCGGCCAGCCGGACACGCCCGCGCCCGACGACGACTGAAGCGCACCCCCACTCCGGAGCCCCCGCCCGGTGCTCAAGCGGCGGCGACGCCGGGCCCCGACTCGTCCGGGATGTGGACCCCGTCCCAGTCCGCGGGGGGCGCGGCGGAGAGGAAGCGCGCGCAGCGGCTCGCGTAGACGGCGGCCACGGGGTCCTTCAGCTCGGTGGAGGCGCGCTCGAAGAGGACGTGGGCCTCCGCGAAGCGCCGCTGGTGGTAGGCCGTGAGCGCCTTCTCGTGCAGCGTGAGCAGTTCCTGGACGGGAGCGGTGAGCTCGCCGCGACGGCCCACGAGCTCGTGCACGCGCACGGGCTCCGCCCGGCCCTTGAGGCGCACCCGGTCCACCACGCGGAACACGTAGTTGTCCGCCGCGAGCGCCACCGTGCCATCCCCCACCAGCACGTACGTCCCGTACAGCTTGTTGAGCGTCTCCAGGCGCGCGGCCAGCCCCACCGCGTCGCCGAGCACGGTGTAGTGCGACTTCAACTCGCTGCCCATGTCGCCCACCACCACCTCGCCCGTGTCCACGCCGGCGCGGAAGCTCAGGCGGCGGCCGTACTTCTTCTCCCAGGCGTCCTGCTTCTCCGCGAGCACCGCCCGCATCTTCAGCGCGGCCTCGCAGGCCAGGTGCGCGTGGCGATCCGTGCGCACGGGCGCGCCCCAGAAGGCCATCACCGAGTCGCCGATGTACTTGTCCACCTGCCCCGCCGTGGAGCGCACCACCGCCGCCATCTCCAGGAGGTACTCGTTGAAGAGGCCCACGAGCTGCTCGGGCGTCAGGCCCTCCGACATGCGCGTGAAGCCCTCGATGTCGCAGACGTACACCGACATCCGCCGGCGCTCCGGGTGCATCAGGCTCAGGTCGCGGGTGACGAGCCGCGCCACCTCCGGGCTGACGTAGCGCCCCAGCGCGGCCTGCACGAAGTCGCGGATCTGCTGCTCGTTGCGGAACGCGTAGACGGTGGTGACGACGAAGGCGCCCGCCATCGCCAGGAGCGGGCCCGCCATGGCGATCCACAGCTTCTGCTCGACGAAGACGTAGGCCGCCGCCACGGTGTACCCGGCGCTCGCCACGGCCAGGCCCCCCACGTAGAGGATGGCCCCGCGCACCGAGCGCAGCAGGAAGCTGAGCGACAGCGCCATGAAGGCCCCGGCGAAGGCGAGCCCCATCGTCACCATCAAATCGAAGTCCGGCGCGGCGCGGGTGATGCCCTCCGAGCGGAGGATGTTCGCCAGCGCCTGCCCGAGGATGGCCCCGCCCGGCGTCTCCGGGCCGATGGGCGTGGGCCGCAGGTGCCCCGACTCGCCCGAGGTGCGCGTGAGGACGACGGTGCGCCCCTCCAGGTCGTTGTCGAAGCGCGCGGGGCGCTCGTCCGCTACGTCGAACACGTTGAGCAGCACGTTCCACGCGCGGATGGAGCGCGACAGCGAGCCGCGCGAGCCCCGCCCCGCCGTGGGCGCGTTCCAGCGCAGCAGGCTGTAGCCCGACGCGTCCATCGGCACCGAGTACGCGTCGCCCACGTACAGCCGCCCGTCCGCGTAGCGCAGCTTCCGCGTGTTCGCCAGCCGCATCGCCGCCGCCAGCGGCAGCGACGGCAACACGTGGCGCCCGCCTCGCGCGACGTAGGTCACCAGGTGGGGGATGCCGCGCACCACGCCATCCGCGTCCGCCGTCAGGGTGACGGCGCCATAGCCCCCCGCCAGCCCCCCGAGCAGCGGCGCCACGGGGTGCTGGAGCTGGCGCACCTCCACCAACCCGGCCGGGTCCAGGCCCTCCACCTGTACCTCCGCCAGCGACACGAAGAGGTCGGTGGTCCCCAGGCGGAACGTGTCGTCGGAGGCCCGGCGCTCCTCGACGACGGCGCCCGCCACGCCCAATCGCGCCCCCAGCTCCTTCGCGTCCGCCTCGTCGGTGGCGCCGCCCCAGACCTCGGCCTGGCGCCCGGCTGGAATCACGTAGGCGGGCCGCTGGACGGCGAGCACCGCCTGGGCGCGGGCGCGCGCCTCCGGGGTGCTGGGGTACGTCCCCACCTTGACGCGGTAGGGCCACAGCCGGTTCGCGGGCGGCAACACGCGCGAGCCCTGCGCCTCCCACGTGAAGGACAGGAGCGACCTGCCCGGGTCCTGCTCCAGCAGCTCGCGGAAGGCCACGTCGTCCCCGGACGACGAGGGCGTGGAGAGCTTCGGGTTGACGCAGGCGTTGGGGCTCAGCTCCGTGAAGGGCAGGTCCACCAGCACCAGCAACGCGCCCTCCTGCACGAGCCGGTGCACCATCCCGCCGACGAGCTGCCGGGGCCAGGGCTGGGTGGCCACGCCCGGCCGGTCGTCCTGGCGCGCCTCGGCGAGCGTCTCGTCGTCGATGGCCACGACGACGGCCTCGTCCGGGCGCTCCGAGCGGGCCCCCAGCTCCAGCACCCGCCAGTCGTAGGTATAGCGCTCCAGCCCCTCCAGCCACTCCTGCGCGACCTCCACCGCCCCGGACGGCATCCACGCGGGCGAGTCCTCGCGGGGGGCCGCGGGCTGCGGCGCGCGCAGGTACACGAGCAGCCCCAGCACACAGCCGAAGAAAGCGGCCATCGCCAGGGAGAAGCCGAGCCGCTTGAAGAAGCGCCGGCTCGCGGAGTGGACACGGTGACCTTGCACGGTTGCGCGGCAGGATACCCCGAGACGTCGAGCGCGCGGGCTTCGCGTCACGAGGCCCTGCTATGCTCCCACCATTCGTCGCAACCCGGGGAAATCTCGATGAAACGCCTCCTGCTCGCCGCCGCACTCGCCGCTACCTCCCTTGCCCCCCTGGCCTGCGACCTGGAGAAGACGGGCGCGCAGCTCACCGCGGACCACGTCATGGTGGGCACCCTGTTCGCGACGCCGGAGGTGGAGGTCTCCGCCGGGGCGACGGCGGGCTTCGACGGGGGGACGTGGCCCCGCGACGGCGGCGACACCCTCACCTTCCCCGCGCAGACGGCGGCGCTCGTGTTCTTCGGCTCGAAGGACGGCGACGACTCGCAGCCCTCGGGCGTGTCCGGCGCGAAGGCCTCCGTGCAGCCGGTGGGCGGCGTGGCCACGGCGTTGTCGGAGGATGGGTCGGGCAGCTACAGCCTCACCAGCATCGGCGGCGAGGACGAGAAGCTGACCTACCAGTCCGGCGCCACGTACCAGTTCATCGCCAGCAAGGACGGCAAGCGCTACGTCGGGCAGGTCGACGACGCGCCCGTGAAGGAGTCCATCGCCGCGTTCCGTCCGAATGGCGCCGCGTACGTGACGCTCGACGCGAACGCCGCCCTCTCCTTCGACCGCGCCGCGCCGCCCGGGAATCAGGACCGCACGCTGGGCTTCGTGACGGTGGTGCCGCTGAGCTCGGATGGACAGAAGGGCGAGCCGACGTACTCCAGCATGCCCACCACGCCCATGGAGTTCCTCCAGCTGGTCGCCGTGCCGGGCAGCTACCGCGAGGCGCGGGTGACGATTCCGGGCTCCGCCTTCCCCGAGCGCAACGCGCTCTACCTGGTCATCTTCCAGTCCGTGCGCCTGGGCGGCGCCGAGTCCGACAACCTCTTCATCGGCAGCGCCATGCTCGTGGGCACCGCCGACGTGGGCGTGGTCCACACGCGCTAGCGCCCGTGCCTGCGGGTGCTCACCCCGCCTCGAGGTCCAGCTCGATGCGGCCGGAGAGCTTGAGCCGCAACAGGTGGCCCGCGAAGCGCTCGGACTCCTCGCGCGTGAGGACGTTGCGGAACGACGTCCCCTCGGCGACCTCCACCTCCAGCACCGCCCCGCGCTGGAGCAGCCGGAAGAAGTCCTCGCCCCCTCCGGGGCGCGGCACCGTCAGCGGGAGCATCCCCTTCACGGGCAGCACCTCGCCGGCCCCGCGCACCCGCGCCTCCAGCGCCGCGGCGTCGGGGCGCAGGTCCGCCGCCGCCACGCCCTCGTCCGGGTAGAGGGGGGCGGGCGGTAGCGCGACGTCCTCCGTGGAGTCGTCCAACAGGAAGCCGTGGCGCGACGCAATCCGCCCGGTGAACAGGAAGCACAGCAACACCGGCGTGTCCCCCGACAGCCGCTCGACGTGGAGGATGGAGCGCTCCGTCCCCACGCGGCGCAGCAGCAGGGTCAACCTGGGACGGTGGACCGCGAGGTGGCGCTGGACGCGCTCACGCAGCGTGCGGCGGATCTCCGCGAACGCCTCGGTGTAGCGGAACTCGGAGGCGGCCTCGCGCTCGGACAGGGCGGCGCGCGTGGAGGAGAGGCGCGCCTCTGCCTCGCGCAGGAAGTCGCCCGCGGCGGCCGTCCCGGGGACCAGGCCCGGCTCCGTTGCGGGCGTGGGCTCCATGCCCGCGGCCCGCACCGCGCCGAGCAGGAACGAGCCCTGCTGGTCCAGCTTCTCGCGCTCCTCGCGGAAGCGGGCGCGCGCCGCGGCGTGCTCCAGCTTCAGCTCCAGCCACGCCTCGTAGCCGGACTCGAGCGTCTCCACCGCGCGCAGCCGCGTCAGCGCGCTCTCCGGCCCCACCGGCCCCAGCGCCCCTCCATCCTTGGTCGTCTCGCTCACGGCGGCCGAGTCTACACCCGCCCGGAGAACACGCGGGCCCCCACCCGACGCCCGAGTGGGGCGTGGATGGAGGCCCGGAAAGTCCTGGTCCGCGCCGACGCGCGGCGCTCAGGTCGTGCGCGACGAGGAGGCGCCCTGCGACTGCGCGCCCTCCCCGCGCTGCAGCGTGTTGGCGAGGTAGTCCTGGCCGCTCTGCAGCTTCTGCCGCAGGTCGTCGCGAAGCTGGTTGCCCGGCTTGGGCGCGAGCAGCAGGCCCAGGCCGGCGCCCACGAGCAGGCCAGCGGCGAACGCGCCCAGCAGGGGCACCACGTCCTCGGCCGTGCTGCGACGCGTCTCCAGGCCGATGAGGTTGAGCAGGTCGTCCTTGTCCATCTTCTTGAGGGAGTTGAGGTTCATCGAAGGCTCCGGAGGTGACGGGGTTGGGGTTGGGGAAGGAGGATGAGGCGAGCGGCTCAGTAGGACGGCGGACGCGGCGTGCCCGCGGCGTTGGCGTCCGCCGCCGCGGAGCCCTCGCGAGCCGGGGACGGCGACGGCGCGAAGCCCGAGCGGCCCGCCTGATAGCCCTGGAAGGCCGTCTCGGCCATGCCGAGCAGCTCGTCCTTGACGAACGGCAGCGCGGCCAGCCGCACGCCCAGCCGGAGGATGCGCGCCGTCAACGGGGTGAAGAGGCCCCCGCCCAGCACGTAGCCCACGCCCAGCGCGGCCACCATCATCCCGTAGGGATTGCGCTCGACGCGGCCGCGCAGGTCCAGGGTCTGCCCCAGGTCCTCCACCGCGCCCCGCGCGTCGCTGAACAGCTGCTGCGCCTCCGAGCCGATCTGGTCCACCCGCTGGCCGAAGCCCGCGTCCGAGCCGCGCTCCCGGCCCGGGGAGTTGCCATCACCTGAAGCCCCTGGATAGTTCGCCATGAGTGCCCTCTGTCGCTAGCGGCGCGACGCAATGCGGCCGATGAGGAAGCCCACCGCCACCGCGCCCAACAGGCAGGTGCCGGGGTTGGCGCGGATGAAGCTCACCACGCGGTTGTTCATGTCGACCAGGTTCTGCCGGGCCTCGTCGATCTGCGGCACGACGCGGTCCTGGAACTGCCGGGCCCGGTCGGCCATCTGCTGCGCGTTGACGTCCATGAAATGCGTCTCCTTCGGTCGATGCGTTGGGAAGAAAAACGTCCGGGCCGCGCGCTCAGCGCCGCGAGCCCAGCAGGAAGCCCACGGCGAGCGCCGCGCCCACGCAGGCATAGGGATGGCGGCGCACCCACTCGCGCCAGTCCGCCGCCACCGCGACCTCCTCGCGCAGCGCGCTCACCGACGTGGCCAGCTCCGCCCGCGTGCGCTCGATGTCCGCGCGCAGCATCGCGCTGGTGCGAGGCGCGACGGGCTTGGGGTGTCCATTGCTACCGCCCATTCGGGGACTCCTTGAACAGAGGCCGCTCCGCTCCCTGGAGCGTGTTGCCGGCCGGCGCCGGCGCGGCCGACGTCAGCGCGGCCATGCTACGGGACAGCTCGTCCGTCGTGTCGTCCATCATCCGGCGCGCCTTCAGCCGGTACAGCGCCCACCCGATGCCGCCGCCGCCGCCCACCAGGTTGAGCAGGCCCACCGCGCCGAGCGCGCCGGCCCACCCCAGCCACTGGGACAACACCGCCGCCAGGGCCCCGCAGACGAAGGCGTAGCCCACCAGGATGAAGGGCACGAAGGCGGCGATCATCGCCACGTTCATGCCCATGGACTTCACGTCCTCCGTGAGCTCCAGGCGCGCCAGCTGGAGGTGCTGCGTCACCAGACGGCTGAAGCTGTCCGCCATGCGGCCGACGAGCGCGGCGATTCCGCGCTCCGTCTGTTCGCTCCCCACGTGCATGCCTTCTCCGGCCAGCGCTCACGTCCTCACAGAAGTGGCGCCAACCTAGGCACCCCTGTCCTCCGGGACAACCTCCCGTCCCGGAACTTCTGTCCGGCGGCCGCAAGCGTCGGCCATTCAACGCGCCCGCCGGTATCCCCAGGCTAGCCGATGAGCTGCACCGGCGCAGAGCGGGACGGCGCGACGGCGATGGGCGCCTCGAAGCGCAGCACCAGGGGCAGGTGGTCCGAGGCCACCCGGCTGAGCCGCGTGCGGTGCGGAAAAATCGCGAGCGGGCGGACGCCGGAGTCCACGTAGATGCGATCCAACCGCAAGAGCGGCAGGCGCGTGGGGTAGGTCCGCGCGGGCGAGTGCAGCGCCAGCGCGGCGTCGTGGATGGCCTTGCGCACCAGGGAGGGCACCGCCCCATTCCCCCAGTAGTTGAAGTCCCCGCACACCACGGCGGGGTCCTTGCGCACGGCGTCCCGGAGGATGTCCGACCCGAGCAGGAGGGCCTCCTGACGCCGCCGCTCCGACACGCGCAGCCCCAGGTGGAGCGAGAAGACGTGGAGCTGCTGGCCGTCCCCCAGGTCGAGGTCGCACCGCAGCGCGCCCCGGGGCTCGCGCCGGCCCACGCTCAGGTCGTAGTTCTTCGAGTGGACGATGGGCAGGCGCGTGAGGATGGCGTTGCCGTACCGGCGCCCGTCGCGCACGACGTTGGGGCCGAAGGCCATGTGCATGCCGAGCCGGTGGGCCAGGTACTCGGGCTGGTCCTCCCGCGAGGTGCGCCCGCGGAAGTCCCCCACCTCCTGGAGGGCGACGATGTCCGCGCCCACCTCGCGCAGCACCCCGCCCACGCGCTCCAGGTCGAACCGTCCATCCGTCCCGATGCCACTGTGGATGTTGTACGAGACGAGTGTCAGCTCCACGAGGCGCTCAGCCGTGAAGCGGGTTGAAGCGCCGCGCCGCCAGGCGCACCACTTCGAAGGGCAGCGACGCCAGCCGGGCCACCGCCCTCGCCGCGTCCCCCAGGCCCCCCCGCAGCGTCTGGAGCTGACGCCCCGCCTCGTCGATGAGGTCCGGCAACCTGCCGCGCGGCGGCTGCTCGCGCGTGGGGGGCAGCGCGCCAATGGGCGACGTGCCCCCGATGACCGGCGCCGCGTGGGCGCGCCGCTCCACCTTGTCCGCCTTGCGCGAGGAGCGCCGCGCCGCGTCCGCGGACGCGCCATGCGAGAACTTCCGGTCCGGCTCCGGGCGCGCGAGCTCCTCGAGCTCCGCCTCCATCTGCCGCGCGTGGTAGTACTCCTCCGTCTCCGCGAAGGGCTTGCCGTAGCGGATGCCCTCCTCGCGGGCGGCCAGCGCCTCCGGCTGCGAACGGGACCTGGCGAGGTGCTCCTTGTCCCGGCGGCGCATGCTCCGGCTCTGCGGCAGCGTCTTCGGCACCTGGAAATGGTCGAAGCTGTAGGGACGAGGCATCCGCGAATCTCCCTTGGGTCATCGGGTCCGCACAGAAGCTAGGGAGCACCAGCGCCGGCCGGTACGCCTTGACGTCAAAGGCAAGGCCCGCCCGCCCGCTCCACGAGCCGACGGGCGGGTTGCCGCCTCGTGGGTGGGTGCAAGTGCCGACAATGTCAGGCCCGCGCCGCTCTCTCGCCGTGCGGGCGAGGGTGCGGCGCAAGCGTGCGGCCCGCCATGCGCTTCGGGGCAGCGGGGCAGCCGTGCGGCGAGCCTGAATCCTCACTCTGGGAAGAGGAGCGGAAATCGTGGTGTAAAGAAGCGCCCATGCCCGCGCCCCTCGCCCGCCGGAAGTATTCCGCCCCGACCTGTCTCGTGCTCGCGCTGCTCGCCGCCGGTGCGGAGGCCCAGGCCATCGACACGTCTCCGGCCGTCCCCGCCCCCGCGGCGCAGGCCCCCCTGATGACGGCGGGCCGCCCGCTCCTCACCCTGCGGCCCGGCGCGGCGCGGCCCGGCGACCCGCTGCTCGTCGAGGTGCGGGGCGTGGCCGAGCTGCCGCAGGGCACGCTCGCGGGCAGGCCCCTGCGCTTCTTCCCGTGGGGCGAGGGGTTCATCGCGCTGACGGGCCTGCCGGTGGAGATGCCGGTGGGGCCCGCCTCCGTGACGGTGGCCGCGACGAGGACCGCCGGCGAGGTCCCCGTGGTGCTGTCGGGGAACCTGGACGTCGTGGAGCCGGGCTATCCGTCGCGCGAGCTGAAGGTCTCCGGCAAGTACGTCGAGCCGCCCGCGTCGGTGAAGGCGCGCATGGCCGCGGACCGGAAGGCCTTCGCGGTGGCCTTCGCCCAGCCCTTCACCGCGCCGCTGTTCTCGCGCAACTTCGCCTGGCCCCGGCAGGACCGCATCACCGCGCCCTTCGGCGACAAGCGCACGTTCAACGGCAAGCTGTCCAGCCAGCACTTCGGCGTGGACATCGACGGGGACCCGGGCACGCCGGTGTCCGCGGCCAACGACGGCACGGTGGTGATGGCGCGCGACAACTACTCCGCGGGCCGCACCGTCATCGTCCACCACGGCGGCGGGCTGTACACGTCGTACTTCCACCTGTCGCGCATCCTCGTGAAGCAGGGCGCGAAGGTGAAGCAGGGCGAGCGGCTGGGCCTGGTCGGCAGCACCGGCCGCGTCACCGGCCCCCACCTCCACTGGGGCGTGAAGGTGGATGGAATGTGGGTGGATGGCGAGACGCTGCTCGAGCTCGACTTCTTCCCGCCCTCCACGCCCGCGGTGGCCAGCGGAGACTCCGCGGGCCTCGCGGCGCCCTGAGCGGCGCGACGCCTCAGCGGTCGTTCCACCTGGGCGGGCGCTTCTCCATGAAGGCCGCGACGCCCTCGCCCGCGTCGTCCGCGAGCACGTTGAGCGACAGCTGCGACGCGAGGAACTCCAGCGCCGCGGGCAGCGGCAGGTCCTCCGCGGTGAAGTAGGCGCGGCGCCCCAGCGCGAGCACCGCCTGGCTCTTGCCGGCCAGCTTCCCCGCCAGCGCCGCCACGGCCGCGTCCAGCTCCGCCGCCGGCACCACCCGGTTGACGATGCCCAGCGCCAGCGCCTCGCGCGCCGGGAGCCGGTCGCCGGTGAGCACCAGCTCCAGCGCGCGCTTGCGGCCCACGTGCCGCTGCAAGAGCGCCATCATCATCATGGGGAACAGCCCCACGTCGATTTCGGGCGTGCCCAGGTCCGCGCCCTCCACCATCACCGCCAGGTCGCACGCGAGCACCAGCCCCATGCCTCCCGCCAGCGCGTGGCCGTTGACGCGGGCCACGGTGGGCTTGCGCGCCTCCTGGAAGCGGGCGAGCAGCTTCCCGTAGGAGCGGCGCCCCTCGTGCGTGGAGAGGAAGCCCCCGTCGCCCGTCATCTGTCCCAGGTCACCGCCGGCGCAGAAGACCTTCTCGCCCGCGCCGGTGAGCACCACCACCCGCACCGCGGGGTCCGCGTCCGCGCGCTCCAAGCCGTCCATCAGCGCCTTCACCACCGCGGGCGACAGGGCGTTGCGCGCCCGGGGCCGGTCGATGGTCAGGTGCGCTTGGGCGCCTTGGACTTCGTAGCGGACTTCTCCGACGGCTTCTCCGACTGCGTCCATGCGTCTGCCTCCGCGCCTGGCGACGCGTCGGCCAGGACGCCGTGAAGGAAGGAGTCGGCGATCTGCGCCTTGGCGCGCTCCAGCGCGGAGGTGTCCCGGGAGTCCGCCAGCCCCGTCACGAAGGCCGTCAGCCCCATCTCGATGGCGCCGAACAGCAGCGCGGAGGCCAGGAGCGGATCCAGGTCGGCGCGCAGCTCGCCGGCGTCCTTCGCCTGGGCGAACAGCGCCGAGCTCAGGCGGATGGCGTCCACGAAGGCCGTCTGCCGGTTGATTCGAGAGCCCGCGGGGCTGCGGGCAATCTCCAGGATGAGGACCTTCACCGCGCGCGGGTCCACCCGGTACGCCTCGAAGGCGACATCCACCACGCCCCGCACCTTCTGCGCGAGCTTCCCCTCGCCCTCCACCACCGCGCGCACGCGCGTGACGAAGCCGCTCCAGCCGGTGTCGAACACCGTCTCGAGCAACTCGTCCTTGTTCTTGAAGTAGTGGTAGACGAGGCCGTAGGCGACGCCCGCCTCCTTCGCCACGTCCGCGATGCGACACCCGTGATACCCCTTCCGGGCGAACACATCGATGGCCGCACGCAGGATGGTCCGGCGGCGCTCGCTCTCGCGGCTGCCGTTCTCCGTCACCGTCTTGCTCTGGCCCACGACGTCCTCCAGCGGCTGGTTGATTCGCCAATCAGCCGCAGTGGACCCTACGGACGCGGGCTCCCGGGGTCAATGGGTACTTCGCCCCGGAGCCCGCGAGCCCACCGTCACTCGACGGTGCCGGACACGGTCGGCGCGGGGAAGTACACCAGGTGGCCCTCGAGCTGGGCGGCGGTGTACTTGCAGGTCGCATCCGCCTTCCAGGGGACGGGCGGGCTGAACGGAGGCGGCGGATTCTCGGAGGCCTCGTCGTGGGCGTCCTCGATGAGGTACGACTCCACGTTGTAGGACGGATAGGTGAAGGCGATGCCGGAGGCGAACGGCTTGGCGCTCACCGGGCCCTCCACGCCGTTCTCGCAGCCGTCGCCGTTCGAGTTCTGCGCGATGCGGTTGAACCACGGGTCGGACACGAGGAAGGTCGCGCGCGCGGAGCCGAAGTGGGCGATGGCCACGCTGGTGGCGGGCGGGGCCGGGATGAGCTGACGGATGGTGTCCGCGCGATCACGGGCGTGCGGCCAGCCGGTCCAGAGGATGCGCTCCTGCACCCAGATGAGGGTGGAGGAGTCGTGCTGGCCGTTCTTGCCGTTCCACCGGCCGTCGCCGTTGGCGTCGACGAAGCGCTCGTGCGGATCCCACGTGCCGTTGTCGTTGCTGTCGACGAAGGGCTCGGTCAGGTCCTCGAAGACCTCGCCCGCGTCCCACTGGCCGTTGTTGTTGTCGTCGAAGAAGGCCTCCTCGCCCGTGGTGACGGCGATGAGGGTGACCAGGTTGTCACGCGGGTTGTTGACCTTGTCCGGGCGCAGCGGGTCGTTGCGGCGCGGCTCCGGGCGGGTGACGAACGGGTCCGGCGGCGTGCCACCGTAGGCAATCACCGGGTTCACCTCCCACAGGAAGGGGTGCATCCACAGCGGCGCGATGTACTCGCCCGTGTGGGTCGCGTCGTTGATGGGGTTCCAGGTGAACTCCCCCGGCTCCACGTCTTCCGGCAGCGGCAGCGAGCTCTTGTAGAGGACCGTGGCGTTGCCCACCACGTCCGTGACGGTGGTCGACGTGGGCCCGATGGTGCCGGCCTCCGTGAGGAAGGACACCTGCGCGCCCTCGATGCCGTCGCCGTTGCGGTCGGCCACGTGGGCGATGCAGTTCACCTTCACGCCCGCGATGAGGTTGCGCGTCTCGTCCCAGGCGCCGATGGCGTGGTGCGCGCCGGAGCCGTCACCGGAGAACGAACCACACTGGAAGGTGAACTGGCGGGCGCTCGAGTCCGTGCCCGCGAAGCTGACGACCGGGGAGATGGCCGTCTTGGCCTCCGCGCCGGAGCCCGCCGTGGCCACCACGACGACCGAGGCGACGCGGCCACCCCGGGCCACCACCTGGACGGAGACGATGCCGTCGCCGGGGTTGGTCGACCCCTCGGTCGGCGTCAGCTCCACGCCCGGGACCTCGGACTGGAGCGAGAACTTCACCTGCGTGCCGGCTTGCGCCATGCCACGCGAGTCCACGGCGCGGAAGCGCAGCGTGGTGATTTCCCCCAGCCGCGGTCGGGCAGGAGACTGATCCACGAACTCAAGCGTGGCAGGAGCCGGCGATGAGCACGCCAACAACACCATGCTCGCGAAGGCCACCCACGAGGCCAGACCCGAACGCATCAGCGGAGACTCCTTGGAGACGAAGAAGGAAGCACGCTGTGCGCGAGCAGCGCACAGCGCATCTTCGCCATCTTCCTGGTCAACCAGCCGTCCAGTCAAGGACAGGACAGGAGGACCTGGAGCCGACTTGCATCCGGACGGGGGGATCCGGATGTGGGAGTCAGGCGATGGTGCCGCTGAACATCACTCGGGCGACCCCGAGCAGGCGGTCCACGTCACGGGCGGTGAGGCCCCGGGCGCGCGCGAAATCAGACAGGGGACGCAGCAGGTCCTCCGTCTGGGCAAGGGTCTGCTCCGTTCCCGTGAACAGCTCTCCCAGGCTGACGCCGAGGGCGTTGGCCAGGGCCGCGAGCGTCTCCACATGGGGGACGCGCTCGCCACGCTCGATCATGGAAAGGAAGGAGACGCTGATCTGAGCCCGCTCAGCGAGCTCTTCCTGCGTCCACCGCTCCGGCCTCTGCGTACGAAGCTCGCGGATGCGCTGGCCGATTCGTTTTCCGAGGTCCGACACGAAATACTTCTCCTGGCTGCTGGGGGGGTAGTTGGAAACACCTGGGACGCCGGGTGATTCCTAGCCGCCTGAACCAAAGGCTCCGAACCCGGTGACGTTGAGGTTGACACCGGAAAATTCCAATCCGCTGTCGCGTCGCTTCGTCACCACCCCTTCGATGCGCCAGCAGTTACACGCTGGCCCATAGGACACGCCCAGCGTCTGCTGAGCGAAGGGCTTGTGCTCTTGGTTTGTAGAATCCTGGTAAAGCGGCTGCACCAATGCTTCGTACCGCACCCCGAGGCCAAATCCGAGCGTCAAACGCGTACCCACGATGAGGGCCTGTGCTCGCTTGGCTGGAGGGAGGTCGACCGATTCCCTGGATACACTGCCTACCAGGGCATCCAGTGGCCGGCGGATGGCATCGGGACCGCTCAAGAACGGATTTTCCCCCAAATCAATCGCGGCCTGGCTGGTCGCGTAGATGTCGTCGAAGCGGGCGTAGACGGCGTGGCCCTTGGTGTCGTCCAGCGTCACGTCCGCGCTGACCTGGGTGACGCGGCCGGCGTTCGGGTCGAAGCGCACGAGTCCCCCGGCGGTGAGCCAGCCCGCGCGCGCGGTCAGCCGCGCGAAGGTGTCGCGGAGGATGGGCTGGTCGTCGTCGGGCCGGCCTCCGTAGAGGAGCGCGTAGCGCGACAGGTCGAAGCCCTGGCCGATGCGCAGGCGCAGCGGCTCGACGGTGTTCGTCCCCGTCTTCACGCGAAGGGTCTGGTCCACGGCGAGCACCGCCTGGAGGAAGCCCTGCGTGCGTCCGTCGAAGCGCAGCGGCACCGCGCGGTCGATCTCGTCGTAGGGCTGGGCCTTCGCGCCGGAGTCGCGATCCCACCCGGCGGACGGCACCTTGCCCCACCCTCCCGGCACGTAGCGCAGCTCGAGCGACGGAGCGATGGCGTGGCGATACGAGGACTTCTCGCCGCTCCACGTGCGAGCCAGCTGGCTCTCGAGCAACAGGTTGCCGATGGGATAGCCGCGCTGCCACGTCCTGCCGGACACCTCGCCCAGCCACACGTCCTGGCGCAGCCCGAGCGACGGCGTCAGCTGGGCCACGTCGCCCAGCGCCAGTGACGTGCTCAACCGGGGGGTGAAGTCGATGCGGTCGCGCGACTCGCGGTCGTCGTAGTCGAAGACGCCGTTGGACTGGCCCGGGTCGACGGGCCGCCGCCAGGGGTCGGCGGGGTCCGGGGTGAACTTGTACGGCGTATACGTGCCGTTGGGCCGGAAGACGTCGATGCCGTCGTCCGCGAAGCCCGCGCCCATGGGCGCCTGCCGCGTGTACTCCGCGCGCAGCCCTCCGATGAGCCCGCCGAACAGCGGCCGCTCGGGCAGCGCCATCACCAGGCCCGGCAGCCGCTGGAACGTCTTCGGCGAGGGAATCTCCGGGCGCGTGGGGTCGAGCTGGGACGGGATGCGGTTGTCCTGGAAGAAGCGGTAGGCGAAGCGGATGTCCTGGCGCAGGGAGACATCCAGGCCCACGTACGAGTCCTCCTTCCGGCGGAACACCGTCGCGGAGCTGCGCAGGTAGTCGAGCTCGCGGGCGATGACGTCCGCGGTGAGGTCGCGCGTGTAGAAGCCGTCCGACACGAACGACGCGTCCACGCGGTCGACCCAGCCGTCGCCCAGGTCCTGGTAGTGCTGCCAGGACGCCTCGCCGCGCATGCCCCGGGGGGCGTCGACGTACCGCTCGGGCTGCCCGGCCTCTCGGGGGTAGTAATAGAAGCGCCCCTGCTCGGGGTTCACGAGCGGGCGGCTGTCGTGCAGCAGCCCCAGCGTCACGCGCCCCCGGGTCCTCTCGCTCGGCACGTAGCGGAACTCCGTGAGGAGCCTCGGCCCCCGGACGCCGTTGAGGTGGGGCTCGCGATAGTGGATCTCGTCGCCCTGGACCTCCGGGTTGGGGTCGAACGTCAGCTCCTGGAACGGCTTGCCCACGTAGTAGCCGGGGGTGAACGTCAGGTCGTAGCTGCGCCCCAGCGTGATGAAGATGGGCTGGTTGAGGGTGAAGCCGTTGACGCCGGAGAAGGTCGGCGCGGGCAGCAGCAGGCCGGAGCGCCGCTCGGCCAGGGGCAGGTAGAGCCAGGGCAGCGCGAACACCGGCACCGACTGCACGTAGACGACGGGCCAGGACAGCGTGGCGCGCTCGCCGAGCACCACGTTGGCGGCGCTCGCCTCCACGCGCCAGCTCGGGTCGCCGGGGCCGCACTCGCACGGGGTGAAGGCCAGGTCGTCCACGACGAAGGCGTTGGGGCCGGTGCGGCGGATGCGGCTGCCGCTGAGCAGCACGGGCGTCTCGCCCATGGCGCGCAGCTCCTGCGGCGTCTTGGCCGTCAAAAGCGCCTCGAGGGTGACGCCCTTCTTCTGCATGAAGAGGCCGCCCTGGAGGGTGGCCTCGAAGCTGCGCAGGTCCACGCGCACGTCATCCGCCACGGCGGCCATGCCGCCCGGGCCCACGAACATGACGTTGCCACTGGCCGTGGCGACCTGGTTCGCCTCGTCGTACGTCACCTCGTCCGAGCGCAGCAGCATCTCGCCGGTGCGCAGCTCGCAATGGCCGCGCGCGGTGAGGACCTGCTTGTCGGCCTCGTAGGTGAGGAAGTCCGCCGCCAGCTCCACCGTCTCCCCCGACGGGAGCTGGACCTGGGTGGCGAGCGGAATCTGCGCCGACGACACCAGCAGCGCTGCGGCGAGCGGGACGAGGAGGCTCATTCAGGGGTGCAGGGTATGCCGCGCCACGGCCGCGCGGCGGCCCTTATCACCGACCCGTGCGCTGAAAATCCAACGAAATGACGTTGCCGTCCTGGTGCGCCTGCACCGGGGCCTGCTGGCGCAGCTGGATGGTGACGCGCACGTTCCCTCCGTCCGCGTCCGCCTCCACCCGCGTCACGGGGGAGTTGAAGTAGGACGTGTCCAGCGGGCGGGTGTTGTTGCTCAGGTCGATGCGGCTGTTCTCCACCTCCAGCACCACCGCGTTGCCCTGCTCGCTGACGGAGTAGCGCGCCGGCTCGTTGGTGCGGACGAACACGCGCGAGGTCCCCGACTGCTGCTGGAAGCCCACCAGCGTCATCGTCTTGCGGCGCGAGGAGATGGACACGGAGGTGTCCGACTTGCTGGCCACCTCGCGGCGCTCGCGGGACTGGGACGCCATCGCGAGCCGCTCCTGCTGGCGGCGCTCACGCTCGGCGCGGGCCTCCTCCTCGCGCTGGCGACGGGCCTCGGCGGCCTCCTCGGCGGCGGCCTGCGCCGCGGCGCGCTTCTCCTCGGCGGCCGTCTTGGCGGCGGCGCGGGCCTCCTCGGCCTGGCGCTTGCGCTCGGCGGCGGCCTCCTCGGCGGCGGCGCGCTTCTCGTCGGCGGCTGCCTGCGCCGCGGCCCGGGCGTCCGCTTCCTGACGCTTGCGCTCCTCGGCGGCGGCCTCGGAGGCGCGCTTCTCCTCGTCGCGCTGCGCGGCGGCGCGGGCCTCGGCCTCGCGCGCCTGGCGCTCGCGATCCTCGTTCTCCGCCCGGGCGGCGGCGGCGGCGTCCGCGGCGGCCTTCTCCTGCGCCTGGCGTTCGGCCTGGGCGGCGGCGGCGGCGTCCGCGGCGGCCTTCTCCTGCGCCTGGCGTTCGGCCTGGGCGGCGGCGGCGGCGTCCGCGGCGGCCTTCTCCTGCGCCTGGCGATCCTGCTCGGCGGCGGCCGAGGCCTGGGCGGCCGAGCCATCCGTGGTGGGCCTGGCGGCGGCCTCCGGCTGGGCCTGGGCCACGGCCGCGCCGCCCGCGCCCGCGACGCGGACGACCAGCTGGCTGTCGTTGGCCTGGATGTCGGTCTCCACCTCGCGCTCGAAGCCGATGAGCACGCGGGCGATGGCGGACTCATCCGAGCCGTAGCTGGCGGTGCGCACGCCCGTCACGGTGCCGTTGCCCACCTGCATCTCCTCCGGGACGCCGGAGAAGACGGCCTCGGAGATGTCGATGACGAGCCGCGGCGGGTCCGTCATCGTGAAGGTGGTGAAGTTGGGCTTCTTCGAGCCGGAGATGGTGACCGTCCCGCCATTCACCTGCACGCTGGTGATGGTGTTCAGGCCCGCCGGAGCTTGCGCGAGCGCCCAGAAAGGCACGAGCACCACACCGAGCAGCCACACCGCTGAGGCCTTCATCGACCACTCCCGTTCATGTTGACAGAGGGCGCGGATGGTAGCACGCGCGCATGTCCCTCCAACTTTCCAGCCAGACAGGCCGTCAGCGCAGGCGCGGCAGCGCGGGCGAGCGGTTGCGGTGCGTCCGGGCGTACTCGATGAGGTTCTTGATGTCGTAGCAGATCTGCCGGATGTCATGCCCCATCGTCAGCTCGATGTGGCTGTTGCCCTTGACGGGCCGCCAGAGGAGGTACTCGCTCTTGGCCGCCCGGTACACACTCCGGGTGGACTCCACGGAGGCCAGCGGGTCCATGTCCCCGAAGATGATGGCCATGGGGATGGAGATCTTCTCGAAGCCCCGCTTGAAGTCGTAGCCGGTGCGGTAGCAGACCATCTCCCCGCGGCGGATCCACCGGGCGAACTGCTCCAGCACCTTGCGCGGCTCGCGCTCGCCGCCCTCGCGCAGCAGCCAGCGGATGTCGTCGGTCCCCACGCGCTCCGGGTTGATGAGCCGGTTCAGGCGCGTCTGGAGCTGATGGTAGACGGGCGAGTCCTCCGCCTTGCCGATCTGCCGCTCCACGAACTTGAGGATGAGGTCCACCGGCACCGCGTTGAAGCGCAGCGCCCGCCGGTCCTCCGGCGCCAGCTTGCGGCCCAGCCCCGCGTTGAGCGCCCCCACCCCGCGCGACAGGAGCCGCTTGCCGAGCCCCTCCACCTCGCCGCCCAGGTTGAGCCCGGCCAGCGTCATGTCGATCATCCCACCGACCAGCGGCGCGCCGTGCGCCAGCAGGCGCAGCAACATGAAGCCGCGCCCCAGGTCCGCCGGCGAGCCGATGGTGATGAGCCCCTCGAAGTCGTCGTGGATGCCGGCGTAGCCGTAGCCGATCATCCCGCCCATCGAGTGGCCGCAGTAGAAGATGCGCTCGCGCCGGGTGATGCGCTTGACGCCGGAGACGGCCGCCGGCAGGTCGTAGAGGAAGTAGCTGTCGATGTCCCAGCCGTAGTCCAGGTCCGGAGGCAGCGGGCGCTTGAAGCGCTCGGCCCGCTCCTTCTGGAAGGCGATGGAGCTCTTGCCGTGGCCGCGCAGCTCCAGGATGTGGATGTCCACGCCGAAGAACAGCAGGTTCTTGACGAACTGCCCCGCCGTCCACGTGTGACGGTTCTGGGAGAAGCCATGCACCAGCAGCAGCGGCTCGCCGAACAGCGGCTGGGCGAAGGGCTGCTTCACCGGACGGTAGCGGGTGATGACCAGCGACCAGCCATCCGCGGTCTCCACCACGTACTTCGTCTTGGAGTAGAGCGCCCGGAAGTCGACTTCGTCGATGGAGGGTGTGTGTGGCCCCGAGGTCGCGGGGGCTCTCCAGTCCGGCAGGCGCATGTCTTGAATCTACGGCGGCTGATGCAACGCGCCAAGGATTCAGACCGGCAGTCGGCTGGACTTGCCCGCCGTGCACCCACGCCCCACCCCGCCGGGCGCCTGTATCGCCCGGACGTTGAAACGTGAATCAACCGTCTCCATGTTTCACGACACACCCCGGGGGGAGGGGGTGCCAGCCACCCGGGCACGCACCATGCCCACCAGGAACAACGAGCCCGTGCACAGGACGACACCGGTCTCGCCCGCCCGGGCACGCGCGGCGGCCAGCGCCGCGTCCAGGTCGGGCCAGGCCGCCACGTCCGGGCACAGCGAGCGCGCCTCCTCCAGGTAGGCCGCGGGCGCCAGCGAGCGCGGCGTGTCGAGCGGGGTGAGCTGGACGGAGGCGCACCGGGGGAACAGCGCCCGCATCATCGGCCCCCGGTCCTTGTCCGCCACCACGCCGAAGACGCAGTGCAGGCTTCGACCCGGGTACAGGGTCGCCAGCGACGCCAGCAGCACGTCCACACCCGCCGGGTTGTGCGCGCCGTCGAGCAGCACGGTGGGCCGCTCCCCGACTTCCTCGAGCCTCCCCGGCCAGCGGGCCGTGGCCAGCCCCACCCGCGCGGCCCGCGCCGTGACGGAGATGCCGCTCGCGTCGAGCGCCTCGAGGCACGCGAGCGCCACGGCGGCGTTCTGCCGCTGATGCGGCCCCCGCAGGGAGAGCGACAGGTCGTCCAGCCGCCACGCCGGCCCCCTGTAGGCCAGACGGCCGTCGGCGGTGGCCGTCAGCTCGAAGTCACGGCCCTCGACCCACAGCGGGGCGCCGAGGGCGCGGGCTCGCGCGGCGATGGCCTCCAGCGCCTCCGGGGCCTGTCGGGACACCACGCAGGGCACGCCCGGCTCCAGGATGCCGGCCTTCTCCCCAGCGATGGCGGCCAGGGTGTCGCCCAGGTACTCCATGTGGTCGAAGGACACGGGGGTGATGGCCGTCACGCGCGCGGGCGCGGCGGTGGTGGCGTCGAGCCGCCCGCCGAGCCCCGTCTCCAGCACCACGACATCCACGCCCACGCGGGCGAAGTGCCACAGCGCCACCACGGTGCCGAACTCGAAGTACGTCATGGGCTCCGAGACGGCGGACGGGTAGCGCTCCAGGACGTCGAGGATGGCCTGGCCGAAGTCCTCGTCGGAGATGTCCTCGCCGTCCACGCGGATGCGCTCGTTGACGCGGACCAGGTGCGGGGACGTGTAGAGGCCCACGCGGTGGCCCGCGGCCTGGAGCGCGGTGGCGGCGAAGGCGCAGGTGCTGCCCTTGCCGTTGGTGCCCGCGACGTGGAGCACGGGCGCGCGGCGCTCGGGGTTCCCCAGCGCCGCGAGCGCCTCGCGCACCCGCTCCAACCCCAACTTGATGCCGGAGGGGTTGAGCCGGGCGAGGAAGACCAGGGCCTCCTGGGGGGAGCGGGGCGCGCTCATGACGGCCACCCCGCCCGCTCAGCCCAGCAGGCCGAGAATCTGCCCCAGCTTCGAGCGCAGGTCCTTGCGGTTGACGATGTTGTCGATCATCCCGTGCTCGAGCAGGAACTCCGAGCGCTGGAAGCCCTCCGGCAGCTTCTGGCGGATGGTCTGCTCGATGACGCGCGGACCGGCGAAGCCGATGAGCGCCTTCGGCTCGGCGAGGATGATGTCTCCCAGCCAGGAGAAGGACGCGGCCACGCCGCCCGTCGTCGGGTGCAGCAGCACGGAGATGTAGGGCCGGTTGCCGGTGCGGAAGCGGGCGATGGCCGCGGACGTCTTCGCCATCTGCATCAGCGAGAAGATGCCCTCCTGCATGCGCGCGCCACCGGAGGCGGAGAAGATGAGCGCCGAGCACTTCAGCTCGTGCGCGCGCTCGAACACGCGCGTCACCTTCTCGCCCACCACCGAACCCATGGAGCCGCCCATGAACTCGAACACGAAGGCGCCCACCGACACCTGGTGCCCCTGGATGCGGCCCACGCCGGAGATGAACGCGTCGTTCTCCTCCAGGCTCTTGCGCGTGGACTTCAGGCGGTCCTTGTACTTCTTCGAGTCACTGAACCCGAGCGGGTCCTGCGGCTCCAGCTCCTTGTCGAACTCCTCGAAGCTGTCCGGATCCAACAGCGTCGCCAGGCGCGAGCGCGCGGCCCACGGGTGGTGGTGGTCGCAGTGCGGACACACCATCCAGTTCTTCTCCAGCTCCTGCCGGTAGATGATCTCGTCGCAGCTCTCGCACTTGGACCAGAGGCCCTCCATGCGGGACGGGCGGGGCTCGGCTTGCTGCTCGGTATCGACGGCGATGCGGGGCTTCTTCGAAAACCAGGCCATTGGCGGCGGGGGTTAATCCGACCGTCCCCGGCCGTCAACCGTTCCGTGTAGCGCGGCGCGCCACCTACAGCTCGAACTGGTCTCCCAGCTCCAGGACCTCCACCGGCAGCGACGCCAGCTCCTTCTTGAGCTGCGTCACGAAGGCCGGCTTGAGGTGGTAGAGGAGCACGGAAGCCCCGTTGCGCTGGAACTTCTGGAGCTCCAGGCCCAGGGTGTGGGGCGTCAGGTGGCCGGAGATGTCGGCCAGGGACTGGAGCTTGTTGGGGAAGGAGGTCTCCAACAGGAGCGCCTTGAGGTTCTTCGTCTCGTTGAGCGCCTTCCAGAGCTTGTCGGTGGGGCCGGTGTCGCCGCTCATGGCGAGCGCGCTCTTGCCGTTGGAGATGATGAAGCCGCAGGACTCCACCGGGTGGCTGACGGGGACGCTGCGCACGGTGTAGGGCCCCACCTCGAAGGTGCCCCCGGCGCGGAAGGTCTTGATGCGCAGCACGGGGTTGGACTTCGTGGGGATGCGGGTGAAGTCCGGCCAGAGCGCGTTGTTGAACATGTTGTCGCGCAGGGCCCGGGCGCACTCGCGCGACGCGTGGATGGTGACGGGCTTGTCCCGGCGACCGATGACCAGGTCCGCCATCAGCGGCAGGTCCTTGACGTGGTCGAAGTGGCTGTGGCCCACCAGCACGTGGTCCACGCGGCACAGCTCCTCCAGCGACAGCGTCCCCGTGAGCGCCCCCGCGTCGAGCGCGAGGACGTCGTCCACGAGGAAGCACGTGCTCTTGCACGTGGGGAGCTCGCCACCGTGGCAGCCGAGGACACGCAGCTTCACGCTAGAGGTCTCCGAACTTCCACTTCATCTCCAGGTATTGGAGGAAGTCGTGGAGTCTGGCCGTGTCATACACGGTGACTCTGTCACCCCCGTGCGCGACGAGGCCGGCGCGAGCCAACCGGTCGAGCACGCTGCGGACGGCGGGCTCGCCCACGCCAATCTGGCGGGGCATGTCGCGCACGGCGAAGTCGACCTCCGTGCCGCCCTCCACCGGGCGCCCTCGCGTCTGGGCGAGCTGGAGGAGCTGGTGCACCACCCGGCTGGCCGGGTCGTTGTGCAGCAGGTTCTCGATCTGCGCGTCGGCCTCGGAGAGCCGCTCGGCCAGCTTCTTGATCATCCGGACGGCGATCTCCGCGTTGCCGCGGATCATCGCCTCGAATGTCTTGGGGTCGATGACCAGCAGGCGCGCGTCCTCGTTGACCACCGCGGACGCGTTGCGTGGCTTGTTGGAGATGATGGCCATCTCCCCGAAGAACTCGCCCGGGCCGAGCACGGCCAGGACCTTCTCCACGTCGCGCACGCGCTTGGAGATGGAGACCTTGCCCGCCTGGATGACGAACATCTCCTTGCCGGCTTCTCCCTCGCGGAAGAGCTCGGTGCCCTTGGGGAATTCCTTGCCGAAACGTTGAAAGAGGGTTTCCTCGGCGCCCATCCTGCGGCGAGTCAATCAGTCCCCTCCCCCCCGGTCAAATTCCCTTTTGGGCGGAGGGGCCCTCGCTGTAGCCGCAAACCCGACACCTTCGAATCACGAGCCGAGACAACGGGGGCGCTGGCCGGTAGAAGGCCGGCCCGTGGGAACGACCTACAAGCAGTCCGGAGTGGATATCGAGGCCGGCGACGCCTTCGTCGACCGAATCAAGCCCTTCGCCGCGCGCACGATGCGCCCCGAGGTCGTCGCCGGAGTCGGCGGCTTCGGCGGCCTGTTCGCCCTGCCTCCCGGCAAGTACAAGGAGCCGGTGCTGGTGGCGGGCACGGACGGCGTGGGCACCAAGCTGAAGGTGGCCTTCGCGGCGGGCCGGCACGGGACGGTGGGCGTCGACCTGGTGGCGATGTCGGTCAACGACATCCTCACGTGCGGCGCGGAGCCGTTGTTCTTCCTGGACTACTTCGCCACGGGGCGCCTGGAGGTGGACGCGGCGGCGGAGGTGGTGAAGGGCATCGCGCTGGGGTGCGAGCAGGCGGGGTGCACGCTGCTGGGCGGCGAGACGGCGGAGATGCCGGGCTTCTACGCGCGGGGCGAGTACGACCTGGCGGGCTTCTGCGTGGGCGTGGTGGAGCGCTCGGCCATCATCGACGGCAAGGGCATCCGCCCGGGTGACGCGCTCATCGGCCTGACGTCCTCGGGGCTGCACAGCAACGGCTACTCGCTGGCGCGCAAGGTGCTGCTGGACGACGCGAAGCTGGCGCTGGACGCGACGCCCGAGGGCCTGGGGCGGACGCTGGGCGACGCGCTGCTGGAGCCCACGCGCATCTACGTCAAGGACGCGCTGGCGCTGGCGCAGGCCGTGAAGGTCAAGGGCATGGCGCACATCACCGGCAGCGGCATCCCGGGCAACCTGCCCCGGTGCCTGCCGGACGGCACGCGCGCGGTGCTCAGCGAGCGCGCCTGGGTGAAGCCGCCCATCTTCGACCTCATCTCCCGGCTGGGGCAGGTGGACCGGGAGGAGATGTTCAACACGTTCAACATGGGCCTGGGGCTCATCGTCGTCGTGGCGAAGGAGGACGTCGCCCGCGCGCTGGAGGTGCTGGCCCAGCGTGGCGTGCAGGCCAGCGAGGTGGGCCGCGTGGAGGCGGGCCAGGGCGAGGCGACGGCGGTCATCGAGCCATGAGCCGCGCTCGGCTGGGCGTGCTCGTCAGCGGGAGCGGGAGCAACCTCCAGGCCCTGCTCGACGCGTGCGCGAGTGATGGCTTCCCGGCCGAGGTGGCGTGCGTGGTGTCGAACGTGCCCACCGCCTACGCGCTGGAGCGCGCCCGCGCCGCGGGAGTTCCGGCCGTCGTGGTGGACCACAAGGCGCTGGCCTCGAAGGCGGACTTCGAGCGGGCGCTGCTGGGCGTGCTGCGCGAGGCGCGCGTGGAGTGGGTCTGCCTCGCGGGCTTCATGCGCCTGTTGAGCGCGGACTTCCTCGGTCAGTTCCCCGGGCGGGTGCTGAACATCCACCCGTCCCTGCTGCCGGCCTTCCCGGGGCTGCATGCCCAGCGACAGGCGCTGGAGCGCGGGGTGAAGGTCACGGGCTGCACGGTGCACTTCGTCGACGCGGGGACCGACACGGGTCCCATCATCGGACAGGCCGCCGTGCCCGTGCTGCCGGACGACGACGAGAAGAGCCTCTCCGCGCGCATCCTCGCGGAGGAGCACCGCCTCTACCCGCTCGCGGTGCGGCTGGCCGTGACGGGACAGGTGTCGCTCGATGGGGCGCGGACCCGCGTGGCGGCCCAGGCGACCACGGGAGAGCTGGCGCTGCGCAGCCCTGGGGCCCCCAAGTGACGGAGGGCGGCGCGCCTTCCCACGACCCGCGCAACGCGGACACCGCGCGGCCCCAAGGCTCGGACGGGTTGGCGGACCATCGGCCCATGCACGACACCGACGCCGCTCGGGCCCGAAGCGTGGACGCGGTGACGGGCCACGAGCCCATCGCCGACACGGGCGGCACCGACGCCGCTCGTGAGGCGCGTCGCGCGGCGCTCCGCGAGGCACGCATCGTCCTCGTGAGCGCGTGCCTGCTCGGCGAGGCGGTCCGCTACGACGGCCGCTCTCAGCGCTCGGAGAAGGTGCTCGCGGCGCTGGAGGGCAAGGAGGTCGTCCCCATCTGCCCCGAGGTCGGCTCGGGCCTGCCGATTCCCCGTCCGCCCGTGGACCTCAGCGGCGGAACCGGCGTGGACGTCTGGGCCGGGCGCGCGCGCGCCCTCGAGCGCGAGGCCCGCGTCGACCGCACGGAGGACTTCCAGCGCGGCGCGCGGCTGGCGCTGGAGGCCACGCGCCGGTTCGGAATCACCGTGGCGCTGCTGAAGGAGAAGAGCCCCTCGTGCGGCAGCCAGCGCGTGTACGAGTCCGGGACGCTGCGGCCCGGGGAGGGCATCACCACCGCGCTCCTCCGGGCCGAGGGCCTCACCGTCCTCAGCGACGAGGACCTGTAGGCAGCGCGAACGCGTCTCCCTCCAGCGGCGCGAAGCACGCCTCCACGTCCGCGTCGGAGACATCTCCCAGCGTGCCCGGGTGCCAGCGCGGCTTGTTGTCCTTGTCCACGAGCACCGCGCGGATGCCCTCGCGGAAGTCCGCGCGCGCCGTCATCGCCTGGCTCAGCCGGTACTCCACGCCGGCCATCTCGTCGTAGCCGCGCGTGCGTCCCATGCGGACCTGGCGCAGCGACACCTTCAGGCTCGTGGGACACATGCGCAACAGGGTCGCCCAGCTCTCCTGCGCCCACGTCGACCCCTCGGCCTCCAGCGCCTGCTGGATGTCCTCCACGCGCTCGGCCGCGAAGCAGCGGTCGATGGCCGCGTGCTGGGTGGCCAGCACGGACGTCCCCGCGTCCGCGTGGAAGTCCGCCAACACCCCGTCCACCACCGCGTGCGCGCTCCCGCGCCCCCACGGCGCGCCCACCAGCGCGTCGAGCACCGCGTCCAGCCGGGCCGACTCGACGAAGTGCGTCCCGTAGCCGAGCCACATCGCGTCGGCCGCGTTGCAGCGCGCGCCCGTCAGGCCCAGGTACGTCCCCGACTCGCCCGGGAAGCGCGGCAGGAACCAGCCGCCGCCCACGTCCGGGAACAGTCCGATGGCCGTCTCCGGCATGGCCAGCACGAGCCGCTCGGTGACGACCCGGTGCGAGCCATGGATGGACAGCCCCAGGCCGCCCCCCATGCAGATGCCATCCACCAGGGAGACGTAGGGCTTGCCGAAGTGGTGGATGCGGTGGTTGAGCGAATACTCCGCGCGGAAGAACTCGCGAGACAGCCGCTCGCCGGCGCTCTCCCGCGGCGCCGCCTCCACCACGGACGCGGCCACCGCGCGCACGTCCCCACCCGCGCAGAAGGCCCGCCCGCCCGCGCCCCGGATGACCACCGCCTTCACCTCCGGGTCCGCCGCCCAGGCCTCCAGCCGAGGGAGCAGCACCCGGCACATGGCCAGGTTCAACGCGTTGAGCGCCTTCGGGCGATTCAGGGTCACCACGCCCACCGGCCCACGCGTCTCCAGCAGCACGTCATCGCTCATGGAAGCGGGGATATCAGCCACGGCGCCCGGGCGCGCGCGCTTTCCGTGGACCCGCGCACCCCCTGGCGCGTTATGGGTGGGAAACCATGACACTTTCCGACACGTCCCCGCGCGCCGCCATCTTCGACATGGACGGCACCCTGGTCGACAACATGGTGTTCCACAACGAGGCCTGGGTGGCCCTCGCCCGGAGGCTCGGGCTGTCGCTCACCGCCGACGACTTCCAGACGCGCTTCGCCGGCCGGAAGAACGAGGAGATCCTCCCCGAGCTGCTGGGACGCCCCGTGGACGCCCGGGAGCTGGAACAGCTCGCGGACGAGAAGGAGAACCACTACCGCGCGCTCTACCGGCCCCACCTGCGGCTGCACCGGGGCGCCCAGTCCCTCATCACCCGGCTGCGCGCGGCGGGCATCCCCCTGGCCATCGCCACCGCGGCGCCCCACGGCAACCGCGAGTTGGTCATCGACGGCCTGGGCCTGCGCGCCACCTTCGACCGCATCGTCGGCGCCGAGGAGGTCTCCCGGGGCAAGCCCGCCCCCGACATCTTCCTCGCCGCCGCGAAGGGCCTGGGCGTTGAGCCCGCCCGGTGCCTCGCCTTCGAGGACGCCATCCTGGGCGTCCAGTCCGCCCGGGCCGCGGGCATGGCCGTGGTGGGCCTGACCACCACGACCTCCGCCGCCCAGCTGCGCGAGGCCGGCGCCGAGTGGACGCTCGAGGACTTCGTCACCCTGCCCCCGGACCTGGAGGCGCGGCTGTTCGGACGGAGCGCCTGAGTCACGGGCGCATCAGGGCCCGGGCGCTTCCGCCGGGCCTGGAATCACGCCCACGCCAAAAGAGCGCCAGCGGCGAGGACGTTGTGTAGTGTTGCCCGCCGCATGACGTCCGCAGCCAAACTCAAGCTTCCCTCGGGGCCCTCCCGGCACGTGTACGACGTCATCGTGCTGGGCAGCCAGCTGGGCGGCGCGCTCACCGCGGCGCTGCTGGCCAGGCGCAACCACCGCGTCCTCCTCGTCGAGCACGACGGCATGGGGCCGGGGTACGAGCACGGCGGCTACGTGCTCCCCTACGCCCCGTTCGTCGCCCCTCCGCTCAAGTCCATGCCCGCCGTGGAGGAGGCGCTCACGGAGCTGGGCCTCACCACCGCCGTGCAGCGCGCCCTGCGGCCCCACTCGCCGGAGCTGCAGCTCGTGCTTCCCCGCAGCCGGATGGACCTGCACGCGGACACGGCCCGCCGCAAGGCGGAGGTGACGCGCGAGCTGGGCGACGAGGGCGAGGCGCTGCTGGGCGCCCTCGCCGGCACCGCCGCGCAGCACGAGGCGAGCGACGCCTTCTTCAAGGAACAGCCCGAGCTGCCCCCGGACGGCTTCTTCGAGGGCTGGGGCCTCAAGAAGCTCATCAAGTCCCATCCCGGCCTGGAGGCTCCGCCCCGGCTGGTGTCGGACGCGCCCGCCGCCGCGCTGGTGCGCGGGCTGCGCTCCTTCGTCACCCACCTGGAGAAGCCCGACGCGCCGCTCGCGCTCACCCGGCCCCTGTCCCAGGTGCTGTCGGCGCCGTCCACCTTCGTCGGTGGCCACGAGGGCCTGCGCGAGCTGCTCACCCGGCGCGTGGCGGAGCTGGGCGGCGACGTGCTCAACCGCGACAGCCCCACGGGCTTCATCGTCGAGGAGCTGTCCTTCGACGGGAACAAGTTCGCGGGCGTGAAGCTGGTGCGCTCCGACACGCTCTACCGCGCCTCGTGCCTGGTGGCCGCGACGGACTCGGGCGCGCTGCGCCGGCTGGTGAAGACGGACAAGAAGCACCACCGCGACCTGCTCGAGCACCTGGACCAGTCCAACACGAAGTCCATCCTCTTCACGGTCAACTGGGTGGTCCCCGAACCGGCCCTGCCACGGGGCCTGGGCGAGCTGACGCTGGTGGACACCCAGGACGCCGAGCTGGGCCCCATGCTGATCCAGCTCCACCCCGCGCGCACCGCCCCTGGCAGCGCGAAGGAGAGCAAGGAGGTCGAGGGCGTGCGCGTGGTGTGCGCGGGCGTCTTCGTCCCCGCCTCCGCCCGCGACCTGGGCGAGGAGTACCTCCACGGCGTGGCCGCGCGCATCGACGCGCAGCTGGACGCGGTGATGCCCTTCACCGCCCAGCACCGGCTGCTGCGCTCCGCGCCCTACCTGGACGCCGGGGATGTGCGCGGCAGCCGACTCATGCCCCACCCCCTCTACAGCTTCGAGTCGGAAGCCTTCCTGGGCGTCACGGGGTTGAGTCAGCGCACGCCGGTGAAGAACCTGCTGCTGGCCGGGCGGGAGGTCCTCCCCGGCCTGGGCCTGGAGGGCGAGCTGCTGGCCGGGGCGCGTGCCGCCCGGCTGGTCCAGGAGATGCTGAAGAAGAAGGATCCGCTCAAGGGCTGATCCAAAACGGCCGAAAGGCTGGATTTCCAAGCGGCTTTCTGGCAGGTTCCGCCGCTCTTTTCATGGCAGGCGTCCAACGCCCCAAGTTTTCAAGGAGTTAGAGGTCATGGCGTGGAAGTGTGACATCTGTGGCAAGCGTCCGCTCGTTGGCAACAACGTCAGCCACGCGAACAACAAGTCCAAGCGGCGGACCCTCCCGAACCTGCAGAAGGTCCGGGCGAGCGTCGAGGGTCGTACGGAGCGCGTCCTGGCCTGCACCCGCTGCATCAAGGCGGGCAAGGTGACCAAGGCCGCCTGAGGTCCGGCGCTCGGGGGTGGGGTCCTCTCGTGCGTCATCGTCGAAGCTCCCTCCCACCGAGCGGCTCCATCGCCGCGCGGACGACCTCGATCTGCTCTCGATCGGGTCGGTCGTCCGCCGGCTGCATGATGAAGATGTCACCGCCGTCCGCGCGGTACGGCCAGCGCTCTCCGCGATAGCGGATGCGGCGACGGCCGTAGCGGACGCCTTGCGGGCCGGAGGACGGCTCCTCTACGTCGGCGCGGGCACCAGCGGTCGGCTGGGCGTGCTCGACGCCAGCGAGTGTCCCCCCACCTTCGGCAGTGCTCCGTCGCGGATCCAGGCCCGCATCGCGGGTGGCCGTCGCGCGTTGACCCGCGCCGTCGAGGGCGCCGAGGACGACACCGACGCGGGTGCCCAGGACGTCATGTCCTTCCGTCCCACCTCGCGGGACGTGGTGTGCGGCATCTCCGCCAGCGCCTCCACGCCCTATGTCCGCTCCGCGCTGCGCGAGGCGAAGCGGCGCGGCGCCCACACGGTGCTGGTGTGCTGCAACCCGCCCCGCTCGCGCGAGGCCGTGGACACGCTCGTGCTGGCGCGCACCGGGCCGGAGCTGGTGGCGGGCTCCACGCGGCTGAAGGCCGGCACGGCGACGAAGCTGATCCTCAACGCCATCACCACCGCCGCCTTCGTCGCGCTGGGCAAGGTGTACCGAGGCCGCATGGTGGATCTGCGCCCGGCCAACGCGAAGCTGCGGGCCCGCGCGGCGCGCATGGTGACGGAGCTGACGGGGCTGCCCCCCGCGGACGCGGCGCGGCTGCTGGAGGCCGCCCGGGGCGAGGTGAAGCTGGCGCTCGCCATGCATTTCACCGGGCTGGGCGTCCGCGAGGCACGCAAGCGTCTCCAGGAGAACGGCCTGCGAGCGCTCGCCCCCCGGAGACGTAAGCATGCGCACGCCCCGGCCCCCCGGCGACGGCGGCGCGTGGGGGGCGGGACCTAGACTTGGAGGCATGCGCCTCCCGTCTCCCATCCCGGATGCCCAGCGCGCGCGCCTGTGCGTGGGCCTGCTGTCGGGCACCAGCGCGGACGCCGTGGAGGCCGCCCTGTGCGAGGTGACGGGGACGGGCGCCACCGCGCGCCTGCGGCTCGTGTCCCACGTCTCCGTCCCCTTCCCTCCCGCGCTCTCCGCCCGGATGCTGGCCCCCCAGGACGCGGCGAGCCTGAGCCAGCTCGACTTCGAGCTGGCCGAGCACTTCGCCCACGCCGCGCTGGAGGTGCTCGCCCGGGCCAACGTGGCGCCGTCGGACGTCGCGGCCATCGGCTCGCACGGGCAGACGATGGCCCACCTCCCGCCGGGCACCACCGACCTGCCCTCCACGCTCCAGATTGGCGAGCCCGCCGTCATCGCCGAGCGCACCGGCCTGCCCGTTGTCAGCGACTTCCGCACGCGCGACGTCGCCGCGGGGGGACATGGCGCGCCGCTCGTCCCCTACCTCGACTGGGTCCTGTTCCGCGGCGACGAGCGCCCGCGCGCGCTGCTCAACCTGGGCGGCATCGCCAACGTGTCCGTCGTGGGCCCGCGGCTGGAGGACACGCTCGCCTTCGACACCGGCCCCGGCAACATGGTGCTGGACGGACTGGCGCGGCGCGTGACGGATGGCACGCTGCGCTGCGACCAGGACGGCGCGCTGTCCCGCCGGGGCGTGGTGATTCCCGAGTTGCTGGAGGAACTGCTCGCGGACCCGTTCCTCGCCCTGCCGCCCCCCCGCTCCACCGGGCGCGAGCGCTACGGCGACCCGCTCGTGGACCGGCTGTGGACCCGCCTCCCCGGCCAGCCCCATGACCTCATGGCCACCGCGCTCGCCTTCACCGTGGAGAGCGTCGCCCGCGCCTGCGAGCGGTGGATCCTCCCCCACGCCAGCCACCTGGAGGCGGTGTACGTCTCCGGAGGGGGAACCCGGAACCCCCACCTGATGGAGAGACTGGGAGCGCGACTGACTCCCCTCCCGGTGCGTCCCTTGGATACGCTGGGCTTCCCGGAGGGCGCGAAGGAGGCGGCGTTGTTCGCCCTGCTGGCGGCCGAGTTCCTGGTGGGAACTCCGGCGAATGTCCCGTCCGCGACTGGCGCGAAGCGCCGAGTCGTTCTAGGAAAGCTGACACCGTGAGCAGCGTGAACCTGATGGCCCGCGAGGTGGCCGCCAAAATCGTCTTCTACGGGCCTGGCCTGTCGGGGAAGACGACCTCGCTGCGGAAGATCTATGAAACCGTCCGCCCCGCGCACCGGGGCGAGATGATGTCCATCGCCACCGAGGGCGACCGGACGCTCTTCTTCGACTTCCTCCCCGTGAAGGTCGAGCGCGTGGGCGACTGCTCCGTGCGGCTGGCGCTCTACACCGTGCCCGGCCAGGTCTTCTACAACGCCACGCGCAAGCTGGTGCTCCAGGGCGCCGACGGCGTCGTCTTCGTCGCGGACTCCCAGCCGGAGGCGATGGACGCCAACCGCGAGTCGCTCGCGAACCTCGAGGAGAACCTCTTCGAGCACGGCATCCGCCTGGACCGCTTCCCGCTGGTGATGCAGTGGAACAAGCGGGACCTGGAGAACGTGCTGTCCGTGGAGGAGCTCCGCAAGGAGCTCAACCCGCGCAACGTCCCGGACTTCGAGACCGCCGCCACCAGCGGCCGTGGCGTGCTCGACGCGCTCAAGGCCATCACCCGCCTGGTCATCAAGGACCTGCGCGCCAAGCGCATCGTCCCGCCGCCGCGCCCCGCCACGCCCGTGGGGGCGTCCCAGCCCGCCGGCCTGGAGGCGCAGCTCGCGCAGCACCTGCAACACCGCCAGCCGCCCGCCGTCGTCCCGGCGAGCCATGGCCCCGCGGTCGCGGTGGCCCCGGTGCCCCACCGGCCCTCGGGCTCGTTCGCCGCGGTGGCGCCGCCGCCGCGTGTCGAACCCGTGCCCGCGGTGGCCCCCATCTCCGTCGTCCCCCCGGTGGCCGCCGCCGCGCAGCCCGGCGCGAAGCTGCTGGGCGCCGCGAGCGCGCTGGCCCCGGGCGACCTGTTCGACCACGCCCGCGCCGCCGAGGCCGCCTTCATGGCCGGCAACTACTCCACCTGCGTCACCGCGTGCACGGACGCCATCCGCCGCGCGCTGGCCTACGCGGGCGAGGGCTCGCTGGCGCAGCAGGCGTTCCTGCTGCGCGTGGACGGCGCCGACCTGCTGCGCGTCCAGGGCCTGGCCACCCAGCCGCACCTGCGCGTGGACGACGCCGCCTTCGCCCTCTACGTGCTGATGCAGGCCTTCGCGCGCCTCAACGCGGCGGGCCTGCCCACCGCGGAGTAGCGCCCGCGCCGCCGCCTCGCGCGTGGGTCAGCGCGGGGCGGTGAGCTGCAAGAGCCCCATGCGGTGCAGCTTGGCCAGCGTCTTGAGCGTCTCCAGCTCGCGCGCGGGGCTGGCCAGGACGATGGTGGACACGTCCCACGTGCCGCTCACGAGCCCGGCGATCTGCCGCTCCTCGGGCTTGAGCAGCGACATGCCCTGCGGGTCGTGCACCACGAGGGGGATGAGCAGGGGCGGCATGTCCGAGTAGAGCGCGGCCACGTGCTCGCGCTGCACCAGCCGGGCGAACTCGCGGACGCGCCGATCCGCGGGGTCGCTGGCCAGCAGCGACGCGCAGACGATGCCGGCGGCGTCGAACTGACCCTCGCGCATCAGCACCGCGCCCTTCTCCAGCATCTCCGCCACCGGGTCCGCCTCCACCTGCGGCGCCCCCTCCACCTCCACCAGCTTCGAGCGCAACAGCTCGTACACCCGCCGCGTCACCGACGAGCGGGACACCCCCATGGACAGGCGCAGACGTCCCAGGTTCTGGGGTGTGGCGCACAGGCCCAGGATGATGCGGTGCATGAGAGGCTGGTTGGGACCCGGCGGCGCCAGCGCGCGCACGCTCAACGCATCGATGGGCAGCGCCTTGTCCACGTCCGGCTGCTCGTCCACCCAGCGCAGCGATTCGAAGAGCAGCTCGCGGATGCTCATGTCCGAGGGCACCCAGTCCTCACCGGAGCGGTCCGCGTCCTCCGTCCAGTGGAACGTCCCGCGCCCGGCGATGGTCAGGTCCGTCATCGCCGCGAACAGCTCCTCGCGCCCCAGGTCCCTCACCCACTTGGACTGCACGCCGTGGACGTCGAAGGCCGCGTCCACGTCCGGGGTGCGCGACAGCTCGTCGAAGGCCGCCAGCACCTTGGTGCCGGACGCCAGCTTCGACAGCGCCAGCAGCCGGGCCACGCGTCCGCGCAGCCCCTCCGACGCGGTGGCCCCCACCTGCCCGGAGAGCAGGAAGAGCTTCCGCTCGCCGGCCTCCCAGGAGAGCTGGAGCGTGCCCGTCTTGCGGGAGCTGTCCAACCATTGAAGGAACTCGGGAAGCGGGTAGCTGAAGAGGTCGCCGTGGAGGGCCATGCGTTCGGAAACGAGGATACAGTCCACCGCCGTGCGCGTCGCGCTCCTGTTCATCGATGGCGTGGGCATCGGACGGAAGGACCCGGCCATCAATCCGCTCGCCCACCGGGAGCACCTGCTATCCCGCTTCCAGGACGCGCCCGGGCCGCCGCTGCCCGCCGAGGGCCGCTTCGTCGCCGTGGACACCACCTTCGGGGTGAGCGGACGGCCCCAGTCCGCGTCGAACCAGACGGCCATCCTCACCGGCGAGCCCGCCCCGGCGCTCGTGGGCGGCCACGTGCTCGGCTACCCCAACGCCGCCTTGCGCGCCCTGCTCGCGGAGCGCTCCATCATCAAGCGCATCCAGGCCGCCGGACGGGTCGCCACCTTCGCCAACGCCTACCCCGCCGCCTACCTCGACGCGCTCGGCGTCCCCCGCCGCGAGACGGACCGCCCCCCGGAGTTCACCTTCACGCCGGAGTCCCTGCGCCGCATGAAGCCCTCCGCCGCCAAGCTGGCCTTCACCGCCGGGGACGTGCCCCTGCGCACCCTGCGGGACGCCCGCGCCGGAGAGGGCCTGGTCCACGACATCACCGGCGCCGCCGCGCGGGCCCATGGCCTGGAGGTCCCCGAGCGCAGCCCCGACGAGGCCGCGGCCATCTTCTGGCGCGTCGCGGCCGGCGCGGACTTCACCTTCTTCGAGCACTACCTCGCGGACGAGGCGGGGCACGCCCAGGACCTCGCCGCCGCGCACCTGGCGCTGGACACCTTCGACGCGTTCCTACGCGCCGTCGTGGCCCGGCGCCCTCCGGACGCCCGGGTGCTGGTGTGCAGCGACCACGGCAACGTCGAGGACCTGTCCACACGCGGACACACCCTCCACCCCGTCCCCGTGCTCTACTTCGGCCCCGACGCGCCGGAGGTGGACGCCTTCCGGACCGTCGCGGACGTGGGCCGGGCGGTGACCCGCTGGCTGGGAGTGGAGTGAGGCGCTTGACGACGGGATGGATGCCGCGAGTCGGGGCGACGCTCCCCCGCGCGCTGGTGCTGATGCTCGGGTTGCTCGCCGGGTGCGCGGCGCCGCTGCGCACCCACGTGCCCGCCGCCGAGGTGGCCGAGAAGATGGGCGCGCGCGTCTCCGGCCCCACGCCCGCGGGCGCCCCCATCACCGTCGAGTACCACCCGCGCGACGCCACCGCCGCCGCCCAGGCCGTGCTCGCGGTGGAGCGCGCCCTGCCCCGGCTCGCGCGCTGGGGCACCTTCGACGACGCCGTCACCATCGTCGTCCACCCCAACCACGCCGCCCTCGAGCGCGCCGCCAACCGCCCGGACCACGACTTCCTGCGCGCCTGGGCCCGCTACGAGCAGATAGAGCTCCAGAGCCCCCGCACCTGGACGCTGATCGGCGCCCCCCAGGCCCAGGTGGACGAATTGCTGCTGCACGAGCTCACCCACAGCCTGATGTATCAGGTGGCCTCGGACCGGCTGGGGTGGACGCGCAAGCGCATCCCCCTGTGGTTCCGCGAGGGCATGGCCTCGTACACCGCCGAACAGGGCTACCGCGTCCCCAGCCTGGAGGACCTCGCGCGCTTCTGGGGCGCCCGGCCCGACGCGGACCCCATCACCCAGGCGGACACCCTCTACCGGGGCGAGAGCGACATCGTCTACGGCGCCGCCCACCACGCCTTCACCTTCCTCGTGCGCCGCTACGGCGAACCCTCCGTCCGCGGCATCCTCCAGGCCATGGGCCAGGGCCCCGACTTCCCGGAGGCCTTCACCCAGGCCGTGGGGCTCCCCCCGGACGCCTTCCTCCGCGACTTCCGCCGCTACGTCCTGTGGCGGGGCTTCAAGGGCGGCCGCGCCCTGCGCCCACCCCCGCCCCGCCCCCTCTCGCCCCCCGCGCCCCGCTGAAGCCCGCCCCCCCGTGGCTGGTGCACTTTTCAGAACCGGACACTGGCAGACGGAAACAAGCTGATGGCAGAATTCCCCTTGAGCTGAAATTTCCGGCCCGGGAATGGGGATTCCCGAGCGGGGACCGAGGGGGTTTCATCCATGGCCGCGCAGCAACGCATCAGCCCGGGGCTGATCGCCGAGACGACCGACTCGCGGACGCTGTTGGAGCGGTTGCAGCGCTCCGCGGACGTGCTCGCGCGGCTGGGCGCGGCGGAGGGGCCGGGGCTGTCCGCCGCGGAGCGCTCGACGCTGCGGGAGGAGGCGCTGGGCCTGCAGGCCATGCGGGGAGAGGTGGACCTGCTGCTGCGCAGCTGGTCGCTCTTGACGGACACGTCGCGCAAGCTGCTCAACCTGCCCCCCCACGAGCTGGGCGCGGGCGTGCGCGCCGCCATGGAGGTGCTGGGCCGGCACATCGACGCGCAGCGGGGCTATGTGAACCTGCTGTCCGACGACGGGGAGCACCTGGCGGAGACCTACGAGTGGTGCGCCCCGGGCGTGCGCTCGTATGGCTTCGACGCCTACCGCGGCCGGGCGGTGACGGCGCTGCGCTGGACGCTCTCGCAGCTTCGCGAGGGGCACATGGTGTCGATCTCCGACATCGCCCAGCTGCCGGCGGAGGCCGCCTTCGAGCAGCGCGCGTGCGAGGGGCTGGACATCCGCGCCTACGTCAACACGCCGCTGCTGCTCGCGGGGCGGCTCATCGGCTGGATGGGCTTCGACGCGGTGGGGGTGTCGCGTGACTGGAAGCCGGAGGAGCGGCACCTGATGGGGCTGACGGGCCACATCCTGGTCAACGGCGTGGAGCGGATGCGCCGCGACGCGCAGCTGCTGCTGGAGAAGGAGCGCGAGCAGCGGGCCCAGTCGCTGGGCATCCTCGCCGCCAGCCTCGCGCACGAAATCAACAACCCGCTCGCGTTCACGGCGGGCAACCTGGAGTACCTCAAGGAGCGCCTGCCCGGCCCCGGCGTGGCGGCGCCGCTGGGCGTGGACGACGAGTGCCACCAGGTGCTGGAAGAGGCGCTGGAGGGCGCCACCCGCATCCAGCGCATCGTCGCGGACCTGAAGTCCCTCGCCGCGCCCACCGCCGACGCCGTGGAGCCGGTGGACCTCAAGGCCGTGACGGAGAGCACGCTGCGCATGGCGGCCAACCAGCTGCGCCACCGCGCGCAGGTGGTGCGCGACTACGCGGCGGAGCTGCCCCGGGTGCGCGGCACCACGACGAAGCTGGGCCAGGTGCTGCTCAACCTCCTGCTCAACGCCGTCCACGCCATCCCCGAGGGCCACGTCTCCAAGCACCGCATCACCGTGACGCTGCGCTCGCGCGCGGACGACGTGATGCTCTCCATCGCCGACACCGGCGCCGGCATCGCCCCCGACGTGCTGCCGCGCATCTTCGACCCCTTCTTCACCACTCGCCGGGAGAGCAACGGCATGGGCATGGGGCTCGCCATCTGTCGCAACATCATCACCGCGCTGGGAGGGCGCATCGAGGTGCGCAGCGAGCAGGGCCTGGGCACCACCGTGGAGGTCTTCCTGCCTCTCGCGCAGAGCGCGCAGGTGGAGGTCTCCGCGCGCGCGCCGCACCGTCCGACGGTCGTCCGGCGGGTGCTGGTGGTGGATGACGAGCCACGGGTGCTGGACCTGCTGCGCCGCCTGCTGCGTGGCCACGAGCTGGTCACCGCCGGCAACGGCCAGGAGGCGCTCGACCGGCTGCGCGACGACCGGGGCTTCGACCTCATCCTCTGCGACCTGATGATGCCGGAGCTGACCGGCGTGGACGTGTACCACGCGGTGCGCGAGTCCTGGCCCGGCCTGCAGGAGCGCATCGTCTTCCTCAGCGGCGGCGCCTTCACGCCCGAGACGAAGCGCTTCCTCGCCAACGTCCCCAACCGCGTCGTCAGCAAGCCCTTCGACGCCAACAAGCTGCGCGAGCTGGTGACGACCTCGCCCTCGCGCGAGCCGCGCTGACGCGCGCCGCTCAGGGCCCGGCGGGCTCGGCGACCAGCTCCACGCGCCGGCTGCGCGCGAAGCACTCGGGCGTCGCCTCCTGACACGGGGGCTGCTCGGCGCCGCGCGTCTCCAGCAGCAGCCGCTCCCCGGAGACGCCCAGCGACTGGAGCCTCGCGGCCACGGACTGCGCGCGGCCCTGGCCCAGCGTCGCGTTGACGGACTCGGGGCCCTTCACGTCCGCGTGGCCGCGGAGGCGCACGCGCAGGCCGGGCCGCTGGAGCAGGCACTCCGCCGCCTGACGCAACGCGACCTCCGCCTCCGGCGACAGCCGCGTGTCGAAGAACGCGAAGTACACCGGCCCCAGCTCGCAGCGCCCCGGCGCGTCGACCGTCTCCCGGCCGCTCGACAACCGGCGCGCCTGCGCGAGCACGTCGTCCACCGCGCGCGCCGCCACGTCCGTCGCGCCCGGGGTGTCCAGCCCCTGCCCGTACTCGATGCCGATGATGGCCCCCTGCGGCTGCCCCCGCACCAGGAACGCGGGGCGCCGCTGCCACTCCACCGTCAGGCCCTCGACCTCGTAGGCGGACGAGACGACGCTCACCGTGTCGCCCGGACGCGCGTCCAGCGTGACGCGCGCGCGCATGACGAACCGGTAGCCCTCCACGTACGAGAAGAACGTCGAGCGCCCCTCGTACACCGCCCGCACGTCCAGCGACCGGAGCCCGACGGGCAGCGGATGCGGCGCCCCCTTCGCGTCCGGCGTCAGCGGCTGGCCGTCCAACACCCACTCCACGGAGCGCAGCCCCCAGGTGCCGGAGGCGCCGAGCCCGTCCTCGTGGCGGACCTCCAGCCACGCCTCGGGCTGTGCCCCGGCGACGCCGCCGAACAGGAGCGCCAGCACCACGCATCCGGCCGGAGGGAGCCACCCCAGGGCGCTCCCCCACGCGCGGACGTCGCGCGTCCGTGGATGCCCGGATGCGTCCATTGCCCGCGCCCCCTGGCCCGGGGTTGCCGGGCGCCGCTCGTGCCATGCCCCCCGCATCGGCGTCCCTCGATTCTAGGGCTTCTGCTGGACCGCGGGCGCCTGCGAGGCCGCGGGGCTGGAGAGGATGGGCGGCCGGTCCTTGCCCTCCACCGCCCGCTGCAGCTCGATCTCCTGGAGGAGCGCCGCCGGCGCCACCGTGGACACGGGGACGTTGCCGCTCTCCGCGCCGCAGAAACCGTTGAAGATGCCCTGCTTCTGCCCGGTGGCCAGGATGCGGTTCACCGCCGACAGCGGCGTGCCGACGATCTCCACGCCGCGCACCAGCGTCTCCTGCCCCGTCTTCACGTCCACGCGGTACACCATGCGCGGCACGCCCTTGAAGGCCTGGTAGCCGTAGTTCGACGTGTTGGTGTTGCCGCCGGTGATGTCGCGGATGATGAGGCCGTAGGGCTTGCCCTGACGCTTCGCCTCGTCGATGAGCATCTGCTTGAGCTTCGCGTCGCTCACCTGCTTCGTGCTCTCCACGATGAGGTTCGCCATGCGCGCCACCGGCTTGAGGTTGCCCTGGCTGCGGCCGTGGCCATTGGACTGGAGGAAGCCCTCCACGGGACGGCGGCCGAGCAGGTAGTTGCGCAGCACGCCCTTCTCCACCAGCGTCACCTTCTGCCCCTTCACGCCCTCCTCGTCGAACAGGTAGAAGCCGTTGAGCGGCTCCCCGGCCAGCATCCGCTGGGTGGGGTCGTCCACGATGGTGAGGAACGACGGCAGCACCTGCCGCCCCACCTGGCCCTTGAAGGTCTTCCCCTCGTTGTCCCCGTCCTGCCGGTCACCCTCCAGCCGGTGGCCCACGGCCTCGTGGAACAAGACGCCGGAGGCCTCGGGCGCGAGGATGGCGGGCCCGGTGTACGGGTCGATGGCCGGCGCCTGCCGCAGCGCGAGCAGCTCCTCGATGACCTTGGCCGCCGCCTCGCGCACGCGCGTGTCGTCCGGGAGCCCCGCCTCGGTGGGCGCATAGAAGTCGCGCGAGTCGTCCAGCAGCTGGCCGTCCGGCGCGCGCGTCACCGCCGACACGTGGAGGCCATAGAGCGTCTCCTCCGTCACCAGCCGCGTGCCCTCGGTGGAGACGAACAGGCGCGTCACCTTGTCCGCCGTGACGCGGACCTCGGAGTCGAACAGCTCCGGGTGCGCGTTGAACAGGGCGGACACGTCGCGCGACAGCTTCAGCCAGCGCTCGCGGTCGAAGGGGTTGGCCACCCGGGGCTGCACGAAGGAGCTCGGCTTCTCCTTCGAGAAGGACGGCGGACGCTTCGGGTCCTCCACCGAATAGACGTCCTCGCCCTTCTTCTTCAGGTACTGGAACAGGGCGGACTTGTACTTCTCGTCCGTGATGAGCCACAGCGCGGTGCGCAGCGCCAGCGGCGAGTCGTCCAGCGGGCCCTCCTTGCGGGAGGTGTAGCTGGTGCCCTTGGTGGAGAAGCTGAAGTCCAGGCCCTCCGCCACGGAGCTGTCGAAGTCGTAGCCGCCAACGCGCGAATCGACGTACAGCCGCCGCTCGCGGTAGCCGTCGTCGAGGAAGATGGCGCCATAGCGCGCGGCGATGACCTGCTGGTCGTAGTCCTTGAGCTGGTAGCTCAGGAAGTACGGCGCCTCGTGGCTCTGGAGCTTGAGCTGCTGCTGGCTGCGCGTCAGCTCGCTCGCCATGGCGTCGAGCAGCACCAGGCGCGGGTCCTGCGCGGGCGCCGCCGCCATGAGCAGCGCGGAGGCCGCCAGCAGGGGAAGAACGGGTCGGGTCAGGGAAGGCACGGCCCCCACTGTACCCAAACCGCCCCGCAAGACGAGCGGGTCCCCGCCCCCAGGTGCCCCTCCCGACACCTGGAGCCGAGGACCCCCGCCCGGAGGGTCGGCTTCCGGGCCCTTCACACCCCGGACGGCCTACGCCTTGGTCACCCGCTCCCGCCCCTGGACGACGCCCTTGGTCGCGTTGCGGGTGTCGATGACGCACTGGGCGTTGGCCACCACCATGCCGTAGTCGATGCTGGAGTGGTCCGTCAGGATGAGGACGGCGTCGTAGCCGCGCAGCAGCTGCTCGCTCAGCGGCACCGACTTCATCTCCATGTTGAAGCCGTGCCCCTTGTGCAGCTCCGGCACGTAGGGGTCGTGGTAGTCCAGCGCCGCGCCCTTCTCCGCCAGCAGCGTCATGACGCGCAGCGAGGGGCTCTCGCGCATGTCGTCGATGTCCTTCTTGTACGCGGCCCCCAGGCACAGCACCCGCGCGCCGTTGAGCGTCTTGCGGCTCTTGTTGAGCGCCTCCATCGTACGCTGCACGACGTAGTACGGCATCTGCCAGTTCACCTCGCCGGCCAGCTCGATGAACTTGGTGTGGAACTCGTACTCACGCGCCTTCCACGTCAGGTAGAACGGGTCGATGGGGATGCAGTGTCCGCCCAGGCCCGGGCCCGGATAGAAGGGCTGGAAGCCGAAGGGCTTGGTGCTCGCGGCCTGGATGACCTCCCACACGTCCACGTTCATGCGGTCGCAGAGCATCTTCATCTCGTTGACCATGGCGATGTTCACGCAGCGGTAGATGTTCTCCAGGAGCTTGGCCAGCTCCGCCACGCGCGTGGAGGACACCGGCACCACCTCCTCCAGCGCGCCGCCGTACAGCGCCGCCGCCACCTCCGCGCACTCCGGCGAGTAGCCGCCGACGATCTTCGGAATCGTCTTCGTGTTGAAGTTCTTGTTGCCCGGGTCCTCGCGCTCCGGGCTGAAGGCCAGGTGGAAGTCCACGCCCGCCTTCAAGCCCGTCTTCTCCAGCAGCGGCTTGAGCACCTCCTCCGTCGTCCCCGGGTAGGTGGTCGACTCGAGGATGAAGAGCTGCCCCCGACGCACGTGCGGCGCGAGCGCCTCGCCCGTCTGGATGATGTAGCTCATGTCCGGCTCGCGGGAAGCCGTCAGCGGCGTGGGCACGCAGATGATGACGCAGTCCATGTCCTTCGCCTTGGCGAAGTCGGACGTGGCCTTCAGCTTGCCCGCCTTGCTCAGCTCCGACAGCGGCGCGCTGGGGATGTGCTTGATGTAGCTCTCCCCCTTCTCGATCTTGTCGATCTTCCGTTTGTCGATATCGAGCCCCATCACCGGGAAGCCCGCCTCCGCGAAGGCCATCCCCAGCGGAAGCCCGACGTAACCCAGCCCCACCACACCGACCTTCGCTTCCCGCCGACGGATGCGCTCCAGCAGCGGGCTGCCCACCATCACCCTCATCGTCTTCACCTCTCCTGATGCGACGCGCCGCCTTCCGACGGTCACGCCCCGACCCGACCATTCACCTGAAGACCACGACCCACTTCAGAACCAGCGGAGGCGTCACCCGCCTCCGGAACTCCACCGCCACCGCGGGCACCACGCGCCCGTAACCGGGCGAGTAGCGCGACGGCACCAGTTCGCCGCCCAGCCCCGCCTCTAGCAGGAGCCACGCCAACGGCGCGCCCGCGGGCCCCAGCTCCACCGCGAGCGGCTCGAACTCCACCGGGCCCTCCACCGCGCGCCGCGCCCGCGCGAGCACCTGCGCGTCCGGAGCCAGCCGGCGCGCCTGCGCGTCGGGCAGATGGAAGCGGCCCACCACCTCGTGTCGCCCGGTCCCGATGAACCGGTCCGCGCCCGTCAACGCCCGCTCGCGCCGGTCCAACCGGAAGGCGCGCTCGAGGCCCACGGGCGCCGGCAGGAGCCGGTACCCGTCGTGGCGGACCCGCAACCTGTCCACGTCCTGGCTCGGGAGGAAGGCCACCATGCGCGCCTTCGCGTCCTCCGGCAGCGCGAACAGCCGCGCCGGGTCCAGCGGCGCCTGCTCCACGCCATCCACCTGCACGGTGTTGTGCGCGGCTGTGCTCCGCAGCGCGTTGCGCAGGGCCGGGTCGCGCGTGTACGAGCCCGTGCCCGGGTCGACGATGACGGGACGCCCGCCCAGGTGCAGCTCGAAGGACAGCTTGTCGTTGTGGCTGTGTCCGCCCACCCCGCGCTGGCCCTGCCGCCCCGCGCTCACCGTGACGACGGCCCCGCCGCCCCGCAGGACGTGGAAGCCTCCGTCCGGGAAGCTGACGGACAGCGGCGCCACCGCGGGCGGCAGCCGGCGCCACCGCTCCAGCCCCTGTCGCCCGAGCAGCCAGGCCGCCTCGTCGGGGAGCTCGCCGCCGCCCAGGCCCGGGTCGGCGAAGAGCGCCGCGCCCAGCCCCACGAGGTAGCCCTGCTCGGTGTCCCCGCGCTCGCGCCACGGGAAGACGCGGCCGGAGTCGTTGTCGCCAATCTGCGGCGCCAGCCCCGTCTCCGAGCACCAGGCGCGCGTCGCGTGGAACATGCGCCGCAGCCGGTTCTCGTAGGCGAAGCCCAGCGGGACGCCCGCGCCCTTGGCCACCACGTACGCCAGGGTGAACAACTCCACCGCCAGCCGGTGGTAGGGAATCGAACCCTCGAAGGAGGTGCCCTCCACGTGGACCTGGGCGGCCATCTGCTCGCACAGGCCCCGCACCGCGAGCGCCACGTGCCGCGAGGCCCCCGGCAGCTCCGGGAACAGCAGCCCCACCACGAGCAGCCCCACGTAGTCGGACACCAGGTGGTTGTTGGGGACCGCGCCCCGGTCCTCCAGGTGGGCCGCCACCCACGCGGAGTGGTCCACGAGCGCCCCCAGCACGGGGACGAGGAACTCCGGCCGGCGCGCCAGGGGCGCGTCCGCGCACATGACGAGCGCCTGCGCCAGGTTCGCCGCGCGCAGCGCCACCTCCATGGGGCACGTCCAGTGGACGCCCTGCCCCACGGGGTTGGCCTGGAGGAAGTCGAGCACCTGCATCACGAGCGCGGACGTCAGCCGGGAGCGCTCGTCCCCCGGGCCCGCCACCCACGCTCCCTGCGCCAGGGCCAGGACGCTGTCGAGCCGGCCCAGCACCCAGGGATACTTCGGGTCGTTGCCGGACGCGTGCGCCGCCATGCGCTCCACCGGCGCCAGCGGATAGCGGTGGCCGCTCACGACGTCGAGCGACCAGTCCACCGGGCGGCCCTCGCCGAAGGACACCGGCGTGCCGAAGACGTCCCATTCCTGACGGAGCGCCGCGTGCGCGCGGGCCTGGGCGCGTTCACGCGCGCCGGGGATGGCGAAGAGGGCCTCGAGCGCCGAGTCGCGCTGCGACACCTCGCACCAGACCCGCGAGGCGCGCTGGTCGAGGGCCCGCACCGCCAGGTCCTCCGCGCGCGCGACGCCGTAGGCTTCCAGGAGCACCGCCTCGTCGGCGCGCTCCCGTCGTCGGTATCGCGCCTGTCGTGCCACGCCCTGCACCCGACGCATCGCGCTCAGGGCCAGGGCCCCGGGTGCCAGCCGAGCGATTGCAGCGTAGTAGTCGAGAGTCCCCATCTGTCCCTTCCGCCACCGTCGCACCACGCGTTAGCAAGGGCCCGGCCAGGGGCTTCTCACGAGGAGTTGAGCGGGGTTGGGGGAGCCGCTCATCCCCCGGGGCAGTAAAAAGTCAGGAGGCCCTCCACGGGCATGGGTAAAGGATTGCCGACCGGCATCCCCTCGACTTCCCACACTGGGGAGCGTTGCGCCCCAGGGTGGTCATGCCCATACCTCTGCGCGTGCAAGCAGGGGCATGGAGTGGGCGGCATGTCGCAAGCGACCTGGACGCCAGGATGGAAGCGGCGCTCGCGGCCGTGGCCGAACGCGCGCTGCGCTGTGGCGCGCGCTCGGGCATGGACGCGTTGCTCCAGCAGACACTGAACTGGACGGGAGCGTCGGGCGCGGCGCTGTTCGATGGGCGCACCTGCGTGGCGCGCGTGGGCACGGGCGTCGCGCGGCCGACATCCGGCGCTCGTGGCCCCCGCGTCCTGGAGGTCTGGCCGGACCGGGTCGGCCAGGCGCACGGCGCGGTGCTCGCCCGGTTGGCGACACTCGGCGGCGTGCTGGTGTCGGCTCACGCTCGCGAGGTGGCGGCGGCGGCGCGACAGGCGCGGCTGCTGGAGCGGCTGCGCAAGCAGGAGCGCGAGCTCGCGGGCTGGGAGCGCCGGCGCTCACGGGCGGCGCACGACCTGCGCACCCCGCTGATGGTCATCAAGGGCTACCTGGACATGATGGTGAAGGGCACCGCCGGTCCCCTCAACGCGACGGTGCACCGCTACCTGGAGCGCATGGTCCGCGTGGCGCAGGACCAGCGGGCCCTCATCGACCGGCGCCTGGGCCGGCAGTCGCTCGCGTGCGTGGAGGACATCCGTCCGCTGCTGCACGAGGCCTTCCGGTCCCCGCGCCTCGCGGCGACGCTGGCCCTGCCGGACCGGCCCCTCTCGATTCGGGGGAGGACCCAGGAGGTGGAGACCTGGGTGCGGGAGCTGGCGCGCGGCATCGCGGCCTCGGGAGCGACGCAGGTGAGCCTGCGGGTCGACGCGGAGGAGGCCACCGCGCGCTGGCGCTTCCACGCCCGGACCACCGGGGGGCACGGCGCCGCGGGGGCGAGCGCCTCGCGGCTGCGGGCGTTGACGCGCAGGCTCCAGGGCGAGCTGCTGCTGCCCTCTGTGGGCGAGCAGGTCTGGCTCGCCCGTCTGCCCTCGGACGAGGCCTCGCGCGAGGAGCCCGTGACGCGGGACTCAGGCCGGCAGTAGCTGACGCACGAGCTCCAGCAGCTTGCCGCGCTCCACCTCGCGCTTGACGAGGTAGCCATCCGCGCCCGCCTCCAGGCCCGCGGCCCGGTCCTCCGGACTGTCGAGCGAGGTGACGAGGATGATGGGCGTGCCGTGCAGCGTGGCGTGCGATTTCAGGCGGCGCGCCAGCCCCACACCATCCAGGCGGGGCATCTGCCAGTCGCTCACCACGAGCTGGCAGGGCGTGCGCTCGAGGATGCTCCAGGCCTCCTCGCCATCCGCGGCGGTGACGACCGGGTAGCCGGCGATCTCCAGCAGCGCCTTCATGGCGAAGCGCGTGGTGAGCGCGTCGTCGCACACGAGGATGCGGGGCCGCTGCGTCTCCGACGCGTTGGAGCGCGTCTCCGGCCGGGCCGCGCGAACCAGCTCCGGCGCGTTGAGCACCGGCACCACGCGCCCGTCGTCCAGCACCGCCGCGCCCGCGAGGTGCCGCACGCCCTGCAGGTGCCGCCCCAGGGAGCGCACGACGATCTCCTGCTGCCCCACCACCTCGTCGATGGCGTACAGCACCTTGTCTCCGCCGACGACGACCAGCGCCGCCGTCTGCACGCGCCCCGAATCGATGGCCAGGGGCAGGCGCGGCATCCCGATGGCCTCCGCCAACGGGAGGAAGGTGAGCTGGGCGCCGTCCACCCGGGCCACCACGCGGCCAGCCACCGTCCCCACGTCCTCCGGCTTGAGGCGCAGCACGCGCTCCACGCTGTCGGAGGGGATGGCGGACACCATGGTGCCGCTGCGGACCAGCAGCCCGAGCGCGGCGGCGAGCGTCAGGGGCAGGTCCACCGTGAAGCGCGTCCCCCGCCCCGGCCAGAACTCCACGTCCACCGACCCCTGGAGCCGCGCCGCCGTGGCCTGCACGACGTCCAGCCCCACGCCACGACCGGAGGTGGCGGTCACCTGCTCCCGCGTGGAGAAGCCGGGCTGGAACACCAGCCGCGCGGCCTGGGCGTCGGACAGCTGCGCCGCGGCGGCCTCCGTCAGGAGCCCCCTGCGCACCGCCGTGGCGCGCACCCGCTCCGGGGACAGGCCCCCGCCGTCGTCCTCCACCACGACGGCGATGCGCGCCCCGCGCGGCTCCACGCGCACCGTCAGCCGGCCCGTTGCGGGCTTGCCCGCCGCGCGGCGCTCGTCCGCGGACTCCAGGCCATGGTCGATGGCGTTGCGCACCAGGTGCAGCAGCGGATCCCTCAGCGCGTCGAGGATGCGGCGATCCAACCGCACGTCGCCGCCCGACAGGTCCAGCGTCACGTCCTTCGACAGGCGCGCGGACACCTCCCGCACCGTGCGGCGCAAGGGCTCCAGCAGGTTGGAGGCGGGCACCATGCGCAGGTCGCGCAGGTCGTCGCGCGCCACCTGGGCCACGAGCGCCAGCTGCTCGCCGTCGCGATGCGCCTCGCGGGAGACCTCCAGCAGCCGCTTCTGCATGGCGCGCATCAGCGCCACGCCGGAGCGCAGCGACTCGAGCGCCGGGCCCCCTCCCGCGAGCGTCAGCTGGGAGGCCGCGCGCTCCAGGTGCAGCATCACCTCGTGGGTGTTGTCCGACAGCGCGCGGTAGGCCTCCGCGCGGCGCGTCTGCTGCGCCCGCCCGGACACCAGCAGCTCCACCTGGAGCGACAGCGAGTCCAGCGTCTTCACCGCCACGCGCACCGTGTGGTCCGCCGTGGGAAGGGCGCTCCGGCCATCCGGCGCCGCGGGGGCGGGGGCCGTGGGCGCCGCGGCGACCTGGGCGGACGGGGCCACGGCGCCTCGGGGCGCCTCGGGCGCGTGGCTCCGCTCGACCCGTCCATCCGTCGCGAGCCCGAGCGCGGCGCGCAGCTCCACCAGCGCGCCCGCGATGTCGGACGCGGCGAGGCCCGCCGCGTCGCCGCCCGGCACCATGCGCTCGAAGCCCGCCGCCGCGGCCTCCGACAGCGCCACCACGCGCTCCGCGCCCGTCCGCTCCGCCCCGGCCGCCAGCTCCCGGGCCCGCTCGACGGCGCCACGGACGATGCCCGCGCGGTCCGGCACGTCCGGCGAACACAGCGCGCCGAGCGCCGCCTCCAGGAAGTCGAGCGACTCCTGCTCCTCGTCGGCCCCGCCGGACGTCGCCGCGACCTCGCGCCCCAGCGAGCGCAAGAGCGCCGCCAGCCCGTCGACGCGAGGCACGTCGCCCGCGTCGCCCCGGGCCATGGCCGCCTCGATGCCGGACAGGCCCCGCAGCAGGGTCTCCACCGCGTCGCGGGGCAGCCCGGCCTCGGAGCGGACCGGGACGAGCGAGTCCTCGATGGCGTGGACCACCTGCTCGATGTCGTCCAGTCCCAGGCTCGCGGCGGAGCCCTTGAGGCTGTGGACCAGCCGCTTCAGCGAGGGCAGCAGATCTCCCTCCCGTTCGCGGGAGGGCCCCTCCAGGCCGAGCACCTTGGCTCCAATCGCCTGGATCTGCTCACGCGTCTCCGCGGAGAACACCGGCCAGATGCTGCGCAAGAGCTGCGGATCCATGTCGCGCCCCTATCCCTGCGCCTGCGGCCCACCGCCCGGGCCCCCGAGCTGCTCCAGCGCCAGCACCGTCAACCGGTCCGGCGTGAGGAACAGGAAGGGGCCCGGCGGGGGCTGCGACAGCTCCGTCTTCGGCAGTTCCTTGCGCCCCTCCACCGTCTCCGCCGCCAGCCCGAAGCACTCCTCGCCCACCTCCACGACGACGATCTTCCCCAGGTCGGACATGCCTCCGCCCTCCAGCCCGAGCAGCTGCCGCAGGTCGAGCACCGGCACCACGCGCGAGCGGCTCGCCAGCGCGCCGATGACGTGCCGGGGCGCGCCCGGGAGCGGAGAGATGCCGCGCGCCTCGATGACGTGGTCCACGTCCTCGATGAGCACCGCGTAGCGCTCGCCACCCACCTGGAAGGCCAGCACCGACAACACCTCCTGGTGCGTCTCGTGGCGGGACTCCGCCAACGCGCGCGCGCGGGCGTTGAGCACCTCGCGCCGCTTCTGCGCCGCGTCGCCCCCCACCGTCGCGGCCCGGGAAGGCCGGGCGGCGGGGGGTGGATTCGTGCCGGAGGATTCGCTGTTCACGGACGTGTCGTCGCCTGGCATACGCGCGTCACCGGTTGGTCGCTGGCAGCTTCAGCATGTCCCGCACCTTCGAGCGCAGGTCGTCCACCGACACGGGCTTGTTGAGGAAGGCGCTGGCGCCCACCAGCTTGCCCTTCTCCCGGCTGGCGGCGTCCTTCAGGGACGTGAGGAGCATGAAGGGGGTGTCGTGCAGCTGCCTGTCCGCCCGTACCGCGGCGCACAGCGCGAAGCCGTCCATCTCCGGCATCTGCACGTCGGAGATGATGAGGTCGGGCTTGAGCTCCCGGGCCTTGCCGAGCCCGGCCTTGCCGTCCGGCGCGTCGAAGAACTCCAGCCCCCAGCCCATCAGATAGACCTGGAGCAAGTTGGTGATGGTCTTCGTGTCCTCGACGATGAGGACCTTCATGACCGGTCGTGATGTCGCCACGTTCGCGTTCATAACTGATACCTACCCACTAGGTCCGAGAAGCGCTTCGAGAGATTGGTCAGGTTTCCAGCCACCTGTTCGATGCGTCGCGTCCCTTCCACGGAGTCTCCCATGGCCGAGGTCAGCTCGCCCATGGCGGCGGCGATCTGCTCCACGCCAATCGTCTGCTGCCGGGTATTCCCGGCGATCTGCCGCGCCGCGCCCGAGGACTCCCGAATGACTTCGGACAATCCGAGGATTGCGGAGCCCGCGCCGCGCGCCAGGTCCATGGCCGCCTGCGCGCGCCGGCTGCCCTCCTCCGTGGCGCTCACGGCGGCGCGTGTCCCCTTCTGCACTTCGTTGAGCAGGCCACGCACCTGGTCGGCCGCCACGCGTGACTGCTCGGCGAGCGTGCGCATCTCCGTGGCCACCACCGCGAAGCCCCGGCCGTGCTCCCCCGCCTTGGCCGCCTCGATGGAGGCGTTGAGCGCCAGCAAGTTCGACTGCTCGGCCACGTCCTTCACCGTGCTGATGATGTCGCCGATCTGGTGCGTGCGCTCGCTCAGCTCCGTGATCGCCAGGGCGATGGCCTTCACCTGCTCGCCCAGCTTGTCCATCGCCGACACGCTCTCCGCGACGACCTTCTGGCCCTCCGTGCTGAGCGCCTCCGACTTCTGCGTCTGCGCGATGACCGAATCCGCGTACTGGGTGGCCTGCTTCGACGTCTGGGCGATCTCCGCGACGGTGGTGCTCGTCTCGCTGATGGCCGAGGCCTGCTGGTGCGCCATGGCGGACTGCTGCGACGACGTGGCCAGCACGCCCGTGGCCTCGCGCTCCATCTCCGTCGCCGCGCCGCGCAAGTCCTCCAGCAGGTGCGACAGGCCCTCGGACATGGCCGCGAAGCTGCGCGACACCTCGGCGATCTCATCCGACCCCTGGGTGTCGAACTGCTGGCGCAGGTTCCCCGCGGAGATGCCCTTCGCCGCGCGGGCCAGCCGCTCCAGGGGGACCACCAGCACGCCCGACAGGAACCACGACGCCACCAGGCAGCCCCCCAGGATGAACACCCCGAGCACCAGCGAGAAGCGCGTGGTGGCCCCCAGCGCGTTCGTCAGCGCCTCCTCGTTGAGCGCCACCTGCACCGTGCCCACGCGCTTCGCCGAGGCCCCCTGCCCCCCGAACAGGGGCGTGGTCGTCTCCACCACGGCCTCGCCGTTGACGGTGAGGCGCCGGTCCTCGCCGTCGTCGCTGTCGGAGGCGGGCTGGTCCGCGCCGGCGAAGCGCTCCGCGGCGACCTCCGCCAGCAGGTCCCCCTTCGCGTCGCGCACCAGCACGTAGGCCACGTCGGGCACGTGGCGCAGCACGCCGTGCGCCGTCGACTGGAGCTTGCCGGCGTCCTGGTTCGCCGCGAGCATGGGCGTCAGCGTCTTCGACAGCTCCAGGCTCACCGAGCGCGCGCGCCGGGCCAGGTCCTCGCGCTGGGCGTTGCCCATCTGCACCCAGAAGGCGGCGAGCAGCACGCCCGCCACCAGCACGCCCGTCACCCCGGTGACGGCGACGATCTTGAAGCGAAGGCTGAGCCGCCCCATGGCGAGCCACTCCCGCAGTGTCAGCCTCGTTCCTCTCGACTCCATGGTACCTCCCGCGGCGAGGCGCGCCCGAACGTCAGCGCGCGCCCTGCCAACCAGCCTGGGTCCTCGGTGCCAGGGCCTGTCGCAGGCCCCCCGCCGTCATCGTTTCCACGCCCCTCAGGGGCTGTTCGTCATCCAATCCGTCCAGGGAGCGCAGCGCGTTCTGCCGCGACCGCTCCGCGTCCTCGCGCCGCTCCATGCGCCCGTAGAGCACGACCAGCGTCGCGTGGCCGAGCGCCAGCCTCGGCTCCAGGTAGAGCGCCTTGCGCACCGCCTCCACCGCGCCGTTGAGGTCCCCTCGCTCCTCCGCCACCATCGCGAGCAGCAGGTAGGCCTCCGGAATGAGCGCCTTCGCGGCCTCGCGCGCCAGCGCCTCCGCCTCCGCGTGGCGCCCGGCCCGCGCCGCCTCCAGCGCGCGCGCCAGGGGCGGCTGCTCCGGGCCCGGCGTGTCCGGGGTGGGCGCGGCGACGTCCGGGGGCGCGGGCGGCTCCGGCGGCGCCACGCGGGGCAGCGCCAGGGGCGTGGGCCGGGGCACGGGGAGCGGCCGGGGCCGGGGCGGCGGCGCGGCGACCTGGGGCACAGGGCGCGTCCAGCCCGGGGGCGGCACCCTCAGGGCGACGGTGCCCTCGGCGTCGAGCGTCTCCAGCCCCAGGCCGTTGGCGAGCGGCACCTCGGCGGGCGCGACGAACAACAGCCCGCCGGGCGCGAGCGCGGAGACGAAGCGCTCCAGCACCGCGCGCACCAGGTCCGGCTGGAAGTAGATGAGCACGTTGCGGCAGAAGATGGCGGACAGCCCCGTCATGGGCGGCGGCTCCACGGCCAGGTTGTGGCGGCGGAACTCCACCATGCGCCGCACGGGCGCGCAGACGGAGACCTGCTCCCCGTGGGGCTCCAGGAAGCGCGCCTCCAGGTCCGGCTCCACGCGGCGCAGGGACCAGGCGCCGTAGAGCCCCTCGCGCGCGCGCTCCAGCGCGCGGTTGGACACGTCCGTGGCGAGCACCCGGGCGCGCCCCTCGGGGAGCCCCGCGGAGAGCAGCGCCATGGCGATGCTGTAGGGCTCCTCGCCGGTGGCGCAGCCGGCGCTCCACACGTGGAAGTACGGGCCGGCGTGCGGCAGGGCCAGCCGCGCCAGCGAGCGCAGGTGCTCCGGGTGGCGGAAGAAGTACGTCTCGCCGATGACGGCGTGCTCGATGAAGGTCTCCACCGCGGCCGGGTCGCGGCGCAACAGCCCCCGCAGGAAGGACTCCGGCTCCAGGCCCTTCGCCCCGGCCGAGCGCGTCAGCGCCGCCTCCAGCGAGCGGCGCAGGCTGTGCGCCAGCGTCAGGCCACACGCCTCGCGCAGCACCTCCTCGACCTTCGCGAGCGTCGTGTCGTCGAGGACCGCCTCGCTCACGCCGCCTCCGCGCCCGTCAAGACGGCGGAGATGCGCAGCAGCGGCCGGACGCCCTCGGGCGTGCGACACAGGCCCGCCATCAGCCCCTTCGCGTCCCACGGCAGCGGCAGCGTCCCCTCCGGCGTGCCATCCACCAGGAGCGGCGCCTCCACCAGGTCCCTCACCCGGTCCACCAGCACGGCCACGGTGCGCGCGCCCTTGCAGATGACCAGATGTGCGTCCATCTCCGGCTGGCGGACGACGCCGAGCAGGACGGAAAGATCCACCGCCACGGCCGGGCTGCCCCGGTAGACGAAGGTCCCCAGGATGTGGGGAGGCGCGCCCGGCAGGGGCTCCAGCTCCACCAGCCGCACCACCTCCTGCACCGCGTCCGCGGCCAGCAGCGCGCTGGTGCCGGCCGCGTCCAGGGTGAGGTAGAGGCCCGGCAGCCGCAGCTCGCCGGAGAGCGTGGCCAGCTCCTGGCGCAGCCGGGCCTGTTCGGCCTCCAGCGCGCCCAGGCGCTCTTCCACGGAAGCTCTTCGCAGCTGAGCGTCGAGAGGGGGGGTCGGAGTGTCTGCCATGGGGGGCTCCGCGAGCATCGGCCCTGATGCGCGGAGAGTGTCACGCTAGTCCGGCGCGTGAAGAAGCGTCAATGCGGGGTGGCGTGCGCCGTCCCACACCCGGTGGTCGGGGATGTGCGCTGGAGACCTGGAGGGGCGTCGTGGATCAGACACCCGCCGGGGAGTGCGTCCGGAAGTGAAGATATGGTTTGATGCGTGGCTGCCACGCTCCTGGAGAATCCATGTTGCTTGTTGTCAGGGGGTACGAATGATCAACGGCGACTCGCCGAACCCCGAGACGCCCGCCGCGGCGGGCGCGGATCCGCTCATCGGCCGGACCCTGAACGGCCGATTCAGCATCCTGGAGCCGCTCGGGGTCGGCGGCATGGGCAAGGTCTACCGTGCCTTGCAAGCCCCCCTCGAGCGCGTCGTGGCGCTCAAGGTCCTCAACCCCTCCTTCCAGAGCAGCAGGGACCCCGGCTTCCAGAAGCGCTTCCTGCGCGAGGCGTCGCTGACCTCGAAGCTGCGCCACCCCAACACCGTCACCGTCATCGACTACGGCCAGACGGATGACGGCATCTACTACATCGCCATGGAGTACCTGGATGGGCGCACGCTCGCCCAGGTGCTCGGACAGGTGGGGCCGCTGGCGTGGTCGCGCGCCATCGCCATCGCCCAGCAGATCTGCCGCTCGCTGCGCGAGGCGCACAGCCTGGGCATCGTCCACCGGGACCTGAAGCCAGCCAACATCATGCTCCTCAACGAGCAGGACCAGGACCTGGTGAAGGTGCTGGACTTCGGCCTGGTGAAGTCGGTGGCGGCGCCCCAGGAGGGGCAGATCTCCCCCGAAATCACCCAGAACGGCACGTTCCTCGGCTCGCCGCAGTACATGGCGCCGGAGCAGGCGCGCAACGCGACGGACGCGCGCAGCGACGTGTACTCGCTGGGCATCGTCCTCTACCAGATGCTGGTGGGCCGCCCGCCCTTCATCGCGCGCGACCACATCGAGCTCATCTTCGCCCATTACAAGGAAGCGCCGCCCACCTTCCAGCAGCTGCGCCCGGACATCGCGATTCCGGCGGAGATCGAAGCCGTGGTGCGCCGGTGCCTGGAGAAGGACCCGGCGCGGCGCTACCAGACGATGGACGAGTTGCTGGAGGGCCTGCGCGAGGGGAGCATGGCCGCCGGTGGCAACAGCGGCATCTTCAAGCGCCCCGGTGGCGCGACCACCACGGGCCCCTACCCCTCCCCGCCATTGTTCTCCAGCGTGGCCACGACGCCCAACGATTCGGGCGACACGCTGGCGGTGGACATCAGCGTGGAGGTGCCCAAGGCCGTCCAGCGCGCGCGTCAGCGCACGCTCCTGATGGGCGGGCTCGGAGGCGTGGTGGTGGCCGGCCTCATCGCCGGTGGCGCCATCCTCTTCATGGGCCGGGGCGAGTCCGACAAGCCCGCAGAGGCCAAGACGGAGGCGGCGGTGGCCCAGGCCCCCGTCGCGCCCGCGCCGCCCGCCGCCCAGGAGGCCCCGGCGCCGGTCGCCGGACAGAAGGTGCGCTTCAAGCTGATGAGCCAGCCGACGGGCGCGCGCGTCTTCTACCGGGGCAAGGAGCGCGGCGTCACGCCGTTCACGCTCGAGCTGCCGGCGGGCCAGGACGGCTCCATCATGGTGGAGCTGACGTTCGCGCTGGAGGGCTACCAGATGGAGACCGTCGTCACGGGCGGCTCCGGCGAGGTGGTGCTGTCGCAGAAGCTGCAGAAGCGCCGCGGTGGACGCGGCGGCGGAGGCAGCCTCGAGGTCGTCTCCGCGGCCTCGTCCGCGGACGAGGTGGACACGCCCGAGCCGGTGGCCACGCCGGGTGGCATGTCCGCGCCGGTGATGCTCGCGCCCACGCAGGCGCCCGCGTCGGAGCCCTCCGCCCCCACGCCTCCGCCGACGGCGGGAGCGGTGGGCGCGGCGGCCGCGACGCAGGCCAAGGGCGTGGCGGGAGGGCTGGCGGTGCCGGTGCTGCCCACGGGCGCGCTGGCGTCCGCGCGCGGCGACGTGCTGCCCTACAGCGACGAGATGTCCCGTCCGGAGATGCTCGACGGCAAGGACCTCGTCTACACGCGCGAGGCGATGGCGGCGAAGTCCGAGGGCGTGATGATCGTCCGCTGCACCATCACCTCGAAGGGCCGCGTGGAGAACTGCCGCATCATCCGTCCCGTTCGCCACATGGAGTCGGCGGTCCTCGAGGCGCTCCAGTCGCGCACGTACAAGCCCATCACCTACCAGGGGCACCCGGTGAACGTGGACTACACCTTCACCATGCGCCTGGTGGCGCCGCGCCGCTGACAGCCTCCCGGGCCGTGGGCGCGCATCGCGCTCAGGGCCCGGAGGTCGGTACCACCGGAGGCGCGGCCATGGCGCTCCCTCCGGTGGGCTCATCCCAGTGCACCACGGGCCAGCCTCGCCGCCGGGCCACCCGCCGCAGACGGTGGTCGGGGTGCACCACCACGGGCCGCCCCACCACCTCCAGCAGCGGCAGGTCCGAGTACGAGTCCGTGTAGAAGGCGCAGGCCGAGAGGGCGGCCCCCACCCGGTCCGCGTACTCCCGCGCGAGCGTACGCTTGCCCTCGCCGAAGCAGATGACGCCCAGCGGCCGGCCGGTGTGTCGCCCCTCCGCGTCCACCTCGAAGCGGTTGCACAGCACCGCGTCCAGGTCCAGGTCCCTCGCGACGAGGCGCGACAGGGAGTCGGTGGACGAGGTGAGCAGCACCAGCCTGTCCCCCGCGCGGCGGTGCGCCGCCAGGGCCCTCCACGCCCCCGGGCGGTACAGCGCGCGAACCGTCTCGTCGTAGAACGCCTCCATGCGCCGCTGGAGGGGCGCGACCGGAGCGCCCGCGAGCCGGGAGATGACGCGCGCCACCGCGGCCTGCATCGACACGAAGCCCAGGTGATAGCGGGCGAGCCACAGGCTGGCCCCGAGCGCCTGGAAGCGGGTGATGTGGCCCAAGGCCAGCTCGCGGCGGAGCCACAGCGCGCCGGAGTTGGCGGAGATCAGCGTCCTGTCGAGGTCGAAGAAGGCGACGGCCACGCCCCAAGGTGGAGCGTGGTCCGTCCCCTCACGCAGCGCCGTTCCGGCGTGCGCCCGCCCGGCGCCTCCCGCGCAGGAGCGAGAGGGCGGACAGCCCCGCGGCGACGGTCAGGAGGCCGGGAGCCGTGGCGCAGCCGGTGCCCCGCCCGTCCGCCTGGAGCACCATGCCCGTGTTGGCGAGCATGACGCACTGGTTGGGCGGCAGGTGCCGGGGATAGGTGGAGCAGAACCCCCGGGCCGAACCGGGGTCGATGATCCGCTTGCTCGTCTCGCCCTGCGGCGCCGTGGGCTGCATGGTGGAGCCCGGGTCGAGCACGTGGTCCAGCCCCACGACGTGGCCAATCTCGTGCGTCATGGTGTTCTGCAGGTCCGTGGCCACGCAGTTGGTGGCCTGCGTGCCCACGCACGGCGGCGAGTCCACCGTGGTGAAGAGGAACCCCGGGTAGCTCTCGGAGACGGCGGCGTTCAGCTCGATGTCCGAGTCGAGCACCCGGCCATCGTTGTAGCTGAAGGTGGACGTGGTGAGGCCGATGGTGCCCGCGCCGTGCTCCCAGCAGTCGTACTGGTTGCCGCACGTCTCCTCGCGCCAGCACGGATCCGTCCCGGCGACCACGTCTTCACAGGAGCGCTCCCGGAAGGTGATGACGTTGTAGTTGTCATAGCGGTGCTCCTTGTCGTAGCCCACCATGACGGGGAGGCTCCAGTCCTCGCCCCGGATGAACCGGTAGTCGCTGCACTCGCGGGACAGGGCCCGCCACGAGTCGAAGGCCGCCTCGATGGCGGCGACCTCCGTGTCCCCGGGCGTGCGCGAGCTGCCGTCGGCGTCCAGGTGATAGATGTAGTCGCGGCCCGGCCACATCAGGCACAGCGGCAGGCCCGGCACCGCGGTGCGTTGATAGGAGATCTCGTCCTGCGCGAGCACGGGCGTCGCCCCGAGCACCCACACGGAGAACAGGAGGCCGCGCATCAGGCGCCCCTCCGCCAGCGCTGGCGCAGGAACCTGGCCAGCCCCCACGCCACGAGCACGGGGAACGACGAGGCGCCCCCCGTCGCGTCGCAGCCGGACTTCGGCCCCAGGTCGTCCGTGATGAACGGATGCAGGCACGCCTGGCTCTCGCCGCCCTTCGCATAGATGGAGCAGACGAACCCGCGCGAGCCCTCGTCGATGGTGCGCTTGGTGGTCTCTCCGACGAAGGCGCTCGCGATCATCACCGACGAAGGCGCGCGGGTGTGGTCCAGCCCGATGAAGTGCCCCACCTCGTGCGTGGCCGCGTTCTGCAGGTCCATGGACATGCAGTTGGAGGTGTTGGGCTCCACGCAGAGGGGAGTCCCTGGGTCCACCGCGGTGAAGTGCCAGCGGGCCGCGTTGAAGGAGATGTCCGAGTCCACGATGATGCCCGAGCGGGGGTTGTACGTGGTGAGGGTGACGGCGACGATCCCATCCTCGTCGTCCCAGCAGTCGTACTTGTTCTCGCAGTCCTTGTCCTTCCAACACGCGTCATCCTTCCGGACGACCGAGTGACAGTCGACGGTGCGGTAGAGCACCACGTTGTGGTTCTCGCGGTTGCGGACGTACCCCACCTTGCGCTCGTCGACCCGAGGCCCCTCCTCCAGCGTCAGGTTGCCGCAGTCGTCGAAGATGTCCTTCCAGCTCTTGAACGCGCGACGGATGGCCTCGAACTCCGCGTCGCCCTCCGTCCCGGGGTTGCCCGTGGCCTCCTGGCTCCACACGATGCGGTCCGCCGTCCAGTAGAGGCACTGCGTCGTCGGGTCCTGCGGATCCACGTGGCTGCGCACGTAAGGGTCGAACTGTCCCAGCGCCATGGACGCGACGAGGGGGACCAGGGGCATCACGGCGCGGGCTCCACGAGCGCGGCGCGGATGGCGGCCTTCAACTCCGCCAGGGTCCGCGTCTTCTCCCGGACGGCGGTCGGCTTGCGCGTGACGGGGTCGATCAACAGCGCCTCGGTGGCCGAGGGGACCGCGAGGACGGTGGCGCCGTCCCCGGTGCGTTGCACCTGGTATTTGCCCTGCGCCCCTCCCGCGAGCCGGAAGGAGTCCCCCCGCTTGCGCAGGAAGATGACGACCTCCTCGCCCGGACGGAACGAACCGAGCCCGTGCACCACCTGCCCGAGCTCCCCCACCTGGCCCCCCGGATGCGTGACGAGCACCGTGCTCCCCCACGTCCCCTTGAGTGACTCGGACACCTCGATCTCGACGTCCGTGACGATGCGTCGACCATCACCGCTCCAGCGGCTCTCGGCCCGGCGGACGACGCCGTGCACGACCGCGTCCGCGTCCTTGGAGAGCTGCGCGAGCTCGACCCGGAGTTGCGTGGTAGCGGCCGCCGGCATGCCCCCCAGGAGGGTCACCAGCATCCACGTGCGAAAAAACCGACGAATGGACATACGTGTTCTCTCTCCCTCGGCACGCACCATATCCCAGGGTGCCCGTCCGCGTTGACCCCTTGCCTGCCTCCCTGCTAATCCGCGCGCCCGTATGACTTCCGCTCCTCGCGTCCGCTTCGCTCCCTCCCCCACGGGCTACCTCCATATCGGCGGGGCTCGCACGGCGTTGATGAACTTCCTGCAGGCCCGCCGCCATGGAGGCACGTTCATCCTTCGCATGGAGGACACCGACCGCGTGCGTTCCACGACGGAGTCCGTGCAGGCCATCCTCGACGGGTTGAACTGGCTGGGCATCGACTGGGACGAGGGCCCCGGCAAGGAGGGCCCGCACGCGCCCTACTTCCAGACCCAGCGGCTGGACACCTACAAGAAGCACTCCGACCAGCTCATCGCCGAGGGCAAGGCCTACCGCTGCTACTGCACGCGCGCGGACCTCGACGCGCAGCGCGAGGCCACGGAGAAGTCCGGCGGCTTCTTCAAGTACCCGGGCACCTGCCGGGAGCTGAAGGCCCCCCCGCCCGGCCGCCGCGAGGAGGAGGCCGTCATCCGCTTCAAGATGCCCTCCGGCGACGGCACCGTGTCGTTCGACGACCTGGCGCTGGGCACCATCAGCAAGCCGTACTCGGACCTGGATGATTGGGTCATGCTGCGCGCGGACGGCATCCCGCTCTACAACTTCGGCTGCGTCATCGACGACCACCTGATGGACATCACCCTGGTCGCGCGAGGCCAGGAGCACGTCAACTCCACCTTCCCCCAGCTGATGCTCTACCAGGCGCTGGGCTGGACGCCGCCGCGGTTCGCGCACCTGCCCCTCATCCTCGGGCCGGACCGCGAGAAGCTCTCCAAGCGCAAGCACCCGGAGGCGGACGTGATGCTGCACAAGCGCACCGGCATCATGCCGGAGGCGCTGAACAACTTCGTCATCCGCCTGGGCTGGAGCCACGGCAACGACGAGGTCATCACCCGCGAGCAGATGGTCGAGTGGTTCGACTTCTCCGACGTGGGCACCACCTCCGGCGTGTGGAACCCGGAGAAGCTGCTGTGGCTCAACCAGCAGTGGATGAAGCTGCTGCCGGAGACCACCGTCGCCGAGCGGCTCGTGCCCTTCCTGGAGGCCAAGGGCTTCTCCGTCCAGGGAGACTCCCGGCTGGTGCCCCTGGTGCGCGCCCTGCGCGAGCGCGCCCGCACGCTCGAGGAGATGGCCACCACCGCCTCGCTCTACTTCCGCAAGGGCGTCACGCTCGACGAGAAGGCCGCGGCCAAGCACCTCACCGGCGATTCGCTGGCGCTGCTGCGCAAGGTGCGCGACGGCATCGCCGCGCTGCCCGAGTGGACGGTCGAGGCGCTGGACGCCGTGGTGAAGTCCGTCAGCGAGTCCTCCGCCGTGGGCATGGGCAAGGTCGCCCAACCCGTGCGGGTCGCCATCACCGGCAACACCACCAGCCCGGGAATCGGCGAGACGCTGCTGCTCGCCGGCCGCGACGAAGCCCTCGCGCGCATCGACGCCGCGCTCGCGCGCGGCGGGTGACGTCAGGCCCACGTAGCGATGGACGTCCGAGGTTCCTGCACCTATCCTGGCTCCCCATGATGCGTGCGCTTGACACCTCGCTTCGTCGTTTCTATAAGGCGCGCCCGCTCGGCGCGGCTCTCTTGGCGCTCTGGGTGACGACGGCGGGCGCCGAGGTGGTCAATGGCGCGCAGCTCCCGGACGGCTCGCAGAAGGTCGGCGAGAATCGCTACCGGGCGCCGAAGGACTTCGAGGGCACGCTGGAGTACTACCGCTCGGTCTACTCGACGAGCAGCTACCCTCGACGGCAGATCGTCAACCAGCCGGGCGTGAAGGCGGTACACATCAGCAACCCGTCGGGGAAGAACTTCGCGGGCCTGAATATTTACGAGGCGAACGACGAGGTTCGCATCTACATCGTCCCGACCCAGCAGGCTCCCAAGCCCGCGAAGAAGCCGGAGACGAAGCAGGGCAAGAAGAAGTAGACGCCGCTCGAAGTTGTTGCAGTCGCTGGGCGGTGTTGGTAGTAGAGGCAGCCGCAGTGATTGGGGAATCGTCTAACGGCAGGACAGCAGACTCTGACTCTGCTTATCTAGGTTCGAATCCTAGTTCCCCAGCTTTGTAGCACCGCAGTCGCAGCAAGGAAGTCGCTTCGCAAGCTCGAAAACAGATGGTTGACGAGAGCGAAACGAAGATGTAGGAAGCAGCAGCAGAAACGCGGTGGTTGAAGAGAAATGTCGGCCCTGTCGTCTAGTGGTTAGGACGGTGCCCTCTCACGGCACAAACTCGGGTTCGAATCCCGGCAGGGTCACTCGGACGCCCACCTTCTGAAAAGAAGGTGGGCGTTCTGCTTTTCGGGGTCGTGGCGGAGTTGACCGCGTCGACTTCCGCCGCGAAGCGCGGCCGCCCCTGAGCCTCGCGGAGCGCGCCGCGCTCACCCCGTCGCGGAGGAGATGCTCCGGCGGAAGGCCGCGAGCGCATCGGCCAGCTGGTCCTGCGCGCGCTGCACGCCCCGGCGCAGGAGCAGCATCCGCACCTTCTCCGGGAGCGCGCTCGCCCCCTGCGTGCTGCCGTACCCCACCAGGTCCATGCGCAGGGTGATGGCCTCCAGCAGGTCCCCCAGGTCCGCCTGGGGGCTGGCCAGCAGGAGGACGTCTGGGGGACGCCGCTGGAGCCGCTCCGCCAGCGCGCGCCACTGCGGGTCGCCCGTCTCCACGACGACCACGTCCACGGACTCGAGGTCGGGAGACGTCGGCGAGACGACGCGCACGTCGAAGCCCGCCTCGACCAGCGCCCCCTGCGCCGCCGGGCTCCCCACCACCGCCACCCTCCCCTCCAGCCCCAGCCGCGAGGACTCCTCGTACGCGCGAAGCTGATCCTCCAGCGCCTCGTAGGCCCGCTCCGGCGCGTCGCGCCCCGCCGCGAGCAGCGCCGCGGCCTCGCGCGCCACCTCCCGGGCCTGCTCGCGTCCGCGCGCGCCCGCCGACCGGCGCTCCAGCGCCGCACGCACCTTGGCGCGCAGCACCCGCAGGTCGTCGAAGGGCTTGAGGATGTAGTCGCTCGCCCCCGCCGCGAAGGCGGCGATGACGGACTCGCTGCTGGCGTAGGCGGTGATCATCAGCGCCTCCAGCGTGGGCTGGAGCTCGCGCGCCTGCGCCACCAGCTCCACCCCGCCCATGCCGGGCAGGTTCTTGTCCGTCACCAGCACATCCACGCGCTGTTCACGCAGGAGGGGAAGCGCCTCTTCCGCGCTCGCGGCCACCATCACCACCAGGTCCGCTTCGCGCTCCAACAGGCGGGCGCAGATGTCGAGCACGACCGGCTCGTCGTCCACCACCAGCACCGTCGAGGCGAGCGTTTCCCCCTCCCCACCGTCGTCCTCACCGGTCTCGAACGGGAGATCCATGGCTTTGGAGATTCGCACAGCTTGGCGCGGACTTCGAGGCTCGCTTGCGTGGGGCCGCTATGCTGGGGGCGTGGCGAGCTTCGAGGACGCGCTGCTGGAGAACCGGGTCCCCCCGCTGTTGGGGGATGTGCGGCTGCGTTACGACGGAGGACGGCTGGTGGGTGAGTCCCTCCCGCCGCCATGGGAGCGGAGAATGCTGCCCGGGTTGTGCGTGGGCGTGGGCGTGGGCTGCGCGGTGGGCGCCGCGGTGATGACGGGGCTGGAGCCGGGGACGCTGCCCGTCGCCTCCCTGGGGCTGGCCGTGCTGGCCGCCTCGCTGGTGGGGCTGGCGCTGCGGCTGGAGTCGCGCATGGCGCGCAGGCGCTTCGTGCTGCACTTCCGCACGGAGACGCTGAGGGTGGAGCAGCTGGCGTGGACCCCCGGCGCGACCCATGCGCGGCTGATTCCGTTCGACACGGTCCGCGCGGTGCACATGGTGGAGCGCCCCGGCCCGCGCTACGCGCTGGTGGTGGAGCATGTCCGGGAGGGGGAGACCGCCAGCAGGGCCGTGCTGGTGGAGGACGTGCGCCCCGCGGAAGCGGAGACGCTCCACCGCGTGTGGCGCATGCTGAGCAACGCCTTCGGGCTCAGGGGGGCGGGGCTCGCCGGAGGGTGATTTCGATGTCCGTGCCCTCGCCGGGCGTGGACGACAAGCGCAGGCTGCCGCCGGCCTGGGTCACCAGCTCGCGGCAGATGGACAACCCCAGCCCCGTGCCGATTCCCACCGGCTTCGTGGTGAACAGCGGCTGGAAGACGCGCTCCTGGAGGTCCACCGGGATGCCGCACCCGTTGTCCGCCACCGTCAGCACCACGTCCTCGGGCCGCACCGTCCAGCGCACCTCGATGCGCCCCTGCCGCCCCGTGCCGCCCATGGCCTGCGCCGCGTTGACCACCAGGTTGAGCAGCACCTGGCACAGCTTCACCGGACCGAAGACGACGCGCACCGGCTCCCCGCTGCTCGTCAGCCGCGCCCGCTCCCGGACCTCGGCGCGCGCCAGCTTCACCGCGAAGGACACGACCTCCGCCACGTCCGCGGTGGCCTCCATGTCCTCGCCGCGCGCCTGCGCGCGCAGGCCCAGCGCCACCTGCCGCAGGTGCTCGGCGCCGTCCGACAAATCCTTGATGAGCGCGGGCAGGTCCTCCACCGTCTCCGCCACCGCCGTGTTCGGATCCACCTGCAGGTGCTTGGACACGTACTGGATGACGCCCGCGAGGTCGCGCTGGAGCGACGTCACGTTCTGCGACAGGTAGCCCACCGGCCCCATCAGCTCGTGCGCGATGCCCGCCGTCACCTGCCCCAGCGTGGCCAGTCGCTCCGACTTCATCATCCGCCCCTCGACCTCGCGGATGCGCAGCTCCAGCCGGGCGATCTTCAACGCGTCGTCCAGCGCGGCCTGCAGCTCCGAGCGGTCCCACGGCTTGACGAAGTAGCGCGTCACCTGGCCGCGGTTCACCGCGTCGATGACGGCCTGCATGTCCGCGTACGCCGTGACGAGCATGCGCTTGGCGTCCGGCGCGATGGAGCGCGCCCGCTCGAGCAGCTCCACCCCCGTCATCCCCGGCATGCGCTGGTCCGACAGCACCACGCCAATCTCGCCCTTGCGCTGCTCGAGCAGCGTCAACGCCTCGCCAGGCGACGAGCTCCGGAAGATGCGGAAGCGTTGCCCGAAGTTCGCGTCGAACACGCGCAGGTTCAAGGCGTCGTCGTCGACGTAGAGCACCGCGGGCAGTTCAGACGGATTCATGACGCTCCTCCTGGCCGGCTATCCCACGGAGGGGCCAGGCTGACGCCGCCTAGAATAGCGCCTCCTCCCACTCCCGTTCTTCTGGGTGGCGAAGGAACCGTCCCCCCGTGACGCAACGCCCTCCCGACTCTAGAGCAATCGGACAAGCTTGACTCCAAGGAAAATCCTGCTCGGAGTGGAGTGTCCGCACGCTCGTTCAGCGAGCGAGCCCGCCGTGGCCGTGGTGCTGGCGGGCGCGGGGAATGCGAGCGCGTGATGGAGCGGATGGAGTGCTCAGCGCGCGGGGGGCGCGGTGGGGGGCCGCGTGTCCGGGGCCGGGTCCACGTCCGGGGAGGCCTTCTCCAGCCGGTCGGTCACCGCGTCCAGGGAGGCGAACTCCCCGGGAGGGAGCGCTCCGAGGAGCGAGAGCACCGTCGCGGGCGCCTCGTTCTCCCGCGCGACCCAGACGAGCTCCTCGCGGGAGAGGGGAAACACGGCGCCGTCGAGTGCCTCGTGCAGCCCGACTCGCGCCTCCAACTCCGACACACCCTGGACGAGCCGTTCGCGTGTCATGTCGTCGTTCATTGCGCTGAAGTTAAGCAGCGAACCGAAAGACCTGCTGGTCTTTTTTCGCGCCCGCCCAGCGAGCATGGGGCCGGGCCTGCATCGTCCCCCCGGGTGACAACCCTCCCGCACGGCCCCCACCGTACTTCCAGGCCCCCGCCATTCACCCAGGCCGAAGGAGGAACGCGTCATGGCGCACCAGGACACGAAGGACGACGTGCCGCGCAACGCGAAGCGCGACGGCGACTACGTCGAGCACATCGAGCACGTGGAGGGCACGCGACCGGAGCCCTGGCCGGGCATCACCGGACGCTCGCTCGAAGACGAGCACGAGCTGCCCACCGGCACGCCTCGCGAGCAGCAGGCGAGCGTGACCCGCGAGCAGCGACGTCTGGAAGAAGAAGAGGAGTCCGGCGACCCCGGCCGGACACGGCGATAGCACGCGCCCGCCCCGTCCCCGTGCGCCAGCGCGGCGGCACGGGGACGGCGGACACGGCCTAGAACAGCAGCCGCGTCGGGTGCTCCAGCAGGCCCCGCAGCTCCCGCATGAACTCGGCCCCGATGGCGCCGTCGACGATGCGGTGGTCACACGACAACGTCGCCGACATCATCTTGCGCGCGACGATCTGCCCGTCTCGCACCACCGCCTTGTCCGTCACCACGCCCACCGCGAGGATGGACGCCTGCGGCGGGTTGATGATGGCCGCGAACTGGTCGATGCCGTACATGCCCAGGTTGCTCACGGTGATGGAGCCGCCGGAGTACTCGTCCGGCTTGAGGGCCCGCTTGCGCGCGCGCTCCGCCAGCTCGCGGATCTCCGTGGACAGCTGCTGCAGCCCCTTCTGGTCCGCGTCCCGGACGATGGGCGTGATGAGGCCCTGCTCCAGCGCCACCGCGATGCCCACGTCCACCGAGCCGTGGTGGATGACCTGGTCGCCCTGGAGCGACACGTTGATCTTCGGGTAGCGGCGCACGGCCATGGCCACGGCCTTCACGATGAGGTCGTTGACGGAGACCTTGAGGTCCATCGCCTTGGCCTCCTCGCGGACCTTCACCGCCGCGTCCATCTCCACCTCGATGGTGAGATAGAAGTGCGGCACGCCCGGCTTCACCTCCGTCATCCGCTGGGCGATGACCTTGCGCATGGAGGACAGCGGCTCCGTCCGGGCCTCCGCGCGGGCGGCCACCGGCGCCGTGGGCGCCTTCTTCGCGGCGGGCGCGGCAACCGGCGCCGCACCCCCCCGGGCCAGCGCCGCCTCGATGTCGCGCTTCACCACGCGACCGGACGGCCCCGACCCCTGGACCTGGTGGATGTCCAGGCCCCGGTCACGGGCGATCTTCTTCGCCAGCGGACTGGCGCGCAGGCGTCGTCCCGCGGGGGACGCGGGCGCCTGCGGAGCCTTCGCGACGGGCGCCTGCGCGGCCACGGGCTGCGCCGGTGCGGGCGCCGCGGGCTTCGCGGCCGGAGCGGGCGCGGCGGCCTTGGCGCCCTTCGCCGTCAGGTACGCGATGGGCGAGCCCACCGGCGCCGTCTGGTTCTCCCCGACGACGATCTCCGCCAACGTGCCGTCGTCGTAGGCCTCGATCTCGAGGTTGGACTTGTCCGTCTCCAGCTCGGCGATGGCCTCGCCGGAGGAGACCTTGTCCCCTGGCTTCTTCAGCCACTTGACGATCTTCCCCTCCGTCATCGTCGGGGACAGGCTCGGCATCTGGATGGCGATGCGACCCTCCGAACCCGCCGACGCCGCGGCCACGGGAGCCGGAGCGGGTGCGGGTGCCGGCGCGGGCGCGGCGGCAGCGACGGGCGCGGCGGGTCCTCCCGCCACCTTCTCGCCCTGGGCGCCGATGTACGCGATGGGCGCGCCGACGGGGGCCGTCTGGTTCTCCCCGACGACGATCTGGAGCAGGTAGCCGTCGTCGTAGGCCTCGATCTCGAGGTTGGACTTGTCCGTCTCCAGCTCGGCGATGGCCTCACCGGAGGAGACCTTGTCCCCTGGCTTCTTCAGCCACTTGACGATCTTCCCCTCCGTCATCGTCGGGGACAGGCTCGGCATCTGGATGGGCGTGGCCATACGGGTTCAGGCTCCCTGGCGGTACAGCACCTTCTTGACGGCCGCGACGATCTTGGGCGCGTCCGGTTGGGTCGCGTTCTCCAGGTTCGCCGCGTACGACATGTTCACATCGAGTCCCGTGACGCGCTCCACCGGCGCGTCCAGGTCGTCGAACGCCTTGGACTGGATGATGTCCACCACGGACGCGCCGATGCCCGCCAGCGCCCAGCCCTCCTCGACGATGACCACGCGGTTCGTCTTGCGCACGCTGGCGAGGATGGCCTCCTCGTCCAGGGGACGCAGCGTGCGCAGGTCGAGCACCTCCGCGCTGATGCCCTCCTTCGCCAGCTCCTCCGCCGCCTGCATGCAGAAGTAGTACATGCGGCTCCAGGTGATGAGGGTGACGTCCGTGCCCTCGCGCTTCACGTCCGCCTTGCCCAGCGGCACGACGTGCTCACCCTCGGGGACCTCGCCCTTGAGGGCGTAGAGCCGCTCGCCCTCGAACATGATGACGGGGTTCTCGTCGCGGATGGCCGCCTTGAGCATGCCCTTGGCGTCCGCGGGCGTCGCGGGCGCGATGACCTTCAGGCCCGGGAAGTGCGCGTAGTTGGCCTCCAGCGCCTGGCTGTGCTGGCTGGACAGCCGGCCGCCGGCGCCGCCGGGGCCCCGGAAGACGATGGGGCAGCGCAGCTGGCCGCCGGACATGTGCCGCAGCTTCGCCGCGTTGTTGACGATCTGGTCCATCGCGAGGATCGCGAAGTTCCAGGTCATCATCTCCACCACCGGGCGCAAGCCCACCATGGCCGCGCCCACGCTCAGACCGCCGAAGCCCAGCTCGGAGATGGGCGCGTCGATGACGCGCGCGCTCCCGAAGCGGTCCAGCAGTCCCTGCGACACCTTGAAGGCGCCGTTGTAGCGGCCGACCTCCTCGCCAATCAGGTAGACGTTGGCGTCGCGCTCCATCTCCTCGGCGAGCGCCTGGTTCAGGGCCTCGCGGTACATCAACTCGGGCATCGTCGGCTCCGACTCGGAATCAGGAAAAAGGGTTGGGTGAGGGGCGGGAGCGCTAGTGGCTCAGGCCCGCCTTCTTGTCGGCCAGGTCGGCCTGCTCGCGGGGCTCCAGGTCCCACGTCACCTTCAGCTCCTGGCCGCTCGGGTACTTCGGCCAGTTCGTCACCTTGACACCCAGCACGCGCTCGCGCGGGCGCACGTCCTCCTCGCCCGGCTCGACGATGGTGTCGCGCCACAGCTCGTCGAGGCTCGGCTCCGGGGACTCGTCCGCGAACTTCACCGCGGCGTCCACCTGCGCCTTCACTTCCTCCTCGATGCGCTCGAAGTCCGCGTCCACGGCCAGCCCCTGCTTCAGGGTGTACTCGCGCAGCTTCGGGATGGGGTCGTTCTTGCGCTCCTCCTCCACCTCGCTCTTGCTGCGGTAGGTGGCGGGGTCCGCCATCGAGTGGCCGCGGAAGCGGTACGTGTTCGCCTCCAGCAGCACCGGGCCCTTGCCCGCGCGGCACCACGCGGCGGCGTCCTTCACGGCCTCGTACATCTTCAGCACGTCCATGCCGTCCACCGGCTCGCCGCGCATGTCGTACGCGCTGGCGCGCTTGTAGATCTCCGGCACCGCCGACGTGCGGGAGATGGCCGTGCCCATGCCGTAGCGGTTGTTCTCGCAGATGTAGATGACCGGCAGCTTCCACTTCGACGCGATGTTGAACGTCTCGTGGAGCGCGCCCTGGTTGGCCGCCGCGTCGCCGAAGTAGCAGACCGTCACGCGGTCCTCGTTGCGGTAGCGGCTGGCGAAGGCCATGCCGGCCGCCAGCGGAATCTGCCCGCCGACGATGCCGTAGCCGCCGTAGAAGTGGTGCTCGATGTCGAAGATGTGCATCGAGCCGCCCTTGCCCTTGCTGTAGCCGGTCCCCCGGCCGAACAGCTCCGCCATCACCATGCCCGCGTCGCTGCCGCGCGCCAGGGGCTGGCCGTGGTCGCGGTAGGCGCTGAGCATGTAGTCGTCCGTCCGGATGGCCTCGATGGGGCCGACCGCCACCGCCTCCTGGCCGATGTACAGGTGACAGAAGCCGGCGATCTTCCCCAGCGTGTACTGCTGGCCCGCGCGCTCCTCGAAACGGCGGATGAGGTACATCTTCCGGTACATCGTCAACAGCAGGTCCTTCGAGTACGGGCTGGCCACCGCGAGTGCCTCCATGCTGGCCGCCCCTCCTCTCTTCGGGGCGGCGGACGCCGAGCGCCTCATAGCGCGCGGCAGGGGGACTTCAAAGCCTTTCAAACCCTCCGGACACGCCGGACTTCCCAGGCGCGGTGCGTCAGGCAACGAGCGTGAAATGCGGCACCGTGATGATGCCGTCCAGCAACGCGACGGGTCGACCGGAATGATCCGTCGCGAGATGAATCACGGTGGCCTCCGGGAAGCGCCGCCGGTAGTCGTTGGCGTGGGTGGGCTCGTTGTCGAAGGCGGCCACCACGGTGCCCAGCCGACCCAGCCTCGCGTGGGCCTCCCGCTTGAAGGCATCGTCGTCCTCCTGGAGGGTGGGCTTCATGATGAGCAGCGCCCGGGTGTCGTCCGGGGTGACCAGCCCGTGACGGCGCATGCACCCGACGGAGCCCTCGCGCATCCCCTCGTGGCGGCCGGTGACGTAGACGAGCCTCGCCCCCGTGGCGACCACCGCGTGCGTGAAGGCGGCGGCGCCCTCGATGGCCCCGTCGTCCACGCAGTACTCGTTGGTGAAGAAGCGCTGGGCCCAGAAGCGCCGGGCCTCCGGGAAGTGCGCCTCCACCTGCGCGGCTTCCAGCCCGCAGGCGCGCATCGCGTCGCGCATGTCCCAGCCGGAGGACCAGTGGTCCGGCGCGCAGGCGGCCAGCAGCGGCACGCCGTGGGCCTCCCCGTATTCCCGCAGGATGCGGGCCTGGCGGTGGCGGTTGTCGAAGAGGGTGGAGTCCAGGTCGAACGCCAGCACGGCCTGGGCGCCGAGCGAGCGGGCCCTCTCCAGGACGGCCCGCAGGCTGTCGCGCCAGTCGTCGCGGATGCGCTTCTTGAAGTCTTCTTGGGACATGGGCGCGGCGAAGACTACCCGCGCCCGCCCGCCGATGCCGCCGAAACCGTCCGCCTCAGGCGGCCGACTGCCAGGGCATGGGCCCGGGAGGCGTCCCCTGCGAGGCCTCCGAGAAGCGCTGCATCCGCTGGATGCCATTGCGGTCCAGCACCAGCCGCACCAGCTCGACGGTCTCCTGCTTCCGGTCCGTCTCCTCCTCCTCCACCGTGAAGCGGAAGACCACGTCCACCGGATAGCGCTTGGTGCCGCGGATGTGCCCCACGGACAGGTCCGCCAGGTCCACGTACTCCAGCGCCAGCTCGGGCTCGTCCATGTCCCGCAGGAAGCGCCCCACGTTGAGCCGCAGGATGTCCGTCACGCCGGACAGGCCCCGCTCCGAGCGCGGCAGCAGGCGCGCGTCCAGGTCGATGTTCTTGCGGTAGCGGATGACCGTCTCCGACAGCTCCCCCTGGGACACCGTGAGGAAGTCGTCCTGGTGGCGCAGCGCGCTCACGGAGTCGGGCACCTTGGGGTTGTAGTCCACGCGCTCCTCGCACGTGCCGATGGTGCGCCCCGTCACCGGGTCCACCAGGTCCGCCGTCCGGTCGGACAGGTGCGTCGCCGCCACCCGGCTGAGCAGCCGCCGCAGGCCCTCCTTGATGCGGTCCTTCATCATGTAGCCGACCACGGCGATGAGGAAGAAGTTGAGGCTCACCTGCGTGAAGCGGATCTGCGCCCACAACGCCACCGCCGTGGCGAACGCCATGGCGATGCCCGCCGCCAGCGCGAAGAGGATCTCCTCCCACCCCTGCCGCTTCTGCCGTCGCCGCGACGACAGGAACAGCACGTTCATGCAGAACTTCTTCAGCGCGCCCAGCCGCTGGATGTACTCCTCGTTGTCCCCCGTGGGGCTGAGCACGCTGCGCAGCCGGTGCTCCTTGCGGTACGCCTCCTCGCGCAGCACCGCCTCCATCAGCCCCTTGCGCAGCGCCATCCAGGGCTCGCCGCGCGGCAGCGCCTTCATGTCCGCCACCGAGCGCCGGAAGCCGTTCTCCACCAGCAGGCTCACGTACTCGTCCACCAGCCGCAGCGACGCGCGCGACTTCTCCTGCAGCCGCAGGTCCCCCACCGCGCGCAGCCACGCGCGGAAGCGCTCCAGCACCTGCGTGACGCCCCTCTGCATCGCCAGGACGTCCGCCTCCAGCGTCGAGCACGCCTCCGCGGGCGACGCCACCACCCCCTCGCAGCGCGACTCCACGCCCGTGGCGAAGCGGCGCAGCGCCCCGCGCAGCACGCACGACAACAGCTTCGCCTGGTAGACGACGTCCTGCTCCGCCCCAATCCCCGTGCGCAGCCACGCCTCCAGCCGCACCAGCGGCGAGGTGTCCGACGAGAGCAGCTCCTCCACGCCCATCACCGGCGTCTTGAAGCGCACGTAGTTGTGGATGTCCGCGTAGAAGTCCGCGCGGGGGTACGTCTCCGCGTCGATGTTCAGGCTCCCCGGCAGGAACAGGTGCGCCTCCACGAGGTAGCGCGTCTCGTCCGCCCCCGAGGGCTGGTACTCGAGCTTGATCTCGAACTGCTTCCGGTCGTGGACCTCGAAGCGGCTTTGCAGTGGCGCGGATGCCTGGGACACGTCCACACTCTACGTCACAACCCTGTCACGGGGGAGTGACACCCCCGTGACGTCGGGCGGTCCACACGGCCATCAGCCGCCGGTGCCGGTCCTGGGAGCCTGCGCCGCCGCGGCGACCTGCGGCGTCGCCACCGGCTGCCCCTTGGGCTGCGGCTTCGCGTTCCAGACCCGTGTGGCCAGCAACAATCCCGCGAAGGACAGGGGGAGCATGGCCAGGGGCCAGTTGCCCCAGTTGGCCGGGTCCTTGGCCAGCTCGCCCTTGGGGAGGATGGAGCCCAGCAGGATGGATTGCAGCGCCGTGCCCGCGTAGACGGCGCCGTCGATGATGCCCACCGCCAGCCCCGCGTTCTTCTTGCCGCCGAAGTCCATGCTCGCCGTGCCGGACAGCATGCCGTGCACGCCGATGACGCACAGGGACATGAAGATGACCGTCCAGCCGAGCGCGGGGCTGCCGAGCAGGAACAGCGCGGCCACGGCGCCCGTGGACATGCCCGCGTAGAGCACCGCGGAGACGGGCCCGCGGCGCGAGTCGAACACGCGGTCGCTGATGACGCCGGCGAACATGCCGCCGGTGATGCCCGCCACGCACAGCAGCATGCCCCAGTTGGCCGCGACGAACGTCTCGCCGATGCCCGTCGCCTTCGCGAACTTGGGGTACCACTGCATGATGACGTTGCGCATGAAGCCGCTGCAGAACTCCACCAGCAGGATGATGACGATGGTGCGGTTGGTCACCATCTTCACGAACACGTCCCAGACGCTCGCGCTGCCCGTGTCGCCGCTGGACGCGTCCGCCGTGTCGAAGTCCGGGTGCCCCGTCTGGCCCGGCGTGTCGCGGATGACGAAGAAGTCCAGCACCACGAAGGCCGCGAGGATGGCCGCCGGAACGAAGAACACCCAGTACGTGGGCGCCGCCTTGCTGATGAAGCGGCTCCAGTCATAGGCGAAGTAGACGCCCAGCGAGATGAGGATGCCGAACACGCCGCCCAGCTGGCCGCGCTCGCGCACGTGGAACCAGGACGCGTTCACCTTGACGATGGAGACCGCGCCGAAGCTCTGGAAGTACATGTTGACGGCGTAGAGCACGGACATCGTCACCACGAGCCCACCGGGCGGCACCCAGCCATCCGTCAGCACCTTGTAGACGACGAAGCCCATGGCCACGTTGGCCGCGGACGACCCCGCCGCCGACAACAGGATGGTCTTGCGCCCGCCGAGCCGGTCCGTCAGCGGCCCGTTGAGGAGGAAGGCCGAGCCGTAGACGAGCGTCCCCCAGAAGAAGATGGTGCCGAAGTCCGCGTTGGACAGGTGGCTCTTCATCGCGCTGGTGGCTTCGTTGAGGTTGTAGCGCCCCATGTAGAGGAACGCGTACGTCATCCCCAGCGGGAACCAGTTGAAGAAGCGCCGGCGCCGGAACGCGTCGGTGTGGCCCAGCTCCACCTTGGGCAGCCGCGCCAGCACGAGCGAGATGGCGCCCAGGAGGATGAGGATGGGCAACAGGTTGGCCAGCCACGGCGGCAGCGACGACATGCAGCGACCTCGTCAGTGGTGAACGTCAGACGCCGCGCACCCTACCCCGGCACGGGGCCCGGAGGAACCCCGCGTCATCCCTGACGGGCGAGCAACCTCGTGAGCGCGACCTCCGTCTTCGCGTCGGGGATGTCACCGCGCCGGCACGCCTCCAACACCTCCATGACCGGCCGCCAGCGCAGCAGCGTCCCCTCCTCCAATGGCGAGCCGTCTCCCTCCGGCTCCTCCTGCGCCACCTCCGTCACGTCCACCGCCGCCGGGAACACCTTCTCCGAAAGGATGCCCGGCGCCAGGAAGAACGCCCCCCCCAACAACTGGATGTCCTCCGGCCGCACCCGGTACCCCGCCTCCTCCCGCACCTCCTCCGCCGCCCGCCGCCGCAGCCCCGGCTCCCCCTTGTCCTCCGGCTCCAGCAGCCCCGCGACGATCTCCTCCACCCGCAGGTAGCCCGCCGCCGGATCCGGCACCGTCATCGCGTCCCGCTGCTCCTTCCGGAAGTACGCCGCGGGCCGCAGGTTCATCCGCGTCAACACCTCCAGTCCCGCCGCACCGCGTCGATAGACGAGCACCGCCACCGCGTCCAACCGGGGCCGGTCCACCACGTCCACTCGATACACGGGTGATGACGTCCCGTCCGCGCGCCGGTTGCGACAGCGCAGCCGCTTCACTCGCAGGAAGCCCTCGTCGCACCGCGCCGTCGCCGAGAAATCCTCGATGATCTCGATGTCAGTCACACTGGAATGGCTCTGGCCCATGTCTTCATTCTCTCCTGGAGTAGACTTCCCGCGCAGTGCGAGTAGGGGATGCCATGGCGGCGTTGCTTGCCCCTCAGTGTCCAATCCTCTACCTTGCGCGCGCTCTACTTCTGCAGTCCTACCGGAACACGGAATTTCCTGATGCGTCGCCTTCTGCTCGGCCTCATCTGCGCCCTGGCCACTGCCTCGTGCATGCCAGTGGTGGAAGGCCAGGACTACAACCTCGAGGGGCAGGAGGTGCGCCTGACGCTCCTCCATACCTCTGACATCCACTCCCGCCTCATCCCCTACGACTTCGCGCCGCTGAAGACGGACCAGGACCTGGGACTCGTCCCGGAGGCCGGCCCGTTCGGTGGCGCCACCCGTATCGCGGCGCTGCTCAAGCGCGAGCGCGAGAAGGGCGACCGGGTCATCCACCTCGATTCGGGTGACTGCTTCCAGGGCGCCCCCATCTTCAACCTCAACACGGGCGAGGTGGAGTTCCGGTTCCTGTCCCAGGCCCGCCTGGACGCGGCCGTGGTGGGCAACCACGAGTTCGACGCGGGCGCGCTCAACTTCACCGAGCAGGCCAAGCGCTACGCCTCCTTCCCCCTGCTGGCCGCCAACTACCAGTGGAACGACTGGCGGCAGAACGGCAGCAACGAGACGGCGCTGGAGACCGCGCCGTACACCATCCGCAACATCAAGGGCCTGCGGGTGGGCGTCATCGGCATGGCGAACATCTCCTCGCTCAACTCCATCGTCGAGGGTGGCAACAGCCTGCAGGCCACCCCCCTGGAGCAGAACGAGGTCGTCCGCGCCTACGTGGGCCTGCTGCGCCCGGTGACGGACCTCATCGTCATCGTCAGCCACCTGGGCCTCACGGAGGACCAGGACGTCATCCAGGGCTACGAGGCCTATTACGAGTACGGCCGCGCTCGCTCCTTCATCCGCCGGGAGCACAGCCCGTGGCAGGTGCTGGAGTGGTTCGGTCCGGAGGGCGAGGAGAACTCCGTCGTCCGCGTGTTCATCCCGGGCGTCTCCGGCGTGGACGTCATCCTCGGCGGCCACCTGCACGTGGTGCTCAACCCGCCGCAGCTGCTCACCGACCCCAGCGGCCGCAAGGTCGTGCTCTCCCACTCCGGCGCCTTCGCCAAGTACGTGGGCCGGCTGGAGCTGGTCGTGAAGATGCCCGAGCACCGGGGCGAGGGCGAGGGCGGCGAGGTCATCAGCCAGGACTACCGCGCGTTCCCCATCGACGGCCTGTGGTGCAACGACGCCATGCGCGCCTACCGCTACGACTCGTCCATCTTCTGGGAGGACGGCCAGTTCATCTCCACCCCGGCGGTGCGCGCGGCCATCGACGCGTGCAAGGAGCAGGAGGACCGGCAGACCACCCACCTGCTGCAGCCCTACATCATCGGCATGGACATGCGGCTGCAGCTGACCAACATCTTCGCCTACGCGCCCACGGACGTGGCGCGCCGCAATAACTCCACGGGCGGTGACTCCCCGCTGGGCAACATCGCCGCGGACTCCATGCGCAAGCGCCGCCGCGTCGAGGCGCAGATGGCCCTCACCAACTCGCTGGGCATCCGCGACAACCTCTACGCCGGCGTCGTCTCCCAGGAGTCGATGTTCAACGTGTTCCCGTTCGAGAACACCATCAACATCATGTACCTGTCCGGCAAGGAGATGCAGGAGATGTTCGACTTCGTGGCCGAGCGCTCCAGCGAGCGCGGCTGCGTGAGCCAGGCGCAGATCTCCGGCGCGAAGTTCACCATGGACTGCGCCCAGGTGCAGCTCAACGACCTGCGCATCCCCTGCAAGAAGGCGCTCGCCGCCGCGGACTGCCCCTCGGAGAACCGCGAGGGCCACGCCGCCTGGCAGTGCATCGAGGACGAGACGACGGCCCCGGGCGAGGGCCGCTGCTACGCCAACCCGGGCACGGACATCCAGATCGGCGGCAAGCCGCTCAACCCGTTCGGCACCTACCGCGTGGCGGTCAACGACTACATCGCCAAGGGCGGCTCGGGCTTCAACGTGCTCAAGCGCAACACCACGCGCCAGGAGACGGGCATCTCGCTGCGTGACTCGCTCATCGGCTACATGCAGGACTTCTGCACCTGCGACGACATCAACGCGGGCTACGCCACGCGCGGCAACAAGGCGGACGGCCAGCGCTGCGGCAGCCTCGTCAACGGCCAGTGGGTGGTGAACGATCGCCTGAAGGCCGCCTGCCGCGAGATGCAGGACTACGAGAACGAGCTGGACGCGAAGGTGGGCAGCTGCAGCTGCGGCGACCTGCTGCGCAACGGCTTCGACCCCAGCCACTGCGGCGTGGCGGAGGTCACCACGCCGGAGCAGGCCCGGGCGGCCTGCATCGCGGCCAAGCAGGTGGGCCAGTGCACCTGCGCGGACCTGGCCTCGCGCGGCTACAACCCGGCGGGCTGCGACATCCCCGGCGTCTCCACCGTGGCGGAGGCCCAGGCGGCGTGCGCGGAGTCCCCCGGCCCGTACACCGGCCGCTGCGACTGCCGCGAGGTCCTCGCTGGGACCAACCCGGTGTGCGGCACCGTGACGCAGCAGCTGCGAAACTTCTGCACGAACCCGTCGGCGACGCCCATCGCCGACGCCGTGGAAGACGGCCGCATCGGCCGGAGGGTGAAGTGATGAAGCGACTGATGCTGCTGTCGGCCCTCGCCTTGGCCGGCTGTTACACCAAGGAAACCGAACAGCCCTCCGGCGTGGGGTCCTTCCAGGTGACGGTGAAGGGCTTCTACGCCGCGGACACCAACCCGCGCGCGGCGCTGCCGGTGGTGAGCTCGTGCCTGGCCCGGTACGGCTCGCTGAACGCGGTGCCCCTCGAGGTCCGGGGTACGCCGGACTGCCGCCTGGCGCTGCCGCGCACGGCGGTGGACATCGACCTGGACGTCGTCGCCGTCGACGTGAACGGCCAGCCGATGCCGGAGTTCAACAACCCGGTCTCCTTCCGCACGGTGCCGGGCAACCTGACGGGCGCGTACCGCTACCGCTGGTCCCAGCTCAACCAGGGCCAGGGCTCCGGCACGGTGCGCACCGGCCAGCTCTACGGCGAGGTCCACGTCTGGGTGGAGGACGAGCCGGTCGAGGTCGACTACTCCAACGGCGAGGTCATCGCCGGGGAGCTGCCCCAGGAGCCCGCGTCGCGCTCGTACGCCACGGGCCTGTCGCGCTCCATCTTCTTCGAGGAGCCCACCATCGCCACGGTGCAGGTGCCCCAGAACGGTGACCAGCTCACCGCGTACAACGGCACCTTCATGCGCATCGGCGTCAACCCGGAGGCGGGCGCGGTGCTCAAGCAGAACTGCGCCCCGGACGACCCGAACCACGACCAGCCGGTGACGCTGCTGGTGACGGGCACGGACCCCGGCGGCTTCTACGTCACGGACCTGACCGCCTGCCGCATCAAGGAAGGCTCCGTCAGCGGCGGCAACACCCAGACGCCGGAGCCCAGCGGCTACTACCCGGGCCGCTTCAACTCCATCTACATCTACAACTACTCCTTCCCGGAGGGCCTGGACCCGGGCGACCTCTTGTGGACCATCGCGGGCTCCGTGCAGGAGTTCACCGCCACCACGCAGCTGACCTTCCCGTCGTGGAGCATCCGCGAGAAGGTCCGCCTGCTGCCCCAGTCCGAGTGGAACAAGTACCTGGCGCTGGCGCCGCCGACGGAGATCAACGGCCGGCTGTGTGGCTACAGCGCGTCGCCGTACGTCACGGACCCGCTGTGTGGCTACAGCTACGGCAACTACAAGATGGAGAGCCTGGAGTCGTCGCTGGTGAAGGTGCGCCGGGTGAAGTTCCCCACCGTCTTCAAGAACTGCGACGCCAACGGCAACAACACGGTCCCCTTCTTCTGCCCGGACACGCGCGCGGGGACGTTCGGCTCCTGCGGTACGGACAACCCGTCCGACCCGGACGTGCCGGAGCGGCAGTGCAACATCGACTGCACGCTGGGCGTGGGCCAGTTCGCCAACCAGGTCTGCGCGGAGAAGAACACGTACGACAGCTTCGGCCAGTTCGTGGTGGAGATGAACCCGCCGGGCCAGCCGGCCGCGGGGCTGGATGACTCGGTGCCCGCGCGGCTCCAGGCGCTGGCGGCGGTGCCCCCGGTGGCCCCGGCGACCGAGCAGTGGACGCGCTCCACCAACGGCTTCGCCGCGGGCGTGACGGTCGCGGTGGCGTGCGACGAGCCGGTGAGCGTGCGCTTCGGCGGCACGAGCGTGCCCGCCGCGGAGGGGACGCAGGAGCTGGCGGCGCTCACCCGCCTGGACCACGTCATGGCCGCGAGCGAGTCCTACGTCTGGGTGTCCGGGAAGGACACGACGACCACGGCCAACTGCACGGTGTCGCAGCACCCGCGCTCGCGCATCAACGTGGTGATGAAGGACGCCGTGCCGGACCTGGTGGTCAACTGCAGCGAGACGGACGGCGACGCGGACCGTCAGCAGCAGTGCAAGCTGCTGCACGCGGCCACCTTCGACGTGACGGGCCATCTGCGGCACGTCAGCGCCGCGCGGCCCCGGTGGGTGGTGCAGCCCCGGGACCAGGACGACGTGTGCTGCTACCCCGGTCCGGGCCTGGAGTGCCCGCGCCCCATCAAGCCTTGCGTGACGCCGTAACTCACTTTTTGAAAGAACTCGCGTCCCGGTGACCCCGGGACGCAGGGAGGAGCGATCCCGAGCGGGCCGCTCCGTGGAGAGGGAACTTGAAAACGCTGCAGACGCTGGCCCTGACCGGGCTTATCTCCTTGAGTGCGCCCGCTTGGGCTGGTGACTTCGTCGACACGCGCCTGTCGTTCGTCTTCGCTGACGACAACGTCCTGGCGGGTTCGGGTGAGACGACGCCCAACAGCCCGAACGCGCGCTTTGGCGCGGGCAACCAGAACACTCAGTTCTACGACAACTTCAACACCCGCTTCTCCGGCTTCGAGTCGCTGTCGAACGTGGTGCTCTACAAGAAGGCCCCCGCCTTCTTCGAGGGGCTCACCACGGAGGCCGCCCTCACGCTGCTGATGCTGGAGCGTCCCAACGGTGGCGTGGCCATCCAGGACAACTCCAGCTACATCCGGCTCAACTACCAGCCGCCGGGCTGGGGTGAGAAGGAAGGCATCTCGCTGGTCGGCTTCCCGGTGTCCGCGGACCGCTTCCGTCTGGGCTACGCGTACCGCATCTCCTGGGGCGGCAGCGGCGTGTTCACCACGCGCTCCACGGCCAACGGCGTGCCGGGCGCCAAGCTGCAGATCACCCGCGACAAGTGGTACGCGTACATCGGCGGCAAGACGGCGCTGGTGCAGAACGAGCTCATCCTCGAGGAGGAGACGCTCTACGGTGTCATGGCGGGCGCGGGCTGGGACATCCTGGACACGCTGCGCGTCGAGGCCGGTGGCGGCTACTTCCAGAAGGGCCTGGTGCCGGGCCTCGCCACCCTGGGCGTCGAGGCTCCGGTGAACGCGGCGGGTCTGTCCGCGCAGGTCGTCTACCACGTGGGCGTGCCGGTGGGCACGAGCGTGGACTTCCGCCTGTACAAGAACGACCCGGAAATCTACCAGCGCTTCTTCGCGCCGGAGCAGTACCCGGGTGGCCTGTCCTACTCCGTGTCGCTCGAGGGCAGCTACCTGTCCCAGACGCTGGAGAAGCCGGACGAGTTCGGCGCGACCAAGCCCCAGGGCGCCACGGCCGTGGCCCTCCAGGCCCGCGCGAAGCTCGACTTCCTGCGCATCAGCCTGCTCGGCCTGTACCGCAGCCTGTCCTTCATCCAGTTCGAGGTGCCTGGCTTCCCGCCGTTCCAGGACTTCCCCGAGGGCACGAAGCTGAACCCGGAGATGTTCCTGGCGCTGGGCGCGGACTACCACTTCCCCGCCCTGCACTTCACGCCGGGCTTCATCGTCGGCGTGCAGCGGCCGGCCTCCTTCCGCAGCCCCACCACCATCCTGGGTGGCAACAACCCGCCGGACAACCTCGTCGGCACGCGCACGGTGGTGGTGCGTGACGTGAACCAGCTGAGCATCCTGCCGGAGACGTGCGGTGGTTCCGGCGCGTGCGAGGCGGAGCCCATCTACTCCGCGAAGGCCACCTTCCGCTGGGACCTGTCGGACTCCGTCGCCGCGGTGGGCGAGGTCTACTACACGTACGACACCAACCGGACCACGTTCCGGGACGACGTGACGGGCATTGCCCAGCCCACGTTCGAGAAGCCGCACGCGCTGGGCTTCAACACGCTGCTCCAGGCCCGCTTCTAGTCGGCGCCAGCGTCCCCCGTGACGCGCTCGCGGCCCGGTCCCTCCCCAGGGGCCGGGCCGTTCGCGTTCGTGGGGGCGGGCTCATGGCTCCGCGCGTGCACGGGCCGTTGTCCGGAATCCACGACTCATCCGTCTCCTGCGCCACACCCCGCGAGGCCATGAGCGAGCGCGAGCGAGTCCCGCGCCTCGGCCCTCGCGTCTTCCGTGAAGGAGACCGATGCGACAGTGGTTCCGAGTCCTGGTGGCAGGTGTCGTCGTGACGAGCACGGGTTGCAGCGGAGACGCCGAGCCGGGGCCGGCGCGTCCCCTCGAGCTCTTCCGGAGCGGCAGCCGGCTCCAGGTGAGGTGGCTGTCCGCCGAAGGGGGCTATCGCCAGCCTCTCGAGCAGGTGGACCTCGTGACGGGGCAGCCGTGTCACTGGCGGCGCTTCACCTCCGAGGGCGCGCTGTATTGCCTCCCCGACGCGCAGGTCTTCTTCGAGTCCCGCGTGGGCTATTTCGCGGACAACACCTGCACGCGGCCCGTCGCGTACTTCCTCGAGGAGCAACGCCCCGCCACCGCGCTGCGGATGCAGGCGACCTCCTGTGAGCAGGGATGGCGCTTGCGCTACCTGGGGCAGCGCGTGATGGGAGCGACCTTCCGGAAGACCTCCCCGGAGGGCCCCTGTGTGAGTGAGCCCCTGCCCTCCTGGGCCGCGTACGCCTACGAGGTGGGCGAGCCCGTCCCGGAGTGGACCTTCGTGCGTGGCGAGGCGCGGCAGGCGGCCCGCGAGGCGGGCCTGGCGGTCCAGGTCATCGAAGGCGAGGACGGGTCGTCCGCGTTGCTCGACATCGAGGACGATGCCCGAAGCACCTCGTGCACGTTCGCCCTGGCGAGTGACTCGAGCGTTCGCTGCCTGCCGTCTGGAGTGTCCGTGAGCGAAGGTGCCTTCGGCTACTTCGCGGACGAGCGCTGCGCCGAACGGGCCGCCGCGAGCACCTGCACCTCCCTTCGCTTCATCCGCGACACCACGATCGACCACTGCGGGACGACCACGTCCATCCACGAGGTGGGCGAGGTGCTCGAGAGCGTCTATGAATTCGCGAGGGACGGCGCCTGTCATGACGTCCGGTCGGGCACCTCGGAGGTCCCCGGCTTCGCCTACCGCCGCGGAGAGGAATCGCCGGCGTCGTCCTGGGTCGGCGCCGCCGTCGTGCACGGCGACGCGAGGGGCCAGTTGACGGAGAGCCTCCTCTCCGTGGCCCCCTCGCTGACGCTGCCGTGGAAACCTGTCGATACGCGGTGGGGTGTGGAGTGTGAGTTCCTCCTGGCGGGTGACGCCCAGCTGCGGTGCATTCCCGCCGCGAGCTACCTCGCGGTGCAGCACTTCGCAGATCCAGGCTGCACCCAGCGACTGGCGATTGCCTATCCGGACGAGTGCTTCAGTCAGCCGTTCGCCCTCGAGCGACGCTCGGACCCCGGTGGGGCTCCGCGGCTCCTGCACCACGTGTACTCGCTGGGCGAGCGGCACCTGGGTTCCGTCTACGCGCTCCAGCCCGATGACATGGGAGCGCTCCGATGCCAGGTGACCTCGAGGTTCCTGAGCACCTACTTCCTCCTCGGGCCGGAGCTCGAGCCCTCCTCGCTCGTGAGCGCGGAGCTCATCACGGAGTGAAGAGGCCGCATGGCCATTGCGTTCGCGCGCCCAGGATGGGCGCCAGCCAGGGCAAGGTGTACACGCAGGTGTTCGACGGCACGGGGACCCTCGTGAGTCAGGGGCGCCAGTCCCCCTCGGCGGTGCCCTTCCGGAATCCAGGGTCCTGGCCAAACTCGTCATCGAGTAACAACGGTCCACCGCGCACGACAGTCCCGTTCCCCACATGGAGCTGGACCACGGCATCGAGCCCCTGGAAGACGTCTGGAATCCCCCGACAATTCCAAACAGACAGATGCAATCAGGAACGCTCGGAATGGGCGCGAATCCAGACATACGCAGGAACGGATGCGACTCGAGGAGATGGTTCGGCGCATGAATTCTCACGAGACACCAACGCAAGGACTCACTTCTCTCGGCTTCACCGAGACAAACGAACTCGAGCGCTCGATGGCTGTCTTTACCCGACAGCGAGAAGCCCAGCGCCTACGACAAGGTGGCTTCACAAAGCTCCGCGCCCGCGTTCGTCCACATGTGCCCCCGCCGGCTTCGCTGCGCAGATCATCTGCGGCCATCTCGGCGACGTCGGCCCCCGAGCGACCGACGTCGCGACGCCCGCCTCACGCGGACGTCATGCGCACCACCTCGTCGAACGCGGTGAGCCCCTGGGCCAGCTTGCGCACGGCGGCCTCGCGCAGGGTGCGCATGCCCGAGCGCCGCGCGGCGTCCACCAGCGTCGAATAGGGGGCCTCGCGCGCAATCAGGTCACGCAGCTCCGGGCCCGTGGTGACGATTTCGAAGACCCCCGTGCGCCCCACGTAGCCCGTGCCCCGGCAGCGCACGCAGCCCGCGCCCGTGAGGATGCGCACGCCGCCCGGCAGCAGGGGCAAGGGCGCCTGGAGCGCGATCAACTCGTCCGGCGTCAACGTCGCCTCCTGCGCACAGTGGCTGCACACGCGCCGGAGCAGGCGCTGCGCCATGACGCCCAGCAAGGACTGCGCGAGCAGGAAGGACGGCACGCCCAGGTCCCGCATGCGCGCCACCGCGCCCACCGCGTCGTTGGTGTGCAACGTGGAGAGGACGAGGTGGCCGGTGAGCGCGGACTGGATGGCGTTCTCCGCCGTCTCCGGGTCTCGAATCTCGCCCACCATGATGACGTCCGGGTCCTGGCGGAGGATGTGGCGCAGCGCCCCCGCGAAGTCGAGCCCCACCTTGGGCTGCACCTGCACCTGGTTGAAGGCGTCCCACACCATCTCGATGGGGTCTTCGATGGTGGTGACGTTGACGTCCGGCCCCGCCAGCGCCTTGAGCGCCGAGTAGAGCGTCGTCGTCTTGCCGCTGCCCGTGGGCCCGGTGACGAGGATGAGCCCGTGCGGCTGGTCGATCCACGACTCGAAGGCGCTCTTCTCGTCGGGCTCGAAGCCCAGCTGGGCGATGTCCTGCACCAGCGTCTCCGGGTCGAAGATGCGGATGACGACCTTCTCGCCGAAGGCGGTGGGCAGCGTGCTGACACGCAGCTCCACCTCGCGGCCGTCGCGCTCCGTCTTGATGCGGCCGTCCTGCGGCTTGCGCTTCTCCGAGATGTCGATGCGCGCCAGCATCTTCACGCGCGACACGACCGGCGGATGCACCGGCGCCGGCAACGTGTACACCGGGTGCAACACCCCGTCGATGCGCAGGCGCACCACGCTCGTCGCGCGCTTGGGCTCGATGTGGATGTCGGACGCCCGGTTGTCGAAGGCGTAGCGCAGCAGGTAGTCCACCGCCTGCACCACCGGCCGGTCCGACGCCTCCAGCTCCTGCGTGCCGCTGAGCGACACGAGCTGCTCGAAGTTGGCGATCTGGACGTTCGCTCCGCCGAAGTCGTCCGCCGCGGCCGCCAGCGTCTTCTTGAAGCCGTAGATGTCCGCGATGGACTTGAGGATGTCCGCCTTCGCGCTCAGCACCGGCTCCACCACCAGCCCCGTCAGCCGGTGGAAGCTCTCGAACAGCTCCCGGTCGAACGGGTTGGCCACCGCCACCACCAGCCGCCCCTGCTGGGTGCGCTCCAGCGGCAGCAGCACGTGCTTCTGCGCATAGGGCCGCGACACCGTGCGCGTGGCCAGCGTCATGTCCAGCCGGAGCGGGTCGATCTTCCGGTAGGCGATGCCCGCGGCGCGCGCCGCGGCCTCCGTCACGCGGTCCTCGTCCAGCAGGCCGCGCCCGTTGGCCAGGGGCACCTGGAACGCGGCCACGACCTCCACGGGAGACACGTCGTAGCGCGCGGCGTCCTTGCCCGCCGCGGCCGTCTGCGACTTGAGGACGCGCGCCCGCGCGGCGGACTCCCGCGCGAGCACGTCCTGGGCCTGCTGGGGCGTGAGCAACCCCTGTCCGACGAGCGCCTCCAGGACGAAGAGCGTGGTGAAGTCGTCTCGGCTCCGCGCCGGGACGCCGCCCGCCCCGCTCACTCCTTGTGCCACGTGCGTCTCCTTCCAGCCAACCACAGCAACATCACCACGCCCCCGAGGAACACGGCCGACGCGGGGGCACCCTGGCAGCCGCAGCCCCCGGGACCGCCCGACGAGGGCGTCTTGGTGCCCGCGTCCGGCACCGGCGGCGGCTGTGTGCCTCCGTCGTTGCACAGCGTGCACGAGCCCGCGTCCGGCTTCGCGGTCGGATCGTAACAGGTCCCCCCGCTGCCACAGAGCATGCCGGGCGCGCAGTCCTTCTCGGACAGGCAGCTGGGCATGCAGGCCGAGACGCCCGTCGCCACCACCGCGCACCGCAACGACGACTCGCACGTGCCCGTCACGCACTCCTTGACGCAGGCCTGCTTGCCGTCGCGGTCGATGGCCTGGCACGTCGTCCCCGCGGGGCAGAGGCACGAGGCCACCGAGCACGCCTGCGCGCAGACGCCCCGCGTGTTCCCCTCGACGAGGAAGCAGAACTGGTCCGTCCCGCACTGGTCGTCCGCCGTGCACGCGTCGCCAATCTGGCGCCCCACCGTGCCCTTCGACACGCAGACGCTGTCGCAGTTGCGGCACACCGTGCCGCCCCGGCAGTCCGCGTTGGTCACGCAGCTGGGCAGGCACACGTCGCCTTCCTTCAGCGTCGAGCAGGAATAGCCGGGCCGGCAGTCACCCGTGCCGGAGGCACACGTCTTCAGACACACCTTGCCCTGCCCCGGGACGTCCGCGCACTCGGAGCCGATGGGACACGTCCCCGGCCCCGTGCACGTCTCCGTACAATAGCCATCCTCCCACTCGTCGTAGTCCGCCTGTCCCGAGGGCAGCGGCGAGGGGAGGATGCAGCGGCCCGTCCCGGTGACGCAGGAGCGCACGGACGCGTCACAGGCCTTGCCCACCGGCGTGAGGCCGTTCGGCAGCGCGGGGAGGCAGGCGCGCGTGGAGCCGCCCACCCCCGACGAATCGCGGCACACGTAGGGCGCCGGGCACTCGCCACCGGTGGTGCCGGTGCAGCCCCGCGTGCACATGCGCAGCGCGTTGCCCGTGACGGTGGACTCGGTGGAGACGCAGGTCAGGCCGTTCGTGCAGGTCGTGGTGCAGGGAGAGCCCACCGCGCCCGCCTGAGGGTAGAAGCGGCACACCGCCGTGCGGTCATAGTTCGAGAGCTGACGGCGACTCTCGCCCGGGCGGAGGATGAGCGACATCACCGCGTCGTTGACCTCGAGCGTGTCGCCCAGGCCCAGGCAGTGGCCGATCTCCCGCGTCAGCACGCTCTGCAGGTCCATGGCCCCCGCGGGCGTGGGAGACAGCGTCGACCAGTTGAACTCCCCCGGCACGCCGTTGAGGTAGATGTCGCACTGGTACACGTAGCCGTTGAAGGTGAGCGGCTTGGCGGCGCCCGGGCGCGAGCCCGCGTTGAGCGTGTCCACGTAGCGGGGGTCCGCGCGGTCCGTCACCCAGATGGGCACGACGTTGAAGCCGTCGTACGGGTCCGTCACATCCGGCATGGGCGAGCCGTTGGTGGCGACCCCCGCGTCACTCGTCTGGAAGGCGGGCCAGGCGCAGTCGACGTCCTGCCACGTCTTGAAGGCCGCGGCCACCGCCGAGCGCACCAGCGCGAGGTCCGTGCCCGCCGGCTTCGGATTGCGGCCGTCCACGTAGTAGACGAACGGGTCGTCCGGAGAGGCGAGAACCCGGTGCCCCAGGTCCTTGTAGTCCTCCACGTCCTGCGCCGCCGCCACGGCGGCCACCAGGACCCACCCCAAACACACCGCGCCTCGCAGCAATCCCCGCGTCATCGAAGGCACCTTCAATCCGTCTCGGGCGCGGGCACACCGACGTGCCGCTGGCGCCGACCGAAGGGCCAGTCTAGCCGCGAACGGCTCGGACGGTGGCATCCACCAGCGACTCCGGCGTGGGTCGCTCCGCCACCGTCGTCGCGGGGATGCCGAGCTGCTCCAGGGCCGCCGCCGTCGTGGGCCCGATGGCCACCACGCGCGCGGAGCCCAACCGCTCCCGCCCGGCGGCCTCCAGGAACGCCTCCGCCGTGCGCGGCGAGGCGAACACCGCCACGTCCGGCGGAGAGGACTCCAACAACTCCAGGGCCTCGGGCGGCAGCGACACGGGCGTGGAGCGGTACGCCGTCACGCGCGAGACCTGCACCCCCGCCTCGCGCAGCGAGTCCTCCAGTTCGCGCCGGCCCTCCTCGGCCGCGGGCAGGAGCACCTCGTCTCCCGGCTGGAGGCCGTCCTTCATCAGCTCGAAGAGGGCCGCGCCAGTCCCCTCCGGGGGCTCCGCCGCCACGTCGAAGCCGTGGCCATTCACCGCGCGCGCGGTGCGGGGGCCCACCGCCGCCAGTCGCACCCGCGACAGCCGGTCCACCGTGCCCGCCTCGCGCAGCGCGTCCATCAGCGCCTCGACGGAGGAGGGGCTGGCGAACACCACCCAGCGGTAGCGCTGGATGTGCTCCGCGGCGGACGCCAGGGGACGAGGGTCCTCCGGCGGACGCAGCTCCATCAACGGGAGGCCGAACACGTCGGCCCCCTCGTCCTCCAGGAGGAAACACAGCTCCTCGGCCCGCTCACGCGGGCGAGTCACCAAGACTCGGATGCCTTCCAGTCGCCGTTCCACGCGCGCGGCACTCTAGGGCGCTTGCGCGTCGGGGCGGCGAGCGAAATCACGCAGGATGTCCGCCGCGCCCCGCGACAGGAGGTCCGCCGCGAGCGCTTCGCCCAGCGCCTGCGCGCGCTCCACGGGGCCGCGCACCTCGCCTCGCACCACGCGTATCCCATCCGGCCGGCCCACGAGTCCGCGCAGGTACACCTCCCCGCCGGACACCGTGGCGTGGCCCGCGAGCGGCACCGAGCAGCCGCCCTCCAGCTTCGCCAGGAGCGCCCGCTCGGCCGTCACCGCGACGCGGGTGGTGGCGTCCTCCAGCGGCGCGAGCAGCCCGCACACCCGCGCGTCCCCGCCCCGGCACTGGATGGCCAGCACGCCCTGCCCCACCGCGGGGAGGCTCACCTCCGTCGGCAGCACCTCGGTGATGACGGCCTCCAGGCCCAGGCGCTTGAGCCCCGCGTACGCGAGCACCGCGCCCGAAAGGCCCAGCTCCTTGGTCCTCTGCAGCCGCGTCTGCACGTTGCCGCGCAGGCTGACGATCTCCAGGTCCGGCCGCCGCGAGCGGAGGATGCAGCTGCGGCGCAGGGAGGACGTCCCCACGCGCGCGCCCGGGGGCAGCGCGTCCAGCGTCTGACCCGACGTCCCACAGAAGGCGTCCCGAGGGTCCTCCCGCGTGGGGACCGCGGCGAGCACGAGCCCGTCGGGCAGCTCGGACGTCATGTCCTTGAGGCTGTGGACGGCCAGGTCCGCGCGGCCGTCGAGGAGCGCCTGTTCGATCTCCTTCACGAACAGCCCCTTGCCGCCCACCGCCGACAGCGGCGCGGACAGGAAGCGGTCCCCCTCGGTGGTCATCTCCACCAGGGACACCTCCAGCCCCGGGTGGTGCGCCTTCAGGAGCGCGCCCACGTGGCGCGCCTGCCACAACGCCAGGGGGCTCTGCCGGGTGGCGATGCGCACGGTGCTCATCGCTTGGCCCCCGTGGCGGCGGCCTGCGGCGCGAGGGCGTCCGGGACCTGCTGCGCGGCGGCGGCCTGCGCCTCCTGCTCCGTCAGCCCGAACAGCTCCGCGGCGGCGCCGGCCAGGCGGTTGCCCTCGCCCTCCGGCCCCACGGCGCGCAGCCGCGCGGTGGGCTCGTGCAACAGCTTGTTGACGATGGCGCGTCCCATGGCCTCGATGCTCTTGCGCTGCTTGTCGGTGAGGCCGTCGCCCAGCGACGCGAGCGTCCGGTCCACCTCCGCCTTCGCGATGGACTCCGCGCGCTGCCGCAGCCGCGCCAGCACCGGCATGCCCTCGCGCAGCGCCCGCTCCTTGACGAAGCGCGCCACCTCCTGCGCCACCAGCACGCCCGCCTTGTGCGCCTCCTCGGCGCGCGCGGCGGCGTTGTCCGCCACGAACTTCTGGATGTCGTCCACGTCGTACGCGTGCACCCACTCGAGCGCGCCCACGCCCGGGTCGATGTCGCGAGGTACCGCCAGGTCCACCATGAACAGGGGCCTTCCCTTGCGCGCCTTACCCACCGCGCCCACGTTCTCCCGCGTGAAGATGGGCACCGGCGAGGCGGTGCTGCACACCACCACGTCCGCCGCCGTCAACAGGGAGAACAATTCCTCGAAGGGCCGGGGCGTGCCGCCCACCTCCGTGGCCAGCGCCTCCGCGCGGGCCAGCGTGCGGTTGGTGATGAACAGCTTCGTCGCGCCCGCCTGTTGCAGGTGGCGCGCCGCCAGCTCGCCCATCTCCCCCGCCCCCACCACCAGCACCGTCTTGCCCTTCAAACCGTCGAACACCTTGCTGGCCAGCTGCACCGCCGCGGACGCCATCGACGTGGCCGCCCGGCCGATGGCCGTCTCCGTGCGCACCCGCTTGGCGCAGCCGAACGCCGCCGCGCACGCGCGCGTCAGCTCGCCCCGCACCGCGCCCGCGCCCTGCCCCCGCTCGAAGGCGTCCTTCACCTGCCCCAATATCTGCGCTTCGCCCAGCACCATGGAGTCCAGGCTGGAGGCCACGCGGAACAGGTGGATGAGGGCCGCCTCGCCCCGGTGCTCGTACAGGTGGTCTCGCGCCTCCGCCCCGCCCAGCGACTGCAGCTCCGCCACCACCCGCTCCCTGGCGGCCACCGCGTCCGGCGCGGACAGGTACACCTCCACGCGGTTGCAGGTGGACACCCACAGCACCTCCACCGGCGCCTGGGCCAGGCGCTGGAGCACCTCCACCTGCCGGGACTCGGAGAGCGCCAGCCGCTCGCGAACCCCCAGGGGCGCCGTCCGGTGAGACAATCCGATGCAGACGAGCTCCATGGTCAGGGCATCCTCATGACGGCCGCGGCGCTCGACGCGGGTTCATACGAGGTCAGGAAGGAGACCAGCACCAGGCAGAACCCCGCCATGGTCAGCAGGGCCACGCGCCGCCCCCGCCAGCCGGCGAAGATGCGCGCGTTGACCAGCGCCGCGAACACCGCCCACGCCACCACCGTGGCGATGGACTTGCCATCCCAGGACCACCCGCGCGTGGTGCTCACGAAGAAGGCCCCGGTGGCCAGGGTGATCGACAGCGCGATGAACCCCCACACCACCAGCCGCCGGTTGAGGGTGTCCAGGAACTCGAGCGACGGCAGCCGGGCGAACAACAACCCGAAGCGCTTGGCGCGCACCTGCCGCTCCATCAACAGGTACATGACGCCCACCCCCGCGGCCACGGCGAACGCCGCCAGCCCCAGCAGGGCCAGGGTGATGTGCAACGGCAGCAGCGGCTGGCGGACCCCCGGAGGCAGCGGCGACTGTCCACCATGCATCAACAGCCCCGGCAGCAGCACCGTCACCGCCAGGGGGGTGAGGAACGCGCCGATGACGGGCCGCCGGTAGCGCACGTCCAGCGCCAGGAAGATGGCGAGCAGCAGGAAGGCCAGCGTGGAGAAGCCCTGCGCCATGCCCACCGGCCGCCCGGACTGGGCGCCCAGCAGCTCGAACAGCGCGACGCCGTGCAACACCAGCCCGCCGCCCACCAGCACGCGCCCCGCCATGGCCAGCGCGTCCGACTGGCGGACGAGGTAGGCGAGATACGCGACGGCGGCGAGGCCGTAGGCATGGCAGGCGAGCGAAACGAGCGAGTGGCTCATGGGGTCGGGCACATAACCGCGGATGACGGGCGAATCAGCCCATCTTGTTGAGAAGGAAGGCGGCCAACAGGTCGGTCTCCGAATCAGGCTTCTTGCCCGCCACCCCGTCCGGACGGGGTACTCCCGCGGGGACCTCCGTCACATACCCCGGAACGACCTCGTAGGCCGTCTCCCCCACCAGCACCGAGTCGGCCATCTGCTCGGCGCCCAGCCGGGAGAGCTGCTCCTCGGTCTTCACCCGGGCCACCAGCCCGTGGGTGTCCTCACCCGTCACGAGTTGCACGAAATGCACGGCGGGTGAGACGGAGAAGGTGGTACCCCCCTCCGCCATGACCACCAGCTTGCCGTCGCGCAGGTCCGCTTTGTCGGCCAGGGCCCACTCCTCGAGCTGGGCCTGGGGCAGGAAGAGCTTCGTCACCCCCCCAGCCTACACCAGCCGCCAGGGGCCAGGGGGCCCGTTCGGGAATGGGGGCGAAACCCACGACACCTGTCCGCATCATTTCCGGCAGAACGGCTCATGAACCACCGGTTCTTGCAGGCCCACGGGACGCGTACTACACGAGCCGCCGTGCAGGCCGGACAGGGCCCCAAGGAGACACCATGGCAGGCGACAACGTGACGAATGTCGGAGACGGCGACTTTGACCAACAGGTGCTTCAATCCTCGAAGCCGGTGCTCGTGGATTTCTGGGCGACCTGGTGCGCGCCGTGCCGGGCCATCGCCCCGTCCATCGACGCGCTGGCCACCCAGTATGGCGAGCAGGTGAAGTTCACCAAGCTCAACATCGACGAGAACCAGGACACGCCCCAGCAGTACGGCATCCGCTCCATCCCCACCCTGCTCGTCTTCAAGGGCGGCAAGGTCGTGGAGCAGATCGTCGGCGCCGTCCCGAAGACGCGCATCGAGGACGCCATCAAGAAGGCGCTGTAGCGGCTGTCCGCTCCACGCGCCGGGCTCGCGCGCACCCGAGGCATCCTGGCCTCCGGTGCGCCGCCCCCGGCGCCGGGGCACCCGGTCGACACGCAAGGCTTGCGCGCCCCACGTCGTCCGCCCCTCGCCGCGAACACACGAAGAGCGTCCGCATTCCCGCGGTTCGGCTGCTTCCCGGCCACAAATGCGACTGGGTTGCACCCGTCTCCCGATGCCACGTTGTGTCGCGTCCGGTGGCTGCGTGCTCTCTGGCGCGCGCGACGTCCCCCGCTCCCCAAACGATTCCGGCCGTCGCGGACAAATCCACCGCACCGGGTGGAGCCATGTCCAGCGTCACTGCGGGAACCACGTATCCCTTTGCAGCCTTGTCATCAATTTGCCGCGATGGTTTGCGAGTCATGAGAGACCCGCCTAGCTTGTATTGACAGCATTGACATCAACCGCCAAATAGGCACATTGGAAGTCTTGTTTGGTTTGACTGTTTTCACATGGAGTATTCATGGCACGGCCGCGTAAGGAGTTGTCGAAAGTCCCGTTGACCCCCGCGCTGATGAACTGGGCGGAGGCGCTGGGAGACGCCATCGGGCGGGGCGTCCTTCGGGCGATGAATCAGGGAATTCCCTCGGTGGGAGGCACCAACGGCGTCGCGGCGAACCGCCGCCGGGGACGGCCGCCCAAGGCGCTGGTGGGCAACATCGTCGCCGCGGACCGGCGCTGCACGGTGCCGGACTGCACGCGCGAGCTGCGCTCCAAGGGTCTGTGTTCCGCGCACTACCAGGCGGAGCGCCGCCGGCTGTTGGCCGGAGGCAAGCCCGCCTGAGACAAGACGTCACGGTGACGCCCACGGCCCTGGGCGAGCCGGTCGTCCGCCGTCTATTTCCCCTGCCAGGGGTTGGCTTCGGTCCCCGTCGCCTTGAGCAGCTCCCAGGCTGACAGCACATCCACCACCCGCTCCAATTCGTTGGGTAGTGAACGCGCCCGCTGGGATTTCAAGTATTCCTCCGCGAAGGCTCGCAGCCGCGCACCCACGAACAGCCGCGCCAGCGCGACCTCCGTCTGCCCGCTGAAGTCGAGGAAGCGCAGGCCGAAACCGCTGCGTCCGCCCGGCCCATCTCCCCGCTCCTCGCGCACGATTTGCGCGCGCGCCTGCACCGGGGCGGCGCCAGGCTCGAGGGAGAAGCGCACCTCCAGCACCGTGCCCAGGGGCAGGTAGAAGGTGCTGCCCAGGAAGGCGCCGCTGACGCTGACATTCACGGACGACAGGCTGGCGGCGAAGCGCCTCGCGCCGTCCTCGTCGTCGATCCACACGTCGAAGCGCGTGGCCAGCTGCGCGCGCGGGAACTCGCGGTGCTCGGGCTCGCCCTGGTTCATCTCGATGAGGGGCGCCAGCGCCGCGACGGGCTTCTTGAGCTCGTCCCGCACAGGCTCGGGCCTGCGTGCCACCTCGACCGGCGCCGCAGGCTTCACGTCCCTGGCCGCGGCCACGTCCGCCACGCGGACACTCCCGCTTCCCTTCTGCCCACCCTTCCTCTGCATGCCTGACCTCCACCGGCCCGAGAGGGACTCGCCCTCCCCCCGGAATTGGTGGGGTCTTTCATACACCACCGGCGGGCGGGCGCCGAGCGCTCCCGTCCATTCCCAGCCCTGGGACACCCCCGGCCGGATGCCCGCTTCGCGACGTCTCAGAACATGTGACGACGCATGCTGATGTTCACCAGCAAGCCAATGCTGAGCATCACGGACATCATGGAAGAGCCGCCATAGCTCATCAGCGGCAGGGTGATGCCGGTCACCGGGAGCAAGCCAATCACCATGCCGATGTTCTCGAACACCTGCCAGAAGAGCATGGCCACCACGCCCACGGCGACGAAGGCGCCGAACCTGTCCCGGGCGTTGAAGCCCACCCCCAGGCCGAAGATGAAGATGGCGCCGTAGAGCACCAGCAGCAGGGTGCACAGCACGAAGCCATGCTCCTCCGCCCACACGGAGAAGATGAAGTCGGTGTGCTGCTCGGGGAGGAAGCGCAGGCCCGTCTGCGTCCCCTCGCGCCAGCCCTTGCCGGACACGCCGCCGCTGCCCACGGCGATCTTCGACTGCGCCGCGTGGTAGCCGCTGCCGCGCAGGTCCGCCTCCGGGTCCAACCACCCGGAGATGCGCTGGCTCTGGTGCTTCTTCAGGTAGTGCCGGACGATGGTGGGCCGGGGCTCCGGCACGTCGCGGATGTAGTCGTTCCAGATGACGATGGCGCCCGCGAGGATGCCCGCCACCAGCGTGGCCACCAGGTACCAGCGCACCTTGCCGAACAGGATGACGGTGAGCGAGGACAGGCCGATCATCAGCGCGGTGCCCAGGTCCGGCTGCACCAGCACCAGGATGAAGGGCACCCCCACCACGACGAGCGGCTTCCACAGGCGCACCAGGCCGTAGGACGGCTCGTTGGGGCGGAAGTCGTCGTGGTAGACCTTGGCCAGCATCAGCACCACGCCAATCTTCATGAACTCCGCGGGCTGCAGGCGCAGCGGGCCAATGGCGAACCAGCTCTCCGCGCCCTTGGCGGTGTGGCCCACGAAGCGCAGCGCGATGAGCGCCAGGATGTTCAGGACGTAGATGGGCAGCGCCATGCGCTGGATCCACCGGTAGTCCACCAGGCACACCACCAGCACGGCGACGACGCCCAGCCCCAGGTACGCGGCCTGGCTGGACCACACCGGCGCGAGCGGCGGGCGCGACGCGGAGGCGAGGTTCCAGATGCCCAGCAGGGCCACGCCCAGCACGCAGGTGATGAGGCCCCACGGGACGTGGGGCACCATCCGTCGCTCAATCCGCAGTTGCATTGTTCAGGTCCTCGCCTTCCTCGTCCCCGGGGAGCTGGGACGGCGGGGGCACGGCCCGCGTCATCGCGCTCTCGTCGGGCGAGGGCGCGCGCGACAGCGACGGCGTGTAGGGCTGGTTGGGACGCGGCGGCGGCGCCGTGGCGTCCAGCTTCTTGAGGTCCAGGTACTTCTGGATGACCGCCATGGCCGTGGGCGCCGCGTCCGCGCCGCCGTGGCCGCCGTGCTCGTTGAGCACCACCACGGCGATCTCCGGCTTGTCCGCCGGCGCGAAGCCCGCGAACCACGCGTGGTCGCGCTCGAAGAAGCTCATCTGGTGCGTCTTCAGGCGCACCGCGCCCAGGCGGGCCACCTGCGCCGTGCCCGTCTTGGCGGCGATCTTCACGTCCAGGTCGCGCATGTACTTGAGGCGCGAGCGCATCGCCGTGCCGCCGGGCTCGTGCGCCACCTTCACCAGGCCCTCGATGACGGCCTTCAGGTGCGCGGGCGGCAGGTCCACCCGGCGCACCACCTCCGGCGCGAACTCCTGCACCACCTGCCCGTCCAGGTTCTCCAGCCGCTGGACCAGCTGCGGCTTGAACAGCGTGCCGCCGTTGGCGATGGCCGCGTACATCAACGCCAGCTGGAGCGGCGTGACGTTGTTGTCACCCTGGCCGATGGCGCTGTTGAGCGCCATGCCCTTGGTGTAGCCGCCGGGGGAGGCTTTGTCGTGGTACGCGCTGGTGGGCATGATGCCGGGCACCTCCGCCACCACGCTGATGCCGGTGGGGCTGCCCAGGCCGAGCGACTTGCCCATCTCGCCGATGGGGTCCAGGCCGATGGTGTCCGCGACCTTGTAGAACCACGTGTCGCAGGAGCTCTTCATCGCGTCCAGGCCGTCCACCAGCCCGTGGCCGCGGTCCAGGTGGCAGCGCCAGGTGCGCGCGCCGAGCCGGTAGCCGCCGGGGCAGTTGATGACCGTCTCCGGGCGGAACGCGCCGGACTTGAAGGCCGCCAGCGCGGTGACGACCTTGAAGGTGGAGCCCGGGCTGTAGTGTTCGGCGGCCACGCGGTTGACCATGGGCTCCAGCGGGTCGCGCGACAGCTGCGCCATCTGCTGCGGCGTCACGCGGCCCGTCAGGAGGTTGGGGTCGAAGCCCGGCCGCGACACCAGCGCGCGGATGAAGCCGGTGTGCACGTCGATGGCCACCACCGCGCCCGTCACGCCGGGGAAGGCCCGCTCCGCCTCCTCCTGCAGGCGCATGTCGATGGAGAGCACCAGGTTGCTGCCCGCCTTGGGCTGCACCACGGCGTTGTCGCCCAGCTTGACGTTGAGCTCCTCGATCTTCTGCCCGCGCGCGTTCACCACTTCCTTGCGCACGCCGTCCTCGCCGCGCAGCCGCTGCTCGAAGTAGCGCTCCAGGCCGCGCCGGCCGATGTAGTCCCCCAGCGCGTAGCGCGAGCCGTCCGCGTTGAGCCGCTCCAGCTCCTCCTGCGTGATTTCGTTCATGTAGCCCAGCACGTGCGACAGCACCGTGTTGGTCCGGTAGAAGCGGTGCGGGACGGGCGCGACCTCCACGCCGTCGAGGATGTCGCGGCGGGCCGCCAGCCGGTCGTATTCGTCGCGAGACAGGTCCACGCGCACGGGCACCGGCTGGAACGGCGCGTTGCGCCGGCCCTGGCGCACCAGGTCCTCCACCTTCTTGGCCTGGTCCGCGTCCCACTGGAGCAGCTCCGCCAGGCGCGGGATGACCTGCTCGGCGCAGTCGGTGCAGAACGCGGGGGTGATGAAGGCGTCGAACGACGGGCGGCTGTCCACCAGGATGGTGCCGCGCGCGTCCTTGATGACGCCGCGGTCGGCGCGCAGGCGCACCTCCTTGACGAAGTTGGCCACGCTCTTGGCCGCGTACTCCTCGCCGCGGGTGATCTGCAGCCGGTACAGCTGGATGGACAACAGGCCCAGGCCCAGCGACATGGCCAGGCCCAGCCAGAGGAAGCGCCGCTTCAGCTCGCGCCCCGGCGTCGTGTTGCCCAGCGTGGGGGGCGTCACCGCAGCAACCCCGCCGGCCGGTCCTGCGCCGCCTCGAACCGGCGGAACAGGGGGAAGAGCACCAACGCCGCCGCGCCGGTGAGGGCCACCTGCAGCGGCAGCCCCGCCAAGGCCTGCCCCGTGCCCCCGTCCTTCACCGTCAGCCAGGTGAAGAAGGTGGCCAGCAGGCCGTGGCCCACGTCCGCGCCCATGGCGAACAGCGCGAAGGACAGCGCGCCGCGCACGTCCACGAAGCTGGAGACCAGCCTGCCGACGAGGAACGTGAAGACGGCGAGGAAGGTGAACAACCCCGTGGGCTGACCGCTCATCAGGTCCAGCAGGTAGCCCACCGCGAACGCGGAGAAGGCGCCCTCCAGGAGCGTCGCGCGCAGCGCGAGGAAGGCCACCAGCACCACGGTGACGTCGATGCGGCCGAGCACCAGCCCCGCCTGCTTGACGACCACGGACTCCAGCGTGAGCAGCGCCAGCGCGATGCCCACCGTCACCAGGAACTTCATTTCGCCGCGCCCTCCGCCGCGTTGCCCTGCGCCATGGCGCTGTACGGGCTGCCCACCACCAGGACCTCCTCCAGCTTGGAGGTGTCCACCGCCGGCACGATGTCCGCGCCCTGGAACATGCCGTGCTGCTTCTTCTCCAGGTTCGTCACCCGCCCCACCACCAGGCCCGGAGGATAGATGCCGTCCGTGCCGGAGGTGATGATGAGGTCGCCCTCCTCGACGTCCTCGGTGCGCAGCATGTTCTCCAGCTTCAGCGGGCCGCTGCCCGCCCCCGCCGCCGTGCCGCGCGCCCGCGAGCGCTGCACCCGCACCGCCACCCGGCTCTGAGGATCCGTCACCAGCGCCACGTCCGAATAGCTGCCCGTGGCCCGGATGACCTGCCCGACGATGCCGTCCGGCGTCACCACGGACATGCCCCGGAACACGTTGTCCTTCTCGCCACCGCTGATCCGCACCGACAGGAGCTTGGCCACCGGGTTGACTCCCACCACCCTCGCGGGAATCTCCGGCCCCGGCGCCGCCTCCGCGTAGCCCAGCAGCTTGCGCAGCCGCTCGTTCTCCGTGCGCGACTCGCCCAGCGCCTGCACCGACGCCCGGAGCTGGAGGTTCTCCAGGCGCAGGGCGTCATTCTCCTGCCGCACCCCCCGCAGGTCCAGGTAGTGCTGGACCGCCGACACCGTCCCCTCGATGCCCGCCGTGAGCGCCTGCTGGACGGGCGAGCTGACGGCGATGACCGCCCGGTCGATGGGGTTGGGGTCCCGCCCCTTGCGCCCGCTCAGCAGGAAGGCGACCAGCGGGTAGAGCAGCAGCGCGCCCACGATGAGCGGACGCCGATATCGCTTGAGGAGCGACAGCACAGAGGAGGATTCCGGGGTGGGAGGGGTGGGCGAGGAAGGGGGTGCGGCTAAACTCTCTAAATCGCTTGCATTTTCTGGTGCGTTGTCCTAGGCAGTCAAGGCCCTGCGAGGGGGGTGGTCGCGGGTCAGCCACCCTCCGGCCGGGCTACCAACAACACCGCGTCGCGAGTCCTTCCGCACGACTTTTCTCGGCGCGTTTGCTCTCGAAGTGACGACAATGGACGGACTCAACCCCCGGAAGGCTTTCTCCCTGCTGTTCATCATCGGCATCGCGGTGGTGTTCACGCTCCAGTTCGGTCCGGGCAGCTCCGGGTTCCGCGCCTCCGACACCACGACGGCCCCCGGCTCCGTGGCCACGGTGAACGGCAAGGAGATTCCCCTGCGCGACTTCGCCACGGCGTGGGCCCGGCAGATGAGCTTCCTGCGCTCGCGCGGCAGCCCCATCCCGGAATCCGTCGCGCGACAGTTCGGCATGCACACCCAGGTGCTGGACCAGCTGGTGAACACGGAGCTGCTGGCCCAGGCGGCCGAACAGCGCGGCATCAACCCCTCCGACGACGAGCTGCGCAAGCTCATCCACCAGAACACGGACTTCCACAACAAGGAGGGCCAGTTCGACTTCGCCCGCTACCAGCAGGTGCTGCGCGACTTCTACCGGAAGACGCCGCAGGACTACGAGGCGGAGCTGCGCCGCCAGCTGGCCGCCCAGAAGATGATGGAGGTCGTGCGCACCAACGCCGTCGTGTCGGATGACGAGGTGTACGCCCGCTACGAGAAGGACGGCAACACGGCCAAGGTCGTCTTCGCGCGCTTCCTGCCCACCATGTACGCGGACAAGGTGCCGGCGCCCACCGCCGCCCAGCTCGCAGAGTGGACGAAGTCGCACGAGAAGGAGATCAAGGACTACTTCGAGGCCAACAAGTTCGTGTACCAGCAGCCCGAGCGCATCCGCGCCCGTCAGGTGCTGGTGAAGCTGCCCCCGGAGGCCACCGCCGAGCAGAAGGCGGAGGCGCTGAAGAAGGCGGAGGCGCTGAAGAAGGAGATCGACGGCGGCAAGGACTTCGCGCAGGTGGCGCGCGACAGCAGCGAGGACCCCGGCAGCAAGGCGCGCGGCGGCGACCTGGGCTGGGTGGAGCGCGGCAGCTGGGAGCCCGCCCTCGCGGACGCGGCCTTCGCCCTGAAGGCGGGCGAGGTGACGCAGCCGGTGGAGACGAAGTTCGGCGTGCATCTGGTGAAGGTGGAGGAGAAGCAGGCGGCCCAGGACAAGAAGCTGGAGGACGTCCAGGGGGAGATCGCCACCACCCTCTACAAGCAGGCGAAGGCCAAGGAGCTGGCGAAGGCCGAGGCCCAGAAGGCGCTGGCCACCACGCAGGGTGGCAAGACGCTGAAGGAGCAGTTCCCGCCGGAGAAGGAGCAGCCCGCGCTGCTGCGCTTCGAGACGGAGACGCGGCCGGAGGCCGTGGAGACAGACAGCTTCACCGCCGAGGGCGAGGCCGTCCCGCACCTGGGCCCCGCGCCCGAGCTGGTGAAGGCCATCTTCGCGGCGAGCGGTCCGCAGGTGCTGGGCGAGGCGTTCGCCGTGGGCGAGGGCTTCGTGGTGGCGCAGGTGGTGGACCGCCAGAAGCCGGACGCCGCGGGCTTCGAGGCGAAGAAGGACACGCTGCGCGCCCAGGCCCAGCAGGCCAAGCAGATCGAGCAGACGGAGTCCTTCCTCAAGGCGCTGAAGAAGAACGGCAACGTCGTGACGAACACCGAGGCCATCGACTCGGTGGTGGGCGCCGGGTAGTCCTCCCGCCTCACGTCACGTCGTCCCCACGAGGGCCGGGCCGAGGGTTTCCCTCCCCGGCCCTCGGCCATTGCGGGCCCCGCGCGGCGGCGTGGGCGGGGGGCCTTCAGCGGACGGGGAACTCGGAGCCGCCGCCGTCGTCCGGGACGGGGGCGTCCGCGACGCAGACGCCATCCCTGCCGCGGGCCTTGACCGCGTACATGGCGAAGTCCGCGGCGCGGATGAGGTCCAGCGCGGACGTGGCGTGGTCCGGGAAGGTGGCCACGCCCACGCTGGCGGTGACGCGCACGTCCAGCCCGTGCTCCTGGAGGAAGGCGCGGCCCCGGAAGGCCTCGCACACGCGCTGGGCGATGACGGCCGCCCCGTCCTGGTCCGTCTCCACCAGGAGGATGGCGAACTCGTCACCGCCGTAGCGGAAGACGGCGTCCAGGCTGTTGCGTCCCAGGGCCATGAGCAGGTCGCCCACCTCCTTCAGGGTGGCGCTGCCCATCAGGTGGCCGTGGCGGTCGTTGACGCTCTTGAAGTGGTCGAGGTCCAGGAAGACGAGCGACAGCGGGTGGCGGAAGCGGGCCGAGCGCTTCACCTCGTGGTCCAGCAGCGCGCGCAGGTGACGGGCGTTGTAGCAGCCGGTGTGCTCGTCGGTGATGGTGAGCTCCTGGACGCGGCGGAAGTTGCGGGCGTTCTCGATGGCGATGGCCGCGTAGTCGGCGATGGCGGTGAGCGTGGTGAGGTCGTCGTTGGAGAAGGGCGGGTCGGTCGGGCCGTTGACCAGCTCGATGACGCCCAGCACGTGGCCCCGGGCGAGCAGGGGCACGGCGAGGATGGAGCGGGTGTGGAAGGCGGAGGCCTCGTCGAAGCGGGGCGAGAAGCTGGGGTCGCCCCCCACGTCGTGGACGAGCCGGGCCACGCCCGAGGAGAAGACGGCGCCGGCGATGCCCTCGCCCGGGTTGAGCTGGAGGCCCTTGAGGACGCCGGCCCCCTCCCCCACCGCGATTTCGAAGTAGAGCTTCCCGGTGCGCTCGTCCTGGAGGATGAGCGACCAGTTGCGGGGCAGGAGCAGGCTGCTGACCTTCTGCATGACGAGCGCGAGCACCTCGCGCAGCTCCAGGGTGGAGGTCAGCGCCTTCGCCATCTCGTTGTAGGCGGCCAGTTGCTCCACTGTCCGCTTCATGGCCGACAGGAGGTCCGCGGGATTCATCCGTAGAGTCCGCTCCGAGGCGCTAGTCTGCTAAGGGCACCGGGAGCCGTAACATGCACACGCACGCTGATCAAACGTTGCTCGTCCTCGCGTCGGGTTCCCCCCGTCGGCGCGACTTCCTCACCCAACTGGGCCTCACTTTTACCGTCTGCGCGGCGGACATCGACGAAACACCGCACCCAGGCGAGGAGGCGGCCCCTTATGTCCTGCGCCTGGCCCGGGAGAAGGCCCGCGTGGTGGCGACCCGCTACCCCGGCGCGTGGGTGCTGGCCGCGGACACCACCGTGGCCCTGGGCAACAGCGAGCTGCTCGGCAAGCCCCAGGACGCGGCCGAGGCGTGCGCGATGCTCGGCCGGCTGTCGGGCAGGACGCATGACGTCTTCACCGGCGTCGCGCTCGCCGGGCGGCATGACGAGGCCCTCGTGGTGCACACCCGCGTCACCTTCCGCGAGCTGACCCGCGCGGAAATCGAATGGTACGCGGGCACGGGCGAGCCGCTGGACAGGGCGGGGGCCTACGCCGTCCAGGGCAAGGGCGCCTTCCTCGTCGCTTCGGTGGAGGGCAGCCCCACCAACGTCATCGGCCTGCCGCTGGGCGAAACGCTCGCGCTGATGGAGCGCGCGGGCGTGCCGCTGGCCTGGAGCGCGCGGCGATGAGCGCGTCCGTGGCGGAGCGGCTGGCGGAGGTGCGGCGGCGGGTGGAGGCGGCGTGCGCTCGCGCGGGACGCCCGGTGGAGTCGGTGACGCTGGTCGCGGTGTCGAAGCTCAAGCCCGCGGCGCTCATCCGCGAGGCCCATGCCGCGGGCCAGCGCGACTTCGGGGAGAACTACGCGCAGGAGCTGCGGGACAAGGCCGCGGAGCTGGCGGACCTGGAGGGCCTGCGCTGGCACGCCATCGGGCCGCTCCAGACGAACAAGGTGAAGTACGTGGCGCGCGTGGCCAGCGCGTTCCATGCGTTGGATCGCCTGGAGGTGGCGCGGGAGCTGTCGAAGCGCCGCGAGGGCGCCGCTCCCCTGCCCTGCTACGCGGAGGTCAACGTGGGCGGCGAGGCCACCAAGAGCGGGCTCGAGCCCGCGGCGCTCGCGGACTTCCTCGCCCAGGCGCGGGAGCTGCCCGGCCTCCAGCTGGTGGGGCTCATGTCGCTGCCCCCACCCACCGACGACGAGGCGCGCGCGCGCGGCTACTTCCGGACGCTGCGGGAGCTGGCGGCGCGCCATGGACTGCCCGGCCTGTCCATGGGCACCACCCACGACTTCGAGCAGGCCATCGCGGAGGGGGCCACCGTGGTGCGCGTGGGGACCGCCATCTTCGGTGAGCGCGCGTAGGCCCCTGGCGCCGCCTCAGAGTTCCTTGAAGCGCACGCGCCCTTCCGCGTTCATGACGACCCTGAACTCGCAGCCACAGTAGTTGCAACGGACCTCGTCCTGGTCGGTGAAGCCGTCATCGACCGGGTTGTTGGCGTTGCAGGACGGACAGTCGAACTCCTTGAAGGAGCGCCCCGCCTGGGCGTCCTTGGAGTCGTCGTCATCGAAGTCGTACTCGCTGGCCATGGACGTCGGGCTCCTCGTGGAGCCACCAGGCGTGCGGGGCTCCGGAGCCCGAGGCTACCAGCGCCGCCGACCGGTGCACACCCGCCCGCTCGCCCCCCGGGCATGCCGCCCGGGGTCGGGAAGGGGCGCGGCGCGGCGCGACGTGCGAAACTGGGCGTCCTCGCCGCCCCTGGCGAGGGGGCGAGCGCCCGGTGAATGCCCACCGGGCGCGCACGTCCATGGGAAGTGTGGAGTGGCGGAGGGAGTTCGGGGGCGAGGCCTGGCGGGCAGCAGCCGGGCTTCCTAACGTCCAAGCGAGGGAGTTCGATCAATGCGTGCGCAGTCCAGCTGGGGGTTCGCGGCGGTGGTGGCGGGCCTCGTGTGGTCCTCGGCAGCCATGGCCCAGGAAGCATTGGCGAACCCGGCGTTCGGTCCCGGAGAGCAGAGCCAGTACCGCATCCGGTACCTGGGCATGACGGCGGGCACCGCGCAGGTGACGGTGGGCGCGCCCATGAAGCAGTGGGGCCAGGACGTGTGGCCCATCGTCGCGGTGGCGCGCTCGGATGCCCTCATCGGCGTGTGGCCCATCAAGGACAAGTTCGTCTCCTACTGGCAGGCCCCCAGCCAGCGCGTGGTGGGCAGCGACCTGCACGCGGACGAGAACGGCAAGCGCCGCCGCCAGCGCATCAAGGTCCAGCCGGACGGCAAGAGCGCGCTCGTCGTGAAGCAGAAGGAGGGCGAGACGCCGCGCGAGTCCGTCACCGAAATCACCGAGGGGACGTTGGACGTCACCGGCGCCACCTTCGCCCTGCGCAACCGGGAGCTCGTCGTGGGCGGCGAGTATGCCTACCCCGTGTTCACGGGCAGCAAGAGCTTCACCATGCGCGCGAAGGTGGAGGCGCGCGAGGTGCTGGAGACGGAGCTGGGCAAGAAGGAAGTGTTCCGCCTGCGGGTCCAGGCGGAGTTCGGCGGCAACCTGACGTCGAAGCGGGACATGGTCGCGTACTTCACGACCGACGCGCAGCACGTCCCCGTGCGCATCGAGGCGGAGTTCGCGCTGGGCACGGTGGTGGCGGAAATCACGGACTACTCGCCGGGCCGCGTCGAGGCGGTGGCGACGGCGGAGAAGGGCGGGTAGGTCCCGCCGGAGAGAGCAGGCGTGGGATGGGCGTGGGGTGGGCCTGGTTGTTGATGGCGACGATGTCCGCGGCGCGGGTGCCCGCGGCCGTCTCGCCGCTCGTCAAGGTGAGGCCCGGAGCCGCGCTGCCCGAGCGCCACGTCGCCCGCGTGAGCCTCGCCCGAGGTGAGTGCGAGGGTATGCAGGTGGTGGTGCCCGGCCCCGTCGAGCACCTGGAGGTCTCCCCGCTGGTGGTCCGGGGCCCCGGCGCCCCGCTGCGCGCCAACCAATGGCGCGTGGGCTTCCTGGACGTGGAGGTCGCGTCGAACGGCGCGGGCGCCACGGGGCCATGGCCGGACGCGCTGTTGCCACTGGACGCGCCCGCGCCCGGGCCCACCCTCCCCGTCGTCGTCTACGCGGAGTTCTGCGCGCCGGAGGACCAGGCGCCAGGCACCTACCGGGGCCAGTTCCTGGCGAGGCTGGACCGGATGGAGCGCACCACCCTCGCCTTCGTCGTGGAGGTGCAGCCCTTCGCGCTGCCGGCCACCGCCTCGCTGCCCACCAGCTTCGGCATCTCCCGCTACAGCATCGCCCGGGGACACGGCCTTCCCGCCGCGAGCCCGGAGGCGCGGGCCCTGCTGCGGGACTACGCCCGCGTCCTGCTGGAGCACCGGCTCAGCGCGCACGGCATGGGCATGGACCCGCCGCCCGTCACCTTCACGCCGGAGGGAGACGCGGTGGTGGACTGGACGGGATACGACGCGGAGATGGCGCCCTTCCTCGAGGGCGACGTGCTGGCCTCGGGCGCCCGCTTCACCACCACCGAGGTGCGCGACAGCCCCCAGGCCAGGACGGACGCCCAGAAGGTCGCGTACTACCGCGCCTTCGCCCGCCACGTCCGCGAGAAGGGCTGGCCGGCGCGGTTGTTCTTCTACACGAAGGACGAGCCGCGGCCGGAGGACATCCCCGTGGTGCTGGCCCAGTCCCGCAGGGTGCGCGAGGCCGGCGACATCCTCGTGCTCGTCACCAGCCCCCTGGACGACAAGCTGAAGGACGCGGCGGACATCCTCGCGCCCACCCTCAACTGCTTCTATCCCCGGCCGGGCCCCGCGACCTGCCGCGCCGTGGTGGAGATGGCGCGGCTGCGCGAGCGGCTCCCCGTCGGGACGAAGGTCTGGTGGTACCAGAGCTGCAACGCCCACGGGTGCACCGGGGGACCGTCCACGGCCCCCGCCCAGGAGCGGGTCTACAGCGGCTGGGCTTCGTACATGGTGGACCACCCCGCCCCGCTCAACCGCGCCATGGGCGTGCTCGCCTTCGCGAGCGGCGTGGACGGCGAGCTCTATTTCGACACCGTCTTCGCCTACAACACGCGGCCAGACCCCTGGACGAGCCTGTTCGAGTTCGGCGGCAACGGCGACGGCACCCTCTTCTACCCGGGGACCCCCGCCCGCCTGGGACAATCCGGACACCACCCCGTCCAGAGCCTGCGGCTCAAGCACATCCGCGACGGGCTCGAGGACTACGAATACCTGAGGTTGCTCGCCGGGCTGGGCGACGCCACCTTCGCTCGGGACGCGGCGCTCAGGCTGGCCCGCACCGGTTGGGACATCCGCCAGGATGCGCGAGAATGGGAGCAGGTCCGACAGGTCGTGACGGCCCGGCTCCGGCAGCGGTGGACCGCGTCCGAATTTGCCAAGCGCCCGGGCCGTCAGCAGCCCAGGAGCACCCCGTAGTCCCTCTGGAAGGATGAAGGATGAGCTCGATGCGCACCCTCCTCGCGGCCTGCCTGCTGTTGACCACCGGTGGAACCGCCTGGGCCCAGCTTCCCGACGTCGAGGCCGACAAGCTGGAGACGGACAAGGCCGCCGAGGCCGGCCCCGCCGACGCGCAGAAGCCCGAGGACGAGGTGCCCCTCACCGTGGCCCCGTGCGCCCAGGCCCTCCCGAACCTGCGCACGCCCCTCGCCTTCATGCCCGGCGAGGTGCTCGAGTTCGAGCTCGACGCCATGGGCGCGCAGGCCGGGAAGATGACCATGCGGGTGCAGAAGCAACAGGATGGACAGATACCCGTCCAGGTCGAGGCGCAGACCAACTCCTTCTTCTCCAAGGTGCGGCGCGTCCGGGGCACCGCCACCACCTACCTGCACCCGCGCACGCTCCGGCCCAAGCGCTACGTCGAGGACGCCACCGAGAACGAGCTGCGCCGCAAGGTGGAGGTCGCCTTCACCCACAAGGATCGCGCCGTGACGGTGGACTACCAGGTCGGCAAGCGCCCCAAGGGCCAGTACAACTACACCTACGACAAGGACGGCCTGGACGTGGCCGGCTCCATCTACCTGCTGCGCCAGCTCCCCCTCGAGGAGAACCTGTCCGTCTGCTTCGACGTCTACGGCGTGCGCCGCATGTGGCGCATGCAGGGCCAGGTGCTCAAGCGCGAGGAGGTGACGACCCCGCTGGGCCAGTTCAAGGCCTGGCACCTGAGCGGGACCGCGGTGCGCATCGACCGGCCCAAGATGAAGCGGGAGGTCCACGTCTGGCTGTCCGACGACGCGCGCCGCCTCCCGCTCGCCGCCGTGGGCACCCTGGACCTGGGCGCCGTGCGCGCCACCCTCACCGGCGTCACCCGCCCCGGCGAGAAACGCCAGGAGGCCGGCGGCGGCAAGGAAGACATGAAGTGGTGATGCCCCCAGCCTGAGCGCGCGGACCTGGAACCCGGTGAGAGTCCCTCCTGGGTTTTTCCTTGATGAGCGGAAATTGATTCTGGTTTGCAAAATCAGAATCAGAAGCGTAGGGTGCGCGCCGCTCCGATGCGCCTACGTCCTCGTCTCGCACCTTCGATCCTGCTGCTCTGTTCCACCCTGCTGCTCTCCGCTCCGGTCTCCCAGGCCGCGACTCCGCGGACTCCCGCCCCGGGTGCTGCACCCGTGGCGCAGGAGCCCGCGCCCGTCCCAGGGATCGCCCAGCCCTCACCCGCCGCCCCGGTGGCGCAGGAGCCCGCGCCCGTCCCGGGGGTCGCCCAGCCCGCGCCGGCGCCCGCTGCCGCGGTCCCCGTGCCGTCCGCGCTGAGCCGGGCCCGCCCGCAGATCGAGACGTTCCTCACCGCGTACGGTGAGTTGCTGTTCGGGTACCACGACTACGGCTTGAACCAGAACCGGACGGGCGGCTCGCAGCGCGACTCCCGCCTGGAGTTCGACACCACGCGACTGGTGGTGGAGATGAAGGGGACGCTGCCGGAGTACGGGCTCGAGGTGGAGGCGGAGGTCGAGTTCGAGCACGGCGGCACCGGCTCCGCGCTGGAGCTCGAGTACGAGGAGTTCGGCGAGTTCGACCAGGAGCTCGACAAGGGTGGCGAAATCCTCGTCGAGGAGCTGTTCATCTCCAAGAAGCTGGGCCAGAACGCCTCGCTCGCGGTGGGCCGCTTCTACGTCGCGGTGGGCACGCTGAGCGAGTTCTCGCGCCCCACCGACTACCTGGGCACCGTCCGCGACGAGGCGGAGACGGGCATCATCCCCAACACCTGGGACGAGATGGGCCTGCGGCTGCGCTACAAGTTCCCCTGGGGCCTGCGGCTGACGGGACAGCTGGTCAACGGGCTGGACTCCACGGGCTTCAGCTCGCAGCTGTGGGCGGTGGGCGGCCATCAGCGCCGCTTCGAGGTGCAGCGCGCCACGGACATGGCGCTGGTGGTGCGCGCGGACGTCACGCACTTCGACGGCTTCATCTTCGGCGTGTCCGCCTACCGCGGCGACACCACGCGCAACCGCCCCAAGCCGGATCTGGTGAAGGCCTGCGAGGACGCGAACGACCGCGAGGTCGCCCCGTGCGGCTATGTGTCCGCGCCGCTGACGCTGCTGGACGCGCACCTGTCCGTGCGCAAGGGCCGCTGGAGCGCCAAGGGCCTGGTGATGTACGGCCATCTGAAGAACGCGGAGCTGGTCTCCCAGCGCAACTCGCGCCTGTCCAACCTGCTGGGCGTGATGCGCACGCCGGTGTCCGACAACGCGCTGGCCGCGTGGGGCGAGGTTGGCTACGACATCGCGGGAGTCGTCGGGCTGAGCGACGCGCACCACCTGTTCCCGTTCGTCCGCTACGACTACGTGGACACGCAGTTCAAGCCGCGGGAGGAGCTGTACGACAACCCGCGCTTCCGCAGGCAGATCTACACGGTGGGCGTGGCCTACAACCTGCTGAACACGGTGTACGCGAAGCTCGACTTCGGCCACCGGCGACTGGGCTCGGACGTCTTCCGTCCCGAGAACACCCTGCGCCTCGCCACGGGCTTCAACTACTGACGCGGGCTCCGCGTCCTGTCTCCCCAACGAAAGGTCGGTCATGAAGCGTATGTCCCTGCCCCTGCGTCTGGCGCTCGCGCCGGCGCTCCTCTCCGGTTCGCTGCTCCTCGGTGCCTGCGGCGACGACGACGGCACCACCAACCCCGGCGAGAACGACTCCAAGGTCGGCACGGAGCTCGTCGTCACCTTCGCGGACAAGGTCGTGGTTCCGACCTATGCGCGACTGGCCACCCGGCTGACCGAGTTGGACGCAGCCTGCATCGCGCTGGCGGCGGAGCCCTCCGAGGACAAGCTGACGGCCGCCAGGGCCGCCTGGCGCGCGGCGCGCATCCCCTGGGAGCAGAGCGAGGGCTTCCTGTTCGGCCCCGTGGACAGCTTCGGCTATGACCCGGCGCTGGACAGCTGGCCGGTGAGCCACACGGAGCTGGACGCGGTGCTGGCCAGCAACGACGCGCTCACGCAGCAGTACGTGAGCAACCTCGCGAACGAGCAGAAGGGCTTCCACACGCTGGAGTACCTCATCTTCGGCGACGGTGGCACCAAGACGGTGGGCGAGCTCACCGCCCGCGAATACGAGTACGTGAAGGCCCTGTCCGCAGAGCTCAAGGCCGTGGGGCAGCTGCTGCACGGCGCGTGGGCGCAGTCGCTGGACGGCAACAAGCCGTTCCGTGACACGCTGGCCACCGCGGGCCAGGCCGGCAACTCCGCGTATCCGTCCGTGCACGCCGCGGCGCAGGAGATGGTGGGCGGCATCACCACCATCCTCGACGAGGTCGCCAACGGGAAGATCGCCGAGCCGTACTATTCCCGCGACCCGAACGTGGTGGAGAGCCAGTTCGCGTACAACTCCCTGGAGGACTTCACCAACAACATCCGCAGCGTGGAGAACGCCTACCTGGGCCACCTGCAGGGCGAGGCGAAGACGGGTACGTCGCTGCGGGACGTGGTGGGCGTGGACAGCGCGCTCGACACCAGGATCCGCCAGCAGATCGCCGCCTCCATCAGCGCGCTGGGCGCCATCGCCGAGCCGTTCCGCGAGTCCATCAACAACGACACCGAGCGCCCGAAGATCGTGGCGGCCCAGGAGGCCATCCGCGCCCTGCACGATACCTTCCAGGGCGAGGTGCTGCCCCTCGTCACCCAGTGATGTAGAGAGCCGGGGCAGGTGAACGCCATGCGACGCGCCGCGATGTTGGGAGCCCTGTTGTCGTTGACCGCCGCCTGTGGCGAGGAGGCACCGGGCGTGCCTCTGGCGCCACCGAGGGCGGGTGGGGACACCACCGTCGACAACCGCACGTCGCAGGCGTTCGCCCAGCCCGCGGCGAACCTCCGCCCGGAGAACGACCGACCGCACCGGGCCGGTGACGCGGCCTTCGCCGCCATCTTCGTCCCGGCGCCGTCGAACCTGAACCCCGGCCTGGGGCCGACGTACAACAACGTCTCCTGCAACGGCTGCCACCTGCGCAACGGGCGTGGCATGCCGGTGATGGGCCGCACGTCCCAGCGCACCCAGCTCCTCGTGCGCGTGAGCCTCCCCAACGGAGTGCCCGACCACCCGCGCGGCGCGGTCCCCGTCCCAGGCCTGGGGCTGCAGGTGCGGGACCAGGCCGTCTACGGTTCCACGCCTCCGGCGGCGCTCACGCTCTCGTGGGTGGAGCGCACTGGCCAGTACGCGGACGGCACGCCGTACTCGCTGCGCTCGCCCGACGTGGGCATCGTCCCGACGGATGGCTCTGCGCTGCCGGAGGACATGCTGATGTCGCTGCGGCTGCCGCCCCCCGTGTTCGGGCTGGGGCTGCTGGAGGCCATTCCCGTCGAGACGCTGCGCGCTCTGGAGGATCCGGACGACCGGGACGGCGACGGCGTCTCCGGACGGATGAACGAGGTCTGGGACGTGGCGTCTCGCGCGCTCGTACCCGGGCGCTTCGGGTGGAAGGCGAACAGCCCCCACCTGATGCAGCAATCCGCCGAGGCCTACTTCAACGACATGGGCATCAGCAGCCCCCTCTTCCCGGAGCCGGACGGGACCCACGAAATCAGCGCCGAAATCCTGGGGGCGGCCGTCTTCTACTCCGAATCGCTCGGCGTCCCCGCGCGAGCGGCCCTGGACGACCCCGAGGTCCGGCGCGGCGAAAAGCTGTTCCGCTCGCTGGGCTGCGAGTCCTGCCACCGTGAGACGCTCGAGACCGGCCCGGCGCTCCACGAGGAGCTGGCCTGGCAGCGCATCCACCCGTACACGGACCTGCTGCTGCACGACATGGGGCCGGAACTCGCGGATGGAAGGCCGGATGGCGCGGCCACCGGGACCGAGTGGCGCACGCCCGCGCTCTGGGGCCTGGGGCTGACACACACGGTGCTGCCGTACTCGGGGTTCCTGCACGACGGGCGCGCCCGCTCGATTGAAGAGGCGGTGCTGTGGCACGGCGGCGAGGGACAGGACGCGCGCGAGGGCTTCCGCGCCCTGCGAAGCGACGAGCGCGCCGCGCTGTTGAAGTTCCTCGGCTCGCTCTGACGCGCCCCGCTCACGTGGCGAGCGGGCGCTGCTTCAACGTCTCGACGAGGAAGTCCCGGAAGGCCGCCACCTTGCGCGGCATGTGGCGCTCCGCGGTGGACACGAACCACGCGCTCCCCAGGGGCGTGCTCCACTTCGGCAACACGTTGACGAGGCGCCCCTCCGCCACGTCCGGCTCGGCGAGCATGGTGGGCAGGTAGCCAATGCCTCCGCCCAGCCGCAGGGCCTCGCGCATGAACAACATGTCATCGCACTGGATGGCGCCGCGCCTGGGAGGGAGGACCGTCTCTCCGGCCCCCACCAGCCGCAGCGGCAGCCCGCTCCGGAACGCCACCCACGCGTGGTCCTCGAGCTCGCGCGGATGCCGGGGCATCCCCTTGCGAGCCAGGTAGGACGGCGCCGCGTAGAGCCGCAGCGCCAGCGGCCCCAGGCGCCTGGCGCGCAGCGAGGAGTCCTTGAGCGGGGTGACGGACAACCGCAGGGCCGCGTCGAAGCCCTCCGCGACCAGGTCCACCACGCGGTTGTCCAGGTGCAGGTCCACGCTCACCGCGGGATAGCGGGCGGTGAAGCGGGTGATGACGTCCGCGAGCACCGACGTCCCCCAGTCCACCACCGCGGTGATGCGAAGCTCCCCCGACGGCGCATCCTCCAACTCCGGCAGCTCGCCCACCGACTTGCGCAGCGCCGCGAGCATGGGTGAGACGCGCTCGTAGAGCGCCGCCCCCGCGGTGCTGAGCGCCACCGTGCGCGTCGTCCGGTTGAGCAATTGCACCCCCATCGACGCCTCGAGGCGGGCGATGCCACGGCTCACCGACGACTTGGGCAATCCCAACTTCTTCGCCGCGCTGGAGAAGCCGCGCCCCTCGGCCACTGCGACGAAGAGCGCGAGCTGGTTCAGGTCCATTGTTCCTCCAGTGGAACAGTATGCTCCGTCACGGCGCATTGTGCAGGGCGGAGGCGACGGCTAACCCTGGGGTCGGCGCGGAGGAATGGACCTTCGCCCTACGGAGAATCCCCATGCCCGCCTCCTCCCCCACCCTCCTCGTCACCGGTGCCGCCGGCCAGCTCGGACGCCGCGTCGTCGAGCTCCTGCTCGAATCCCATCGGGGGCCGCTCGTCGTCACCACGCGCCACCCGGAGAAGCTCGCGGCGCTCGCGGCCCGCGGCGTCACCGTGCGCCAGGCGGACTTCGACGCGCCAGCGACGCTCGACGCCGCCTTCGCCGGCGCGGATCGCCTGTTGCTCATCAGCACGGACTCCCTGGACGTGCCGGGCCGCCGCGTCGTCCAGCACCGCAATGCCGTGGAGGCCGCGAAGCGCGCGGGGGCCCGCCACGTCGTCTACACCTCGTTGACCCGGCCGGAGCCGGACAGCCCCATCACCCTCGCCGCCGACCACTGGGCGACGGAGCAGGCCCTCCAGCAGAGCGGCCTGGGCTACACGGTGCTGCGCAACAACGTCTACGCGGAGATGCTGCTGCACTCGCTCCCCCAGGCGGTGGCGGCCGGCCAGCTCGTCTCCGCCACGGGGACCGGCACCACCGCGTACGTGACGCGCGAGGACTGCGCGCGGACCGCCGCCGCCGCGCTGGCCGCCACCTTCGACGGGAAGCGGACGCTCGACGTCACCGGCCCCGCCGCGGTGAGCCACGCGGACCTGGCGCGACTGGCCAGCGAGCTGTCCGGGAGGCCCGTCCAGTGGACCCCGGTGGACGTCGCCGCCCTCGAACAGGGCATGGTGTCCCACGGTGTCCCGGCGCCGCTCGCGCGGGCGCTGGCCTCGTTCGACGTCGCGGTGGCCCAGGGCCGCATGGGCGACGTGGCGGGCACCGTCACGGAGTTGTCGGGGCGCGCCCCCACGAGCGTCGCCACCTTCCTGGCCGCCCACCGCGACGCGCTTCGAGGCGCGACCCGCTGACCCCTCCCGCCGGCGGGGGTGGGAAAATTGACGGCGTGCTACGGGCCTGTAGCGTCGAGGCATGGCCCCTCTCGCCCTCACCGTCCCCGCGCTGTCGCGTCAGGCCGACCCGGTTCGTGTGGCCACCGAGAGGCTGGCGCGCGCCCTCCCCTCCCGCGCGGACTCGACGGTCCTCGTGGACCTCCTCGAGGACGACCTGCGCGAGGGAATGGACGCGCTGGGGGACGTGGAGGCGCATTTCCAGGACCTGCTCGAGACGCTGCGAGCAGGCCCGCTGTCGGCGACGAGCCTGGTGAACGCGAGCGACGACGCCCGCGTCCTCGAGCGGCTCGACGACCTGCACGACCTCGTCCTCCAGGTGCGCAAGCGACTGGCGCAGGCCGCCGCCCTCGTCCGGCACGGGCCCACACCGCGCGCCACCCGCTGAGCGTCACGCATCAGTCCCCCCGCGCGGTCGCCCCGTGGCCGCCGGCTCACCTGCACCGAGCGTCCCGCATCAGTCTCCCCGCGCGGGCGCCTCCTGGCCGCCAGCTCACTGCGCCGAGCATCGCGCCACCCTCCCCGGTGGCCCCCGGCTCACCGCGATGGCGTCGCTCCGCCAGGTGCCGCCGCTGGCGCGGCCGGCGCGGGCGCGACGGGGCTCGCGCCCGCCGCGACATTGCCGGGCGCGGGTGAGCCGGGCAGCGGCGCGGCGGGCGTCGCGTTGAGCGGCGTGGGCGCGCCGAACAGCGGCGTGGCGGGAGACGCGGTGATGGGCGCGGGCGCGGCGAGCAACCCGTTGGAGGGCGTGACGGCGCTCGAGTTCAATGGCGGCGCGGTCGCGAGGATGCCCGGGCTCACCTGCGCCGTCCCGGAGAACGCATTGAAGTTCCCCTGCGACAACGGGACGACGGAGAACGAGCCCGCCGTGGCCGTGGTCGACGGCACGGCGGTCACCGTCGGCACACCCGTGATGTTGACTGGCGGACTCCGCGGCTGCGGCGTCGGGAAGGCCCCGCTCGTCACTTGCGGCTCGACCGGGAGCGGGCTGGCCGCCGCCCCCGAGGCCGTCGTCGCGCCCCCCACGGAGACACGCATGGTGCCCGCCGGGGTGCCCGTCACGCCGCTCCCTCCCGTCGCGGCGAACTCGGGCGACGACAGCACGGGAATGCCGCCCGCGTACGCGGAGGGCGGCACGGGCGTCAGCCAACGCGGGTCCACCGTGATGTTCCCCGTGTTCTCCACCACCGCCACCCAGGGCAGCGAGCGTCCGTCCAGGTCGATGCTCACATCCTCGAACACGAACTGGACGAAGCCCCGCGGCTCCACCCGCGCGGGCAGGTTCCACACGAGCACCACCAGCTCCGTGTCCTCGAAGCGCGCCTGCCGCAGCAACCGGTGAGTGTCGTCGTCCGCGAAGGCCCCCGCGTCGAGCGCCGCCACGTGGACGAACGCCGCGTCCGTCAGCAGGTGCCCGTTGCGCCACACGCTGCCCACGCCCCACACCGCGATGGCCGCATGCGTCCGCGTCATCGCGGCCCAGCCCAGGCCGCTGTCGCCATAGAGCGGAACGCCCAGCAGCACGCCACCGCCGATGGTGTGCGGCGGAGGCGCGGGGAGCGGCTGGGAAGGCGCTGGCTGGAAGCGCTGGAGGGGCGGGAAACCAGCCTGTGACAGCTCCACCCGGTACTCCGTCGCCCCCAACCGGAACGTCGCGGAGAAGGCCGCCTGGTCGCCGTACGTGGCCTCCGGCAGGTCCACCCGATCCTGGACGTCGAGGGTGGCGCTCCCCGTGCCGGACTCGGCCAGGTCGGTGAACGGCAGAGGTCCCTGGATGAAGAAGCCGTCTGGCTGCTCGGTCCTCGCGCTGGCCGTTCGGCCCTCGAACGTGAACCCGCCTGGCGCGGCGGCCAGGATGCCGGACAACAGAAACGTGGTGAGAGGTCCCGCCATCGACGCTGCCTCCTTGTGGAACAAGGTAGGCAGCGGAGCGGGGAACGGCAGTCCCCTCTCCCCAGCAGAACTAGATGAGGCCCCGCGCGCGGCGGATCTGCTCCACCGTCTTGTTGTACTCGATGTCGAAGGCGCTCGTGCCCTCCTGCAGGTGCTTCAGGCGGGAGCGGGCCTCCTTGTCGATCTCGTCGTCCACGTCCAGGTGCCGCTTCATGACCTGGAAGATCTTCTGACGCAGCGAGTTGTCCGCCGAGTAGACCTCCTCGACGTTGCGGCTGATGAGGAGGAACTCGATCATCTGGTTGATGACGTACTCGATGCCCTCGTCGCCCATCTTGAAGCCGCGGACATCCGCCATCTCGCGCTTCACCTGGTTGAACTTCGAGTAGTCATATCCGCGACGCTCCAGCGCCTCGCGCGTCGCCTGGTTCACACGCTCTTCATTCGCAAGGTATTCGCGCATGATGGCCGACAGGTCCATCTCGGCGTCCGCCACGCGCATCGGCTCCACCTCGATGTCCCCATCCTGCATGAGCTGCTGAATCGCCTCTCGCGAGATGATCGGGATCACCTTCGGATACAGCCTCATGTCGGTCCCTCGCCCTCTTTGGACGTGCTCGAATCGTCAACCGCTATAAATCAGCGCCGAGCCCAGTCGCAATTAAAAACCCCAGGAACGTCGCGGTTCCAGCGCACTTCCCCCGCAGTCTGGAGCGGAAATTAATCACGCTGCTCCGGGTGGCGACCCTCCCTGCGATTTTTCGTTCACCGGTTCGGCGGCGTCGTCCAGCGAGGCCTCCCGGACGGGGTCCTCCGCCTCCTCGTCCGGGTGTCCATGGAGCCCCGCATGGACCCGCTCGGCGACGGCCGGGCCCACCACCTCCGCCAGCTCCTCGATGCTCGCCTCGCCCACGCGCTTGAGCGAACCGAAGTGCCGCAAGAGCGCCTTGCGCCGCACCTCGCCCACGCCCGGGATGTCCTCCAGCGCGGAGCGCACCCGGCTCTTGCGCAGCACGGACTTCTGGAACGTGATCGCGAAGCGGTGCGCCTCGTCGCGCATGCGCGTGAGCATGAACAGCTCCGCCGAATTCTGCGCCAGCACGATGGGGTCTTTTCGCCCCATGACGAAGACACGCTCGGGGCTGCTCGCGCGCTCCGCGTCGCGGTCGAAGACCTCCAGGTCGCGGCTCTTGGCCAGGCCCACGACGTCCACGGTGGTGACGCCCACGTCCTTCATGGCCGCCTGCGCGCTCGCCAACTGGCCCTTGCCGCCGTCGATGACGAGCAGGTCCGGCAGGTCGCCCTCCTCCACCCCGCGCTTGAGGCGGCGCGTCACGACCTCGTACATGCTGGCGAAGTCGTCCTGCTTCTCCAGCGTCTTGATCTTGTACTTCCGGTAGCGGGACTTGTCCGCTTCGCCATCCGTGACGGCCACCTGCGACGCGACGATGGCCGACCCCTGGAAGTGGGAGATGTCGAAGCACTCCATCCTGCGTGGAAAGTTGCGCAGGTTCAGGCGTTGCTGGAGCCGGGAGAGGACCTGGTCCGTCTCGTCCTTGGTGCGGCGCCGCTCGAGGAAGGCCTGCTCGGCGTTCTTGGCGCCCATCAGCACCAGGTCGTGCTTCTCGCCCCGCTTGGGGACGAGCACGCGCACGCGCTCGCCCTTGCGTTCGGACAGCAGGGCCTCCAGGCCCTGGGTGCCGTCGTCCGGCTCCAGCGGCAGCAGGACCTCCTCCGGCACGAAGCTGCCCTGGTCGTAGTAGAGGTTCACGAAGGACGCGAGCAGCTCCGCGTCCGGGAACTCCTGGCTGCCGAAGGGGAAGGCCTGGCCGCCGTTGATGCGCCCCTGACGCACCCACAGCACGTAGAACAGGATGCGGTCCGCCTCGCGGTGGAAGGCGAAGACGTCCTGGTCCTTGAAGTCCGTGGTGGCGATCTTCTGCCGCTCCAGGCTGCGCTCGATGGCCTGGAGCTGGTCGCGCACCCGCGCGGCCTCCTCGAACTTCAGGTCCATGGAGGCGCGCTTCATGCGCAGCCGCAGGCCCTCCACCAACTCGTTGGCCTTGCCCTCCAGGAACATCACCACCTCGTCCACGCTGCGGCGGTAGTCCTCCTCCGGCACCGGGTAGACACACGGCGCCGGGCAGCGGCCAATCTGGTACAGCAGACATGGACGTTTGCGATTGGCCAGCACGTGGTCCGTGCAGGTGCGCAGGCGGAAGTAGCGGTTGATGATGCGCAGCGTCTCCCGGATGGCGCCCGCGCTGGAGTACGGGCCGAAGTAGCGCGCGCCGTCGCGCTCGTACTTGCGCACCACCTCCAGGCGTGGATACGGCTGGGTGCGGTCCAGGCGCAGGGAGATGAACTGCTTGTCGTCCTTGAGCAGGACGTTGAAGCGCGGCTTGTGCTTCTTGATGAGCTCGTTCTCGAGGAGCAGCGCCTCCTTCTCGTTGTGGACGAGCACCGTCTCCAGGTCGCCGAGCAGCTCGTCCAGGAGCGACACGAACACGCGCGTGTCGCCGGTGCGCGTGAAGTACGAGCGCACCCGGCTGCGCAGGTTGACGGCCTTGCCGACGTAGATGATCTGCCCCCGGCGGTCCTTCATCAGGTACACGCCGGGTTCGGTGGGCAGGGCGTCGAGCTTCTCCTGGAGCCTGGCGTCCATGGGCCGCGCCTCCTCTACCGACGGCTCCGGGCGCGCGACATCCGCCCGCCCTTGCCACCCCGGCCACGCTTGGGCGGCTCCGCGTCCTCCGCCTTGGGCGGCGCCTTGAGCAGCGAGCGCGACGCGGGCTTGAGCCCCAGGTCCATGTCCTTGAGCAGCTGGACGCGGTCACGATACTCGGCGGCCTTCTCGAACTGCATCTCCTCCGCCGCCGCCAGCATCTGCTTCGTGTACTCCTCGACGAGGCGCTTGATCTCCTTCGAGTCGAGCACGTCGTCCTCGCCCTCGGCCGCCATGGGCAGCGCGCCGGCGTCCCCCGCCTCGTAGGCGCTGTGCTCGGACAGGTCGGTGATGTTGCTCTTGACGGAGCGCGGGGTGATGCCGTGCGTCTTGTTGTATTGACGCTGGATTTCGCGGCGGCGCGTGGTCTCGTCGAGCGCCTTCTTCATCGAATCGGTGACGTGGTCCGCGTACATGATGACGCGGCCGTTCACGTTGCGCGCGGCGCGGCCGATGGTCTGGATGAGCGAGACGTGGCTGCGCAGGAAGCCCTCCTTGTCCGCGTCGAGGATGGCCACCAGCGACACCTCGGGGATGTCCAGGCCCTCGCGCAGCAGGTTGATGCCCACCAGCACGTCGAACTCGCCCTTGCGCAGGTCGCGGATGATGGCCATGCGCTCGATGGCGTCGATGTCCGAGTGCAGGTAGCGCACGCGCACGCCCACGTCGGCGAAGTACTCGGTGAGGTCCTCCGCCATGCGCTTGGTGAGCGTCGTCACCAGCACGCGCTCGTTGCGGCTGACGCGCAGGCGCACCTCCTCCAGCAGGTCGTCCACCTGGTTGCCGACGGGGCGCGTCTCCACCTCCGGGTCGGTCAGGCCGGTGGGGCGGATGATCTGCTCCACCACCACGCCCTGGGACTTCTGCAGCTCGTATTCGGACGGCGTCGCGGAGACGAAGATGGCCTGGGGCACCAGCTCCTCGAACTCACCGAACTTGAGCGGGCGGTTGTCCAGCGCGCTGGGCATGCGGAAGCCGAAGTTGACCAGCGTCTCCTTGCGCGCCCGGTCTCCGCGGTACATGGCGCCAATCTGCGGCACCGTCTGGTGGCTCTCGTCGAGCAGGACGAGGAGGTTGCGCGGGAAGTAGTCGATGAGGCACGGCGGCGGCTCGCCCGGCGCGCGCCCGGAGAAGTGCCGCGAGTAGTTCTCGATGCCGTTGCAGTAGCCGACCTGTTCGATCATCTCCAGGTCGAACAGGGTGCGCTGCTCCAGCCGCTGCGCCTCCAGCAGCTTGCCCTCGCGCTTGAAGGTCTGGAGCTGTTCGGTCAGCTCGTCGCGGATGGTCTTGAGCGCGAGCTTGCGCACGTCCTCGCCCGCGACGTAGTGGCTGGCGGGGAAGATGACGATCTTGTCCAGCGTGCCCAGCGTCACGCCACGCAGCGGGTCGAACTCGGTGATGCGCTCCACCTCGTCACCGAAGAAGCTGACGCGCACCGCGCGCTCCTCCTCGTACGCGGGGAAGACCTCGACGGTGTCGCCGCGCGCGCGGAAGGTGCCGCGGTGGAAGTCCATGTCGTTGCGCTCGTACTGGCCCTCCACCAGCCGGCGCATGAAGGCGTCGCGCCCCATCTCCGCGCCGGTGTCCACGCGCACGGCCAGGTCCACGTAGCTGCGGGCCGCGCCCAGGCCGTAGATACAGGACACGCTGGCGACGATGACCACGTCGTCGCGCGTGCGCAGCGAATGGGTGGCCGAGTGGCGCATCCGTTCGATGTTGTCGTTGATGGACGAGTCCTTCTCGATGAAGGTGTCCGTCGACGGGACGTAGGCCTCGGGCTGGTAGTAGTCGTAGTACGAGACGAAGTACTCGACGGCGTTGTTCGGGAAGAGCGCCTTGAACTCGCCGTAGAGCTGGGCGGCCAGCGTCTTGTTGTGCGCGATGACCAGGGTGGGCCGCTGCACCCTGGCGATGATGTTCGCCATGGTGAACGTCTTGCCCGACCCCGTGACGCCCAGGAGGGTCTGGTAGCGGTCGCCACGCAGCACGCCCTCGGTGAGCTCGGCGATGGCCCGGGGCTGGTCGCCCTCGGGCTGATGGTCACTGACGATCTGGAACTCCGGCATGGCCGGAAGATCTAACACCCGCCGCGCCGGAACACTGCACGTTTGTATCCGTGCACGTTTGTATCCGTCCGTCGGGTGACGGACGGGCCCGGGCTACTTCGAGGCGCCCTCCGAGGACGGGGGCGTGCGAGGGGCCTTCAGCGCCTCCAGGGCCGCCAGGCGGGCGGCCTCGAACTCGTCCCCCTTGTTCCAGCGGGGCAGCTCCGGGTCGCGCGCCACGTGGGCTCCCAGCAGGAAGAACAGGCGCACGTCCTCTACCGCGCCGGACCAGTCCCACTCCGGGCGCAGCTCGTCGGAGGGCTGGTGGTAGTGCTGCGCCTCCCACGTCTCGCGCCGCTGGCGGCCCCAGCCCTCGGGCCGGCCCACGAAGTCCATGCCGCTGCCGAAGTAGGCGGCGGGGATGCCCCGGCGGGCGAAGTTGAACTGGTCGGAGCGGTAGAAGAAGCCGCGGTCCGACAGCTGGTCCGCCTTCACCACGCGGCCCTGCGTCTTCGCCAGCGCGGTGATGACGCCATCCAGGTTGGACTTGCCCAGGCCGATGACGGTGATGTCGCGGGTGCGCCCGTGGATGTTGGCGCCGTCGATGTTGATGTTCGCGGCCACCCGCCCCGGGGGCACGGGGGGATGCTCCGCGAGGTACTGCGAGCCCAACAGCCCCTGCTCCTCCGCGGCCACGGCGGCGAAGAGGATGGAGCGCCGGGGCGGCTGGGGCAGCGCGCGGAAGGCCTTCGCCACCGCCAGCATGCCGGAGACGCCCGCCGCGTTGTCGAGCGCGCCGTTGTAGATGACGTCCTCGCCGGGCTTGCCGCCCTCCTTGCGGCCCAGGTGGTCGTGGTGCGCGCTGTAGAGCACCACCTCGCCCCCCCACTTCGCGTCGGAGCCGGGGAGCATGGCCAGCACGTTGGCGGTGGGCCGGCGCCGCACCTCGTTGGCGAAGCGGGTGGCCACCGTCACGCCGAGCGGCACCGGACGGAAGTCGCGCGAGCGCGCGGAGGCGATGAGCGTCTCCAGGTCCGCCCCGGCCATCTGGACGACCCGGCGCGTGGCGGCCTCCGTCATCCACGCCTTCACCTGCAGGCGCGGCCCGGACGCGGCGGGCAGTTCGAACTGCTCGCCCGTCCACGAGGACTGCACCACCTGCCACGGATAGCCCGCGCTCGCGGTGGTGTGGAGGATGATGGCGCCGGCGGCCCCCACCTTCGCCGCCTGCTCGTACTTGTAATCCCACCGGCCGTACCAGAGCCGCGTGCGGCCCGCGAAGAGGTTCGGGTCGTCCTCCGGGTCGTTGTTGAGGATGAGCAGCGTCTTGCCGCGCAGGTCCATCCCCTTGAAGTCGTCCCACGCGTACTCGGGCGCCTGGATGCCGTACCCCACGAAGACCAGCTCCGACGCGTCCAGCCGCGACTCGGCCTCCTGCACGCCGGACACCGCGATGAAGTCCTCGTGGAACTTCAGCTCCTCCACGCCCGACGGCGCGCGCACCGACAGCGTCTGGGGGTGCCCCGTGACGCTCACCAGCTCGAACGGCTGGAAGTACGTGCCATCCGCCCCCGCGGGCTCCAGGCCGAGCGCCTCGAACTGCGCGGCGATGTAGGCCTGCCCCAGGGCGTCCCCACGCGTGCCGGGGCCTCGGCCCTCCAGCAGGTCATGCGCGAGGAAGCGCACGTGCGCGCGGAGCACGTTCGGCTCGATGCTCGCGGACGCGGCCTTCTCCGCGGGCGTGACGAGCGGCACCCGCTGCGCGAGCGCGGGCACCGAGGACAGGGCGACGAAGAGCGACAGCAGGTGCTTCATGGTGACCCGAGCCCTAACACGAGGGCCCGGGTCCATGCAGCCCTACGCCGGGGGAGCGGCCACCTTCCACGTGGTGCCCGCGGCGGTATCCATGATTTCCACGCCCTTCTCCTTCAGCGTCGCGCGGACCCGGTCGGCGGCGGCGAAGTCCTTGGCGGCGCGCGCGGCGGCCCGCTCACCGAGCAGGCGCTCCACCTCCGCCACGTCGATGCCGCGCTCGCGCACGGCGCGCTCGCGGCGGCGCAGGAGCCACGCGGAGGGGGCGTCCTCGAAGAGGCCCAGCACGCCGGACGCCTTGCGCACGTCGTCGCGCAGCGCCTGGAGCGTGCGGCCGACGAGCGCCTTGTCCTTCACCGGGGGCTTGTCGGCCAGCTCGTTCATCAGGCCGAACAGGCCGGAGAGCGCGCCGAGCCCCCCCGCCGAGTTGAAGTCGTCGTCCATCGCGCACTCGAACTCGGAGAGGAAGCGGTGCGGCTCGCCATGCAGCGGCCCCTTGCCGAAGTCCTTGCCGCCCACGCGCTCGTCCACCTTGCGCAGCGTCTCGTAGAAGTACTCCATGCGCGCCTCGGCGTCGGCGAGCGCCTTGTCGGAGAAGCTGAGCGGGTGGCGGTAGTGCGTGGACAGGAAGAAGAAGCGCAGGGCCTCCGCGTCCACCTTCTCCAGCGCGTCGCGCAGGCGCACCACGTTGCCCAGCGACTTGGACATCTTCGCGCCTTCCAGGTCGAGGAAGCCGCAGTGCATCCAGTACTTGGCGAACTGCTGGCCGTGCGCGGACTCGCTCTGCGCGATCTCGTTCTCGTGGTGGGGGAAGATGAGGTCCAGCGCGCCGCCGTGGATGTCGAACGTCTCCCCGAGGTACTTCTCGCTCATCGCGGAGCACTCGATGTGCCAGCCCGGACGGCCCGGGCCCCAGGGGCTCTCCCAGGAGGGCTCCCCGGGCTTGGCCGCCTTCCACAGCGCGAAGTCCAGCGGCTCGCGCTTCTGGTCGCCCGGCTGCACGCGCTCACCGACGCACAGGTCGTCGAGGTTGCGCTTGGACAGCTTCGCGTAGTCCGCGTCCGCGCTGACGGAGAAGTACACGTCGCCCTGCGACGCGTAGGCGAAGCCCTTGTCCACCAGCTTCTGGATGATGGCGATGATCTCCGGGATGTGGTCGCTCACCTTGGGCGCCACGTCCGGCTCCACCAGGTGCAGCGCCCCGGCGTCCTCGCGGAAGCGGTCCACGAACCGCTGCGCCAACGCCACCGGCGCCTCGCCCGTCTCGTGCGCCGCCTTGATGATCTTGTCGTCCACGTCCGTGAAGTTGCGGACGTAGCGCACCGTGTAGCCCCGGTAGCGCAGGTAGCGGACCACCACGTCGAAGGACGTGAAGGTACGAGCATTCCCGATATGAATGTAACTGTAGACCGTGGGCCCACAGACATAGACTCCCACACACCCCGGGACGGCGGGCTCCAGCAGTTCCTTCTGCATGGACATGGTGTTGAAGAGCCGGATGGGTGGGGGGGTCACTTGCGCCAATCTCCTGGGAACCTGCGTGGTGGATGTGGCCAGCACTCTAGGGTCGCGGTCCTTGAACAGGCCAGCATTCGCCACCCCGTGGCTGGAGGGCCCGAGGTCGGTAGAATCAATGGTCTGGACAACTTCGGACGCCTGGGGCCTGAGAACCTTCCAGCCGGTCCCCAATCAGCGAGAATGGTCTCATGGCTCCACCGAATCCGAAGCGCCCGCCCCGCCCTCCCCGTCCCCCGGGAACGCCGGCGCCGAAGGATTCGGAGGTGGAGCTCCCGTTCGATGACGACGAGGTCGCGCCGCTCCAGGCGGACGACCCGAGGCCCCAGCGCGTGCCCCAGTTCCCGGCGGGCTCGCGCAAGAGGTCCCGCCAGGGGAGCGGCCGGGGACGCGACAGGGACCGGGAGCTGTCCGCGAAGTTCGAGTGGGGCCGGGAGTACTCGAATCCAGGGCACCCGCCGGCGTTCCTGTACGTGGAGCGCGGCCCGGGCGCGGGGCAGCTCGTGCCGGTGCAGCAGGGGCCCCTGGTGCTGGGACGCTCGTCCTCGTCCGACCTGCGGCTCCAGCATCCGTCCATCAGCCGGCGCCACGCGCAGCTGACCCGTCAGGGGGACGACTACTTCCTCAAGGACCTGGGCAGCCAGAACGGCACCTTCCTCAACCGCGTCCGCGTCGTCGCCGAGGTGCCGGTGATGCCGGGCGACGAAATCTCGCTCGGCAACGCGGTGCTGCGCCTGCGGGGCCCTGGCACCCCGTCCTCACCCCACATCCCCGCTCCGCTCCCCGCCGTCGCGCCCGAGCCCGCGCCCCGTCCGCGGATGAAGCGACTGACGGTGGCGCTCATCGCCGCGGGGATGGGGTCGGCTGTCGCGGCGCTCTTCACGGTGCTCGTGGTGGGGCTCAGCTCGAGCCCCGGGGTGAAGGCCCCGCCCTCCACGAACGAAGGCGGCGCCGCCCAGGCCGGGCAGCCCGAGACGCCCCTGCTCGTGGACGCGCCCCCCAGCCGCCGGCCCGGGGACTCGCGACCGCACGCCACCGCCTCCCGGATGGAAGACGCGCCCTCGGGAGCGCCTCGTGCCCAGGCCGCTGCGGACTCACGTCAGGACGAGGCGGGAGAGCCCGGGGCGCGCGGCGCGCGGGACCTCGCCTCGGGAGGGAGGAGCCAGGCGGGCGCGGGCGGAGCGAGCGCGCGGGACATCGCGTCGGGCCGCTCCGGCGCGGCGACCTCGAGCCCCACGACGCCTTCCGCCCCGAGCGCCGCCGACATCGCCTCCGGCCGCGTGGCGTCGGGGGCCGCCCTCGCGCAAGGCGGCCCGAGCGCCGCCGGCATCGCCTCTGGCCGCGGCCAGGCCCCAAGCACCGAGCGCTCCGGGGGGACGGCGGTGAGCGCCGCGGACATCGCCACGAGGCGTGGGACGGGCACCGGGTCGGCCGTGTCGAGGAGCGGCGGCGCCGAGACCAGCGTTCGTGCGGGCCCGACGCCCGCGGCCATGCCCTCGACGGCTCGGGGAGCCCCGGCGGCGGAGGACGAACTGTCCGGCACCGGGCTCGCGCCCATGCAGACGCGGGAGACCAGGCCGGCCGTGCAGCCTGGCACGGAGGCGGACGTGATGCGGCGCTACGAGAGCGACGACGTGACGGGCGCGGTGGAGATGGCCCGCGTCTCGAAGCTGCCGGCCTTGCAGGCGCGGCTGCAGCGCATCGAGTCCTTCGACGCCGAGGCGCGCAAGGCCCGCGCGAAGGGCGACCTGCCGCGCGCCATCTCCCAGCTGACCGCCGCCGTCGACCTGGACCAGGAGCTGTCCCACGGCTGGGGCGACCCGAGGAAGCGGTTCCTCAAGCAGCTCGTCGAGCTCCACGTCCAGGCGGGCACCACGGCCATGAAGGCGGGAGACACCAACGGGGCCCGCGACGCCTTCCAGAAGGCGCTCCAGCACGATTCGGGCAACCGCATCGCCCGCGAGGGGCTCAGGCGGCTCGACGCCGCACAAGACCGCTGATCAGCAGCGCGCCGTTCAGCGCGATGAAGGCCACCAGGCCGAGCGCCACGAGCACCAGGCCCCGGTCCTCGCCGGGGCGCTCCCCCTCGACGAGCAGCCACACGCGGCCGTCCTGGGGCAGCACCTCGCCCATGCCCCGCACCAGCGCGAGCGCATCCCGGTAGCGGGGAGCGTCCTCTTCCGAGAGCAGGCGCCCTCGGACGGCGAAGGGCGTGGCGTCCGGAGGCGGAGGAGGCCGTCCCGGCACCCACTCCTCGCCGGGGAGCGCCTGTCGCCGCACGACGAAGGGCGACTCCCGCAGCCCGACGAGCACGTACAGGCGGCCATCGTCCCGCTCGTAGGCTCCGCGGGACGTGGGCACGCCATGCACCTGCGCGTAGCGGTTGGAGGCGAGCACTTCGGGGCGGTAGGCGCCCTCCACGCCCAGCGTCACCGGCACCCGGGACGAGAAGAAGTAGACCAGGTCCCGGCGCAGCATGCCCAGGAAGACGAGCCCCACTCCGATGGCCATCGCCGCGGCCCACGGCCGCACGCCCACGCGGCGACGCGCCAGCCGGGACTCCAGCTCGGCGATGCGCCGCTCACGCTCCTCTCGCGCCGACTCCACGGAGACAGGTTCGTTCATGGCCAGGAGGCGGAAACACGAAGCCCCGAGCTCCCTGACCGGGAACCCGGGGCGTGCGAGTCTCGGGCGGGGCCCGTGAGTCTCAGGCGAGGTTGAAGATCTTCTTCAGGTCCGACTCGATTTCTTCCTCGGAGCAATCCTTCGCCAGCGACAGCTCCTTGATCAGCAGGGAGCGCGCGGTGTCGAGCATCTTCCGCTCGCCGAAGGACAGGTCCTTGTCGCCCTTCAGGAGGTACAGGTCGCGCAGCACCTCGGCGATCTCGAAGACGGAGCCCGTCTTGATCTTCTCCATGTACTCCCGGTAGCGACGGTTCCAGGTCGTGGAATCGACCGAGATGTCCTTCTCCTTGAGGATGGAGTAGACCTGCTTGACGTCCTCCTCGCTGATGATCTCCCGGAGGCCGACCGACCCGACCTTGTTGATCGGGATCATGATCCGCATCCCGTTCTCCAGGATGCGCAGCACGTAGAACGACTGGCGCTGTCCGGCCACCTCGGTGTGCTCGATACCCATCACCTCACCGACGCCCTGGCCTGGATAAACCGCCTTGTCACCAGTCTTGAAGCTGGTCTGCACTAACTGCCTCCTTGAAAGACTCGCACCCGGCCTTCCAAACAAACGCCGGGCACAACTACCACAAACCACATGCGCGGGCAACGATAACGCCTTGACCACCCGGGACGCGCCCGACTACGTTGTCGGTTTTCGTACGCGGTATCGCTGAGTGTGCGAGCCAGCGTAACGGGCGGTGTTGGGGCGGGGTGGGCGTGGATCGTTACGCGTGGCGCGACCTGGGGACGCGTCCTCTTTTCTTTCCCTCGTTGAGCTTGCTGCTGGGCGCTCTCTGGCTTCCAGGAACGAGCAGCTCCGCTTGGGTATTTCTGCTCTGCGGGGTTTTCCTGGGAGTGATCGGGCTGGCGCTCGCTCGGCTGCCTGGGGCGCATCTCGCGGTGCTGGGGGCGCTCTGGCTGGCCGGTGCGGGCCTGGCCGCCTGGGAGGCGCGGGTGGAGGTGCCGCTGGAGCTGGCGGCGGGTGGGGAGGCGGTGCTGGAGGGCGTGGTGGAGCGGGTGGATCCGTTCGACGACGCGACGCGGATCCGCCTCGTGGTGGTGAGCGCGGGTCGCGGCGAGGACGGGATGAAGCCCGCACGGTTCCGGGCGAACCTGACGCTGCGGGCAAGCGAGTCCGCGCTCCTGCCCGGACAGCGCCTGCGCGCCACGGCGCGGCTGGTGCCGGACACGCCTCCGGCGAACCCGGGCGAGAAGGACTTCTCGTCCGCGCGTCGGCGGCAGGGCATCGCCTTCGGTGGCACGGTGGCCCCGGGACGGCTCCTGGTGCTCGTGCCCGCACCGGTCTGGCGGCGCACGCTGGAGGAGTTGCGCGAGCGGCTGGGCTCGGCGGTGCGGGCCGTGGCGCCGTCGCAGGACGCGGCGGCGCTGTTCCTCACGCTGGCGGCGGGACAGCGCGCGGCGCTGGACGACACCTGGGAGGAGGCCTTCTCGCGCGCGGGGCTCGCGCACGTGCTGAGCGTCAGCGGCCTGCACGTCGCCGCGCTGGCGCTGATGACGCTCGCCGTGTTGCGCCGGCTGCTCGTCCGCGCGGGGGCCCGGTGGAGGCAGTGGGACGTGAGGCGACTGGCCGCGCCCGCCGCGGTCCCCTTCGTCTGGGCCTACGTGCTGTTCACGGGCACCCAGCCTCCGGCGGTGCGTTCGGCGGTGATGGCGACGGTGGCGCTGCTGGGGCTGGCGCTGTGGCGGCGCGCGGATGGACTCAACTGCCTCGCCACCGCGGCGGTGGTGATGGTGGCCTGGGCGCCCTCCAGCGTGGAGGACCTGTCGCTGCGGCTGTCCTTCCTCGCGGTGCTGGGGCTGGTGCTGCTGGTCCCCGCGCTGCGCCAGGCGCTGCCCTGGCCACCACCCAATCCGAGCGAGCCGCGCCGCTGGGCGCGCGTCCTGGGCGGGGCGCGGGAGACGGTGCTCCAGACGCTCTGCGCCAGCGGCGCGGCCACCCTGGCCGGCCTGCCCCTCGTCGCGGCGGCCTTCGGTCGCGTCAGCCTCGCGGGGCTCATCTCCAACATCGTCGCCCTCCCCCTCTGCGGCCTGCTCACCGGGCTCGCCGCGGGCGGCGCCGCGCTGTTCGTCGTGTCGCCCTGGGTGGCCACGCCGGTGCTGTGGGCCGGAGCCTGGGCATCGGAGCTGCTGTTGTGGCTGACGCGCGCCTTCGCGGCCGCGCCCCTGGCGTCGGTGGAGGTGTCCCCGTTCGGCGGATGGGCCGCGGTGTACGCGGTGGGGCTGCTGGCCTGGGCGCTGGGGACGGGCCGCTGGCGGTGGGCGGGTGGGCTGGTGCCCCTGGCGTTCGTGGGCGCCCTGCTCACGCCCCTGCTGCGTCCGGAGCCGGGCCTTCGCGTCACATTCCTCTCCGTCGGACAGGGGGACGCGGTGGTGATCAGCTCACGCGGCCAGCACGCGCTCGTGGATGGCGGCGGCTCGCCCGGGGGCATCGATACCGGGGAGCGGTTCGTCGTGCCCTACCTGCGCCACCAGGGCATCTCGCGGCTGGAGCTGGCGGTCCTGTCCCATCCGCACCCGGACCACGCGCTGGGCCTCGTCTCGGCGCTGGAGCAGGTGCCCACCGCGCGGCTGTGGCTGCCCGCTGGCGACGAGGGAGGCCCGCTGTCCCGCCAGGTCATCGCCGCCGCGCGAGACGCGCGCGTGGAGGAAATCGAAGCGGGCCACCCGAGCCTCGGGCTGGGGGAGGCCCGGCTGGAGGTGCTCGGCCCTCCCACGCTTCCGGAGCGGGAGCTGCTGGAGGGGGTGAACGACCGGAGCATCGTGCTGCGGGTGCGCCATGGCGACGTCACCGTCCTGCTGCCCGGGGACGTGGAGGCGGAGGCCGAGGCGGAGCTTTTGCCGGGGTTGGAGGCGGTGACGGTGATGAAGGCGCCGCACCATGGTTCGCGGACGTCGTCGACGCCGGCCCTGCTGCGTCGTGCCCGGCCCCGGCACGTCATCTTCTGCGTGGGCCGCCGCAACCGGTTCGGGTTCCCCCATCCGGAGGTGGAGGAGCGCTACCGCGCGCTGGGCAGCGAGTGTTGGCGAACGGACGTGGACGGAGCCGTCACCGTCGAGAGTGACGGGCGGGATGTCCGGCTGGTTCCCCACCTGGCGCGCGAGCCCCCTTCCCCGGTCCCCCGGCTTGCCGTGGAGGCGGAGCGTTCGCAGGTTCGAGCCGATGATTCCCGAGGACATCGACCTGCGTCAGCTCACGGCGGACCTGAAGGACGCCCTCGGCCCTGGTGAGCCGGTGGGCTATCTGCGTGGCAAGTCGGTGATGCGCGACATGCTCGTGGACCTGAAGGGCTTCTCCCAACAGGAGGCGGAGGAGCTCATCGACACGATGGAGCTGCAGGGCTTCCTGCGCTTCCTCGGCGACCCCACCGAGCGGTCCGTGGCGGATGCCCAGTGGGACATCACGCCGCACGCGTGAGCGTCACTCGAACGTCAGCCACCCGAAGCGCGGCAGCGCGTGGAAGTCCCCGACGAAGAGCGGGGAGAACGACTGCCCCTCGACGGTGCGCCGCTGGTGGTGCTCCAGCCGGTAGAGGTTGAAGCGCCACCGGTCTCCCAGGCGCGGCGGGATGTGCGGCACCTCCGCGAGCCGGGCGAAGGGGATGCGCATCTCCGCGGACCAGCCCTCGTCCTTGTCGGACGCGTCGTCCAGCGTGCCGCGGACCTTCACGGCCGTCGTCATCCCCGAGTCCCACGACAGGTCCATGCCCTGCCGGCGCGCGGGGAAGTAGGCGTCGAAGATGACGTTGTGCGGGGACACCTGGAGCTCGTTGTACGTGCGTCCGTCCGCGTTGGCATCCAGGAAGACCTCCACCACCTCCTGCTCGTAGATGGGGTCGTCGCGCTCGAGCAGCGTGCCCCAGATGTCCGGGTCCTCGCTGTCGAAAGCCACGTAGAGGAACTCGTCGTCGCGGACGATGCGCGCCTCGGTGCGCAGCCTCGGCTCGCGGCCATCGAAGCTGCCGCGCAGCACCACCGGCGTGGCGGCCTTCCAGGCCGCGTCGTCGAGCACCCCGTCGAGCTTGGGCGGCTGGGCCACGCGGCGCACCACGTACTCGGGCAGCTCCGGAGCGGCGCCGCCCAACCGGGGGCCGTGCATGCGGTTGCTGCCGTCCTGCGCGTTCGGGTCGTCCACCGGGAGCCGCTCGTCCCCTCGCCAGAAGCCGAGCACGACGCGGGCGGGCACGCTCGGCATGGGGAGGGTGTGCACGTCCTCGATGACCTTGCCCACCGGCCACGTCGCCAGCGGCGCCGCGCCGTCCTGCACCTCGTGGTCGGCGTTGACGAGCATCCCGCCCGAGTTCGGGTCCACGACGTGCACGAAGAAGCCGAAGCCCTGCGGCGGCGCGCTCCTCGCCTGGAAGTAGTGCGCCAGACGCACCTGGGTGCCGGGCGCGGCCTGCGCCGGCGTCACCTTCGAGCCCAGGTACACCACGGTGCCTCCCGCGAACGTCGCGCCGCTGCGGAACGTGAGGTCCGCCGGCGCGGCATCCAGCGCGCGGGCCTGCGCGGGCACCGGCACGCTGGCCACACGCGGCTTGGGCCCCGCCTGTTCGTCGCGACACGAGACGGCGAGGCAGGAGAGCGTCAGCAGCGGGACGAGGACGGAGGCGGAGGTGCGCATGCGAGGCCGGGCATCCTAGCGGGCTTCGTGGGGGTTGGGTCGTCCACCGCGTCCGGCCCACGACCGTCCCTCCGCCCGCCCGCGCCCTCGCGCCCCTCAGAACACGGGCTTCCGCGTCCGTTAAGGCGCGTTGGGGCCTCTGCGGCGGCAGGCCGCACCTTCCCCGAGGAAGCGCGTTACGAAGCCAGCATGCGCCCCTTCCTGACGGCGACGTGGCGGTACCTCGCGATGCTGAACTACGAGGTGGATGCGGAGGTCTTGAAGCCGCTGGTGCCTCGCGGAACGGAGCTGGACACCTGGCGGGGACGGTCCTTCGCGAGCATGGTGGGCTTCCGCTTCCTCGACACGCGGGTGAAGGGGTTCGCGGTGCCGTTCCACCAGAACTTCGACGAGGTGAACCTGCGCTTCTACGTGCGCTACCGGGGACCGGAAGGCTGGCGGCGCGGCGTGGCCTTCGTGCGCGAACTCGTCCCCCGGTGGGCCATCGCCACCGTGGCGCGTGTCGTCTACAACGAGCCCTACCTCGCGCTGCCCATGCGCCACACCGTGCGGATGGAGGGCGCGGAGCGAGGCGCGCCCGGACAGGTGGAGTACGCGTGGAAGTTCGGGGGCCGGTGGCACTCGCTGGCGGCGCGGACCCGCGGCACGCCCGTGGCGAGCGTGGAGGGTTCGCAGGAAGAGTTCATCACCGAGCACTACTGGGGCTACACGCCGCAGCGGGATGGAGGCTGCGCGGAGTACCGCGTGGAGCATCCGCGCTGGGCCGTGTGGCACGTGGACGAGACGGCCTTCGACTGCGACGTCGCGAGCCTGTATGGCGACCGCTTCGCGGCCTTCCTCCGGGGGACTCCCGCCTCCGCGTTCGTCGCGGATGGGTCGACCGTCGCCGTGCATCCCGGAGCGCGGCTGGCCCTCGGCGAGCACACCGCCTCCCCGCCGACCGTCACGTCCGCGGCATGAGGCTCCGCCCCGGGTAGGACGGCCGTCCCGACGCGAGGATGGGCCGCTCCGCGCCCGGGACGCCCCGCGCCGGTAACCGCGCGAAAAGCGGCGCGCCGCCACGGGTCCAGGCGTTGCTCACGCCGGGGGCATGCGCTTCGAATTCCAACACCTCGGGACCACCACCCCCTTCGAGCTCTCCGAGGGTCACCACCAGCTGGGTGGCGGCCCCGAAGACCACGTCCGGCTGGAGGCGCTGCCTCCCGGACTGCTGTCCCTGCGCATCGAGGCCGACCGGCTCATGGTGGAGGCCACGCGGACCTTCATGGTCGATGGTGTCCTGGTCCCCCAGGGCGTGGCGAGGCTGGTCCTTCCGGGAGAGGTGCTCGGACTTCCCGACGAGATGTACCTGCGGGTGCTGGGCGAGGCGACGGAGGAGCGGACCCAGGGCACGGTGGCCATCCTCAAGGGCCTCCTCACGGGGACCGAGCCGCCCGCGCCGTCGCGCGCCGCCACCCTCACCTGCCTGACGGGACTCGACGTTGGCCGCGTCCACGCCCTGGCGGACTCACGCACCCTGCTGGGCCGGGGCAGCGAGGCGACGCTCCGGCTGCGTGACAGGGCCGTCTCCCGCAGCCATGCCTGCATCGCGCACGACGAGAACGGCTTCCTGCTGGAGGACCTGGGCAGTCCCAACGGCGTGTTCCTCAACGGACAGCGCGTGGGCGAGCGCACGCCGCTGTCGGAAGGCGACATCATCGAACTGGGCCGGACGCTGCTGCGGTTCCAGGCGGCCCTGGAGGAACCGCCCCCTCCCCCGCCCCCGGAGACCGAGGGTGGCGCCCTCCCGCCTCCCGCCGGCGAGGCCGGCGCCTCCGAGCCCGCCGCTCCGTCCGAGGGAGCCCCGTCGCCGACGGAGCCCCGCGCGGACGCCGTGCCCGCGCCGGGCGAGGCGCCTCGCGCGAGGCTGGAGTGGTGGCTGCTGGGGGTGGGCGTCGCGGCGGCGCTGGTGGGCCTGCTCGTCACCTACGCGCTGGCCACGGGCTAGCGACCCGTCACCGGCCCCAGCCCGGCCCGTTCGATGAGGATGCGGGCGAGGCGCTGGTGGTGACGGAAGAAGCTGGTGAAGTGGACGAAGCCCCACTTCCCCCGGATGGCGTACACGGTGACGGGCCCTGGCAGCACGTCCACGTTTCGGATGTCCGAGAAGGAGAAGCGCCGCGTGCGCACCATCCCTCGGTAGGTGATGCCTCGGGCGTCCACCACGATGAGCGTGCGCGCGTAGTACATGAGCGACACGCCGAAGAAGAGGACGAAGAAGCCAGCTGACAGGAACGTCTTCAGGGGCACCCCTTCGAACTTGAAGAGGTACAGGAGCACCGCCACCCACAGCAGGCCCGCCACCGCCATCGCGGCCGCCAGCCCCTGGCGGGGGCGGAAGACCTGCCGTCCGTCCATCTCCGCGTCACGCCCGGTCATGCCTCCAAATTAATGCCTGGGGCTGACAGGGTCCACCCGACCTCGCGGCCGCCTGGCCGGCGGTCAACGCAGCTTCGAGGCCTTCTGTCGGGATTCTTCCTGGAGCTGGGAGCGGACATCCGCGGCGGTGGAGGCGGCGTAGCGCTCGTAGAGGATGCGCGCCTCCGCGTTGCGTCCCAGGGCCCGGTAGGACTCGGCGAGTCCGTAGAGCGGAGAGGCGGCCCCCGGCTCGAGCTCGAGCGAGAACTGATAGTCCGCGGCGGCCTCCGCGTAGCGTCGCAGGCCGATGTTGGCGCTGCCGCGCGCGGTGTAGGCCACCGCGAGCATGGGCTCGAGCTGGATGGCCTGGGTGAGGTGCGTCAGCGCACCCGGGAAGTCCTTGCTTCCGATGCGCTTCACGCCTTCCTCGTAGGCGCGACGGGCCTGGGCGCGGGTCGTGTCCGCGACGGGGCCGGAGCCCGGAGGCTGGCCCGCGGCCTGGGGCGATCCCCCGGACTGCGCCAGCTTCACCCGCGCCCGCGCGATGTTGTCCTGCGCGCTCTGCCGGATGGCGGCGTCCTGGGTGAGCCGCGCGGCGTCCTCCCACTTCGCGATGGACTGCGAGTAGTACCCCAGCACGGCCAGCGCGTTGCCCAGCTTGAAGAGGGCCTCGACGTGGACCGGATCCGCGTGTGACGCGTCCAGGAACGCGAAGGCCGCCTCGCGGTACCGCCGCTCCTTCATCAACAGGTCGCCATCCCGGATGCGCGCCGCCGCCAACGCCGGGTTCGACGAGCGCTCCGCGTCCGCGGCCTGGGAAGCGACGCGGGTCGAGGGGAACGGCAGGACACCGTCCGCCCCATGGCTGACGCCACTCCCGGACGCGATCTGCGCGTCGGGCGTCGCGCTGGTGGGCACGAGCCGCGCCTCGGACGTCGCGCCCTTCCCCTGGGCCAGCTCCGCCGCCCCCGCGAGCGCGGGCGCGTTGGTCTCGGCCACCAGCCCCTTCGTCCGCGAGGCGTCCGTCGAGCCGGCGGGCGCATTCCCGTTCACGGTCGCGCCGCCGGCCTCGGGCTCCGTCCCCTTCGTACTGGCGCCTCCCGTCGACACCGTGGCGCCCTCGGCCACCTTCGTGGCGGGGGAAGCGCCCTGCGCCGGCGCGACGCCGAGTCGGAGCGTGTCGCCGCCCAGGGCCTTCACGTGCTCGCGGGCGCGCTGCACCCAGACCTGCTCCGAGGGCCGCTTCTCGCGCGCGATGTAGCCGTTGTAGGCCGCGACGGCGCGCGCGTTGTCCCCGAGCTGCCGGTAGCTCTCCGCCAGCCCGTAGTAGCCATCCGCGTCCTCGGGTTGGAGCTGGACGTAGCGCTCGTAGGCGCGCGCCGCGGTGGCGAAGTCGCTCGTCCTGCGCGCGGCGTAGCCCAGGTTGAAGAACGCCATCTTGAAGTTCGGGTCCGACTCCGTGGCCTCGAGGAAGCGCGCGATGGCCTCCTTCGACTCACCCTTGCGGAACAGCACGCTGCCCAGACCATTGAGGGCCGGGGCATAGCCCGGCGCGAGCGAGAGCGCGTCCCGGTACTCCGTCGCCGCCGCGTCCAGCCGACCCACCGCCAGGGCCGCCTCCCCCCGCGCGAAGGCACGCCGGGCGGCCTCCGACGGTTCGGCGGCCCCCAGCAACAGGGCCGAGGTCAGGACGATGAGGAAGCTGCGCATGACGACCATGACGTCCCCCTGGGGGTGGCTTCCCCGTGCCGTACCAGAAAACCCGGGGCGGAGTCAGCCCGCCTCATGGCCGGTACGGGCCCGGAGCCGTGGTGTACGGAGTTCGCCAGGAAGGAACACCGGAGCCTCGGCGCGGTGACACCGCGAAATCATCGAGGCCCCGAGTCGACGGGATGCGTCACGTGGCGGGCCGGAGCCGACCCGCCACGGGCTCCCGCCTCAGCTGCGGAAGGGGTTCTGCATGAGGACCGTCTCGCCACGGTCCGCGCCCACGGAGACACACACCACGGGCACGCCGCTGATCTCCTCCACGCGGCGGACGTAGCGCTTCGCGTTCTCCGGCAGCTCCTCGAAGCTGCGCACGCCGGCGAGCTTCTCGTCCCAGCCGGGCAGCGTCTCGTAGAGCGGCTTGACGCGAGCCAGGTCCTCGTAGTCGCCGGGCAGCTCGGTGATGCGCTCGCCGTCCAGTTCGTACGCGTTGCAGAGCTGGAGGGACTTCAGGCCGCTGAGCACGTCCAGCTTGGTGAGCGCCAGGCCCCACAGGCCGTTGACGCGCACCGCGTAGCGCAGCACCACGCCGTCCAGCCAGCCGCAGCGACGCGGGCGGCCGGTGGTGGCGCCGAACTCGTCGCCAATCTTGCGCAGCTGGTCGCCGGTGGCGTCGTTCAGCTCCGTGGGGAACGGGCCGCCGCCGACGCGCGTGGTGTAGGCCTTGCTGATGCCCATCACCTTGTCGATGGCCGTGGGCCCCAGGCCCGAGCCCACCGCCGCGTTGCCGGCGACGCAGTTGGACGACGTGACGAAGGGATAGGTGCCGTGGTCCACGTCGAGCAGCGTGCCCTGCGCGCCCTCGAAGAGGATGCGCGCGCCGCGGCGCACCTGCTCGGAGAGGAAGAGGGACGCATCGTGGACGTAGGGCTTGAGCCGCTCGCCCAGGGCGGAGAACTCCGCGAGGATCTGCGGCACCTCGAGCTGCGGCACGGGCGCGCCGGCCTGGTTGCTGAGCTCCTTGAGCTCCTCGAGCGCCTTGGGCAGCCGCTCCTCGATGCGCTTGCGCAGCCGGTCCGGGGTGAGCAGGTCGCGCATGCGGATGCCGCGACGGGCGACCTTGTCCTCATAGCACGGGCCGATGCCACGCCCCGTGGTGCCGATGGCCCCACCGCCGCGCGCCTTCTCGCGGAAGCTGTCCAACAGCTTGTGCCACGGGAAGATGACGTGGGCATTGTCGGAGATGAGCAGCTGCGTGTCCTCCTTGAGGAAGCCGCGCGTGCGAAGCGCGTCGATCTCCCCCACGAGGACCGCGGGGTCCACCACCACTCCGTTGCCAATGACACACGTCTTGCCCGGGTGGAGGATTCCGGACGGAATCAGGTGGAGCACCGTCTTCTGCCCACCCACCACGAGCGTGTGGCCCGCGTTGTTGCCGCCCTGGAAGCGGACAACCACCTGGGCGTGCTCGGTGAGCAGGTCGACGACCTTGCCCTTTCCCTCATCTCCCCACTGCGCTCCGATGACGACGACGTTCGGCATGGTGCCCGCCGCTTAGCACGCGGAAGGGGCCGGGTGACAGTGTTCCGAGAAGCCACAATGCAGGGCCTGGCAGGTCGCTCTCTCACGTCCCGACCATGACCCCTTGACCTCGCCCCGCGCGAGTGCCCTCGCCGCGTCCGCCAGGCGCCCGGCCGGCGCGTCCGGCGCCTCGGAGGACGTCAGCCACTCCGGCTCCGGACGCAGCTCTCCGAGGAAGACGACGCCCGTCCGGATGGGCGTCCCCGGCCGCACCAGCCGCTCGGCGGCCAGGCCGAGCGCGGCCAGCTCGTGCGCGTGCGCGGCCGCTCCGAGCGGGTGCCTGCCTCCCGCCTTGAACGCCACCAGCACCGCCTCCGCCCGAGGTGACTCCCACAGGACATCGACCTCGCCCTCCAGGGAGACCCCGCCCTCCAATACCAGGGAGAAGGACAACCCACGGTGAACGGTTCGTGACGGCGAGGCCGCGAGCGCCCGGGCGAAGTCCGTTCCCAGGAAGCGCTCCGCCGAGCTCAGCACGGCCTCCATGCCGTCCTCGTCCGGCAGCGCGCCCGCGTCCCGCAGCAATCCCTCCAGGTGCATCCTCCGCTCGCTGGCGTCCGCGTCCGGCGCGGAGGTGAGCTTCAGGTCGGCGTGGCGCAGCAGCTGACGGACGAGCGCGTCCGGCGTCGCCTGCGGCAGCCAACCGTCCGGCTCCACGAGCAGCGGCGCCCGGGTGGGAGGCGCCTCCCAGGGCCACGGCGCGCCCCGCAGCCCCAGCCGGTGGCGATAGTGGTAGCGGCGAGGGCAGGCGATGAAGTCCCCCACCGCGTCGACCGCGACGGCGACCGGGGCCCCTTCATCCAGCGACTCCAGGAGGGAACCCCGCACCCTCAGCAGCGCGGCCTCCACGCGGGCGCCGGCGCGCGCGAGCGCCTCCGGTCCGGGGGGCTCCGGGTCCGCGGGCGGGGGCAGCTCGTCCACGTCGACGTCCTCGACGAGCTCCCGGGTGGACACATCCTCCAGCCGCGCGTCCACCAGGTGCCACCAGGAGTCCTTCCCCGCGCGCGGCTCCTCGCCGCCGGAGAGCACCAGCCTGTCGCGAGCGCGGGTGAGGGCCACGTAGAGCAGGCGGCGGTACTCCGCGTCCTCGCGGGCCTTGAGCTCCTGTCGCACGGCCTCGAAGCGGCTCGACGTGAAGCCCTCCAGCGAGTCGGGGACCCATGGGCGCAGCGCGATGCCATGCGAGCGCTCGAAGTGCGCGCGCCCCGAGGTGCTCCGACGCCGCCCGCCCATCCCCGGCACGACGACGACGGGCCACTCCAGGCCCTTGGCCCGGTGGATGGTGAGCAGCTGCACCGCGCGCGGATCCCCCGCGTCCAGCAGGTCCGCCTGGGCCTCCGTGGGGTCGGACTCGGCCAGCATGCGCAGCTCGCGCGCGAACGCCACGCAGCCGCCCGTGCCGCGCTCGTCGCGACGCGACGCCAGCGCGAGCAGCTTCTCCACGTTCGCGGTCGCCTGCTCCGCGTAGGGGGAGCCCGCGAGCGCCTCGCGGTAGCCCGTCACGTCCAGCGCCGACAACAGCAGCTCCCGCACGCCCAGCCGGTCCCGCTCGCGCCGCAGCGCGGGCAGCGCCGCGAGGAAGCGCTCCAACGAGAGCCGCTCGCGCTCGGGAAGCAGCGCCAGCACCGCCGCGTCCCGCAGCCTGGGCGACACGAGGGACAACGGGTGCTCCCCCGCCAGCTGGAACAGCGAGGCATCCGTCAGCCCCACCAGCGGCGAGCGCAGCACGGCCGCGAAGGCGAGCGAGTCCTCGGAGTCCGCCAACAGCGCCAGCAGCGACGCCAGGTCCAGCACCTCCTGCGCGCCGTAGAACCCCCGGCCGCGGAGCACCCGGTGCGGCACGCCGTGGCGGATGAGCGCCTGCCGGTACACCTCCAGGTGCGTGAAGGTCCGGAAGAGCATCGCCACGTCGCCCCCCCGCGCGGGCCTGAGCCCCTCGCCGTCCTCGCGCATCACCGTCGGCTCCGCGCCGGGCGCGAGCAGGATGCGCAGCCGCCGGGCCACGCAGTCCGCGTCCAACCAGCGCAGGTCTCCCGCCGTCTCCTGCTCCTCCAGGACCAGCCGCTCCACCACGGGCGCGTCCGTCAGCGAGGCGCGCACCGGCGACAGGTCGTCCTCCTCCGGGACGTAGACGACCTCGAAGGGGCGCGGCGCGCGCGCGTCCGCGGCCACGAGCACCCCGGCGAAGGCGTGGTTGAAGAACGACAGCAGCCCCGGCACGGAGCGGCGGTTGTGCTGGAGGAAGCCGCGCGTCCCGCCCTCCTCCTCCACCTTCCTCGCCAGCACGGTGAAGACGGAGACGTCCGCGCCGCGGAACTCGTAGATGGACTGCTTGCGGTCTCCCACCGCGCAGAGGAACGCGGGCTCCAAGGGCAGCGCGGACACCAGGTCCACGCCGGGCGCCAGCTCCCGGGGCCCTCCCTCGCGCTTCTCCGCCAGCAGCAGCACCAGCTCCAACTGGAGGCGGTTGGTGTCCTGGAACTCGTCCACCAGCAGCGCGCCCACGCGCTCCTGCACCTGACGGCGGAACTCGGGGTGCTCGCGCAGCAGGTCCCTCGCCTTCACCAGGAGCGAGGTGAAGTCGAACACGTTGCGCCGGGAGAACTCCTGCTCGTGCCGGGCCTCCACGCGCCCGAGCAGCTCGCGGAACGTCGCCTCGAAGGGCGCGCAGTGCCACGCGGCCCACGCGTCCTCCAGCTTGCGGATGGAGCCGTCGCTCTTGCCGAAGACGCGCCAGTACAGCTCGCGCACCGGCGCCGCGGCGCCCTTGCTCAGCCTCGCGAAGTTGCGTCCATCCGCGGAGAAGCTGGCGCGCAGCCACGGGTAGCGGTCCCCCTGCCGGAAGTTCTCCGGCGTCATGCCGTCGAGCCCCCGCTCCAGCGCGCCCAGCAGCCGCCCCCACTCCCCCTTCGCGTCCAGCGCGCGCGCCTCGCCACACAGGCGCAGGCAGTCCGTCAGCAGCGCCTCCAGCTCACCGCGCGCCTCGGCGGCGTCCCCCACCGCGGCGGAGGCCGCGCGAAGCCCCTCCTCCCGCAGCTTGCCGTAGACGGACACCAGCGCCGCCACCAGCCCGTCCGAGAAGCCCGAACCGGAGAAGCCCAGCTCCTGGCACAGCTCCCGCACCTGCGCGTCGCCCGCCTCCAGCGCGTCCAGCACCACGCGCTCGCAGACGTCCTGCACGAGGCTGGAGGCCTCCAATTCGTCGAGCACCTCGAAGTTCGGGTCGATGCCCACCGCCGGGGGCGCGCGCCGCAGCAGCTGGCCGCAGAGCGAGTGGAACGTGCCCACCGTGGCCGAGCCCAGCTCCTCGCGCAGCTGGCGCCACGCGTCCGGCAGGGGGAAGGGCCGCCCGAGCCGCTCCAGCGACTGGCGCAGCTCCGTCTCCTGATCCACCCGCGCCTCTCCCTGGGCGAGGCCGTCCAGCCGCTGGCGCACGCGCGAGCGCATCTCCGCCGCGGCCTTGTCCGTGAACGTGAGCATGCACAGCTTCGACGGCCGCACGGCGGGGCCCGCCTCGCGCGCGCCCGCGAACAGGTGCAGCGTCATCGTCACCAGGCTGTAGGTCTTTCCCGCGCCCGCGCCCGCCATCAACGCGAGGTTGCGCTCGAGCGCCAGGGGCGAGGCCGCGCCGCTCATCCGCCCTCCTCCGTCATGCGCCGCTCGGTGATGCGGCACACGGCGCGGAAGCCACACGCGCCACAGTCCTGGGGCCTCGCGGCGAACTGGCCCGCGCGCAGCGTGTTCACCAGCGACTCCACCGCGTTGGGCAGGTTGCGGCCCCCCTCCTTCTGCGCCACCTTCGCGCGGACCTCCGGGTCGGTGGACAGCAGCTCCTCCAGCTCCGGCGCCGGGATGATGTCCGACAGGTGGATGGTGGCCCCGGTACGCAGGGAGAACCACGCCGCCTGACGCGCGTCGCGATGACCGCTCGCCCGCGCCGCGTAGAGATAGAGCGGGAGCTGGAAGTCGGAGGTGAGCAGGCGCTTCTTCAGCTCCCCCTTGTCCAGCTTGCCGGACTTGTAGTCGATGACGCCCACGTCGCCGCCCGCGACGTCGAGCCGGTCGATCTTCCCCTCGAAGAAGATGGCGTCCCCGTCGATGGGCAGGACGACGTTGCGCCACTTGTCGTCGTCCGCCGCCGGGCCGAACTCGAGCTCGAAGCCCTGGGGCACCATGCGGTCGAAGGGCAGGCCGCGCCGCTCGTCCACGAGGATGCGCCGGGCCATCGCCTTGGCGCGCTCCATCGCCAGCTTCCACAGCTCCGGGTGCCCCACGTGGTACAGCTTCTCGAAGTGCGCCGCCGCCGACGCGAGCGCCGCGTCCAGCACCTCCTCCGGCACCTCCTCCGGCGCCTTGCCCAGCAGGTCGTTCGCCTTCAGCGTCTCGAAGACCTTCTCCACCACGTAGTGCCAGAAGGTGCCCCGCCCGCGCGCGTCGAACTCCTCGCCGGGGCGGTCCGGTTCGGTCACCTTCAGCCCGTACGTGAGGAAGCCCTGGAAGCCGCAGTTGCCGAAGCGCGCCAGCGCCGAGGCGGACAGCGGACGGGTGAGGTCGAACCGGAACGCCTCGCGCAGCGACTCGCGCAGCGTGTTCCCGTCCACCGACCCCGTGTAGGGCCCCGGCTTGCGGTTCGGGTCCCCGAAGAAGAACAGGCGCTCCACCTCGACCAACGACAGCTCGCGCGCGCCCGAGTACCACGCCTCCTTGTCGAAGTGCCGCTTGAGCAGGGGGGCCGCCGCGTCCGGCTCGGTGACGCGCAGCTTCGGCTGGGCCAGCGCCTCCAGCGCCACGCAGCGGCGGAGCTCGGACTCGGTGAGCACCTCGTCCAGCGGGGGGATGGGCGGCAGCGAGCGCGGCGTCCACTTGAGCGCGGTGAGCCGGCGCACCTCCTCCAGGAACGAGGACGGCACCTGCTCCTGCCCTCCCGCCCCCTCCATCGCGAACGACAGGCTCAGCGACTCCTCCGACGCCACCAGCGCGCTGGCGAACAACAGCCGGTCCTCCGTCAACCGCCACGGCGCGCGGTCCTCGAACTCGCCCCCCGTGAGGCGGAACACGTCCCGTCCCAGGTGCTGGTTGAGCGCCGAGCGCTCCGCGTCGCTCAACAGCGGCGAGGGCGCGTCCCGCCCCGGGAAGCGCCCCTCTGTGAGGCCGGCGAGGAACAGGTGCCGGAAGGAGCGGCCCGGCACCTCGGCCGCGTCCAGCACCTCCACGGCGGCGCCCCGAGGCCCTCTCGGAGGAAGCCGGGCCTCCGCCATGGCGTCCTTGAGCCACCGACCGAACGTCCGTCGCCGCAGCTCCGGCCCGCCGCCCACGGCCTTCAACGTCCTGAGCAGCCCCTGGACGCGCGCGCGGAGCGCGTGACGCGCGGACTCGTCGCGGGCCCGGGCGTCGAGCGCGCGCCCGGCCAGACCGCCCTCCTCGCGCGCCTCCAGGAGACCCTCGGAGTCCATCAGCCCCAGCTGCTCCACCACCTGCCACCACGCCGAGAGCAGGCCCTCGAGGGGTCCCTTCTCGGGGATGCGGCGACAGGCCTCCACGAGCCGCAGGCAGCGCTCGCGCAGCAGGCGCACGGCGTGCACCCGCGCGGCGTTGTCCGGCCGCGAGCCTTGGAGCGCCTGGAGCCGCCGCGCGAGCCCGTCGAGGCGCACGTCATACGCCCCACGGCCCTGCTGCGAGCCGCGCCTGCGCACCGCGCCCAGCCGGTCATCCCGCACGGCGGCGAGCGCGAAGAGGCTCGCGGGCGCCTCGGGAGCCCCTCGCGACAGCGTGGGCGCGTAGCGACTGGACACGAGCTCCGCCACGCGCTCCGACGGGAAGCCGTCCTCCACCAGCAACGGCAGGTCGAGCGCCAGCCGCACCGGCCCCGCGAGGGCGAGCGGCTCGCCCCAGGGCAGGCGCACCGGCACGCCCAGCTCCCCGAGCGCCTCCGCGAGCCAGCCCGCCTCCGCGCCCAGCTCCCGGTACGCCACCGCGATGTCCCCGGGAGCCACGCCCTGGGAGATGAGCCGGCGCACGTCGCGCGCCACCAGCCGCGCCTCGTCCCGGACCGTGGCGGCGCTCCACACGCGGGGCTGGACCGCCGCCGCCTCGAGCAGCCCGCGGCCCGCGCGGGGCGAGAAGAGATGGCGGCCCAGGTCGATGAAGGGCCGCGCCTCGAAGGTGACGTCCGCCTTGAAGAGGTCCACGTGCGGCATGGACTCGCCGCGGTTCTCGAAGGCCCGGAACAGCGAGGCCAACGCCGCGTCCGCGACGGGCGAGCCGCCCACGGGCGTCTCCACCCGGAGCGCCACGCGCCGCGACTCGCAGGCCGCCGCCAGCGCCAGGAGCAGCTCCAGGCCCGAGGGCCGCACGTCGTAGACGCCGTGCAGGACCAGCGTCCCCACGCCCTCCCAGCCCGAGGGCCAGGCGCCCCGCCCCAGCGCCTCGCGCGCGCCGCGCAGCACGTCCTCGGCGTCCGCGAGCCCCAGCTCGGCCAGCTTCTGCTCGTACAGGTGGTACAGGCGGGCGAGCACCCGGGCGCGCTTCTGCCGTTCGGGCGGGAGGGCCTCCAGCGCGTCCTGGAACTCGCGCGGCGACAGCCGCCCCGCCTTGAGGTCCAGCACCACGTCCAGCGCGGCCCGGGCGAAGGCGGGCTCGCGCACGAAGTCGCCGAACGACGCGTCCTCCACCTTCGCGCCCAGCGCCGCCATCACCGTCCGCGACACGACCGCCGGACACGGTCTCCGGTTCAGCTCGCGCGCGCCGCCCAGCCCCCGCAGCAGCTCGTCCCAGGTGAGCAGGTCCGCACCCAACGCCAGCCCTCGCACGTCTTCCCGCGCGCGCAGCGCCGCCTGCCGCCGGCCGGCGTCGGGGAACACGTGGAGGGTGCGGGAGGGACGCGCCATGAACGGGTGGAGTCTAGAACGACCGAGCGGGTCACTTTCATGCTCCATTCCAGGTCTGACGCCCAGCGACTTCCGAGCCCGCTCGCCTGCCGTCCTGTTTCCCTCGGTTGTCTCGCGAAACCGCTTGCCCTTGCCACTAGGAGTGCCAGGACGCGCGGTGTAGCGTCCTGGGCGAATGACTCTCGAAGAGGCGCGCAGTGAGCTGGGGGTGGGCCCGGACGCGCCGCCCGACCTCGTCCGCCGCGGCTACCTGCGTCTGCTGAAGACCCGAAAGCCGGAGGTCGATCCGGAGGGCTTCGCCCGGCTCCGCGCCGCCTACGAAGTCCTCAAGGCCGCCCAGGACGGGGTGGAGCCACCTCGCACCCAGGCGGCGCCGGCCCCGCCACCCGACGAACCGCCCGCCGCCCCGCCCGCCGGGCCTCCGCCCGAGGCGACCGACCCTTCGGATTCGACGGCGCGGAGCGCGAGGACCCACGAGCAACGCCTCGACGCGTTCCGGGAGCGGTTCAGCCGGCTCCCGCACGACGCCCCCGTGGACGCGCCCGTGGACATCGCCCGCGAGGCCGTCGAGGCCGTGCCCGACGCCATCGAGGCCCGGAAGTGGCTCGTCCAGGCGCTGCTCGCGGCGGGGCGCACGGATGAAGCGGCCCAGGCGTACCGGGACGCGTTCTACCAGGGGCACTCCGCGCTGCTCCTGGAGTTCGCCCGGAACTTCCCCGCGCGGTTGACCGAGGAAGAGCTCCACCTGCTCGCCACCGTCGTGAAGCCCTCGTTCCTGTGGGGCTTCGCCGAACACCTGCTGGAGGCCGAGGAGTGGGCGCAGCTCGGCAGGGTCATGAAGGTCGCGTTCGAGGTCTTCCAACGCACGCCCGACGAAACCCCGCCCCGCCCCCAGTTCTTCGTCTTCGTCCTGCTCCGACTCCACGAACAGGGACACGCGGACGCCGCGCGCGCCGTGACGGCGCTGTACGCGTCGTGGCTGAAGGCCGAGGACCTGATGGAGGCCTTCGAGGGCGAACGGATGACCGCGACCTGGACGATGCTCCAGGAGCTGGCGGCGCTCGACGACGGCTTCCCCCAGGCGGTGCGCATGGTGCTCGCGCGCCTGCCGCTGCAGGGCAGCCAGTTGCCGACACTCCACGAATCGCTCCGGGCCTACAGGCGAAGGGAGCCCGCCCTCGCCGCGGCGGCGCTCGCGAGCCTCCAGCAGCGGTGCCCGCTCTACCTCTCCGTGTTCGGGGAGGACCTCGCGAGCGAGGCACGCCCGGAACGCGCCGCCGGGCAGGCGGCCTCGACGGGCTCCGGGCCCGGCCAGGCGCTCCCCTTCTGGCGGACGCGCGGCTTCCGGCAGGTGGCGCTCAGCGCCGCCATCATCGTGGCCGTCTTCTGCGTGGTCGCGGTGATAGGGGGGGCCCTGGAGCACTCCCAACGCAGGCTGCGCGAGCATCGACTCGAGGCCGCCGGGAAGGCCGCGACCGCGCTCTGCGCCGCCGTCCCCGAGTCCGACCGCGAGGCCACCTGCGCCGCGCTCCTGCGGATGGTGAGTCAGGCAGGGGCGCGGGACTGTCTCCCGTTCGTCGGAGGCTTCTCCAAGCTGCGCCTCCAGCTCCATCAACGCGTCACTCGCGACACGGCTCCCGGGCAGGACTCGGCCGAGGCCTGGTCCCGGATGACACAGCACCTGGCCGACTTCGAGGCCGCGCTCCGTCCCCTCTGTCATCGCTCATGACCCCGTCCTCCAAGCCTCCCATCCTCGGCATCGACCTGGGCACCACGTACTCGCTGGTGTCCGTGTTCCAGGACGGCCGCCCCGTCCTCATCCCCAATGCGTTGGGTGAGTACCTGACGCCCAGCGCCGTCGCGCTCGACGAACAGGGGGCCTACCTCGTGGGCGCCTCGGCGCGCGCGCGGGGCATCCTCCACCCGGAGCTCGCGGCCGTCGCCTTCAAGCGAGACATGGGCACCGACCGCGCCTATCGGTTGGGCGACCGGACGTTCTCGCCGCAGGAGCTCTCCTCGCTGGTGCTCGCGGCGCTCAAGCGCGACGCGGAGGCCTTCCTGGGCGTCCCGGTCGAGGAGGCGGTCATCACCGTCCCCGCCTACTTCGGAGACCCGCAGCGGCAGGCCACGAAGGACGCGGGGGCCATCGCCGGACTCAAGGTCGAGCGCATCATCAACGAGCCCACCGCCGCGGCGCTCGCCTATGGACTCCATGAGCGACAGCGCGAGCTGAAGGCCGTCGTGCTGGACCTGGGTGGCGGGACGTTCGACGTCACCGTGCTCGAAATCATCGAGGGCGTGGTCGAGATCCAGGCGTCCGCCGGGGACGCCAGGCTGGGCGGCGAGGACTTCGACACGCTGCTGGCGCGGCACCTCGCGGCCCGCCTGCAGGCGACGAAGGGCGTGGACGTGGAGCCCCACCCCGCGGGCTGGGCGCGGCTGCGCGAGGCGTGCGAGGTGGCCAAGCGCCGGCTGTCCCTGTCGGAGGCGACCCGCGTCAGCCTCCCCGGCCTGCCGGTCGCGGAGGACCGTCGACTGGATGTCGACCTCGAGCTGACCCGAGAGGAGGCCGAGCGGGCCTGGTCCCCCGCGCTCGAGCGCATGCGCGGGCCCATCCACCGCGCGCTCCAGGACGCGTCGCTCCAGCCCCAGGACATCGACGAGGTGCTGCTCGTCGGAGGCTCCACCCGGATGCCGTGCATCGCGACGTTCGCGGCGCAGGTCTTCGGCCGCCTGCCGCTGCGCAAGCTCCCGCCCGACGAGGCCATCGCCATGGGCGCCGCCGTGCAGGCGGCGATGAAGGCCGGCGACCAGGCCGTGGACGACATGGTCGTCACGGACGTGGCGCCGTTCACGCTCGGGGTCAGCACGGCGGCCCAGGCGGGCCACCGGCACATCAGTGGCATCTTCAGCCCCATCCTGGAGCGAGGCACCGTGATTCCCGCCAGCCGGGTCGAGCGCTACCGGACGATGAGCGATTTCCAGCGCGAAATCGAGGTGGAGGTCTTCCAGGGCGAACACGCCATGTGCAGCGACAACGTGAAGCTGGGTGAGTTCTCGTTCGCCGGCCTGCCGCCCGCGCCCGCCGGAGAACAGGCCATCGACGTGCGCTTCACCTACGACCTCAACGGCATCCTCGAGGTCGAGGTGACCGCCGTGTCCAATGGTCGCAAGGAGGCGTTCGTCATCGAGCAGCGCCCCGGGAAGCTGTCCCCCGAGCAGATCGCCGAGGCACGCAAGCAGATGGCTGCGCTGAAGCTGCATCCGCAGGACGCGCTGCCGAACACGACGGCCCTGGCGCGCGCGGACGCGCTGCACGTCCAGCTCACCGGCCTGCCACGCGAGGCGCTGTCGTCGGCCATCGCGCGCTTCCGGCTCGCGCTCGAGACACAGGACCCCGGCGTCATCACTCCGGCGAGGGAGCACCTCGTCGCGCTCACCGCCCGGCTGCGCGAACGCTGAGTCCGCCGCCCCGGGACGGGTTGCTGGGCCAGATTCATGCCCACGGCGCCGAGGAGAAGTATTCGGTGAGCAACTCCACCATCGCCCGCACCGCGGGCGACAGGTTGCGGGCGCTGGGATAGACGGCGAAGAGGTGGATCGGCGACGGCGCGTACGCCTGCAGCACCTCGCGGAGCCGTCCGTTCGCGACCTCGGGGGCGGCATAGATGGGCGAGAGGCGCGCGAGGCCCAGGTCCGCGACGGTCAGCTCCAGCAACACCTGGAGGCTGTTGACCGACACACTGGGGACGATGGCCACGTTGCGCACCCGCTTGTCGCCCCGGAACGTCCAGGTCGTCGGCGTGCTGGAGCCCGTCATCGCCAGGCAGCGGTGGTGGGCCAGGTCCTTGGGCGTCTTCGGAACACCGGCGCGGCGCAGGTAGGCCGGACTGGCGTAGACGCCGACGCGCTGAGCGCCACCCAGGCGGCGGGCGATGAAGCGCGAGTCATCGAGCTGGCCGATGCGCACCGCGAGGTCGAAGCCTTCCTCGATGAGGTTCGCCCGTCGGTCCATCAGCTCCGCCTCGAGCTGCACGTCCGGGTAGCGCGCCGAGTACTTCGCGAACACGTCGCCGAGCGTGCGCTGGCCCAGCTCGAACGGCAGGGTCATCCGGAGCCGTCCGCTGGGGCGTGACTGGAGGCGGCCGATGAGCGCCTCGGCTTCCCGCAGGGCCGCGATGGCGGGCGCGACCTCGCGTTGGTAGCTGGCGCCGATGTCGGTGAGTGTCACGCTGCGGGTGGTCCGGGAGAAGAGGCGCACTCTCAGGTGCGCCTCGAGCGCCGCGACGCGCTGGCTCACGGTCGACCTCGGGATGCCGAGCCGTCGTGAGGCGCCTCGGAAGCTGCGCTGCTCGGCGACCTCCAGGAAAGTGATGACGGTGTTCGGGTCGGCCTGCTGGATTGTCCGCATGGTTGGACAGTACTTCCAGAACGCAGTCATTGGCGGCGAATCGGCCGGGGCGCAGTCTTTCCCCCATCACGCACCACGGGGAACACACATGAGTCTCTTCACTCCATTTCGTCTGGGAAACGTCGAGCTGGCCAACCGCGTCGTCATGGCGCCCATGACGCGCAGTCGCGCGCTCGGTGGCCTCCCGAACGCGCTGATCCGGGAGTACTACACGCAGCGCGCCACGGCGGGCCTCATCATCAGCGAGGGCTTCGCGCCCTCGGTCAACGCGATGGGCTACTCGCGAATCCCTGGGATGTATACGCGAGCGCACGTGGAGGGGTGGAAGGAGGTCACCGCGAGCGTTCGCGCGGTGGGCGGGCACATGTTCGCGCAGCTCATGCATGTGGGGCGCATCGCGCACAGGCTCAACCTCCCGCAGGGCGCGCGAATCGTGGCCCCGAGCGCCATCCGCGCCGAGGGGACCATCTACACGGACCAGGAGGGGCTCCTGCCCATGTCCGAGCCGGAGGCGATGAGCGAGGCGGACGTGAGCGCGGCCCGGGACGAGTTCGTCCAGGCCGCGAGGAACGCCGTCGACGCGGGCTTCGCCGGCGTCGAACTGCACGCCGCGAACGGCTACCTGCTCGAGCAGTTCCTCCACCCGCACAGCAACCGGCGCGAGGATGCGTATGGCGGGAACATGGAGAACCGCTCGCGCTTCGTGGTGGAGGTGGCGAAGGCAGTCGCGGGAGCCATCGGCCCGGAGCGCGTGGGCATCCGGCTGTCACCGTTCAACACGTACAACGACCTGCCGGAGAGGTCGGGTGTGTTGGAGCAATACGAGGCCCTGGCGCGTGAGCTGCGGGGGCTCGCGTATGTGCATCTGATCGCGAATCCCCACGAGGGCTTCCCGGCGACGGAGGCGGCCATCCGCCAGGCCTTCAGCGGCCCCATCATCTTCAACGGGGGCATGTCGCGGGACAGCGCCCAGGCCGCGCTCGACGCGGGGCGCGCCGAGCTCATCTCCTTCGGTCGTCCGTTCGTCGCCAATCCGGACCTCGTCGCCCGCCTGAAGCAGGGCGCGGAGCTGGCCATGCCCCAGCCCCAGACCTTCTTCACGGCCGGCGCCGAGGGGTACGTGGACTACCCGTCGCTTTGAGACCCGCGGAGGGGACGCCACGTGCCCCTCGCCCGGCGATGACTCAGGGGTGGTACGGGTAGCGAGCCAGGACCTTCCCTTCCGGCGTCACCGCGTAGAGCTCGAACCAGTGCGGGGAGGGATTGAACCCCGGCGACGCCCAGCCACAGCGCTCCAGGCGCCGCGTGATTTCGACGAAGTACAAACCCGAGGACTGCCCGACCGCGACGTCCATCGCCTTGGCGGAGTAGGAGCAGTCCGAGGCGTACTCCTTGGGAAAGGACTCGAGCAACGCTTGCAACGCCGCATGTGCCGCGAGAAGCGCGGAGCCCTCCAGCGTCGCCAGCGGGCGGAGGTCCTCCGGCCAGTCGATTCCCCCATCCACCAGGGACGGCATGCCCGCATCGGATGCAGGCATGCCGGATGCATCCGGAACAAGAATGGGTGACACGGTGCGCTCGGACGAGCCCCTCTCCGTGGAAGACGCACCCGTCACGATGCAGCCAATGGGCAGGAACGTTGCGAGCAGGATGCCGTAGGGAAGCTTGGTCATCGAACAGGGCTCCGCGTCTCGTCTACCACGTCAATTCGGGTGAACAGTCTGGCAGCAATGCCCTCGGACCACGAATTCCAATGGACTCACGTGGACGACACTTCGCGCGGAATGACCAAGTCGCCACTTCTTCATCCCAAATGAAGACCTCTCCCGCGGCATTCCACTTGTAGAACCGAGGTCGATCCCTATGTCCCGTGGCAAGCCATCCCCAGGCAAGTATCAGTCCGTTATGGGAATCACGTGCCAGTCGCCCACTCGGACTCGTGGCAAAAGCAACCATCGTCCATAGGCCGTCAGGCCCCTTCATTGCGGGAAACTGATTCAGGTCCGGGCTGCTGATGCCCGTTCCACATGGATGATTGTGGGCAAAGCCCACGACAGGAACTTCCCGTCCGAAGTCCTCATCATCCACTCCTCCGAAGGGAGGCTGACACGCCGCCTGCTCCTTCACCAGGTTCCGCAGCGGCCATGTCACGCGCCAATCCTGTGGAGTCCGATACACGGCCACGCAGTACTCCGAGGCATCAGGACGGGGCCCACCTGTATTCGGGTCGCAAGCATCGGCCCCACCAGGAAGCGACATGAGCGTCCTCAACACAGGGAGGACGAGATCGTCCGGGACACCGCTGGAAGAGTCCGCGACGACCGTTGGGATGTCAGGGTGCCCCCATGGCCCCGGAGCAACGACGAGGTCGAATCTGCCGTCGAGGATGGGAAGCTCCGACCTCGCGTAGTAGCGCCGGCTTTCCGCGCAGGAGAAGCCCGCCAGCGAGACGGCGCCGGTGATGACAACCCTCCAGAGAAGGCATGGCATCCAACCAAGCTATCGCACAGCGCCTCCCCAGCGAAACGTCACCTCACGAGGCACGCTCCCGCCCCGCGGATTCGAGGACCTCGCAGGCCTCGAGGTATGCGGCCTCCGACAGCTCGCCGGACAGGAGCCGACGGATGATGGCGGCCGGCTCCACCGAGATGTCATCGAGCACCAGCCGCATGTTCGCGCCCGGACGCACCTCCGGCGTGAAGCCCCGGTGCACCAGCGCCGTCCCCAACCACCCGACCAGCATCCGCCGTACCTGCTGACGCTTGCCCTCCGGCGACAACACGTCGATGCCCGGTGGCCGCACCCGATCCCAGAGCGCCTCACCCTCCTTCAACAACCCAGGCAACGACCCCAGGGGCGTGCGCTTCGGATCGAGGTCCGACCCCGCCCAGTGCTTCTGCATCTCCGGCGACACGACCTTCTCCGCGACCTCGTCCCAACGCAACGACACGAGCGTCCCGTTGATGGAGCGCTCGACCCACGCGGCCTCCGCCGCCCGCTCTCCCCCCAACAGCTCCACGCACCCCGTCAACGGAAGGAACTCGGAGACCGTCGCCTCCAGGCTCCCCGTGTACCCCACCGAGCGCACCCGCTCCTCCACCGAGGGATGCGAGTCCCAAGGCGACGGGGGACGCTCCAACTCCTCCTGGATGCCCTGCTCCACCTCCACCCGTCGCTGCGGCTCCGCGAGGAACCTCCGGAACCCCTCCAACATCGGCACGCCCACCCGCTCCTCGAAGAGCGGCACCAACTCGGTTGCCAGATACGCCTGCCAGTACGGCGCGAGCGCATGCACCTTCCGCAACGCCGACGCCGTCGGCCTCACACCACACACCGACGCGGCCAACGCGTCCGCCGCCAGCTCCTGGCTGCGCGAGACCGCACTGGAGGTCCGCAGGAAGAAGCGGCCATAGAGGCTGAACGGCACGTCGAGGAAGAAGGCCGAGTCCTCCAACGCGTCCACCGCCAGCGCGATGGACCGCCGCGTGCGATACACCCATGGCCCCAGCGACAGGTCCCCGCCCTGGTGATGGCCATACTCGTGCGCCAGGACCGACGCCAGCTCCTCCCGCTCCAGGAAGGCGAACAGCGGCAAGCCGATGCCCACCACCGGCTCCCGCCGCAGGCCGAACCACCGACGCTCCATGCCGATGAAGGCCGTCGCCTCGATGGAGAGATAGACCTTCTTGGGCACCTTCGCCTTCGCGCGCTCCGCCACCTCGTCCAGCAACGAGAAGAGCGCGGGGAACTCCTCGCGCGTCAGCGGCGGGACATCGCTCCGCTCCCGTGCCGAGAACCAACCTCGCGGACGCAGCGCCCAGAGCACCGTCACCGCCCCCGCTCCCGCGATGAACCCCGACAACCCCACGGACCCCGTGTAACGGGCCTCGAAGAGGGGCAGCAGGAGCAGCGCTCCCGCGATGGCCAGTCCCAGCAGCCAGAACCCCGCCCACAGGATGACCGTGAGCACCGCCCGACGTCCCACTCCCGCGCGATTCACAGCGTCCATGACGTGATTGCCTCGCTCACCACTCCGCGGAACCAATCATCCTTGCGCGCCTGCTCGACCCACCGCTTGCGCTCCGCGTCCGGAATGCCGGAGACGCGCGAGCGGACGAAGGCCGCCGCGGAACGCACCTCCCAGGACAGGTCACTCGCATCGAGCGACTCGAGCTTGCCCTCCACGAAGCGCCGAAGCTCCGCGCGTTGCGCCACGCTGAAGCGAGTCGACCGCTCCAACGAGCGTTGGCAGGCCTCTTGCCCGGTTCGGACGGCCTCCGCGTACGTCAGCGCCCACACCTCCTCGGAAAGAACCGGGAGCTCGATTTCGGAGAGGGACTCGGCCAGGCGCAGGGCCTCGCGCGGTGAGCGTCCCGCCATCGCCATCAAGCGGACCCCAGGCGTCGTCTTGTCCACATCGACCCGCAGGTGCGCCCGCGCGCGGAGCCAGTCGAACCTGTGGTTCTCCTGGTCCTTCTCCAATCTCGCGATGAGGGCCTCCGCGTCCGTCCGCCCCGCGCGCGTCGCGACCAGCGCGTAGCTCCTCGCGACCTCGGCCCGCCGTCGCGGCTCGTCGACATCGAACAGGATCGACAGCCACTTCACCCCCTCCTCTTCCTTCCCCAGCGCCACGAAGGCCGTCATCGCCTCGTCGAGTACGGCGATGGCGCCCTCCTTGTCGAGTGTCACCAGGCGGTGCCATGCCCGCTGGGCACCCTCCCAGTCCTTCGCCAGATAACGACGATGAACCACGGACCGGAGCAGCGCCACATGGTCGGGGAAACGCTCCGACAGCGCCTCGATGGCCCTCAGCCCCTCGGCGCCTCGAAGCAGACGGGCATGCAGATACTGGGCATCCGCGGAGTCGGGTGCCGCCCGAGCGCGCTCCGCGTACTCCGCGATGAGCGCGCCCAGCCGCCCCTCGTTCTCCACCGCCGCCTGATAGGCCCGCTGCCACTCCAGGTTCTCGGGCTTCGCGTCACGCAGCAACCGCGTGAACCGCGTCGCTTCGGCGCCGCCCCGGGCAAAAGCAGCCAGCAGCCCCTGCTCGACCGTCGACTCGCTCCACCCGGAGAGCCGGGCCGAGGCCTCCGCGAACGGCAACGCCTCCGCCCATCGGCTCCACATGCCCAGATAGATGAAGCAATCCGCGAGGAGGTCGCCATCGCTCCGCGCCACCTTCACGACGCGCTTCACGATCTGCCCCTGCTCCCGGCGCGTCGACAGTCGCTCGGGTGGCTCCTTGAACAGGTAGTCGATGTCCCCGAGCTGGATGATCCGCTTCCCGCAGAACACCTCCGGCGCCGGGCCGTCGTCTGACGTCACCGAGGAATAGACGACCTTGCCCAGGATGACCGGCATGCCACCCGCGATGTTCCACATCAGCAGGTCGCCGCCGTGCCGGACATCCAGCTCGACAGTGTCCACCTCCACGCCCGACCGGGAGACGGCGCGCCCTCGTTGAACGCCCATGGGCACCGAGAACGAAGCCACCTTCCCCGGGCCGACCGCGAGCGACGCGTCCCCGAGCGTGACGACGAGCGTCTCCTCGAAGGCGTTGCCGACATGCACCTCACGATAGCGAGACGCATGGAACGCCTGCCCCGCGCCGCCCACCACCAGCGCGATGACGGCGAAGGCCACCAGCCGGCTCCACAGCCACGACACCGTGCCCAGGGGAACGCGAGCGAAGATGGTCCAGCCACCGCCCCCCCCGGACTCGTTGTGCCTCCGGACGACATACGCCCCCAGGGGCAGCAGCGGGAGCAGGAACAAGGCGACGACGGAATGCGTGGCGATGACCGTCCCATCGACCGGGTCCGGCTCCGCATCCCCCAGCAGCGCGGCGCCGAAGCCATTGAGGGTCCCCAGGTACAGCGACGACCCCTTCAAGGGGCGCGCGAAGAGTCGCCGCCGACTCAACAGGGTGTCGAGCACCTCGCGATGCGAGCGCAAGCGCCCCAGCCAACGGGCCCACTTCAGCGTCCGGTAGAGCTTGAACGGGTCCCCCCGCTCCACCGCGCGACGTACGCGCGCGTCCTCGCACAACACGCGCAGCTCGGGAATCCGCCGCAGGACGTCCGCCGGGTCTCGAATGAACATTCAATGTCAGCCTATCCGGATGCGTGCCGCCGCCACGAGGGCTCCTCGCCCATTTTCAGCGCACACCGAGCCCCCCCGACGTCCGCTGCTCCAACTTCTGACACGCTTGTCTCGAATTCAGCGCCCCCCCCCCCGGGGAATGCCTCTCATGCCGCGCGGGCGGAGGCGAGCTCCGCCACCATCTCGAGCTGGGACAGCGCGGGGTGCGCGAAACCCGCCCCCAGGAAGAAGCGGTCACAGAGGCCCTCTGGGACGACGGCGCTCACGGCGAGGGCCTTGCCAGGAAACGCCGCGGCCAGGGCCCGCAGGAGCCGACGTCCCGCCCCGCGTCCTCGCGCTTGCGGCTCCACGGCGATGGAGCGAATCCCGAGCGTCGGCGCGGCCACGTCCGCCACCACCGCCACCGCGGGCCCCAGGCGGAAGGCCCGCGCCGGGAGCGCCAACCCCGCGATGGTGGCCGGAGCGAGCTGCCACGGGAGTCCCTCCGGGAGCAACCCCACGCAGGCCGACACGGGTACCTCTTCCAGCGCGCCGTCCTCGGGGGTCGGCGTCCCCACGAACCCCACGAGACGCCGGACGCGGCGGAACCCCAGACGCTCGTAGAGCTTCACCGCTGGAGCGTTCTGCTCGATGACCTCCAGCACCATCTGGCTGTCCCCACGCGCGCGGGCCTCCTCCAGCAAGGGCTGGAGCATCGCCGCGCCCAGCCCCTGGCCCCGCTTCGACGGGATGATGCCCATGCCCGCGACGCGGCTCACCCGCCCCCGGCGCGCCATCAACACCAACCCCACCGGCTCCCCATCGATGCGCGCAACCCGGCTCTCCGTGAGCGAGATGTGCTCGCTCCGCACCCGCGCATCGAACAGGTGTGGCGCGTCCGGGACGTTGACGAAGTAGCCCTCGAAGGAGCGGGCGAACAGCGCGGAGAGCGACAGGAACGAGGACTCGGAAGCGGGGACGAGGTCCATGGGGTCTGGGTATCCAGGATGAACGGCGGCGCAGCCGCGGGTGACGCGGAGGGCCGTGACGATAACGAGCCCCCGGGGCCGGGACAGTCCTATCTCGCGCGAACCCGCTTCGGCTCCCAGGGCTCCCCGGCCAGCCACTTCGCCGCGAGGCCCACGAAGGCCCTCGTCTTCGAGGGAATCCACCGCCCGGGCGGATGGACCGCGAAGACGCCGACCTCCGGAAGTGCCCACTCCGCCAGCACCCGCACCAGCCGCCCCGCCTCCAGGTCCGCGCCCACCAGGAACGTCGCCAGCGCGGCGACGCCACTCCCCTCCACCGCGGCCAGGCGCAACGCCTCCGCGTTGTCGGACCGGAGCACCGGTCGCACGCGCACCGACTCGCGAGCCTCGCCATTGCAGAGCGTCCACACCTCTCCGTCCGTGAAGTGGCTGAAGTGCAGGCTCGGGTGCGGGCCCAGGTCCGCCGGCTTCGTGGGCGCGCGGCGGCCCTGCAGATAGCGCGGCGAGGCCACCAGGATGCGCCGGACCGTGGCCAGACGCCGGACCACGAGGCTCGAGTCCGGGAGCGAGCCGATGCGCACCGCGACGTCGAAACCCTCGCGCACCAGGTCGACATAGCGGTCCGTGAACGAGAGCTCCAGGTCGATGCGCGGATGGCGCCGCAGGAACTCCGGGACGTGGGGCGCGACGTGGAGCTGGCCGAAGAGGTTGGGCAGCGCGACGCGAAGACGGCCCTTCGGCTCTCCGCCCAGGCCGGACACGAGCGCGTCGGCCTCCTCGACGCGGTGGAGCACGTCGGCGCAGCGCTCCAGGTACACCCCGCCCGCCTCCGTGAGCGCGACACGGCGTGTCGTGCGCCTCAGCAACGCGGTCCCCAGCACCTGTTCCAGCCGCGCGATGCGCCGACTCAACGTCGAGGCGCTCGTGCCCAGCTCTCGCGCGGCGACCGCGAAGCTCAACGTCCTGGCCACGACCGAGAAACAGAGCATGTCCTCGAGCCGGTCCCGCATCTCCAGACGCGCCACGCTCCACCCTCCGATTATTGCGGTTCCCGCACGAGTCTAGTGCGCCCCACCCCGATGATGTGCCGCCGCGCGCGCGCTATTCGACGAGTGCCCGGCCCCGCGGCTCATACCGAACCGCTGACTCCGCCGTGGCCCTGGACCCACCCCCCATGCGCTCCCAATTCATCGCCACCCTGACCGCGGCGCTGCTCGCGTCCACCGCCGGAGCCCTCCCTCCTTCGACCCGGTCGACAGAGCGCCTCGCGCTGCCCACTGGATTCCTGTTCCCCAATGGCATCGCCGTCACCGAGGACGGAACGCTGTTCGTCGGCTCCGTCGCGAACGGGAGCATCCTGCGCCGGGCCGCGGGGGCCTCGGAGTGGACGCTCCTGTTCCCGGGCTCGGAGCAGGTGTTCTCCGTGACGAGCCTCCGCTGGGATGCCCCTCGGGGACTCCTCTGGGGAACCTCGCCGGATGCCATGGGGTTGCTGCGTCCCGGAGGGTCCGTGGGGAAGAGGACCTCCCGCGTCTTCGCGATGGATGGGCACACCGGCGAGCTTCGCAAGGTCGTCCCGCTGCCCGAGGGCGTGCTGGGCAACGACCTCTCACTCGCGCCGGATGGCGGGGTCTACCTCACCGACAGCACCCGCGCGGCAGTGCTGTACCTGCGCCCTGGAGCCGAACGATTCGAGAGCTGGGTGACCGATGCGCGCCTCCAAGGACGACGCGGCCCGGGAATGGCGAGCGTGGGACCGGCGGGCATCGCCCTCGCCGCGGACGGACGCACGCTGGTCATCAACACCTTCGGCACCGGGCGACTCTTCGTGGTGCGCCCCGGAGGGAAAGCGACCGCGCCCCAAGTCTCCGAGGTCGCGCTTCCGCGTCGCCTGGAGAACCCGGATGGAATGCACTTCGCTCCCGACGGGCGCCTCCTCCTCGTCGAGGGCGCCATCCAGTCGGGCAACGGTCGACTCGTTGCCGTCGACGTCCTGGGAGAGCAGGAGGGCCCCCGCCGCCTGGAGGTGCTCGCGCGGAACCTCGAGTCGCCCGTCAATCTCACGGTGTCCCGTGACGGCACCATCTGGGTCACCGAGGCTCGCTTGAGGGAGAGGCTCCTGCGCGGCACCGAGGCCCCCGTCCCCGAGTCCTTCTGGGTGACGATCCTGGCGGCGCGGAAGTGACGGCGTCCTTCCCTCGCGACCAGGGGCCCCGAGGCGCGGAAGCCGTCACCCGTGGACTCAGCGAATCGTGAAGGTGATGCGGATGCCTCCGAGGAGGAATTCGTCACCGTCCGACACCTTCTGGCGCGTGATGCGGTTGTCCGCGAACCACGTGCCATTCGAGGAGCGCAGGTCCTCGATGAAGAGGTCCTCGCCCTCGCGAAGCACCGCGGCGTGTTCGCGCGACACGCGCGCGGACTTCACCATCAGGTCGCAGTTCGGACCTCGACCGATGACGAAGCGCTCGCGGTTCACGAGGACAGGCTCGCCCTCGTCGAGCTTGACGTGGACCGTCAGCTCGGGAGGCACGGGGACGATGATGGTCCGGTCCGGCCGGGCCCCTGACTGCTTGTCGTCCTTCGCCTGCGTCACGACATCGGAAGCGTCCTCGTCCCCGACTGCCGAGCGCGCCTCCACCGAGGACGCGGGCGTGGACTCCGCGCCCTCCGGGACGCCCCCCTTCTTCGCGCCCACTCCATCGAGCGAATCGAGCCGGATGTTGTCCAGGGTATCGGGCTCGTCGTCATCCAACTCCGAATCGTGGGCTCCCGCGCCATCCCGACTGGACGACTTCGCCACCGCGGAGCGACGGGAGCCCGAATCCTCATCCGCATCGCCGTCGGAGCCCCCATCGGCTTCGCCGTCAGACTCCTCTTCGCCGGAGTCATCGCCCGACGTGTCCTCGTCAACGGGCTCGTCGCCCGACTTCGCGTCGTCGGAATCCGACTCCGCGTCCGAATCCGCGTCGTCGGCGTCGTCATCCGAGTCCTTGGCATCGGATGCGTCGCCCGACTTCGCGTCATCGGAATCGCCGTCCGAGTCCGCATCATCGGAATCGTCATCCGAGTCGACATCGTCCGAATCGTCGTCCGAGTCCGCGTCATCGGAATCGCCATCCGAGTCGGCATCGTCCGAATCCTCGTCCGAGTCCGCGTCATCGGAATCGTCATCCGAGTCGGCATCGTCGGAATCCTCGTCGTCGGAGTCCTCCGCATCCGCGTCGTCGTCGGAATCGTCGTCCTCCTGCTCCTCGTCGACGGGTTCGACCAGCCGGTCGACATCCGCGACGAGGGCGAGGATGCGCGCGGATACGGCCTCGCGGAGCGCCGCCTCGTCGACCTGGGACTCCTGGGTGGTGGGCTCGGCCTCCACGCTCGCGGCGGCCTCGGAGGAGCCCTCGTCCTTCACTTCGGGCGCGGTCTCCTGCGAGGAGGCGGGAGCCACCTTGCCGTCCACCTCGGCGACGAGCGCGCGAATCGACTCCGCGGTCGCGCCAGCAGCAGCCGTCTCGATTGCGGGAGCACGCGCCACCGCCGGTGCACCAACCGCGCTCACCAACGAGGACGCGGCCGCTATCGTCGCGACGACGGGAGGAGCGTTCACCACCGGAGGCGCCGTGGCCGCCGCGGTCGCGACGACCCGAGGAGCCGCCACCGCGGGAGAGGCCGTGACGGCCGTCCCCGGCGCCGCCATCTCCGAGAGGCTCACCTGCGTGGGTTGGATGAACCCGAACTGACGCGCGAGCGCGAAGATGGCCTGGTTGACCAGGACATCCCGGTCCACGCCCATCTCACGGCTCATGGTCTCCAGCGCATGCCAGAGCGGGTCCGCGACTTCGACCTTACGAGGCGTGCGGTTCATGGTTCAGCTCCCCCTCAGGTTGCTCTGCCACGGCGACACGTTGTCGGTGTCCACGAGCCAATAGAACATCGCCTGCATCTCGGCATATTGCTGCTCGACGATGCCCACCAGGTTCGGAGAGAGCGCGTCGATGTCCACGCCCTCGAACTCGAAGCCCGCCGCGCCGGAGGCCTTCGCGCCCCGTCCGTTCATCACGCGGCGGTCCCTCGCCCGCCACAGGCGCTGGCTGGACATGCCCGCCGCATGGCCGAAGTTCGACGGCGGCGCGAGCTTCTTCGGCATCGCGACCTTCGTCTCCCCCACCGCCCACAGCAGCCACGTCAGCGCGGCCCAGTCCGCGCGCGCGGTCCTCGCGAGGTCGGGCAGCCCCAGGCGCCTGGGGGACAGCGTCTCGTCGTAGCCGATGGTCTCGTCGCCGAGCTCCACCTCGTCCTCGACGAGGTCCTCCGGTCCCTCCGGGAGCAGGGCCGACAGGTCCGGCGGCATCCAGGGGATGTTCGCGCCCGGCTTGAAGCGCCGCTGGAGCTCCGTGCGCACCGACTGGAGCCGCGTCGCGTACTTCCGGACCACGCGCTGGATGGCCTCGAGCGACTGCGCGGGCTTCTCCGGCAGGCCGTCGTAAGTCGAGTGCGGCGTCACCTTCGCCGGCCAGAAGTCGAAGCGCGGGAACAGGCTGCGCGTGTACGTGCGCAGGAAGTCGGCCGTGTCGGGCTCCGCCTTCGCCAGGCCGTCCGCGTCCACCAGCGCGTGCTCGTCCAGCCCCATGTTGAGCAGGATGAGGCCGCGCGTGAACAGGTACGCCGTGCGCTCGGGGGCCAGCAGCATCGCCGCGTGGATGAAGTCCAACGCCGCGCGGGGACGGTCGTGCTGGTCCATCAGCACCGCGTAGCCCCGCAGCAGCATCGCCGCGTCACCACCCCGGAGTATCGTCTCCGCCATGGGGGCCCAGTACTGTCCCGCGTTCTCCAGCACATCCCCCGCCGTGCCCTGGGCGTTCTCCGGGGTGCGCGGCAGCGTCAGCCGCGCCAGGAGCTCCTTCAAGGGCGTCACGTCCGCGTCCTGAGCCACCGCGCGCGCCGTCGCGAGCACCGCCACCATGTGGTTGCGCTCCGCGAGGCACCGCTCGGCCAGCTCCCGCCACGCCTCCTCCGCCAGGGGACGGTTCGAGAAGACGCCCGAGGCCGTCATCGTCTCCTCGTCCTGCGCCACGCCCAGGTCGCGCGTCAACACGACCTTCCGGTCCGCGTCGAGCAGCTTCCACGCGCCACAGGCCAGGTCACCGTCGTACTCGCCCTCGTCGTAGACGACGCGCGGGTCCTGGTACTCGTCCCTCGCCAGCGAGCGGTAGAAGCCCTTGCGCGAGCCCTCGACGAACTCGCCCTCCCACAGCAGCTCGCCCTCCTGCGTCCAGAACCGCGCAACGCCGTGCCGCTCGCCGTCCTTGTTCAACTGGACGAGCGACCACTGCCCCAGGTCCTCGCGCAGCTCCGCCTGCTCGGGCACGCTCGTAGGGCGCTCCGGATACGGCTCGCCCGTGGACGGGACCAGCCGCTGGCCCTTCGCGTCGTAGTGCTTCACGCCCACCACGCGCCCATGGTCATAGACCATGACCGTCTTGCGGACCTTCTCGGAGACGCCGTTCTCGTGCATCCGCTCCGTGGTGACGGAGTCCGTCGCGTACCAGGTCCGGGGGCCGTGCAGCTCACCATTCACGAACTCGCCGTCCTGGGAGACCTCGCCGTTCTCGTGGAAGCGCTTGAAGGGGCCGTGCGGCTTGCCGTTCTTGAAGACGCACTCGTTGCAGAGCGTGCCGTCCGCGCGCCAGAACTGGTAGGGCCCGTGGTTGCGCCCCTTGGCGTCCTTGGGGCCATGCACCCACTCGCTGTCCCCGTCATCCCAGACCGCGTCCGGGTGGACACCCGGCGGGGCGATGCCCTGCTCCGTGAGCTTCTTGTTCTCCTCCGCGCGCTTCGCCGACGCGACATCCAACGCCTTCAGCGACGCCACCAGCGCGTCGAGCCGCGCGGCCGGCATGGCGCCGCTGGAGCGGTGCACGACCACGCCGTCCTTGAAGGCCATGAGGGTCGGAATCGACTGGATGTCGAAGCGGCCCGACAGCGCCTCGTGCGCTTCGGTATCGACCTTGCCGAAGACGACGTCGGGGTGCTTCGCGGCGGTGGCCGCGTAGGTGGGAGCGAAGGCGCGGCAGGGCCCGCACCACTCCGCCCAGAAATCCACCAGGACCAGTCCGGGCCCGCCAGTCGTCTGCTCGAAGGACTCGGCCGTCAGGTCGACGGGGTGCTCACTCAAGTTGATGCCTCGGGTGCGAGAGGGAGACGGCTGCTTGTAGTCGAGCCCCCCTCCACATTCCAGCGATGCGTGGCGACGCGCAGCGGCAGACGCCCCACCCAGTGGAACACGGCCGACCGCGCCCTCTATGCTGCCGTTCGTGCGCCCTTCTCTCTTTCTCGTAACGATGGTGGCGTGGCTGTGGCTCCCCCTGCCCCGCGCCCTGGCCCAGCAGCCCGCGGACGCGCCGCGCGTACACGAACTGCGCTTCGACTGGACGCGCGACAGCATCATCTCCGGCTCCGCGGCCGTCCTCTGGATTTCCAGCGAAGCCCTGTTCAAGGGCGACCTGGCTCCGGCGCACTGCCGCTGGTGCGACCGGGCGCCGGACGGGACGGACCGGCTCAACAGACTGGACCGCTGGGGCCGGGGGCTCGCGGGTTCGACGGAGTCCTCGCGCGAGCGCGCCGGCACGTGGAGCAACATCATCGGCTTCGGCGTGCTGCCCGCCGGGGTCATCGGCATGCAGCTGGCGGTGGGCCGCGCGTCCGACAGCCCGCACCGCTACTTCGCCCAGGACACCGCCATCATCCTGGAGAGCGCGCTGCTGGCGACGCTCGCGAACCAGACGGTGAAGTTCATCGCGGGCCGCGAGCGCCCCTTCGTCCACGTCCTCCCGGAGGACCAGAAGGGCCTCACGGAGCAGCCCAGCGACAACAACCTCTCGTTCTACAGCGGACACACCAGCCTCGCCTTCTCGCTGGTGGTGTCGGCGGGGACGGTGGCCGCGCTGCGAGGCTATGACCACCAGGCGTGGATCTGGGCCGTGGGCCTGCCGGTGGCCACCAGCGTGGGGCTGCTGCGCATGGGCGCGGACAAGCACTACCTCACGGACGTGGCCACCGGCGCGGTGCTGGGCGCGGCGTTCGGCGTGGCGGTGCCGCTGCTCCTCCACGGCCGGACGGACGGCGGCGCTCCCGCCTCGGCCTCGCGGCCGTCCTCATCCGGCGTGCGGGCCACGCCCATGGTGAGCGCGCGCATGGCGGGCTTCTCCGGCACGTTCTAGACGTTGGGCGACAGCCTCGCGTTCGCGCCGTCCCCGTTCTCGTCGCGGCCGAGCGCGAGGGCGGGCAGCGCGCCCATGTCCCACCGCTGCCCCGGCACCCACGCCACCTCGCCCGACGTGCCCCAGCCCACGCGGAGGGCCTCGCGCCCCTCGAACTCCATCCAGAAGACGGACTCCTCGGGGCGCGTGGCCTGGTCCAGGCAGGCGATGCGCGTGGGGACCCGTCCGGGCTCGTCCAGCACCACCGCGAAGGCCTTGTGCGAGTGGCCGCACAGCAGCCACTTCGGCTGCACCGTGTCCACCAGCCGCCGCGTCACCGGGTTGCCAATCCAGTACGACGGCAGGGGCCGGGGCGGCGCGGGGTTCAGCTCGCGGGCCCGCTGGACGATGCCGCGCGGCCATTCGTGGACGAGCATCACGTCCACGTCCCGCGCCGACATCACCCGCTCCACCTCCGCGGCGCGGAAGTAGCCCGCCTGCTTCAACGTGTCCTGCGTGGCCGGTCGCTTCAGCGGCTGGTCGATGAAGCGCGGCGCGTGGATGCCCGACAGGAAGGCGATGCGCAGGCCGCCCAGCTCCCGCAGGCCGGAGCGCCCCAGGTACGTCACGCCCGGCGCCAGCTCGCCTCCGTCCTGGAGGTCGTGCAGCGCGTCGAAGTCCTCGTTGTTGCCGCCGATGAAATACAGCGGGCGCTTCACCCGGCGCACGCCGTCCGCGTACTCGGCGAACTCCGCCGGCATCGCCCGCTTGGCGGCCTTGCGCCGGTGGTCGTCCGCCCGGCGGAAGGCCTCCACGTCCCCCACCGCCAGCACCAGGGAGACCCGGCGCCGGCGCGCCTGCTCCAGCGCATCCAGCCACGCCTCCACGCGATGGAAGCGACCGTGGATGTCACCCAGGGCTGCGACCAGCAGGGGTTCCGGCATCGTGCCCACAGGGTGCTCCGCCCCCTGCGTCCTGTCGAGCCATCTCTCCCCCCGGAGGGATGGTCGCTGATGGAAAGGCCACAGATTCGCGGACGCCGCTGCGGGCGAGAATCCGGCCTCCGCCGCCTCAGTTGCACCCGAGCGGATACGTGATTTCGACCAGCGAGCCCGGCGCCGGGGCCGCCTCGCGGTCGAAGACGACGGTGTTGGTGCGCGCGTCGTAGCGCCAGCCGGCCGTCACGGGCGCCCCGTCCACCTGGACGGTGATGCGGGTGGCGTCCGCGGGGACCTCGGACAGCGGGAAGTTGCGGTTGGGGCCGAAGGCGCTGTTGGAGAGCTTCTCCAGCGACGAGGCCCAGTTGGGGGTGCAGATGCTCTCCACCACGCCGCCCGTGGCGCTCGCCAGCTGCATGTAGCGGCTGCCGGAGCTGCTGGACGTGGGGCAGGTGGACAGGTCCATGGGGCCGACGATGGCGTTGACGCTGAGCTTGGACTTGTCGTTGCCCTTCAACGCCAGGAAGTACGTCTCGTAGAAGGACACCGGCTGCGAGCTGAAGTCCTCCTCGTCCGACAGGAAGATGATGGCGAGCTTCGCCTCCGGACGCAGGAAGCCGCCGTTGCCGTCGTTCGACTGCGCCGTGCGGGGGTCGTCCTCGCCGTAGATGAGCGGGTCCGACAGCGCGCGGTGGGCCGCGTCCAGGCCCTGCTCGTTCCAGTGACACACGCCCACCCGCGTGTTGCTCGCGAAGACGGTGGCCGCGTCCGGGGTGTTGGGGGTGATGACGCGCGGCCGCGAGCCGTCCACCGGGAACAGCCGCCCGTTCTCACCGCCCTGGGCCCCGCCCGGACACTCGGACCACCCGCCCGGCGAGGGGTCCAGGCCCGTCGTGGTGACGCCGATGCGGTAGTCCACCGCCGCCGCGTTGGCCGCGCTCAGGAACGCGGAGAAGTTCTGCCCCAGGCTCTGCTGCTCCTCCATCATCGACCCGGAGTTGTCGACCACGAAGAGCACGTCCACCTTCGCCTGCGACTCCTGGAGGAAGCGGTCGGTCTGCTCCGCCTTGGACGCGCCCCGCCCCACCAGGCCCGCCGTGTACTCGGAGCCGTCGTCCAGGCGGAAGCGGACCGCGGCGGTGTCGTCCCCGTCGTCCACCGGCGTGTACGACGCCGTCAGCCGCACCCGCCCCTGCGGGGGAATCTCCCGGGGGAACGCGCCCGCGGGCCCCACGTCGAACTCCCCCCCGGCCTGCTCGAGCACCAGCCCCGACACCTTCTGGGGCCCGATGCACTCGTTGACCGCCACCAGCTCCCGCGCGCGAGGCCCGCACCCCAGCTTGGTCACGCCGAAGTCCACCGTCGTGGGCTGCACCGCGAAGCAGCCCTTGACGCCCTCGCCCACGAGCGCCACCAGCGGGTGGCCCAGCGAGGGGTGGTTCACCCACGCCTCCGCGAGCCCCGAGAAGGCGCCCTCCTCCTCCGGCTTGAAGCGCACCACCAGCGTCGCCTTCTGCCCCGGCAGCAGCACGCCGTTCTCCCGCGCCTTCGCCGAGAAGGCGGAGTCCGACCCCGCCGCCACCCGCATCGAGGCCAGGTAGCACGCCTCCGCCCCGGTGTTGCGCAGGGTGACGCCCAGCGACACCTCCGCCCCCACCGGCACCTTGCCGAAGCGCAGCTCCGACGGGAGCTGGTACTCGCAGAGGCGGAACGCCCGGCCCTCGCCCTTCAACGCCACGGACTCCGTGGAGGTGGCGCCCCCGGCGCGCACCGTCACCGCGAGCTGGCCCTCGCTCGGGCCCGTCACGCCCGCGCGCGGGCTGAAGGTGACGCCCACGAAGGACGACTGGCCGGAGGGCACGGTGATGCTCGCCGGCGCCTGGGCCAGGGTGAAGTAGCCACCCGTCGCCGTGGTGAGCTGGAGGTTGTTGACCAGCACGCTGTCGCGGCAGCGGTTGACCACCTCCACGTCCCGCGTGGCCGTCATGCCCTCCGCCACCACGCCGAAGTCCAGCTTGCGGGGCAGCACCGCCACGCACGAGGTGCCCCCCTCGCCCATGAGTGACACCTTGGGCCCCGGCGCGCTGGAGCCCTGCTCCCGCACGCCCAGCTCCATCCGCCCCTCGCCCGCGCGGCCCAGCACCACCGGCGTGAAGGCCACGCGAACCTCCACCACCGCGCCCGGCGCCAGCGTCCCGCCGCCGAGCACGGGCGCGCTCACGACGCGGTAGACGCCCCCCGGGTTGTCCTGCAGCTCCACGCCGCTCCACCTCAGCGGCGTGGTGCCCTGGTTGCGCACGGTGATGGACTGCTCCGAACTGGCGCCCAGCGCCACGCGGCCGAAGTCCAGCCGCAGCGGCGTCACCTCCAGCTTCGACGCGATGCCCATGCCCTTGAGCGGCACCACCGCGGGCTCGCAGCCGTCGCACACCACCACGCGCAGCTCCGCCGCCGCCAGGCCCAGCCGGCGCGGCGCGAACGCCACCGCCACCGTGCGCTGCTCGCCCGGCGCCAGCACGTCGCTGTCGCCGTGCTTCGCGGTGAACTGGTCCGCGTCCGCCCCCTGCACCGACAACCCCAGCGGCGTCTCCACCGCCGACGTGTTGCGCACCGTCACCTCCCGCATCTCCACCAGGCCCATGGCCACGTTGCCGAAGTCCAGCTCCTCCTCCGGGACCTCCAGGAAGGCCGTCACCCCCAGGCCCGACACCGGCACCGAGCCCTTCGACTCCGAGTCGGTGAGCAGCTCGAGCGCGCCCTGCACCGCGCCCTCCACGTCCGGCGTGAAGCGCACCTCGATTTCACGCTCCGCGCCGGCGCTCAGCGAGAAGGGCTCGAAGGGCGGCACCGTCACGTTGGGAATGGTGGAGAGGGCCCCCTCGACGCGGTACGAGGCGCGGCCTCCATTGGAGACCTTCAGCTTGAGGACCTTGGTGCGCCCGAGCGCCGCGGGGCCGAAATCGAGGGTCTCCGGGCGCACGACGAAGGCGCTCTTCGCCTTCTGGGACGCGGGCCGCTCGCAGCCCACCCCCACCACCAGCGCCACCGCCACCCACGCCACCCACAGAGCACTTCGCATACGGTCCTCCCCGCACTCCCGGACCCGGACCCCAGGCAGCCTCGCACCCGCGAATCCGGCGGAGGGGCCGCTTTGCAACCCGAGTGCCTGGACCGAAGAGGGGAAGGACGTCCAACGCCCGACGTGGCAAGCCTTGGGCGAGGCAGGGAAACGGCGTTCCCCAGGATGGGAAAGGCATTTCCCACCCCCGGGTGGAGACTGGAATTCCTTCAGGACCTCTGGTGGACAGTCGGGCGAAATGCGCGGGACGTGTGAACAGTCCCCGGACTCATGCGGCGGGGGGCGCCACGGGCACACGCAGCCGCGCCACCACGCCCGTCCCCCAGAGGACACCCGAGATGCACACCAGGGCCCCCGTCACCGCCAGCGGGGACACGACCTCGCCCAACAACAGCGCGCCCATCACCCACGAGAAGACCGGCGTCAGCTGGGTGGCCACGCCGCCGGCCACCGCGGTGACGTAACCGAACGCATACGTGAAGGTCATCTGTCCTACCACCGAGGACACGCCCACACCCAGGAGGGGAAGCAAGACATCCCAGCCGAGCGGCCTCCAGTCCTGGAGCGCGAACGGGAGGCTGAACAACAGGCCGAAGAGACAGAAGGAGAGGAACACCGTGGCCGCGTCCGTCTCGTGGCGAAGCGCGCGGATGACCACCACCGCCGCGCCGCCGAGCACCGCCGAGGCCATGCCCGCCCACGCGCCCAGGCCCATCGACAGGGACGCGCCGTCCCCCATCGTGCTCCACATCACCAGGCCCGCCCCGAACGTGGTGAACACCAGGCCGGCGAACAACGTCCCGGTCACCCGCTCGCGCAGGAAGAGCCAGCCGATGATGGCCGCGTAGATGGGCCAGCAGGCGTTGAGCAGCACGGCCGGCCCCACCGTCATCCGGTCGATGGCGATGAAGTACAGATAGACGGCCGAGCCCCCGAAGACGCCGCGCATCGCCCACAGCGGCACCCGGCCGAAGCGCGGCCGGCGGCCGAGCAGCGGGAAGTAGCAGGCGAGGAACACGAGCCCCACCGCGAAGCGCCCCACCGCCACCTGCCCCGGGGACAGGCGGCCGGACAGCAGGCGCGCGCACAGCGCCATCACCGCGAAGGCGAGGCTGGAGAAGACCAACAACGGCGTACCGCGATACCGCTCGGGGAGCACCCACCGGTGTGTCATGGGACGGGCGACCCTATAGCGGAATCGCCCGGAATGCTCCGGCGGCGGACCGGCCCCCCCGCCGCCCGGAGACCCGGCGCATGTGGGATGAATGGCGTGACGCGGGACGTTGACCCCCATCCATCCACCGTTCCAGGTTTTTCCACTACCGGAACACCCATTCAGTGGTAGATCGCCCGCCCATCATGTCCGAGCCCGACGTCATTTCCCTCCGAGGCGCCAAGGAGCACAACCTCAAGAACGTCTCCCTGGACATCCCGAAGAAGAAGCTCGTGGTCTTCACGGGCGTCTCCGGGTCCGGGAAGAGCTCGCTCGCCTTCGACACGCTCTACGCCGAGGGCCAGCGCCGCTACGTGGAGAGCCTCTCCGCCTATGCCCGGCAGTTCCTCGGGCAGATGGAGAAGCCCAAGTACGACACCATCCGGGGCCTGTCGCCCACCATCTCCATCGAGCAGAAGGCGGCGAGCAACAACCCGCGCTCGACGGTGGGCACCGTCACGGAGGTGCACGACTACCTGCGCGTGCTCTACGCCTCCATCGGCGTGCAGCACTGCCCCAGCTGCGGACGCAAGGTGGGCAAGCAGAGCGCGCAGCAGATCGTCGACGAAATCCTGAAGATGCCCGGCGGCTCCAAGGTGCAGGTGCTGGCGCCGCTGGTCACCAATCGCAAGGGCGAGCACAAGGACCTGCTGGCGGAGGCGCAGAAGCGCGGCTTCTCCCGCGCGCGCATCGACGGGAAGCTCAAGAGCCTGGAGGAGCGCGTCGAACTGGACAAGAAGTCCAAGCACGACATCGAGCTGGTCATCGACCGGCTGGTGCTCAAGGCGGACGTGCGCACGCGCCTGACGGACTCCGTGGAGACGGCGCTGCGCGAGGGCAAGGGCACGCTCATCATCACCGACGAGACGGGCGCGCAGTCCGCCGACCGGGTGATGAGCGAACTGAACGCGTGCCCCGCGTGCGGCCTGTCCTTCGGCGACCTGACGCCCGCGTCGTTCTCCTTCAACAACCCGCTGGGCATGTGCACGGACTGCAACGGCCTGGGCACCCGGCCGGAGATGGACCCGGACCTGCTCGTCCCGGACCCGTCGCGCAGCATCCGCGACGGCGCCATCGAGCCGTGGGCCAGCGGGATGAACCGCGGCGAGGGCTGGACGGCCGACTTCGTGGAGAGCCTGTCGAAGGCGTTCAAGATCGACCTCGACGTGCCCTACGGGAAGCTGACCAAGCGCGAGCGCGACACGCTGATGTACGGCGCCAAGGGCAAGAGCTTCACCGTCGAGTGGGGCGACAACGGCAAGTACAAGATGGAGTGGGAGGGCCTGGTCGAGCGCACGATGCGCAACTTCAAGACGACCACCTCCGAGGCGCGCCGGGCCGAGCTGCAGAAGTACTTCAGCGACAAGCCCTGCCCCTCGTGCAAGGGCGAGCGCCTGAGGCCGGAGAGCCGGGCGGTGAAGGTCCACGGGAACACCATCGTCGAGCTGAACCGGATGACCATCTCCGACGCGCTGGCGTTCCTGGGCGCCATGGGACTGACGGAACACGAGCGGAAGATCGCCACGGAGCTCCTGAAGGAGATCCGCAGCCGGCTGTCGTTCCTGGTGGACGTGGGCCTGGGCTACCTGATGCTGGACCGCACCGCGTCCACGCTCTCCGGCGGAGAGAGCCAGCGCATCCGGCTGGCGTCGCAGATGGGCAGCGAGCTGACGGGCGTCATCTACATCCTCGACGAGCCCTCCATCGGCCTGCACCAGCGCGACAACGGCAAGCTGCTGACGACGCTCAAGCGCCTGAGGGATTTGGGCAACTCCGTCATCGTCGTGGAGCACGACGAGGAGACGATGGAGGAGGCGGACTGGCTGGTGGACTTCGGGCCGGGCGCCGGGGAGCTAGGGGGCCAGGTGGTGTCCCAGGGCACGCCCGGGCAGGTGATGGCGGACGAGAACAGCGTCACGGGCGGGTACCTGTCCGGGCGGCTGGAGATAGAGGTCCCCGAGTCGCGCCGCGCCCCCAACCCCAAGCATCAAATCGTCATCCAGGGGGCGAAGGAGAACAACCTGCGCGACGTGGACGTGGTGGTGCCGCTGGGCATCTTCACCGCCGTCACCGGCGTGTCCGGCGCGGGCAAGTCCACGCTCGTCAACGAAATCCTCTACCCCGCGCTGGCGCGGCACCTGTACGACAGCCGCGAGGCGCCGGGGAAGCACAAGGCCGTGCTGGGAGTGGAGCACCTGGACAAGGTCATCGACATCGACCAGCGCCCCATCGGCCGCACGCCGCGCAGCAACCCGGCCACGTACACCAAGGTGTTCGACGCCATCCGCGAGGTGTTCGCGCTGACGCCGGAGGCGCGCGCGTTCGGCTACGGGCCAGGCCGCTTCAGCTTCAACATCAAGGGCGGCCGGTGCGAGGCGTGCGAGGGTGACGGCGTCAAGCTGGTGGAGATGCACTTCCTGGCGGACGTGTACGTGCCCTGCGAGGTGTGCGGCGGCAAGCGCTTCAACGAGGCGACGCTGCGCGTGCGCTACAAGGGCAAGAACATCGCGGAGACGCTCGACATGAGCGTGCGCGAGGCGATGGAGCACTTCGGCGCGCACAAGGACATCATGCGCGTGCTCCAGACGCTGGGCGACGTGGGCCTGGGCTACATCCGCCTGGGACAGCCGTCGCCCACGCTGTCCGGCGGCGAGGCCCAGCGCATCAAGCTGGCGCGCGAGCTGGCGCGCGTGGCCACCGGCCGCACGCTCTACATCCTCGACGAGCCCACCACGGGCCTGCACTTCGAGGACATCCGCAAGCTGTTGTCCGTGCTCAACCGCCTGGTCGCCGCCGGCAACAGCGTGCTCGTCATCGAGCACAACCTGGACGTCATCAAGAGCGCCGACTGGCTCATCGACATGGGCCCCGAGGGCGGCGCGGGCGGCGGACAGGTGCTCGCCGTGGGCACGCCCGAACAGGTCGCCAAGGCGAAGGGCAGCCACACCGGGCGCTACCTGGCCCACGTGCTGGGCAAGGCGCGGCGCGCTCGCGTCGGCCTGCGCGTGGACGGACCGGCCTCCGCGGCCACCGGCGCAGCGCTCTGACCACTCACACCACTCCGAAACAAACATGGAGCGGGGGGCGGGGGTGCCTTCATTCACCCCCAGCCCCCCGTCCACCTTGGAGGAAGACTTCACAGGTGGGGTGTGAGTTGCGAATGCAGCGAACAACCGCAACTCATATGATAGAGCACGTCCAATTCCTGTCAAACACGTGCACCCGGCTTAAGGTGCAGCGTTCGAGACGCACCGTCATCGAAAATGACGAGGCGCGTCGGCGGTGGCGCGTGGGCTCGTGATGCGAAGGGTCGCGCGGGCACGGCGGCGGTGAGGTGGCGCGGTTCGCGGAGCCCACGCTTCGCTCTGGGCAAAGGAGGGGCGCCGAGCGGTGGGGAGGGCGCCTCCTGCCTGGCCCACGGTGGAGTCCGGACGGCGTGTCCGGTAGGGTGACGCTCCTTGCCTTCCAGGCGCCCCCACCTTTCTCCACCAGGGAGCACCCCGACTCATGGCTGAGAGTCCCGCCGCCGCGCAGAGCAACAAGTTCCCGGCGCAGATACCGTTCATCATCGGTAACGAAGCGTGTGAGCGCTTCAGCTTCTACGGGATGCGGAACATCCTCACGGTGTTCCTCATCGACTACCTGCTGCGCAACGCGGTGCCGGAGAACGGGCTGCGCGAGGCCCAGGCGAAGAGCCTGATGCACACGTTCATGGCGGGGGTGTACTTCTTCCCGCTCATCGGCGGGTACCTCGCGGACCGCTTCTTCGGGAAGTACCGCACCATCCTCTGGCTGAGCCTGGTGTACTGCGCGGGCCATGCCTGTCTGGCGATGTTCGAGAACAACGCCACGGGCTTCTACACGGGCCTGGCGCTCATCGCGGTGGGCAGCGGCGGCATCAAGCCGTGCGTCGCGGCCATGGTGGGCGACCAGTTCAACGAGTCGAACAGCCACCTGGTGAAGAAGGTGTTCGCCATCTTCTACTGGACCATCAACTTCGGCTCGTTCTTCGCGTCGCTGAGCATCCCGTGGCTGTTGAAGAACGTCGGACCGTCCGTCGCGTTCGGCATCCCCGGCGTGCTGATGTTCCTGGCGACCCTCATCTTCTGGGCGGGTCGCAAGCACTACGTGCTGGTGCCGCCCACGGGCGAGAACCCGCACTCCTTCCTCAAGGTGGTGGCCAGCGCCTTCAAGCACCGCCAGCCCGGTCAGGCCTCGTGGCTGGATGGCGCCAAGGCGCGGCACCCGGCGGAGGCGGTGGAGGGCGTGAAGGCGGTGTTCCGGGTCAGCGGGCTGATGCTGCCGTTCGTGCCCTTCTTCTGGATGTTGTTCGACCAGAAGGCGTCGACCTGGGTGGTGCAGGCGCGGTCCATGGACCCGCACATCGGCCCCGTCACGTTCCAGCCCAGCCAGATGCAGTTCATCAACCCGATGCTGGTGATGCTGCTCATCCCCTTCCTGACGGCGGTGGTCTACCCGCTGTTCCAGCGCTCGGGGTGGGAGCTGACGCCACTGCGGCGCATGCCGCTGGGGCTGGTGTTCGGCGCGGTGTCCTTCATCATCGCCGGCTTCTTCCAGGTGGCGATGGAGGGCGGCTCCACGCTGAACATCGCGTGGCAGATCCTCCCCTACGTGGTGCTGACGCTGGGCGAAATCCTCATGTCCACCACGGGCCTGGAGTTCGCGTACACGCAGGCCCCCCGGGAGATGAAGGGCACCATCCAGAGCGTGTGGCTGGTGACGAACACGCTGGCGAACGTGGCGGTGGCCATCGCGGCGGCGCTCAACGTGTTCTCCGGCTCCGGCCAGTTCTTCTTCTACGCGGGCATGGCCCTGGTGGCCGCCGTGGGCATGGCGCTGGTCGCGCGCCGTTACGTGGTGCGCGACTACTACCAGGTGGCCGCCCCCGTCCCCACCGAGGAGCGCTCCGCCGCCGGCGTCACGCCGTCGTCCGCCTGAGCCCCGGCGCGGGCCCCGCGCCCACGCGCGCCGGCCCGCATCCCCGCTGGAACGCAAAACGCCGGAGTCCCTGGACGCGGGGCTCCGGCGTTCGTGCTTCGAGGACCGGGGACCGCGCGAGGGCGGCCCCCGGGTTCGCGCGGGCTCAGGCCGCCGCGGCGGACGAGCCCCCCTGCGCGGAGGAGTTCGTGGGGGCCACCGGATGCACCACGTCGGTGCCGTGCATCATCCGCTTCAGGATGGGCGCCACGCCCAGCAGGATGAGACCGGAGACGCCCGTGCCGATGACGATGTAGAGGAACACGTCGAACTCGCCGAGCTTCGACGAGTAGCCACCGATGACGCCGGAGAGCTTGTTGGCCGCCGCGTTGGCGAGGAACCACACGCCCATCATCGCGGAGACGACGCGCGAGGGGGCGACCTTGCTCACCATCGACAGGCCCACGGGCGACAGGCACAGCTCGCCACAGGTGTGGAACAGGTAGGCCATGATGACCCACCACATGGACGCCTTGCCCGCGGCCGCGCTCTGCGCCGACGCGCCGAGCATGAAGACGAAGCCGGTGGCGAGGAAGAGCAGCCCCAGGCCCATCTTCACCGGGATGCTCGGGTCCTTGCCGCGAATCGTCAGCCACCCCCAGAGGCCCGCGAATACCGGCGCCAACGCCACGATGAAGATGGAGTTGAAGCTCTGGAACCAGGTGGTGGGAATCTCCCAACCGAAGACGGTCTTGTCGACCTTCGCGTTCGTGTAGAGGTTCATCAGGCCGCCGGCCTGCTCGAAGCCCGTCCAGAACGCCACGACGAACATCGCGATGATGAAGATGACGACGATGCGGTCGATCTCCTCGCGCGTGAAGCCCTTCTGCGCCGGCCGCTCCTGCTGAGCATTCACCGCCGGGGCCACCTTCACGGGCGCCAGCCCCACCTTCCCCAGCAGCCGCTGCTGCAACGCCAGGAAGGCGATGAGACCCAGGAGCATGCCCACGCCCGCGGAGCCGAAGCCCCAGTGCCAGCCGTACCGCTCGCCCAGGGTGCCGCAGATGAAGTTGCCCAGCATCGCGCCCAGGTTGATGCCCATGTAGAAGATGGTGAACGCGCTGTCCTTGCGCCCATCTCCCTGCTCGTACAGGCCACCCACCATGGAGGAGATGTTCGGCTTGAAGAAGCCGTTGCCGACGATGAGGAAGCCCAGGCCCGTGTAGAACATCGCCGCGCTGGGGAGCGCCAGGACGAGGTGGCCGATCATCATCAGCGTGCCGCCGAGCACCACGGCCTTGCGCTGACCGATGAAGCGGTCCGCGATGAAGCCACCCAGGATGGGCGTCAGGTACACGAGGCCCGTATAGGTCCCGTAGAGGCTGAGGGCCTGGTCGTCCGTCCAACCGAACCCACCGTTGACCTTGCTCGTGAGGAAGAGGACGAGCAGGCCGCGCATGCCGTAGTACGACATGCGTTCCCACATCTCGGTGAAGAACAGGAGGTACAGCCCAGGCGGGTGCCCCTTGCGGGCGGCGCCCGCGGCAACGGTTCCTTGCATGCCGTGGTTTCCTTCAGTGGTGGGAAGTGACGAACAAAGCGCTTGACTGTAGCAGACACGCCGCGCGCCGCGCCCCGAAGCTTGACGGGGGCAAGCATGATTTCCCCCGCCCCCTGGCCCGCCCCCCGTCCACCCACGCCGCTTCGCGCTGACGCGGCGCGCTCAGCCCAGCCGGCCCACCCGGTGCTCGCCCTGCCCCGCCCCCTCCTCGGCCGGCGCGGGGGTGGAGGCGCCCACCAGCGGCAGACGGACCTCCACCTGCGTGCCCTCTCCCGGCGTGCTGGACAGGAGGATGCGCCCGCCGTGACGCACCACGATGCGACGACTGAGCGCCAACCCCAGCCCCGTCCCCTCCCCCGCGGCGCGGGTGGAGAAGAACGGCTGGAACAGCCGGTCCATGTCTTCCTTCCGGATGCCGGAGCCGTTGTCGCTGATGGTGACGACGGCCTCGTCACCCTGCCGCGCCGTGGTGACCCGCACCCAGCCCGCGTCGCCCACGGCCCGCAGGGCGTTGTCGAGCAGGTTGAGCCACACCTGGTTGAGCAGACCGGGGTCCCCCTGCACGGAAGCGGAGCACTCGTAGGCGCGCTCCACCGTCACGCCACCGGGCACGCGCCAGGTCAGCACGCTCAGCGTGGAGTCGAGCATCTCGTCGAGTGACAGCGCCATGGGCGTGTCCGCGCCCCGGGTGAAGGACAGGAGCGACTCGGCGAGGTGACGGATGCGCTGTCCGCACTCCTCCACCACCTCCACCATGGCCCGGCTCACCTCCGCGTCCGGCGAGCTGGCGGAGAGCACCTCCTTGAGCGGCGCGAGCGCGTTCATCAGGCCGTTGAGCGGGTTGCGCACCTCGTGCGCGAAGCCCGACGACAACAGGCCCACGGCCGCCAGCCGCTCGTTCTCCGCGGCGCGCACCGCCGCCTCGCGCAGGCGCAGCTGCGTCTCGATGCGCGCGAGCAGCTCGCGCGGGCTGAAGGGCTTGCCCAGGTAGTCGTTGGCGCCCGACCCCAGCGCCTCCACCTTGGCGGACACCTCCTGGCGCGCGGTGAGGAGGATGACGGGGATGTCCACCGTGGCCGCGTGCGTGCGCAGCGCCGCCAGCATCTGCAGGCCGGACATCACCGGCATCATCACGTCGGAGATGATGAGGGCGGGGCGCTCGGCGATGGCCCGCTGCCGGCCCTCCTCTCCGTTGACCGCCTCCAGCACCTGGTAGTGCTGCTTGAGCAGGCCCGCGATGAAGGAGCGGATCTCCGCGTCGTCCTCCACCACGAGGATGCGCGGCGAGTCCGGGTCCGGCCCCGCGTGGTCCCTGGCGGACACCACGGACGCGTGGTTGGGTTCGGTGACCGACTCCAGCGAGGGGAACGAGCCCGACGAGCGGCGATCCCTGCGCACCGGCATGTCCGCGCGCCGCCGCTCGCGCAGCTCCTCGCGGATGTGCGCGCGCCCCTTGGGCAGCCGCACGCGGAAGGTGGAGCCGCGGCCCACCTCGCTCGCCACGGAGATGCCGCCGTCGTGCAGCTCCAGCGTCTCCTTCACCAGCGCCAGGCCGATGCCCGTGCCGCCGAAGCGGCGGGTGCCGCTGTTGTCCGCCTGCGCGAAGCGGTCGAAGATGACCTGCAGGTCCTGCGCGGCGATCCCCGGTCCGGTGTCCTCCACCTCGACGACGACGTCCTTCTCCTCTTCGAGGACCCGCACCGTCACCCCGCCCGTCACGGTGAACTTCAGGGCGTTGGACAGCAGGTTCTGGAACACGATGTCGATGCGCTCGTGGTCCACCTCCACGGGCGTCACCGCGGCGCCCTCCAGCCGCAGCCAGACGCCCTGGCGCTCCGCCATGGCGTGGAACGGGGGGAGCACGGTGCTCAGGAAGCCGTGGAGCTCCAGCGGCTGGTAGCGCAGGCGCGCCTTGCCGGACTCGAGCTGCGCCAGGTCCAGCAGGTTGTTGATGAGGCGCAAGAGGCGCTGGGCGCTGCGCTCCATGGTGGCCACGTGCTGCATGACCACTTCCGGCAGCCCGTCCTCCCCGCGGCGCTCCAGCGACTCCAGCGTCAGCAGGATGAGGGTGAGCGGCGTGCGCAGCTCGTGGCTGACGTTGTCGAAGAACTCGCTCTTGAGCCGGTCCAGCTCCTGCTGGCGGGCGAGCGCCGCCTCCAGCTTGCCGTTGGCGTCCTTGAGCGCCAGGGTGCGCTCGGCCACGCGGTCCTCGAGGGCCACGTTGGCGCGGAAGATCTCGTCGTAGCGCTGCTGCAGTTCGGCGAGCGAGCCGGTGATGGCCTGGTCCTGGGCGCGCAGCGCCTCGTTCTTGCCCTTCAGCTCCTTGCGCCCGTCCAGCCAGCCGCCCACCGCGAAGCCCGTGGCGGCCAGGGACGCCACGCAGAACATGGGACTGCCCAGCCCCATGGCGCTGGCCCCCAGGCCGCACACGGTGCCCAGCACCAGCCCCATGTGGTGCCCCCACAGCGACGGAGGATCCGACCACGTCAGGTGGTAGCGGCACGCGGGCGCGCCATGAATCTGGCACTCCAGTTCGCGCACCTCCGCGGGGGACAGGCCCCAGATGGTGGGGAACGACGCGAACTGCCCCATGCGCAGCTCGCAGATGTTGCGGTCCTGCTCCGGGATGCTGCTGCGGTAGGTGAAGTCCAGCCGCTCGCGCTCCAGGCGCTCGACATGGAAGGCGCCCACGCGGTTGTAGCCGGGCGACATGTCGATGGTCTGCCGGTAGCACAGCCGCGGCGAACCGACCGCGCGGAGCATGTAGTAGACGAAGCCGAGCGCCTCCGGCGAGGCCGTGAAGAGGCCCGCCTGGCGCATGAACGTGGGGTCCCCCGACTCCTCCTGGAGCACCGACGCCACCCGCTCCAGGAAGCGCAGCGAGACGAAGTTCGTCGGCGTGCGCATGTAGTCCAGCCCCAGCTTGAAGCCGTGGTGGCGCCACAGCTCGACCAGGCGCTCGGCGCCGTAGCGGCGCTCGAAGTAGAGCAGCAACGTGGCCGTGGCCCGGGTGCCCACCTCCGGGGCGTTGTCGGGGGTGATGGGGGACTCCTCCCGTTGCGGCACGCTCTGGGTCAAGGCCGGGTTCCTTCCGTCACCAGCGTCACGGCGTATTTGAATCCATCCGGGTCGGCCAGCATGCGCAGGAACTCGCGGCAGTGTTCCTGGTACGGCGCATGCCCCCCGAAGGCCGGCGCGGCCACGGGTTCGAGCGCGGCGAAGCGAATCTCCCAGTCCTTCATCAAGCGTTCATCCGCCGCCCCCGCGACCAGATAGTACGGGAGCAGGTGGACGCGGACGTCCTGGAGCCCCGCACTGCGGAATTCGGAGAATAGCTTGCGCCCCACGTGCAGGTCGAACCCCCGCGTGGCCAGGGCATCGACGATGCGTTGGGTCCCTACCCTCAGGTGTTCCGGGAATGGCCAGTTCTGGAAACCCAGGCCGTCGATGTCCGAGACGACCACCCTGCCCCCGGGCCGGGTGACCCGCATCAGCTCCGCGAGCGCGACGGGGCGGTCCGGCAGGTACTCGAAGACGTACTGGCTCCAGACGTAGTCCACGGACGCGTCCGGCAACCCCGTGCGGCGGACATCCGCCTGGGCGAAACGGACCCAGGGGCGGTGCGCGTTGCGAGCCCGGGCCTCGCGCAGGCGCTCCTCGTTGAGGTCCAGGCCGACGACGGCGCCAGCGGGGCCCACCAGCTCCGCCATCGTCTCCGAGATGCCTCCGGGTCCACAGCCCGCGTCGAGCGCCCGCGCCCCTGGCTGGAGCCCGGTCGCCACGAGCACGGACCGGACATACCCGGAGGCTCCTTCCTGTGCGAGCAGCCTCCGCCCCTCCTCCGTCGACTCCATCAAGTACATGCAGATTCCTCGACGCGGGCGCGCCGGGGGCGGCTGAGGCGCTCGAAGAGCGAGCGCCACAGGTCCGTCCATCGGCGGACCATGGAGCGATGGAAGATCCACTCGCAGAAGCGCCCCTGGTCCTTGAATCCAGCCTCCGCGACGAGCGCCACGTCCGGCGGCTCCGCCAGGGCCACCGCGGACGGTCGCCCCCGGGCGCGGGCGTGCTCGATGCCATGGCGCACCAGCGCGCGCAGCGCGGCCCCGGCCTGGGGATGCGCGCGGTCGGCGCACTCCAGCCAGAAGGCGTTGGTGACCTCGATGAGGCTCAGGCCCGGCGAGGCCTCCTCGACCAGCGCCATCGCCAACGGGCCGTGCTCCCCATCCACCACGAACAGCCGCCGGTCCCGGTACAGCCCCGCCGCCTCGAAGCGCGCCTTGAGCGTGCGCCGCGCCTCGTCGTCCGCCTGGAGGTCCTCGGCGAGCACCCGCACCACCTGCCCCCGCGAGCGCAGGTGCGACTCCAGCCACTCCCGGTCCTCCGGGCGGGCCTCCCGCACCGCAGGCAGCCCCTCCTCCGGCATGGGACGGGTGCCCTCCAGCGGCAGCCGCAGGTAGTGGAACGTCCTCAACAGGCTGAAGCCGCGGCTCTCCATGACCCGCGCCAGCCACGTGCCCAGCCGGTTCGGCCACCGGTTGTCCGCGCGCCACATGTAGCGCAGGAACTCCACGTCCTCGATGGCCTCGCCCATCTCCACCGTGAGCGCGGTCAGCTCGTTGGCGATCTGCTCGTGGCGGTGGTAGCCGGGGCGCACGGCCAGGTGCTGCACCAGCCACGAACGCGAGTGCATCCGCAGCCCGCTCACGTGGCCCATCATCTCCCCCTCGTCCGAATAGACGATGGAGCGGCCCAGGTCCTTGGCCCGGGCCAGCCGGTCGTGCGTGTGCTCCAGGTCGCGCATGTACTCCGGTTCGCGGCCGAAGGCGTAGTCCGGGTGGAAGCCGTAGTGAGACTCCTCCATCATCCGCCAGATGGTGGGGAAGGGCCGCGAGCCCCCGTCGTCCGCGGCCGCGCAGCGCGAGGCCATGAAGGCGTCCTGGATGGCGTCGCGCACGGCGCTGGGGACGTCGAGCAGGCGCACGCCGCAGCGGTAGGGCCTGAGCCGCCGGTCGAACCGGCTGTCGGTGGTGACGGCGTCGACCGAGCGGACCTCCGCGCGCACCGGCACCTCCGAGCCGTCCGGCAGCAGCAGGGACGCCTCCAGCTGCGAGCCGGCGGGCAACACCTCGCAGGAGGCATCGAAGGGGAAGGCGAAGCCGCGCCCGCTCAGGTCGAGCACGGAGCGGGTGATGCGCTCGCCGTTGATGGGGGCATTGAAGATGACGAGGAAGCGGTGCTCGGGCCCCAGGCGGAAGCGCTGCAGGCCGCGGCGATTCTTGAGGCTGAAGGTGCGCGGGACGCTGAGCATCACGTCGTGCTCGCCCCGCGACAGCACGCTGGTGGCCCCCGTGTAGCTCTGCCCGCCGACCTCGAAGGACAGCTGCAGCACGTCCCCCACCTCCGCCGGGAACGTGCCGTCGTTGAGGCCCCGCAGCACGGCGCGCCCATCCATGAGCTCCACCACCGGCGCGTCCAGCCGGAAGTGGGAGGACGGCGTGTCGAGGAAATGCAACCAGATGGCGGCGTCCCGACGGACCGCCTTGCGCAGCGCGGCCAGGACGATGACGGGGTCGCGCATGCGGATGGAGGGCGGCTGGGTGAGTTCGTCCATCGCCTCGCCCCAGGTGATTCCCAGCCGCAGGTAGGGCTGCGTGCTGGCGTGGACCTGCTGCGCGTGGCGGACGAAGGCGCGCGGCACGTGCAGCACCGTCCTGCCGTCGCGCTCCATGGTGAGCGACTCCAGGGCCGTGCCCTGGATGAAGGCGTTGAGCGAGGCGCCGAGCGGGACGCGCAGCGCGGCGCCGAAGTTGCCCACGTCCAGGCAGCTGCCGGTGTACGTCACCCCGTCGAGCCGGAAGCGCACGGTCAGCGAGGTGCTGGGCGCCACGCGCGCCGAGGAGCGATGCTGCAACAGGCTCGTCAGGCGCCGCCCCAGCTCCGACACGGTGAGGCTGTCGTCGAGCGTGCTGAAGACGTGCCCCTCCGCGGCCGTCTCCACCAGCTCCTCCAGGCCCTGGCGGTCCGACTGGGCACAGACGAACACGCGCACGGCCTCCGGGGCAGCTCTGTCGACATGTCTCAAGAAGCGCCGCGCATTGTCCGGTGGTGCAATGATGAGCGTGGGCGCCGAGACCTCCATCCGCCGCGTGGCCTCCACCTGCGACTCCACCGCGACGACCCGGTGGACTCCCAGCACCTCCGCCAGCGCCGCGCGGCGGCCCTCGTTCGGATGAACAATCAGGACGTCCTGAGTGGGGACACTCATGCTCTCTCCTCGACGGGAAAGGCGTTCATGTGGAAGGGGGGCCGACAGTCCGTATACCCGCGGTTCCGGCTCTGGCATCGCCTCTTCCACCAGCCGATCACGTCTTCACGACCCCGAATGTGTGGCTTGTCCAAGCGTGACAGCAAGGCGACTGCCTCCTCCCGGCCCGACCCGGGGGATTGCGCGCATTCTACCCACACTCGGCCGTCACGTGACGCCATCCCTGCATCCCTCCGCGACCGCACCCGTCACGGTGGCAGGGCAGACCCAGGGAACGCCAGTGTCAGGCATCCATCCGCCCGGCCGGTGAGCACGGGTGTGGCCCCGCCCCCGGGACCGGGTTAATTGTCCGCTACCCAAGGAGGCGCTGTGGCAACCGAGGTGGATTACGCGCGGGAAATCCAGGAGCTCAAGCGCTCCATGAAGGCCGTGATACTGGCCCACTACTACCAGGAGAGTGAGGTCCAGGACGTGGCGGACTTCGTCGGGGACAGCCTCGCGCTCGCGCAGGCGGCCGAGCGCACCCAGGCGGACGTCATCGTCTTCTGTGGCGTCCACTTCATGGCCGAAACAGCGAAAATCCTGAATCCCACGAGGCAGGTGCTGCTGCCGGACCTGAAGGCGGGATGTTCGTTGTCGGACCGGTGTCCGCCGGCCGCGTTCAAGGTCTTCAAGGAGAAGCACCCGGGCGCCTTCGTGGTGAGCTACGTGAACAGCTCCGCGGCGGTGAAGGCGATGAGCGACGTCATCTGCACGTCCTCCAACGCGGTGAAGATCGTCAACCAGGCCCCCAAGGACCGGCCCATCCTCTTCGCGCCGGACCAGCACCTGGGCCGGCACGTCATGAAGCAGACCGGCCGTGACATGGTGCTGTGGCCGGGCAGCTGCATCGTCCATGAAATCTTCAGCGAGAAGAAGCTGGTGGAGCTGAAGGTGGAGCACCCGGACGCGGAGGTGGTGGCGCATCCGGAGTGCGAGCAGGCGGTGCTGCGACACGCGGACTTCATCGGTTCGACGAAGGGGCTGCTCGACTACGTCCTCAAGAGTCCGAAGGAGAAGTTCATCGTGGTGACGGAGGCGGGCATCCTCCACCAGATGAAGAAGGGCGCGCCAGCCAAGACGTTCATCCCCGCGCCGCCGGACAACGGGTGCGCGTGCAACGAGTGCCCGTACATGCGGCTCAACACGCTGGAGAAGCTCTGGCGCTGCATGAAGGACCGGACCCCGGAGCTGACGATGCCGGAGGACCTGCGGGAGGCGGCCCGGGCGCCGTTGCAGCGGATGCTGGAGTGGTCCAGGTAGAGCGGAATCTGTCGCCGCAGCGGACAATTGCCAACTCGCGTCTTGCGCCGGGCGGGCCAGGGTGCAATGGAGACATCCGTGGCCTTCCGATTTCTCGCAGTGCCCGCGCACCGTCTGGTGGACCATCCCCAGTCGCTGCCGACCGATGAGCGCCTCGAGCCGGAGCTGCCTCCGGTCCCCGAGGCCGTGGAGCGCGCCCTGGCGGGCGCGGAGTTCCGCGACGTGCGCGCGCGGGATCGCCTGCGCGCCCTGCTGCATGGAGACCGTCCTCCGACGCTCGGCGCGCCGGAGGCGGGGCTGGGGCCGTCCGCCGTCTTCGCGCAGCCCCCGCAGGACCTGCCGGCGCTGCTGCGCCTGTCGGACGAGTTGGAGGGGCTGGCCCGGCGCGAGGCGGGTGAGCGCGCGCTGGTGTGGAAGTGCGGCGACTGCGGGGCGCGTTACGCGGTGCCGGTGGCGCTGGTGCGGCAGGTCTCCATCCGCTGCGAGCGCTGTGGCACGCCGGTGGAGCTCAACGCCACGCGCAGCCTGGGCGAAGAGGCCCTCATCGACCCGTTCCAGGGCGCGGTGAACCACAGCCGCAAGGCGCTGGCGGCCTTCTTCCGCGAGGCCATGGCGCGCGGCTGGCCCGTGCTCGTGGCCGAGGACCGCCGCGCGCAGCGCGAGACGCCGACGGCCTGAGCGCCGGCTCGCGCCCGTCCGAGCACAAAGCGGTTCTCCCGCTCGCCCCGGGACGGTAGCCTCGGCCGTCCCATGCGGCACGCGCTCGTCCAGATTCTGCGGTGTCCCCGGTGCCGTCGGGGTCCGCTCCAGCCCGAGTCCCCCGCGCCCGTCGTCCTCTTCGGTCCGCTGCGCTGCCCGGAGTGCCGCGCCAGCCACCCGGTGGCCGAGGGCGTGGCGGACCTGGTGCTGACGCCGCCCTCGGCGGGCGCGGTGCAGCGCGGCCTGGAGAACCGCTGGGTGGCGCGCTCGTACGAGCGCTATGTCCGCCCCGCCCTCCAGCGCGCCCTCACGCGCCGCGCGCTGGATGGGGACAGCGAGCACCTGCTCTACCGCAGCCTCCTGGGACACCCGGAGGGCCCCGTGCTCGACGTGGGCTGTGGCACGGGGCTCGTCGCGCGGCGGCTGGCGCGCGAGCCGGACTTCCCGCCGGTGGTCGGCATGGATGTCTCCCGCGCCATGCTGGAGGAGGGCGTCGCCCAGGCGCGCGAGGCTGGCGCCGCGGTGGACTTCCTGCGGGCGGACGCGCCCTACCTGCCCTTCCAGGACGCGTCGCTGGGCGCCGTGCTGATGGCGGACACGCTGCCCTTCGTCGAGGACCTGGGCCGGCTGCTGCTCGAGGTGGCGCGCGTGCTGCGCCCCGGCGGACGCTGGGTGGCGAGCACGTACGCGCCCCCGGGCCTGGCGTCCGGACTGCTGCACCGGCGGATGGGCCTGCACCCTCGCGCGGAGGACGCGCTGCGCTCGGAGGCGGCCGCCGCGGGGCTGGTGCGCTTCGAGCGCGTCGCGCTGTCGCCCCTCTTCGTGGTGAAGGCGGAGAAGGGGTCGGCCCGGTCGCCTAGATGAAGATGCCGGCGGAGGCGTCGTAGCGGGCCTCGTCGAGCTTCAGCTCCGCGGGCCGGCCTCGCAGCGCGTCCATCACCTGGCGCTTCGGCTTGCACTTGGAGCACTCGCACGAGCCCTTCTTGCACGTGCAGTCCGCCTTGCTGCCGCACTGACACTTGCCGGCGATGAGCGAATCGAGCGACTCCAGCGGACGCTCCGGCACGTCCGGGTCCGGCGTCACCGCCTTCGCGTCCGGCGCCGGGGAAGCCGTCTGGGGCTTCGCCTCACCGGCCTCTCGCGCCGCCTGGGCGTGGGCCTCGCACGCCCGCGCCGTCCCAGGCGCGAACACCCACAGTCCGCCCACGAGCAGTCCCACCACCACCCTCGTCGCGTTGCGTGTCATGTCCGCTCTCCTGTCGGGGCCGCCACCACGGCGGCCACCTTCCAACGCGCCTATACCGCAGCCCCTTCCCACTGCCAAGGTCGACCGCCACACCTTTACCTACCCGCGACACACGGCGTCGTGGCGGCGCGTGGTTGCTCGCGGGCCAGGGGGGCGGCGCGTACAGTCCGGCCCCTCCGTGACGAACGACAACGACCGCCTCGTGTACGTCGCCGCCCTGGTGTTGGGCGCGCTCCCCCTGTGGGTCTCGGCCTGGCTGCCCATGGTGGACCTGCCGCAGCACCTGTACCTCATCTCCGTGCTGCACCGGCTGGACGACCCCACCACGGTATACCCGGAGCTGTTCGCGGCCCGTCACGCGCTGACGCCGTACCTGGGCTACTACTACCTGGTCAGCGCGCTCAACTGGCTGCTGCCGCTCGAGGTCGCCAACCGCGTCTTCCTCACCGCGTACGTCGTCGGCCTGCCGCTGTCGCTCGGCTTCCTGCTGCGCTCGCTCCGGCGTCCGACGTGGCCGTCGCTGCTGGCTATCCCCTTCGCGTACGGCGACAGCTTCGGCTGGGGCTTCGTCAACTACTGCGCCGCGCTGCCGCTGACGCTCGCGTGCTGCGGCTTCTTCGTGCGCGCCCTCGAGGACGTCCCGCGCCGTCGCGCGTGGGCGGCCGCGCTGGCCGCCTGCCTGGTCGCGGTGCTCCTCTTCCACGTGCAGGCCTTCGGCTTCCTCGCGTTCGGGCTGCCGTGGCTGCTGGTCACCACGGTGGTGCCGGAGGACGCCACGGCGAAGGGCTGGGCCGAGCGGCTGCGGCCCCGGGGCTGGGCGCTGGCGGGCGTCGTGCCCGGGGTGGCGCTGTTCCTGGGCTGGGTGGTGCTGCGCTTCGGCGAGCCCCCCGACATCCAGCCCGGCGCGCCGTGGAAGGCGTGGGGCCCGACGTTCTCCCCCCAGAACCTGGCCTGGAAGAGCTTCGCGCAGAACCGCGCGGAGCTCCTCGACGTGCTGGCCAACACCCTGCGGGACGGCTCGGACCGCTGGGCCCTGTACGGCGTGGGCGCGGTGGCGCTCGCCGCGTGGGCGGCGGGGTTGGCGCGGCCGGGGAAGGCCCAGGGCGTGGGCCGGGTGGGCGCGGTCCGGCTCGTCGGCCTGGGCGCGCTCGCGCTCGCGCTCTACTTCCTGCTGCCCTTCGACATCCGCGGCTACGTCTACTACCTCAACACGCGCTACGCGCATCTCGCCGCCGCGCTGCTGGTGGCCACCGCGCCCGCGACGGTGCCCGCGCTGCGCAGGCCGTTGGCGTGGGCGGCCGCGGCGTGCGCGCTGGTGCTGGCCGTCACGCTGTCCCGGGGCTTCCGCGACTTCTCGCGCGAGGCGTCCGAGTGGCGGGGGCTGGTGGCCGCCACGCCCCCGCGCGCCCGCGTCATGGGCCTGGTCTACGACCCGGGCTCGCGGGTGGTGCGCTTCCCCGTCTTCATCCACACCGCGGCGGTGCTGGCCCGCGAGCGCGGGGGCGTGCCCAACTTCACCTTCGCGTCCACGCCCCACTCGCCGCTGCGCTACCGCGGCCAGACGCCGCCCACCTTCCCCTCCGAGTGGCGACCGCAGGAGCTGGACTTCCAGACGCAGGGCGCCTGGTACGACACCTTCGTGGTGCGGGGCGCGCACCCGGCCCAGGTGTTCGGCGCGAGACTCCAGTCGGAGTTCGCGGTGGTGGCCCAGTCCGGCCGCAGCTGGCTCGTGCGCCGCCGCTGACACCCGCCGGCCCCGAGTGTGGCCTGGTGGGCGGGCACGCCGCGCATCCCATGCCCCGCGACACGCGGCGCGCGGTACAAGGCCCGACATGACCTCCTCCTCGGACCCTCGCACCCTCTTGAGCGCGCTGCGCGCCGGCGCGCCCCTGCCCACCCTCCCCGCCGACGCCGTGGAGGCCGCCCGGGCGATGGCGCGCGAGGTGGGCGCGGCCACGCCCGCCGCGGTGGAGGCCCTGCCGGAGCCGCTCGCCCTCGCCGTGCTGGAGGCCGCCGTGCTGGAGGGCCTGCCCGCGCTCGCCGAGGCCCTGTCCACCTCCGGCGTGAAGCCCGTGGCCAAGGCCGCCAAGAAGGCCCTGTACCAGCTGCGCTCGCGCGGCGTCGCCGTGGCCCCGCCGCCCCGCGCCGAGCCCCCCCGCCCCGCCGCCGCGCCCGCGCCCGCGCCGGAGCCCCTCCCCGCGCTCGCCAGCGTGGTGACGGGCCGGGGCGAGCGGGCCCTGGTGCTCGGCCGCGCGGTGAAGGGCGGCGGCATCGAGGTGGCGCAGGTGCTCGTCTCCGACGAGCAGGGCGTGCTGCGAATCCACCTGGACGAGAAGAGCCGGGGCACCTGGCGCCGCCTCCTCAAGGAGGGCGTGGAGAAGGGCGGCACGGTGGAGCTGCCCCTGGCCGACGCCGCCGCGCTGCTCGCCGAGGCCGCCGGCACCAACCTGCGCACGCACACGCCCTTCCCCGCCGACCTGGACGTGGCCCTGCGCCACTTCGACATCCAGCCCCGCGCCGAGCCGCCCACCCTCCCCCCGCCCGAGCCGGACGACGCACGGCGGGTGCTGGAGGGGGACCTGCTCCACGACACGGAGGAGATGGCCCCGTGGCTGCCGCCGGAGCCCGAATTGAAGCGCCTGCTGGCGAAGCTCGACGAGGTGGTGGGCAGCCCCCTGGCCCTCAGCGACGCGCAGCGCCAGGAGCAGCTCCAGGCGGCGGTGCTCCAGGTGGCGCGCGAGTTCTTCACCCCGGACACCCGCCGCCGCTACGCCCTGCGGCTGTGGTGGATGGCGGACTACTTCGAGCGCACCGCCCGCGCCCGGCACGCGGAGGTGGCCCGCGCCGAGGCGCGCCGCCTGTTCCACGGCCCCGAGGAGCCCTTCTCCCGCTTCGCCGAGCGCATGTTCGAGAAGGTCCTCGCCCTCGTCGCCGCCGCGGGCGTCCGGGCCGGCGCGACGGCCAGCACCGCCGCCCCCCGAGACACCGAGGCCCCCGCCGCGCCCGCTCCCTCGCAGGAGCGGCGCAGTCCCGGGGGCCTCATCCTCCCCTGAGCGGCAGGGGCGGTCACTTCGCACTCACTCCGGCGAGACGCGCGCGCGCAGGAGCAGGTCCAGGTTCTCGTGCTCCCAGGCCTGCGCGCGCGAGTAGTCGTGGAAGCGCTTCTCGTGCTCGATGAGCTCCGGCGGGTGGATGCAGCGCCGCCCGTCGTCACCGCGGCGGGTGCGGTAGACGTGGTGGAGCATCTCGTGGAAGACGATCCACTCCACGAAGTAGCGGGGGACCATGGGCTGGTCCAACGCGGGGTGGATGCGGATGACCTTCGAGTCCGCCGAGTAGGAGCCCATCTTGATGCTCTTGCGCGGCCCCTTCACGCGGGGCGCCGGGCCATAGGTGATGGCCGCGTCGATGCGCCGGGCGAAGTACCGCTCGTTCAGCCGGTCGAAGATGCGCTCCAGGTCGTGGTAGCGGCCGGCCGGCTCCAGCCGGATGCGCTTGCGCATCTGCGCCGGGGACAGGCGGCGGATGTACATCCGGTTGCGCTCGATGAACCGATCCAACAGGACGCTCGCGTCCGCGTCCCCCTTGCGCACGAAGCTGGCGAGCGCCTGGACCACGTCATCCGGCGCGGCCAGGAACATGTGGTGGAGCCGCAACCGCCACAGCGCGCGCTGACGTTGGAAGGTCAGCATCGTGTGCGTGTTGTCGTGAATCTCCACCGCGACCTTCGCGCGAAGCCGCGTGCGCAGCCGACGCTCGAGCACGCGTCTCCAGACCTTCAAGAGCCGGTTCGGCTCCGGTGCGACAGGTTGCTGTCGCCCTACCCGCCCGGCCGTGTAACTCCGCTTCGTGACGATGTTTTTCTGCTTCTTGAGGCGCGCCATGGAGCGCCGGATTCTACGGCCCCCTCTGACATAGGCAATGCGCTCCCCAAGAGGAAAACCTAGGAAATCCAACGACTTAAGGGCACTCGAGCCCACCCCTGCCCACTTGTCCGCTCCGGGGGGAGCGCCGCCCATATGGGCAAGTCCCCGTCCCCACTAGCGCCGTGCCTTGCATGGCACGGAGAGCACGAGCGGACCCTCACTGCCAGGTTCGATGACGTAGGACTTCTTGCCCCTGGGTGCACGGCGACCCGGGCAGGCGAAGCTGACGCGGAGGGGACCGGCGGGCAGGTTCAGCAGGGCATTGACGGCCAGCTTGTCGCCGCCCTCCTGCTTGAGCTGGGTGCGTGCGGGGGCCTCGAAGCGGACGGCCACGAGCGCGGGCTCGGTGGGAGGGGGCGGAGCGGAGGCGGGTTCCGGGGGGGTGGGCTGGGCGTCGGCGTGGGTGCCCGCGCCGCCGGTGGCGGGAGTCCCCGCGTCCGTGGTCGCGTCGGAGGGAGGCGGCGACGCGGCCGCGGCCGCGTGGACGGTGGCCGGAGGTGGCGCCGGAGCGGGCCGGGGCTGGGGCTTCAGCGCCTGGGCGGACAGGTCCGGCGCGGGAGCCATCGGCCGGGGGCGGCCGCTCAGGGCCCACCAGAGGACGGCGGCGAGCGTCAGCAGGAGCAGCAGCCCGATGACGGGCCAGAGCCACCGGTTGCCGCCCGAGGCGGGCAGCCCCTCGGTGTCGTAGTCGTAGCCGGCGTAACCCGCGGTGGACTCGTCGTCATCGTCGTCGCGGTGATGGGGCCGGGGGTCGGTGAGCGCGCCGGACAGGCTGGCGTCGGTGTGGAAGTGGTCGTCCTCGTCCCCCACCGCGGGCGGCGCCGCGGGAGCGCGGGAGGCGGGCATCACCGGGCGCGAGGCGTGTCGCTGGTTCACCGTGGGCGGGGTGAGCGACACGGAGTCCTGCGACTCCACGTCCACGGACGACATGCGCCGCATGGGCGTGGTGAGCGACACGGACTGCGACGCCTCCGCGTCCACCAGCGACGGCCGGCGCATGGGCGTGGTGAGCGACACGGAGTCCTGCGACTCCACGTCCACGGAGGAGATGCGCCGCATGGGCGTGGTGAGCGACACGGACTGCGACGCCTCCACGTCCAGCACGGACTGCCGGCGCACCGGCACCGTCAGGGAGATGGACTCGTCCCCCGCCTCCTCCGGCACGGGTGGGCGGCGCGGAGGAACCACCGCTGGGGCGGGGGCGGACGTCGGGCGCCGCTGGCGGGGATCCGGCGTGCGCGGAGCCTCGGCGTGGGTCGGGACGCGCGGCGAGGGCGGAGGCGCCAGGGGCGGCGCGGACCGGGGCGCCGGGGGCGGCTCCAGCGGCGCGGCGGTCCGTGGCGCGACGGACGGCTCGGGCAGTGGCGGGCCGGGGCGCTTCTGCGAACCGGAGGGGCGCGCGTCCGACCGGCGGCCCTGGCGCTGGGGAATCGTGGACTCGCCATCCCCGAAGTCCTCGTCCTCGAGCGCCTCGGCGCGCGACACGACGTGGCCCGCGGGCGAGGTGTGGATGGAGGTGGACAGCTCCCCGTCGAGCTCGTCGTCCACCCCGAGCCCCGTGGGCAGATCCCTGGGGCGCGCCATCTGCGTGGCGGGCTCCGGTTCGTCGCGCCAGGACGCCGCGGGGAGCGCGTCCGCCGAGGCGCGCCGGGGCGAGGGCCGGGCGGTGAGCCCCGGCGAGGCCGTGGCCTGCTCCGACATGGGCGTGGTGGCGGACAGCGTGGGCGCGGTGGTGTCCAGCGGCGCCAGGCGCCGGGGTGGCTCCGCGGCGGCTCCCTTGTTGCCCATCAACGGGACGGTGGCGTCCTTGCGCCCCATGCCCTTGGCCATGGGGATGTGGAGGATGGTGCGCTCCTCCTCCTCGCCCAGCAGCCGCGCGACGTACTCCGCGATGTCCAGGCTCTGCCGCAGCTCGCCCGACTGGAGGAAGTCCTCCAGGTCCTCGCACACGGCGGAGGCGCGCGGGTAGCGCTGGTTCCGGTCCTTGGCCAGGCAGCGCATGATGATGCGCGACAGCCCCTGCGGATAGTCCGCGCGCAGCAGGTGCGGCGGCTGCGGGTCCTCGAAGCGGATGGCGTAGAGGATGCCCTCCGTCGTGGGCTTGGCGAAGGGCTGTTTGCCGGTGGTGATTTCGTACAGCATGGTGCCCAGCGCGAAGAGGTCCGCGCGGTGGTCCAGCCGCTCCTGCGACACCTGCTCCGGGGCCAGGTAGAGGAACTTCCCCTTGATGACGCCGGGCTTGCTGCGCTCCATGAACGCGCCGGCCTTGGCGATGCCGAAGTCCACCAGCTTGACGCGCCCGTCGTAGGCGATCATCACGTTCTGGGGGCTGACGTCCCGGTGGATGAGCTCCAGCGGGCGCCCGTCCACGCCCCGGCTCTGGTGCGCGTAGTCGAGCCCCGCCGCCACGTGCGCGCAGATGCGGGCCGCCACGCCGCAGGGCACGGAGGCGCCGAACTTCGCCTCCTCGGCCACCACGCGCCGCAGGTCCACGCCCTCCACGTACTCCATGGCGATGAAGATGTTGTCGCCCTCCTTCCCCAGTTCGTGCACCTGCACGATGTTGGGGTGGTGCAGCTGCGCGGCGATGCGCGCCTCGTCCAGGAACATCTGGACGAACTCGGGCTCCTCCGACAGGTAGGGGAGGATCCGCTTCAGGACGACCAGCTCTGGATCCGGCGGACGCTGTGCCAGGAACAGCTCCGCCATCCCACCCACGGCGAGCCGTTTGATCAACTGGTACTGGCCGAACGGTATGGCCGTCTGGGGCGAGTTCACGGAAGGGACGCGGCGTCAGGCACCGGTGAAGGGTTGGTCTTTCCCGAGCTTACCTACAATCAACGGGTTGGGGGAGCCACCCTCCCCCATCGACGGGTAGAAGACACCCTCCCGGGGCAATCCCCAAAAAAGAAACCGCCCCTCCCGGTCCTGGCGAGGGGCGGCGCGTCGGCGGATCAGCCCGGGAGGGCCGAGCGCCGGGGAACTACGGAGCCGGCGTGCCCGCGTCGAAGTCGAAGTCGCTGGCCATGTCCTCGCAGTTCATCGGGTACACCACGTAGGTGTAGGGGTTCTCCGTGCCCGGGATGACGCCGTTGCCGTACGAGCGGCACGAGTAGACCTCCGTGCCGGCGTCATTGACGATGACGCCACCATCGGTGCAGGGCAGGTTGGTGAAGGTCTCGTAGACGCCGCGGATGCCGTTGGGGAAGGTCAGGGCGCCGCCGTCCTCGACCACGCTGCGCGCGTCGCAGTTGGCGAAAGTCTTGTAGTTGCCGACGAGGATGCCGCCCTCGACCTCGAAGCCGAGGTACGTGCCGGAGTCGGCGTCCTCCGGGCGGAACTTCATGGCGGTGGGCTTGGCGTCGACGATGGTCAGCGGGCCGGGGATGTGGACACGCGCGCCGCCGAACTCCGGGTTGGCCTGGGCGTTGCCCTTGTCCGCGTTGCCGAAGCCCGCGGGGAGGTCGGTATTGTCCGCCAGCGGCGTCTCCAGGTGGCCCGTCTTGGTGATGACCAGCGAGCCGGTGATGGTGGAGTCGCCGATCTGGAAGTTGCTCTTGATGACCGGACGGTACGCGTCACGCGCGTGGGGGGCGTTGTCCGTCGCGTCCGCCTTGAAGCGGCGCAGCAGACCCTGGATGGTGAGGACGTCGCCGACGACGGGCTCGTAGTTGGTCGTATTGTCGGTGTAGAACTTGTCGACGTAGATGCCCTCCTTCGGGAAGCAGGGGTTCACGACCCAGAAGCGGGCGATGAAGTCACCCTTGCTGCCGCGGGTGGTCGAGCTGACCGCCGTCACCACCACGCCCTCCAGCGTCACCGGCAGGCCGCGCGTCTCGTTGGCGCGCAGGTTGCCGATAGGGCCCATGCCGTTGACGGGCGCGGGGCAGGAGCCGGCGTCGGTCGTGCCGCTGTCGGTCGTGCCACCGTCAGTCGTGCCTCCGTCGTTGCACGCGCCGATACAGCCCGCGTCCCGAGGGCCCCCGTTCTCGTCATCGTCGTCACGACCGGAGCAGCCTCCCACCGAAACCACCACGGCGGTGGCGACCAACGCCGCGGCGCCAAGCGTCTTGCGCAGTTGCATGTCTCGTCTCTCCATTTCCTGTCGCGGCGCACGGGGGTTGAAGTCGACGCCGGTCGGTCCGAGGATGTGTGGCCTTATACCGGCGCCCCGCGGGGGGCGGCAAGGAACCCTCCGCGGCGACGGTGACACCGCTGTGAATTCGGGGAACCCATGCGCGGCCAGCCCACTTTCCTCCGAGGACTGCGGCCCACGCTGCATATTTCGCATCGTGGGGGCGCGCTGCTCGCGCCGGAGAACACGCTCGACGCGTTCCGTCAGGCCGTCGAGCGCTACCGCACGGACATGCTGGAGCTGGACGTCCACGTGACGCGCGACGCCCAGGTCGTCGTGGCCCACGACGCCACGCTGGAGCGCTGCACGGACGGCCACGGCCCGCTCGACGCGTTCACGCTCGCGGAGTTGCGGGAGCTGGACGCGGGGTACGGCTTCACGCCGGACGCGGGCCGCACCTTTCCCTTCCGGGGTCGGGGGGTGCGCATCCCCACGCTGCGGGAGGTGCTGCGCGCCTTCCCCTCGCTGCGGCTCAACGTGGAGCTCAAGCCGGACGTGGAGGGCCACGAGGACGTGCTCGCCCGGCTGCTGGAGACCGAGGACGCGGTGGACCGGGTCTGCATCGGCAGCGAGCAGGACGGGGTGGGCGAGCGGCTCGCGCGGAGGCTGCCCGAGGCGTGCCACTTCTACCCGCGCGACGCGCTGGCCGCCTTCGTCATCGCCCTGCGCGCGGGGGAGGCGCCGCCGGAGGACGACCGCTTCCAGGTGCTCGACATGCCGCTGTACTTCGGCGACGTGCGGCTGGTGGACGCGGACTTCCTGCGCGCGTGCGAGGCGCGCGGCAAATGGGTCAACGTGTGGACCGTGGACGACCCGGCGGAGATGGACCAGCTGCTGGCCGAGCGGGTCGGCGGGGTGATGACCGACCGGCCGGACCTGTTGAGGCAGCGAATGGACGCCCTCGCCAAGCCGGGTTAAGCCCTGCTTCCATGCCTCGTACGTCTTCGCGTCAGCGTCCCACACCGCCCGCGGCCCCCGTCGAATCGCCTCCACCCTCCGCGCCCGACAAGGCCACCGCATCCACGAGCGGGCGCAACAAGCTGAAGGTGAAGGCCCCCAAGGGGCGTCGGTTCGTGGCGCTGGCGGGCAACATCGGCGCGGGCAAGACGACGGCGGCGAAGATGCTCAGTCAGAGCTTCGGCTACGAGCTGTTCGACGAGCCCGTCATCGACAACCGCTTCCTCAAGGACTACTACGCGGACATGTCGCGCTGGTCCTTCACGCTCCAGCTCGAGTTCCTCATCCGCCGCGTGGAGCACCACGAGCTCATCCACTCGTACCGGCGCAGCTGTGTCCAGGACCGCACGCTCTACGAGGACCCGGAGATCTTCGCCAAGTACCTGCACGGCCTGGGGCACATGACGAACGCGGAGCTGGACCTGTACTACGAGTACTTCCAGCGGCTGTCGCGCCACATCATCCGGCCCGACAAGGTCATCTGCTTCGAGGTGGGCAGCGTGGACGTGCTGTTGGACCGCATCCGCACCCGGGGCCGCGAGGAGGAGAAGGGCATCCGTCCGCAGTTCCTCCGGGGCCTCAACGGGTACTACGCGTCCTTCCCGCTCGTCCTCCAGGAGAAGTACGGCGTGGAGTGTCTGGTCATGGACGTCTCCCGGCAGGACATCCGGCGGGGCAAGGGACGCGAGGAGTTCCTGGACCGCGTCTCGTCGTTCCTGGCATGAGAGCCAGCGCGGGTCCGCCGTCGCCCTTCCCTTCCCTGGCGGCCCCCGGGATGGACGGTGAGAGATGAGCGACCTGAGCCCCAAGCGCGCCAAGGACACGGAGGTGGTGATGACACAGCTCATCCTGCCTCCAGACGCCAACAACCTGGACGCCGCGTTCGGCGGAAAGGTGATGGAGTGGATCGACATCTGCGGCGCGGTGGCCGCCCAGCGCCACTGCCGGCAGGTCGTCGTCACCGCGTCCATGGATGACCTGCACTTCCACGCCCCCACCAAGGTGGGCTGGGTGGCGCTGCTGCACTCGCGCGTGCTGGCCGCCTTCCGCACCTCCATGGAGGTGGGCGTCACGGTGCACGCGGAGAACCCGCTCACCGGAGACCGGACCCTCACCACCAGCGCGCTCCTGACGTTCGTCGCCATCGACAAGGACGGCAAGCGCGTGCCGGTGCCGCCGCTGCTCGTGGAGACGGAGGCGGAGCGGGAGGCCTTCCGCGAGGCGGAGGCCCGGCGCGCCCAGCGCCTCGCCCGTCAGAAGGAGAACCAGTCCTGGCTGAAGGTGATGAAGCCCATCGCCGGCGCCTGAGCGCCACGACGTCAGGGCCTGGGAACGACGAAGCCGGGGCGGGCCCCAAGGCCCATCCCCGGCTCGAATGGGGCGCCCGGACGGGGCCCCTCGCGGCTCACGCCACGCGCGGCCGAATCAGGTCGTGAACGACGTGCCGCAGCCGCAGGACGACTTCGCGTTCGGGTTGTTGAACTTGAAGCCCGAACCGGTGATGGCGGAGACGTAGTCGATCTCCGTGCCGCCCAGGTACTGGCTGCTCATGCCGTCGGTGGCGATCTTCACGCCGTCCTGCTCCCAGACGGTGTCGCCGGCCTTCGACTCCTTGACCAGGTTCAGGTCGTAGCCCAGGCCGCTGCAGCCGGCCGGCACGACGCGGATGGAGAAGAAGTAGCCCTCGAAGCCCTGGGCCTTGATGACCTCCTTCACCTGCCGGACGGCGGCCTCCGTCAGGAGCACGGGCGCCTGCGGGGCGGCCTGGGGAGCCTGGGCGGGAGCGGGGGTCGTCGTGGTCGTCGTATCCATGTGCGGAAAATCTCCTCTCGAACCGCGTTTATAACGGCCCACCCCTGAAAATCCATGGGCCCCTCCCCCCGGTCGCCGGGAAGTGCCCATTCCTCCCGGACGCCCTCCACCCGCCGGGTTATACCCCGCCCCATGGCCCCCACCTTCCGAGAACTGCTCGCCGGAGTGAAGCAGGAGATCCGCGAAATCACCGTGGACGAGGTGAAGCGGCTGCTGGACGGGCGGGCGGCGGTGAAGCTCATCGACGTGCGGGAGGCGGACGAGTACGCGGGGGGGCGCCTGCCCGGCGCGGTGCACATCCCCCGGGGCTACCTGGAGCTGCGCATCGAGGAGCGTGCGGGGCGGGACGAGGAGCTGGTCGTCTACTGCGCCGGCGGGACGCGCTCGGCGCTGGCGGTCCGGACGCTGAAGGAGCTGGGCTACACGCGGGTGGCGTCGCTGGCGGGGGGCTTCAACCGGTGGAGCGACGCGGCCCTCCCGGTGGAGAAGCCCTTCGTCCTCACCGCGGAGCAGAAGGAGCGCTACCGCCGCCACCTCATCCTCCCGGAGGTGGGGGAGGAAGGACAGGCGAGGCTCTTGAAGGCGCGCGTGCTGCTCATGGGCGCCGGGGGCCTGGGCTCGCCCGCCGCGCTGTACCTGGCCGCCGCGGGCGTGGGCACGTTGGGCATCGTCGACTCGGACGTGGTGGACCTGAGCAACCTCCAGCGCCAGGTGCTGCACACCCAGGAGCGCCAGGGGCAGCCCAAGGTGGTGAGCGCCCGGGCGGCCATCGAGGCGCTGAACCCGGACGTGAACGTCGTGCCCTTCCAGGAGCGGCTCACCTCGCACAACGTGCTGCGGGTGCTCGAGGGCTTCGACCTGGTGCTGGACGGCGGAGACAACTTCCCCACCCGCTACCTGCTCAACGACGCGTGCGTCATGCGGGGCCTGCCCAACATCCACGGCTCCGTGTTCCGCTTCGAGGGGCAGGTCACGACGTTCGTGCCCGGCCAGGGCCCGTGCTACCGCTGCCTCTACCCCGCGCCGCCACCGCCGGAGCTGGCGCCCTCGTGCGCGGAGGCCGGAGTGCTGGGCGTGCTGCCGGGGCTCATCGGGCTGCTCCAGGCCAACGAGGCCCTCAAGCTCATCCTCGGCAAGGGCGAGCCGCTCGTCGGCCGGCTCGTCACGTTCGACGCGCTGGGCACGCGCTTCCAGGAGCTGAAGCTGCGGCGGGACACGGCCTGTCCGGTCTGCGCCCCGGGCGCGAAGGTGGAGCTCATCGACTACGAGCGCTTCTGCTCCACCGCCGCCTGACGCCGAGAGAGAGGACCCACGCCATGCCCATCCCTGGAATCACGCCCGCGCGCCTCGCCGAGCTGCTGGCGGGCCCGCCCGAATCCCGCCCGGCGCTGCTCGACGTGCGCTTCCCCCAGGAGCACGCCTTCGTCGCCCTGCCCGACTCGCTCCTCATCCCGCTGCCGGAGCTGTTCGACCACGCCGAGGAGCTGGAGGCCCTGCGGGGCCGGCGCGTCGTCGTCTACTGCCACCACGGCGTGCGCAGCCTGGACGGCGCGGCCTACCTGCTGTCGCTGGGGCTGGACGCCGTGTCGCTCGACGGCGGCATCGACCGCTACTCGCTCGAGGTCGACCCGTCGCTGCCCCGCTACTACTGACGCCGCGCGCGGCCCGGAGGACCAGGCCCGCGGGTCAGCCGATGAAGGCCGACAGGTCCTCGGTCTGCCGCGTGGGCTGGTTGGGCTTGATCTCCACCTCGAAGAGGATGGGCTCGCGCAGCGGACCGCCGGTCAGCTCCAGCTTGTGGCGCCCCTCCATGAGGTCGATCTTCAGCCCCGACTTGCCGCTGGTGCCCTGGTAGATGCCGACCTCCTGGCCGTTGCGGCGCACGGAGATGCCCTTCACGTTCTCCGGCTTCAGCAGGAGCAGCAGGTGGCCGCGGCGGAACTCGTGGGTGAGCACCTTCGCCTGCCCCGGCTCTCCGAAGGCCAGCGTGTCGGTGTCTTCCTTGTAGATGCCCTGCTGCTCGTTCTCCAGGATGAGCGTGTCCTGCAGGTGCGCGCCGGACACGAGCGTCATGGGCGTGAAGCCCAGCTCCGTGACGGGCTTGGAGGAGCCACAGCGCTCGGTGTGGCGCACGGACACCTTCACCCGCTCGTTGGTGTTGACGGTGACGAGCACGCCCTGCCCGTCCGACGCCGTGGCGCTGAGCACCGCGAGCAGGGGCTTGTGGAAGATGGCGACCACCGCCAGCAGGCCGACGATGAAGCCCGCGGTGGCGATGTTGCGCGTGGCGATGGTGCGACGCGCGCGCTGGCTGCTGGAGTCGATGGCCCGGTTGACTTCGTCCGCGGCCCGGGAGGCCGGGGTGGCGGGCAGCGAAGCGCGCGAGCGCGACGGCGCGGGCGGCATCTCCGCGCGGCTGGAGGTGCGGCGCCGGGGCGGCTCCGGCGCGGAGACCTGGGACTGCATCCCCGTGCGACGCCGTGGCGGAGGCGCGGGCTCCGGCGGCGGCAGCATCGTCCGCTCGTCGTCCTCCTCGTCCTCCATCCGCGTGCGCTCGTCCAGGTCGTGCACGGCGGACGGACGTCGCGGGGGCGGCGCCGGGTCGACGTCCACCGCCAGGGCGGCGCGCGTCTGGGTGCGCCGCGGCGCCGCGGCCGGCGGCGGCTCTCCCGGATGGGTGACCGCGCTGCGCACGTCCGAGCGAGAGCTGGTGCGCGCCACCTGCGTGGCGTTGGGGTTGCTGGGGCGTCGCAGCGCGTCCGACGTGCCGGCGCGACGACGCTGGGGCGCCTCCATCACTCCGGAGGGCGCGTCCCACTCACCGGGGTCCTCCTCGACGACGGGCGCGCCACCGGTGCGGCGCGGCGGCGGCGCAGAGGCCGGCACCGCGGCCCGCGACGGCGAGGAGCGACCGCGCTCCCGGTGAGGAGACTCGCCCGGGGGCGCCTCCCAGTTCATGTCCGCGGCGGACGGACGGCTCCGCCCGCGCTCCTGGGGCGGAGGCGTGGGAGGCATCGGCGCGCCGGAGTTGGCGGAGTCCTCGCCCACGGGGACGACCTGCCCCTGCGCCTTCTCCTCGGCCAGCCGGTCCGCGAAGAGCGTCTCCATCAGCTCCGAGATCTGCACGGAGCCAGCCACCCAGCGCTGACCGACGAGGATCTCCTCCAGCGCCGTCTGGAACTGACGCGCGTCCCGGTAGCGGTCATCCGCGCTCTTGGCGACCGCGCGCATCACCACCGGGTCCATCTCCTCCGGCACGTCCGCCACCTGCGACGGCGGCTGGATGGCGCACTCCATGGCGGCCTGGAGCGTGGCGAGCTCCGAGTCGCGCTTGAGCGGGCGCACGCCGGTGAGCAGCTCGTAGAGCACCAGGCCGATGGCGAAGATGTCCGCGCGTCCGTCCAGCGGCTTGCCGGCGGCCTGCTCCGGGGCCATGTACGCGAACTTGCCCTTGATGGCGCCCGACTTGGTCAGCGACGCCTGGTCCGCCGCCTTGGCGATACCGAAGTCCACCAGCTTCACCGAACCGTCGAAGCTGATGAGGATGTTCTGGGGCGAGATGTCGCGGTGCACCACGCGCAGCGGCCGGCCCGCGTCGTCCAGGCGGCTGTGGGCGTAGTGCAGTCCCTCGCACGCGGCGGCGACGATGCGGATGGCCAACGGCCGGGCGATCCACTGCCCCGCGCTGGCCGCCTTGCGCATGACGCGGCCCAGGTCCTCGCCGTGGATGAACTCCATGGCGATGTAATAGGTCCCGTTCGCCTCGCCGAACTCGTAGACCTGCGCGATGTTCGGATGGTTGAAGCGCGCGGCGATGAGCGCCTCGTTCCGGAACATCTCCACGAATTCACGATCCTCCGCCAGATGCGGAAGGATGCGCTTCACGACGAGGTTCTTTTGGAACCCCTCGATGCCCATCTGACGCGCCAGCCACACCTCGGCCATGCCGCCGGTGGCGAGCTTCTTCAGGAGCTGGTATTTCCCGAACGATTGAGGGTTCATCCCGGGACTCTGGCCGGGGGAGTTGGCTCAGGTGGAATGCTACAGGGCACGGCATCTTAGGGGACAGCCGTCCCCATGGCAAAGGCAGTCCGGATGGAAAATCGCGTGGGTGCTGCTGGCCTGCCTGGTGGCGACGCCGGGCCTCGCCGCTCCGCCTCCCAAGGTCGATCAAATCCGCACGGAGCGGCGGGGTGACGTCCTCGAGCTGCGCTGGGCGGACGCGGAGGAACGGCTGCAGGGGACCCTCCATCCCGCCCTGCCCCGGACCGGCCAGACGGCGATGCTGTCGCTGCACGTCGGCGCCTTCGAGGGAGCGGAGTTCACCGGCCCCCTGACGCTCACCGTGCACCTGCAGGGCGCGCCCGACCAGCTCACGAAGACGCTGACCCGCAGTGGGGTCAACTGGCACACCGAGCTGACCTTCGACGAGCCCGGCCTCTACGAGGTGGAGGTCCGCTACCAGGCCCAGCGCTTGAAGGTCGTCACCGGCCACATCACCGTGGCCGCCCAGCCCCTGCCACCCTGGCTGGGATGGAGCCTGGTGGTCCTCGGAGCGGGTGTAGCGCTCACGCTCGGTGTGCGCGGCGCGGTGCGGCGTCTGCGGCCCGCGGCCTCCACGGCTCCGGCGACGACCACGCCTCCCTCGCCGGAGACGACCTCCCCCGCCCAGGCTCCCGCCGCCTCGGACTCGAGCGGGACGGCTCCGACGGACAGGGTCGAGTCCAGCGGGACGGCGCCAGTGGACGCGGCCACTCCGAGCGGAACGACGTCGGCGGCGGACGCGGTCGCCACGGGAGGGCCGACATCGGCTGGAGAGGGAGCGCCCTCGTCCGCTCCGGCCACGACCTCGGAAGCGACGGTGTCCGAAGGCGAGCGCGCCACTTCCACCTCGGGCGGCTCGACTCCCTCGTAGCACCGGGTAGGGGCACCGCGCTCCACGACCAAGGCCGCGCGTTCGGATGCGCCGGCCTCCGCGCGCGAGCTCGTCGCCTCGCACCTCGGCGGCTCGCCTCTTTTGCGGCACCGAGCCGGGGCACACGTCTCCGCTCCAGCGCGACCTCGGATGCAATGGTCTCCGCGCGAGCGCGCGCCATCTCCCCCCGTGGCCGCTCGACTCCTTCGGAGCGGGCGCGCGGAGCCGGCGGGGCGAATCCCCTCCCGCCTCACGGGCGCCCACCACCCCCCCGACGGATCCGGCGTCCGACCGGTAACTCCTTCCACCTCGTCGACGACATTCGTACAGGCCCGGCTGGTCGCGAGGTGGAACTTCCGTTCCCTGTGACGAACCTGTGACGCCCTGGTCACGGAGCTCCATCGCCTCTTCTCACGTCATCCCAGTCCACCGCCGTCCGCCATCCGACGTTGGCTGTCCGGGCACCACAGTTGCAGCGGGCTCTGCCGGCAGCGACGGGGAGGCGGGGACATGGGCGGGTGGTGGTTGGATGATCAGGGGAGGCGGGGCCTCCTCGTCGCAGTCCTGTTGAGCGGACCGGCGTTCGCGCAGGCGACGTCGTCCAGCTCGAGCGCTTCATCGGAGGAGGTCATCGCGTGGGCCGGAGAAGACGCCCTCTCCGGAGGCGTCGTGGACGGCGTCGAGGATCCCAACCAGGGTCCACCGGAGGGCTCCGAGCCGCTCGCGGAACCCGGAGCCGCCACGTCCCTGACGGAGGACGCGCTCGCGCAGGCGTTGCCGCCGCGAATCGGGCCTGGCGACGCCCCGCCCAGGGGCGCCACCATCACCGACCCCGCGGCCACGCCGCCTCCCTCCGAGGCGACACCGCCGGGCAAGAAGAAGAAGTCGAAGCCGGGCCCTCAGCAGGAGGACTCGCTGGGCGAGGACACCACCGCGCTCGACGACACGCCCCCGGAGGAGGTGCAGACGGTGCGCGTCTTCGGGCGCGTCTACGCGCGAGCCAGCGCGGACGAGCGCGTCAAGTACCAGCGCACGCTCAGCATCCCCTCGGCGCGCGTGGGCGTGGGCACGTCGCTGCCCAACCTCGAGGCCGAGGTGAGCGCGGACCTGGCGGATACGTCACTGCTCAAGGACGCGTTCGTACGGTTGGCGGACGACAAGAAGCGCTTCCGCCTCTACGGAGGACAGTTCAAGGCCCCCTTCCTCCAGCGTCGGCTGGAGGGCTCGTGGAGCCTGCCCATCCAGGGCCGTGGACTCGTGGATGACTACCTGACGGACACCTACGAGCTGGGAGGCCGGCGGCTCGGCCTCATGGGCGAGGTGCGCCTCAAGAGCCTCTGGGACGTGCGCGTCTCCGCGGGCGTCTTCCAGGGCGCCAAGGACGAGCTGGGCGTGAGGACGAAGGAGGACCTCGCCGGACGCGTGAGCGTGTCCCCCATCAAGAAGCGGCTGACGCTGGGCGTGAGCACCTACGTGGCGGAGGCGTTGGACCGCGCGCGTCGTCACGCGGTGGCGGCCGACGCGGAGCTGAAGCTGGGCCCCCTCGCGGTGTCGGGCGAGTTCGTCACGGGCCGGCTCCCGGTGGGACCGTTCACCGCGCAGCTGATGCTGGCGAGTTGGACGGTTCCCATGGGCCCGGAGTGGGCGCTCCAGCCCGTGTTGGGCGCGGAGGGACTCCAGCTCCGGGGAGACGTGGAGGGGCGCGGCCACTCCGTCGTGGGTGGCCTCAACCTGCTGCTGGGCAACCGCTTCCGGGGACAGTTCCAGGTGGAGCGCGCCCTGCGGCCAGGGGACGCGGCGCCGGGCATCGAATACTCACTGCAACTCGCCACCCGCTTCTAAGAGTGGAGACACGGGGAATGCTGTCGTTCGCCGAGGGGGAAGTCACCAGGCTGCGGCGTGAGTTCAAGCTGGTGATGGAGGAGCATGCCGCGCTGGCGCTGTGCGCGCGGCTGTCGCGGGAGCTGGGCGGGCACGCGCCCTCGCCCACGCGTATCGTGTCCGTGTACTTCGACCGGCCGGGCTGTCCGCTGGCGGTGCGCGCGCTGCGCTCGCCGGAGGACTGCCTCAAGGTCCGCACCAAGGAATACCTGCCGGACCTGGGGTCCGGCGGCGTGGAGCGCGTGGTGCTGGAGGTGAAGCGCGAGCGCCATGGCCTGACCCAGAAGCGCCGCGTGTGGGTGCCCCGGTCGGACCTGGGGCGCGTGCTGCGGGGCGGCGCGCGGCTCCTGCCGCTCATCACGGGCGGGAGCCTGTTGCCCGTCCTGGCGGTGACGTACCAGCGCCACATCTTCCAGGCGTCACAGGACTGGCGGGTGACGGTGGATCGGGACATCGGCTACCACCGGATTGCGCCCGAGCTGGCCCTGTCACAGCTTGCCCTGACGGCGGAGCGGCTGGGCCCTCCGTTGGCCGTGGAGCGGCGCGTGGTGGTGGAGGTGAAGCATCTGGGACTCGAGCTGCCCGACTGGCTCGCGTCGCTCAATCCGGGCGGCGCGACGTCGTACAGCAAGTTCGCAGAGGGGATGGCGAAGGTCCACGCCTTCGTCGTGGATGGGGTCGCGAGGGGATAGGCACCGTGTTCATCGACTTCGAGGGGATTGACGGCAGCGGCAAGACGACGCTCTCAAACCTGCTGGCGGGGAGGTTGAAGAAGCTCGGCTATCGCGTGGCGCACGCGCGGGAGGGAGGCGAGCTGCAGTCGCCCACGGCCCGACGCGTGCGGGAGCTGACGCGCGACGCGAGGCTGCTGGAGATGTCGCCGCGCGCCGAGTTCTTCCTCAACCTGGCGCGAGACGCCCAGCAATTGGAAGAGGTGGTGGCCCCCGCGCTCGGGCGCGGGGAGGTGTGCATCACCGACCGCTACCTGTACTCGCAGCTCGCGCTGAGTGGAGGCGGGCGCGGCCTGCCCATGGACGAGCTGCGGCCCGCCGTCGAGCTCGCCTCGCAGGGGCTGTGGCCGGACCTGGTCATCCTGGTCGACGTGGACCCGGACCTGGCGCGCTGGCGCAAGCGCCTGGGCAAGTCCCAGGGCGCGCGCGCGACGGACGGCGACAGCCGCAAGGGGCTGGCGGGCGCGGGGCTGGCGGTCCGCGTGCGACAGGCCTTCTTGAAGCTGGCGCAAGAGGACCCGCGTCGGTGGATCATCCTGGAGAACAACGACGTGCCCCTGCGGGTGCTCGAGCAGCGGCTGGTGGACGCCGTGGTGGCGCGACTGGAGGGGCGCGACACGCCCGTGCAGCGCATCACCCCCATGGGGACGGGGATGCCTCCCGGCCCCATCTGCGTGGAGGACGTGGAGCGACGCTTCCTCGACGCGCTCGGCGCCGTGGAGGCCCGGGAGCCGGCCCTGGCGGCGTGGATGCTGAGCGGGCTGCCCGGGCTCGCCGCGCACCAGCGCAGGCTCGGCCTGGTCGAGCTCTACCCCGCCCTCGTGGCGCGGGGCCTCGCGGGCCTGGAGGACGAGGCGGCGTGGACGCTGCGCGACGTGCTCGCGCCGGTGGTGCCCGCCCAGGTCATCCTGGGGCTGGGGAACATCGGCGGCCCGCGGGCGGCGATGATGCGCGAGCGGCTGTACGCGCAGGCGTCCGCGGAGGTGCTCGTGGGCCTGCGCGGAGACGACACGCCCCAGGCCTGGACCCTGCGCGAGCGCGGCGTGAAGGACGGGAAGCTGGCCGAAACGCTCGCGGGCCTGGGCGGCGTCGACAGCGACGAGGCCTGGCTCCTGCGCGAGGCGGGCATGCAGCGCGGCCTGCACGCGGCGGTGGCGCGCAGCCTGGGAGGGCTCGCCTCCCCGCGCGCGGACGCCCTGCGCGAGGTGCTCCTGCCCCATGACCGGCTCGCGGTGCTGCGCAGCACGACGGGGCTCGACACGCCCGTGGCGCGCGGACTGCGCGAGGCGCTGGAGGACAAGGCGCGCAAGCTCGTGCTGCGCTCGCTGACCGGCCTCGTCACCGAGGACGCCTGGGCGCTGCGCGAGCGGGGCGCGCCCCTCACCAAGGAGGCACTCGATTCGGTGGACGGGCTGGACCACCCGCGCGCCTGGCGGCTGCGCGTGGCGTACGCCAGCCGGTGGCCCGCCACGGCGCTCTCCTCCCTGCGAGGGCTGAGCCTCATTCCCGAGGCGCGCGCGCTCCTCACGCGCGTGCTGGAGGCCCACCCGACGCGGCTGCCCGTCCTGCGCAACGCCTATGGCGTCATCGCCACGGCGCGGGCGCTCGCGTCGAATCCCCCTTCCGCCCGCGCCTCCCGCGCCACGGGAGAGACCACGGTGCCGCAGGTGGAGCGCTAGGAGCCACCCGCCATGGACACCTCGTTTCCAGGACTGCTGGAGAGCGCCCGGGCGGAGCTGGGCACGCTGTCCATCACCGTGATGCTGCCGCGGATGCTCGCGGCGGCGCTCATCGGCGCCGTGTTGTCGCTGCGCCCATGGCGGTTCGTCATGCGCCGGGCGCTGCCCAAGTCGGACATGATCCAGGCCCAGGTGCTGCTGTGCGCCGCGGCGGCGGTCATCACGGCCGTCATCGGAGACAGCGTGGCCAAGGCGTTCGGGCTGGTGGGGCTGGGCGGCTTCGTGCGCTTCCGCTCCGGCCTGAAGGACCCACGCGACGCGGCCATCCTCTTCCTGATGATTGGCCTGGGCATGGCGTGCGGCCACGGCAGCCTGGGGCTCGCGGCGGTGGGCACGCTGTTCGTGGCCGCGCTGCTGTTCGTGCTCGACCTGTTCAACCCGGAGGCGGCGCCCGCGCCCCGGCAGCGGCTATTGATCTCCGCGCAGGCGGATGACCTGGTGGGCGCGGAGCAGACGCTGCGCACCGCCCTGGGGGAGCGCAACGTGCTGGTGAAGAGCTGCGCGCTCGACTTCGACGGGCGGCGGCTGGAGCTGGAAGTGGAGGAACCGGTGCCCGGCTCGCTCACGGCGGCGCTGGGTCGGGCGGAGGGCACGCCCCTGCGGGGGCTGCGGTGGACGGCGGTGAGCCCCAAGGGGACTCGGGAGGAGCTGACATGACGCGCAGATGGGTGGCCGCGCTCGCGGCCGGGTGGATGCTGGTGGGGTGTGGCGGCGGCGGCAGTCTCCCGGACGCGGACCGGCCGGGGACGGGCACCCCTCCGGACGGGAACGTGGGGCTGCCGGACACGGGGCCGGACGACCCGAACGCCTCGACGGACTCGCTGTGGCCCCTGACGGTCGGCTCCGTCTGGGTCTACGACATCCAGGACCCCGTCCACGGGACGTTCCAGAAGGAGGTGACGGTGGTGGACGAGCGCGAGGTGCCGGGCATGCCGGGCACCCGGGCCCGGCTGGTGCACAGCCGCCAGGACCGCGTGGCCACCGGCGTGCTCTACGAGGAGTACTCCTACCAGACGGAGCTGCCCAACGGCCTCGTGGTGCGCCTGCGGGAGGAGGACCACCGCGACGGCATGCTGGTGCGCACGACGACCTGGTCGCCGGCCACCGTGAAGTCGCTGGCGCGCGCGCCCACGGCCCTGCCGTGGAACTACCAGAGCGCGGTGCAGGAGATGACCGTGCTGGGCGACGGCTCCCAGGAGGACTCGGACCCGACGTACACGTGGCACGTCCTGGAGATGAACGTCACCGTGAACACCAAGGCCGGCACCTTCACCAACGCCGTCAAGATCCGCCGCGACAAGCTCAACGACGCGGGCGAGGTGAAGGACGGCAAGGAGCGCACGTACTGGCTGGTGCCCGGCGTGGGCAAGGTGCGCGAGGAGGGCGAGCGCACCGAGGAGCTCGTGCGCTACGACATCAAGAAGTGACGCCCGCGCGGCGGGACGGGGTGAGCTCGACCAACCGCCCCCCCGCCCGCTCGGCGCAGCCCGCATGGATGAAGGTTGAGGAGTGAACCGTTGGGCCTCCATCCCGAAATGACTCGGGAGGAGGCTGCATGCACCGAAAGACACGCTTCAACCCACTGCCCCTGGCCCTGGGGGTGACGTTGCTGGCGGGCGTGGCGTCCGCGGGCGTTCTCGCCCGGGACCCCTACCTCCAGAAAGTAGGCCCCGACACGGCCCTGGTGGCATTCCGGTTGGCGTCCAGTTGCACGCCCGAGGTGCTCTACGGACAAGGGTCCACCAGCCAGGTCGCTCGCTCCGAGAACACGGGGCGCAACCACGCGGTGGTCATCACCGGGCTGAAGCCCGGAACCGAATACACCTACGTCGTCAGCGCGTGCGGAGTGAAGACGTCGGCCAAGACGTTCCGGACGGCGCCCGTCCCGGGCACCCGCAACGTGCACTTCGCGGCGGTGGGTGACTTCGGCACGGGAGGCTCCGACCAGAAGCGGGTGGCCGCGGCCATGGTCGCCCGCAAGCCGGAGCTGTTCGTCGCGCTGGGCGACAACGCCTACCCGGACGGCACCGAGGCGGACTTCCAGGACCACCTGTTCGCGCCCATGGCGGACCTGTTGTCGCAGGTCCCGCTGTTCGCCTCGCCCGGCAACCACGAATACGTGACGAACCAGGGGCAGCCGTACCTGGACAACCTCTTCATGCCCACCAACAACCCGGCGGGCTCGGAGCGCTACTACTCCTTCGACTGGGGCCACGTGCACTTCGTGTCGCTCGACTCGAACTGCGCCATCGGCATGGCGTCGTCGGACCGCTGCTCGCTGGCCGCGCAGAAGGCGTGGCTGGAGACGGACCTGGCCGGCACCCAGCAGCCGTGGAAGATCGTCTTCTTCCACCACCCGCCCTTCTCGTCCGGCGAACACGGCTCGCAGTTGACGATGCGCAAGCAGTTCGGCCCCCTCTTCGAGAAGTACGGCGTGGACCTGGTGCTGACCGGGCACGACCACAACTACGAGCGCAGCAAGCCGATGAAGGGCGACGCCATCGCGACCTCGGGCGGCATCCCCTACCTCGTGGTGGGCGGCGGCGGCGCCGCGCTGCGCGCCTTCTCCACGAGCCGGCCGAACTGGAGCGTCATCCGCGACAACACCGCCCACGGCTTCCTGGACGTGGAGGTCGTGGAGGGCGTGCTCACCGCGAAGCTGCTGACGACGGCCAACACCGTCCTGGACAGCTTCACGCTGCGCAAGGACCTGCCCCCCGTGGAGCAGCCTCCTCCGGCGGACGCGCTGTCCATCACGGTGGAGGGCGAGCGCGGCGTGGCGCCCCACACGGCCCTCTTCCGCGCCACCACCTCCCAGGAGGTGCCGGTGAAGTGGGACTTCGGTGACGGCGGTTCGGCCGAGGGCGCCACCACGGAGCACGTCTACACGAAGGCCGGCCAGTACACGGTCACGGCGACCGCCGTCTTCGGCTCCGTCACCCGGACGGCCACCGCGGTCGTGACGGTCAGCCAGGCCCCGTCCTCCGGCGACGACGCGGGGACCGTCACGCCCCCCACCACCACCCCGCCCACCACCACCCCGCCCACCCCGGGCGAGCCCGAAGAGCAGCCGGGGCCCACCCCGCCCGGCGCCGTCGGCTCGAATGACGACGGCGGTGGCGGTGGGGGCTGCGCGGCCGCCCCCGCCACGGCGATGCTCCCCTCCGCGGGCTTCCTGCTGGCGGGGCTGTGGCGCCGCCGTCGCCAGGCCCCTCGGGCCTGAGCGCCCCGCAATCCCATCCCGTCGAAACCCGCCCGGGTGTCCGGGGGACCCTCGTCCCCGGGGCACCCGGGTTTGTTTTCCCCGCTTGTCAACGCACCCCGGGGAATGCAAAGGCCCATCCCGCCATGTCCGTGAAACACAAGCCCCGCCCCGCCTCGCGGCCGTCCTCGAAGAAGTCCTCCCCCCGTGCGTCCGGCCAGAAGCCCGCGCCCTCCGAGCGCGAGCGTGCCCAGCGCCCGCTGCGCGAGGACCTGGTGCTCCAGGCCAGCCTTGAGGCGTACGGGCTGGTGCGGCACGAGGGCCGCCTGTCGGACCGGGCGCTCGACTTCACCTTGCGGCGCAAGGCCAACCTCTACTCCTCCGAGCGCCGCGCCGTCGCCGAGCGCGTCTACGCGCTGCTGCGCCGCCAGCGCACGGTGGACTTCCTGCTGGCGCGGGCGCACCCGCGCTTCGCCTCGCTCGACACGACGCGCCAGGACGTGCTGCGGCTGGCCGCCTCGCGCGTGCTGCATGGAGAGCCCCTGTCGGACGTGGCGCGCACCTCCTCCCTTCCGCCGCCGGACGCCCAGGCCCTGAACGCGCTGCCAGAGGCCGCCGCCGCGCTGGAGGCGCTGCCCGAGCGCGAGCGCTTCCCCATCGCCGCCTCGCTGCCGGACTTCCTCGCCGAGCACTTCCTCCGGCTGTACGGCGCCAACGCCGCCGCCGCCGCCGAGGCGATGAACGAGCGCGCCCCCCTCACCGTGCGCGCCAACCTCCTCAAGGAGGACCGTGACGCGCTGGCCAGGCGCCTGGCGGCCGAGGAGGTGCAGGCGACGCCCACGCCCCTGTCGCCGCTCGGCCTCCACCTGGAGACGCGGCTCAACGTCTTCGGCCTGGAGAGCTTCCGGGAGGGCTACGTCGAAATCCAGGACGAGGGCAGCCAGCTGCTCGGCATGTTGGTGGACGCGCCCCCCACGCGCGTGGTCGACGCGTGCGCGGGCGCGGGGGGCAAGACGCTCCAGCTGGCCGCGCAGATGAAGAACCGCGGCGACCTGCACGCGCTCGACGTGGACGAGCGGCGGCTGGAGGACCTCAAGAAGCGCGCGCGCCGCGCGGGCGTGCACAACGTGCGGGCGTCGAGGATCCCCGCCGAGGGCCCCGAGTCCGAGACGGCCCTCGACGCGCTGCGCGGCAAGGCGGACCGCGTCCTCGTGGACGCGCCGTGCAGCGGCACCGGCACCTTCCGCCGCAAGCCCGACGCGCGCTACCGCCTCACGCCCGAGGACCTGGCCATGCACGTGGCCCGGCAGAAGACGCTGCTGGAGCGCTTCTCCGCGCTGGTGAAGCCCGGAGGCCGGCTCATCTACGGCACGTGCAGCGTGCTGCGGGAGGAGAACGAGGGCGTCATCGAGGACTTCCTCGCGAGGCACCCCGACTTCGCCGTGAGGCCCGTGGCGGAGCTGCTGGGGGCGGAGCTGGGCGGGCGGCTGGGCCCCGGTCCCTTCCTGCGGCTGGCGCCACACACGCACGGCACGGATGGCTTCTTCGGAGCCGTCCTCGTCCGGGCGAAGTAGCCTCGCGCCCAGAAAGGCGAAAGGCCCGGCCATGTCCCACACCGTCCGTTACCGCGTCTCGATGCCCCGGCCCCACACGCACCTGGTGGAGGTGGAGGCCACCTTCCCCGGGGGGCCCGCGACCCTCGACGTACGGATGCCGGTGTGGACGCCGGGCAGCTACCTGGTGCGGGAGTTCGCCCGGCACGTGCAGGACGTGACGGCGCGCGCGGAGGACGGCACGCCGCTGCCGGCGCGCCGGGTGGACAAGCGGACGTGGCGGGTGGACGCCGGGGGCGCGGCCGTCACGCTCGCCTACCGCGTCTACGCCAACGAGCTGACGGTGCGCACCAGCCACCTCGACGGCACGCACGCGTACCTCAACGGCGCCAGCGTCTTCCTCTACACGGAGGAGACGCGCGGGCTGGAGCATCACGTCACGGTGGAGGAGCCCCCCGGCTGGCGGACGTCGTGCGCGCTGGAGCGGCGCGACGGCGCCTTCGTCGCCGCGGACTACGACACGCTGGTGGACAGCCCCTTCGAGGTGGGCCCCCACCGCCCGCTCACCTTCATCGCCGCGGGCGTGCCGCACGAGGTCGTGGTGTGGGGCGACACGCTGGCGGACCCGGAGCGGCTGTGCGGCGCGCTCCAGCGCATCTGCGAGGCCCAGGCCCGGGTGTTCGGCGGGCTTCCCATGCCGCGCTACCTCTTCCTGCTGTACCTGACGGACAAGGGCCGCGGCGGCCTGGAGCACCAGGCCAGCACCGCCCTGCTCTTCCCCCGCACGGCGGTGGCCTCCGGGCGCGGCTGGGAGGACCTGCTGACGCTGGCGGCCCACGAGTACTTCCACCTGTGGATGGTGAAGCGGGTGAAGCCGCGGGCGCTGGTGCCCTTCGACTACTCGCAGGAGAACTACACCACGCTGCTGTGGGCCTTCGAGGGCACCACGGGCTACTACGACAACCTCTTCGTGCGCCGCGCGGGGCTGATGTCCGCGCAGCGCTACCTCACCCGCCTGGGCGAGACGCTCACCGCGCTGCACTCCACGCCCGGGCGCCGCGTGCAGACGCTGCTCGAGTCGTCGCTGCTGAGCTGGGTGAAGCACTACCGCCCCGACGAGCACTCGCCCAACAGCGCCATCTCCTACTACATCAAGGGCGAGGTGACGTCGGCGCTGCTGGACCTGGAGATCCGCCGCGCCACCGGCGACGCGCGCGGCCTGGACGACGTGCTGCGCCTGTTGTGGGAGCGCCACGGGGACGGCTCGGGCGTGCCGGAGGACGGCGTGGAGGCCGCCGCGAGCGAGGTCGCCGGCAAGGACCTGGCGCCGTTCTTCGACCGCGCGCTGCGCACCACGCAGGAGCTGGACTACTCCGTGTTCGCGCACGTGGGGCTGGAGGCGTGCTTCCGTCCCCGGGAGTCCCCGGGCGACAAGGGCGGCACCCCGCCGCCCAGGGGCAAGGCGGCGGACGCCAAGCCGCGCGGGTGGATGGGGCTCACCCTCAAGGGGAACGCCACCGTGGCCACGGTGCTGGACGGCTCGCCCGCGCAGGAGGCGGGCCTGTACGCCGAGGACGAGGTGGTGGCGCTGGACGGCTGGAAGGTGGACGGCTCGTCGCTCTTGGCCCGGTGCGAGGAGAAGTGGCCCGGCGAGGTGGCCCGCGTGACGCTCTTCCGCCGGGACCGGCTGCTGGAGGTGCCGGTGACGCTGGGCGCCAAGCCCGCGGAGGCCGTGTGGCTGGCCCGCGTGGACAACCCCACCGACGCGCAGAAGGCCGCGTACCAGGCCTGGCTCGGTGCCCCCTGGGACGAGAGCCCGGGCACGACATAGGCTGGGCGCAAGCCCATGCCCGCCGCCGCTCCCCTCCCCGACTCCGTCCTCGGCCCCCAGTCCTCGCCCGTCCGCTGTCAGCGACACCCCGGAGACCTCGCGGGCTGGCGCTGCCAGGGCTGCGGCGCGGCCCTGTGTCCCCGCTGCGCCGAGGAGCGGCGGGTCCAGACGGTGGAGCTGGTGGCGTGCGGCCACTGCGGCGGCACCGCCCAGCCGCTGCTCATCCACCGGGGCGTGGTGTCCCTGGCGCGCCGGCTGCGCGGCGCCTGGCGCCATCCGTTCACCGCCTCCGGACTCCAGCTGCTCACCGCGCTCAGCCTGTTCCTGGCGGCGGTGTCCTGGATGACGCGGACGGCCTTCCTGTTGGCGAGGCCGCCCCTGGTGATGCTCTACGGCGGCGTGTTCTGGGCGACCTTCTTCGGCCTGGTGCGCGGCAGCGCGCGCGGCGACACGTCGCTGGAGGCGCCGGACTTCAACGACATCTTCCAGGACGCGCTCCTCCCCGGTCTGCGGGGGCTGGCCGCCTTCGCCATCGTCGCGTCGCCGGCGCTCGGCTACGTCCTCCTCGCGCACCAGGACACCGGCGCGAGGATGGACATGTTCGGCTGGTTCCTCCTGTGGAACATCCCCCCCGCCCTGCTCGAGGACCCGGTGTTCTGGCTCCTGGCGCTGGCGGGCGCGCTGTGGCTGCCCATGGCGCTGCTGATGACGGCGGCGGGCCAACCCCCGTGGGCGCCCCTCGACCCGCGCCTGGGCTGGCGGATGCTCCAGGGCCTGGGCCGCGACTACTGGGTCGCCACCGGCGCCCTCGCGGTGCTGGCGGTGCTGCACGCGGGAGCCCACGTCGTGGCGCTCGGGCTGCGCGCGCTGGACCTGACCATCATCTCCCAGGTGCTGGCCGAGGCCGTCACGCTGGTGGCGCCCCTGCTCGCGGCGCACGTGCTGGGCCTGCTGCTCTACGTCCGAGGAGACGCCGTGGGCTATGGCGTGGCGCGCGACTACCTCGAGCCCGTGCTGGGGACCACGAGGCCTCGACAGGGCGTGGCGCCCCTGGGCGGGACGCTGCCCACGGCCCACGCGCCCGAGGTGTCGACGGCGGCGACGCGGGCCCAGGAGACCTCCTCCCAGCTGGCCGACCTGTCCGCGGCGGTGGAGGCCCGGGACGTGCCCCGGGTGATGGAATTGTATGCCCTGCTGGGGAACCTTCCTGCCCTCCGAATCCCTCCGGCGCACCACCTGTTCGTCGGACAGGCCGCGGCGACGGAAGGAAACTTCCCACTCGCGGTCCAGGCGTTGGAGCGCGCGGCGGACGTGGCCCCCGACGACCCCACCGCGCCCCGCGCCCTGGTCATGTTGGCGCGCGTGCTGGGAGAACGGATGAACGACGCCGCGCGCGCGGAAGAAGTCTACCGCTACGTGCTCCACCGCTACCCGGACACGAACGCGGCGCGCTTCGCGAGCGAACGCGTGCGCCCCACGACCGGCACGTCTGGGTGAGCAGGCATTGCCGCGCGGACGTCTCGTCCTCATTTTCTCCGCATGATTCGGGCGCGGTGGTGGTGGGCGGCTCTCATCGGAATCGGGCTGGTGGCCGGCTGTGACGACGCTCCTCGCGGGGAGCGCGGCCTCGACGACTGCGAAGCGGAGCTGATGGCGGTGCACGTGGAGGTGGTGTCCGCAGACGGCGCGCGCGTGCGCGGCGCCACCGTCACCGCCACCAACCTGAAGACGGACGTCAGCATCTCCGGCGTCACAGACGACCAGGGCGTCACCACCGCCATCAACGAGACGCTCGCCCCCAGCCCGGTGCGCGTCGTCGCCACCGCCGGCACCAAGGTCTCCCCCGCCGTCCGCGTCGAGTGGGTGTGTGACAGCTGTAACTGCACACCCGAACCGGCCGAGCTCCGGCTCGAGCTGAGCCCCTGAGCCGCTCGGAACTGCTCGATTTTTCCTGACTTGACGTGGAATTCAGGTCGGAAGGGGCACCAGGGAGGTTGTGCTCGGGGCATCGCCTGCGATACGGCTTGAGGCATGCGCGCGACCTGCCCGCCCGTCCCGTTCCCGTCCCTTTCCGTCACCGGAGCCGGCCACCTGTCGAGCGCTCCCATGTGTACGGCGATGGGGACGTGTCGGGGTTGGCGTGGCGTTCCCCCTTCGGGGAGTGCCCCTCGCTCTACCGTTCCGGTAGGTCCTCGGGTCCGCCAGCATGTCCACCGATAGCTGGGAACATTGGCTCCAGTGCGCGCTCGGGGAGCTGACCGAGCGCTTCGTCACCCAGGCGCACCCCGTCCCGGCCGGGCTGTTGGAAGCGCTCGAGGCCGACCCGCGGCGTGGCGCCCAGCAGCTCGCCCGGCGCATCCGCGCGCGCCAGGAGCGCAACCGCTCCGAGGGCCAGCGGCTGCGCCACCTCCTGCGCTTCGAGTCGGAGCTGTGGGCGCAGGGGATGACGCACGTGGCGGGGGTGGACGAGGCGGGCATGGCGCCGCTGGCCGGGCCGGTGGTGGCCGCCGCGGCGGTGCTGCCCCAGGGCTTCCGGCTCAAGGGCCTGGATGATTCGAAGAAGGTGCTCGACGCGCGCAAGCGCGAGGAGCTGGCCGTCGCGATCAAACAGGGCGCGGTGGCGTGGGCGGTGGGGCGCGCGGAGGTGGAGGAGATCGACCGGCTCAACATCTACCACGCGGGCCTTCTGGCCATGCGCCGGGCGGTGGAGGGGCTGGGGCTGACGCCGGACTACGTGCTGGTGGACGCGCGGAGGATTCCGGAGTGTCCGGCGCCCCAGCGGGGAATCATCAAGGGCGACTCGCTCTCCATGAGCATCGCCGCGGCGTCCATCCTGGCCAAGACGACGCGCGACGCGCTGATGGCCGAACTGGACGCGACCTATCCCGGCTACGGGCTGGCGGAGCACAAGGGCTATCCCACGGCCCGGCACGTCCAGGCGCTGCGTGAGAAGGGCGTGCTGCCCATCCACCGGCGCAGCTTCGGCCCGGTGCGCGAGGCGCTCGGGCTGGTGGCCCCGGAGTCCTCCCCTCCCGTGCAGGCGGAGCTGTTCCCCGCCGAACCATCCGCGAAGAAGGACATCCTGTGAGCACGGACCGAGACATCGACGGCTGGCTGGCCGAGCGAGGCATCACCCTGGACGACTCGCGGCAGCGCGCCCGCGCCGTGCTGGAGGAGGCGGGGCTCACCCGTCCCGGCAAGGCGCGGATGAGCGACCCGAAGCTGGAGAAGGCGGCGCAGCTGCTCGCCCAGCGCTTCTTCCCCGTGTGCGCGGACGGCGCGTGCCTCAAGACGGCGCGGGCCACGGGCCGCGAGCCGCTGCGGGTGGAGCCGCGCAGCCACTGCGCGGCCTGCGGCGGCTCCGCGAACCACCGCGCGGAGGTGGCCTTCGTGGAGAGCTGCCAGCGCCACGGCGTGCGCCGGGTGGTGGTGGTGGGAGGCTCGCCCGCGGTGCGCGAGGAGCTGGAGGCCAAGCTGGGGCACCACATCGACCTGCGCATGGTGGACGGCACCGAGCGGCGCACGTCCGACCGCGCTCGCAGCGACCTGGAGTGGGCGGACCTCGTCCTGGTGTGGGGCGCCACGGAGCTGCACCACAAGGTGAGCGGCCACTACACGCACGGCGGGCCGGCCTACAGCCACAAGGTCGTCCACGTCGTGCGCCGCGGCGTCGCCGCCCTCCTCGAAGAGGGCATGACGCACATCGAACGGGCGCACTGAGGCCAGGCACGCCGGCCTTGCCCCCACGGGGGCGGGCCGGTCACGCTGCCGCCCATGAAGACCGAGCTCATCCTGCTCCGGCATGGAGAGACCGAATGGAACGCCCTGGGCCGGCTCCAGGGCCATCTGGACAGCCCGCTGAGCACCGAGGGCCTGCGGCAGGCGGACGCGCTCGCCGCGCGGCTGCGCGAGCTGCCCTTCGACGCGCTGTACAGCAGCGACCTGGGCCGCGCCCTGGAGACGGCCCGGCGCATCGCGGGGCGCACGGGCCACGCGGTGCGCGCGGACACGCGCCTGCGGGAGCGCGGCCTGGGCATCCTCGAGGGCCTCACCCGCGAGCAGGCCCAGGAACGGCACCCGGAGGTCTTCGCCGCGTACGCGACCAACGCGCCCGACTTCGTCGTCCCCGGTGGCGAGAGCGCGCTCCAGCGGTTGGGGCACGCGGTGGAGTGCCTGGCGGAGCTGGGCGCGCGTCACGCCGGGGAGCGGGTGGTCGTCGTCACCCACGGCGGCGTGCTCAGCAGCTTCTTCCGGCACAGCCTGGGGATTCCCCCTGGCACGCCGCGCGCCTTCTCCGTGCTCAACGCGTGCTGGAACCAGTTCGACTACCACGACGGCGGCTTCCGGCTGGTGACGTGGGGCGACATCACCCACCTGCGCGACCCGAGCCGCGACGACACCTGACCCGCCCGCCGAGGCCGGGCCGGCCCGCGCGCGAGCGCCCGAGCCGGCCCTGACGCCGCGAGCCTCAGACGTCCGCCTGCTCGCGCGCGCCCGCCGGGCCCGACAGCGCCGACACCTGCCCCGGCTCGCACGCCTCCAGCATGCGCCGGGCCTCGTCCATGGCGTCGAGCACCACCTGGGCGCCGTGCTTCATCTGCGCGACGGTGTGCGACGACATCACCTGCATGCGGAAGCGCGACTCGCGCAGGCGCACCGCGGGGTATTCGACGAGGTTGGGGAACACGCCGCGCTCGAACACGAGCTTGGACGCGATGCGCGCCAGCTTCGGGTCGCCCAGGGGTACGGGTACCACGTTGGAGGGCTCGCCCAGACACTTCACGCCGCGCCCGGCGAACGCGTCCCGCAACGCCACGATGTTCTCCAGGGCCCGGGCGCGCAGCACGTCGCCCTCCTCCGAACGGACGACGCGCAGCGACTCCAGCGCCGCCGCCGCCTGCACCGGGAGGATGGCGTTGGAGAAGATGTGCGGCCCGCCCATGACGCGCACGAACTGGCGCACCGCCGCCGAGCGCGTCGCCACGAAGCCGCCGTTGGACGAGAACGTCTTGGAGAAGGAGCCCACCACCAGGTCCACCTTGCCCAGCATGCCCTGCGCGCCCAGGCTGCCCGTCCCCCGGGGGCCCAGCGCGCCCAGGTCATGCGCCACGTCCACCAGCAGCGTCGCGCCGAACTCGTGGCACAGCCGCTGGAGCTCCTCGATGCGGGGGACGTCCGAGTCCATGGAGAACAAGCCCTCGGTGACCACGAGGATGCCGTTGGACGTGTCATGGGCGCGCAGCTCCTGGAGCTTGCGGCGCATGGCCCGGTTGCTGAGGTGGGGCACGCGGCTCACCTTCTGCGTGGCCGCCATCGCGCCCTGCTGGAGGCTGGCGTGCGCCAACGCGTCCAGCACCACGTGGTCCTCCGGACGCACCAGCCCGGCGATGGCGCCGAAGCCCGCGCCCCACCCGGTGGCGAACAGCGCCACGTACGGCATCTCCAGGTGCTCGGCCAGCGCCTCCTCCAGTTGGAGGGACGGCGGCGTGTTGCCGCCGAACATGCCCGACCCCGCGCTGTGCAGGCCGAAGTCGCGGATGGCCCGGTGCGCCGCCTCCACCACCGCCGGGTGCGTGGACAACGCCAGATAGTCCTGCGAGCCGAAGTTGATGCCCTGCCGCGCGACGCCCGTCTCGCTCACCACCGCGCACTCCGCGGTGGGCGGGCTCTCCAGGCTGCGTGAATACGGCCACAACCCCGTCTGCCGCCGCGCCTCCTGCCATTGGAAGAACGGCTCCGTACGACCCAACAGGTCTGGTCCCGTGGGGTGTGTGTAGTTGGCGATGAAATGCGTGAACAGAGGCGAATCGAGCTGGTCGCGGAGATTCATGGACTCATCCGAGGGGGGAGGAGCGACGCTGGAATTACAGGAGCATCGCGCTCTGGGGGGAGAGCGCGCCTTTAATGCTCTTGCATCTTTCCAGTGTCAATCGCCCCGAATTGTTCAGATGTTTCCGATTATTGCGACCTGACAGGGTGCCTCACCTCGAGTGAAACACCATGGCGAATACAACCTGATTGATTCGATGAGGGTGTCCTATCCACGGCGTCGACCGCGCGTGGGAGCGGAGGCCCAGGCGGGGCGCTCCGCTCCTGCCGAGGGGGGGCGGGCTACTCGTCGTTCTGGCGCAGCGCCGCGAGGACGTTGAGGTCCTCGAGGGTGGTGGTGTCCTGGGAGGACGGCTTGCCGGCGGCGACGTCCCGCAGGAGGCGGCGCATGATCTTCCCGGAGCGCGTCTTCGGCAGCGCCTCCGCGAAGCGGATCTCATCCGGGCGGGCGATGGCGCCAATCTCCTTCGACACGTGCTGGGCCAGCTCCTTCTTGAACTCGGCGGAGGGCGCGTGGCCCTGCTTGAGGGTGACGAAGGCCACGAGCGCGGTACCCTTGAGGTCATCGGGGCGGCCCACCACGGCGGCCTCGGACACGCGTGGGTGCGCCACCAGCGCGCTCTCCACCTCGGCGGTGCCCAGGCGGTGGCCGGCCACGTTGACGACGTCGTCCACGCGGCCCATCAGCCAGAAGTAGCCGTCGGCGTCCGTGCGCGCGCCGTCGCCGGTGAAGTACTTGCCGGGCAGTTCGCTGAAGTACGTGCGCACGTAGCGCTCCGGGTCGCCGTACACGGTGCGCAGCATGGAGGGCCAGGGCCGGGTGATGAAGAGCAGGCCGCCCTGCCCCTTCGGCACGGGGTTGCCCTGCCGGTCGAGGATCTCCGCGTGGATGCCGGGCAGGGGCAGCGTGGCCGACCCGGGCTTGGTGGGCGTGGCGCCGGGCAGGGGCGAAATCAGGATGGCGCCCGTCTCCGTCTGCCACCACGTGTCCACCACCGGGCATTTCCCCTGGCCGATGACGTCCCGGTACCACATCCACGCCTCGGGGTTGATGGGCTCGCCCACGCTGCCCAGCAGGCGCAGCGAGGACAGGTCGTGCTTGCGCGGGTGCTCGTCGCCCAGGCGCATGAAGGCGCGGATGGCGGTGGGCGCCGTGTAGAGGATGGTGACCTTGTAGCGCTCGATGATGTCCCAGAAGCGGTCCGGGGCCGGGTGCGTGGGCGCGCCCTCGTAGATGACGGTGGTGGCGCCGTTCATCAGCGGGCCGTAGACGACGTAGCTGTGCCCCGTCACCCAGCCCACGTCGGCGGTGCACCAGTAGACGTCGTCCTCGCGCAGGTCGAACACCCAGCGCGTGGTGAGCGACGTGTTCACCGCGTAGCCGGCGGTGGTGTGCAGCACGCCCTTGGGTTTGCCGGTGGAGCCGGACGTGTAGAGGATGAACAGCGGGTGCTCGCTCTCCACCCACTCCGGCTCGCACGCGTCGGACTGGCCGCGCACCAGCACGTCCCACGCCACCATCCGGGGGTCGGACAGCGTCAGCGCGTCACCGGTGCGGCGCGCCACCACCACCTTCTCCACGGAAGACATGTTGGGCAGCGCCTTCTCCACGTTCTTCAGCAGCGGCACCACCGCGCCCTTGCGCCACCCGCCGTCCGCGGTGAGCACCACCTTGGCGCCCGCGTCGTTCATGCGCTCCTGGAGCGCCTCGGCGGAGAAGCCGCCGAACACCACCGAGTGCACCGCGCCGATGCGCGCGCACGCCAGCATCGCCACCGCGGCCTCGGGCCCCATGGGCAGGTAGATGCCCACGCGGTCGCCCTTCTTGATGCCCAGCGACCTGAGGCCGTTGGCCAGCCGGTTCACCTCCACGGCGAGCTCGCCGTAGGTCAGCTGACGCCGGTCCATCGGCTCGCCCTCGAAGAGGATGGCGGGCTTGTCGCGGCGCGTGGCCAGGTGCCGGTCCAGGCAGTTGTAGGCCAGGTTGGTGCGCCCCTCGACGAACCACCGCGCGTGCGGCGGCTTCCAGTCGAGCACCGTGCGGAAGGGCTCCTTCCAGTACAGCTCCTCGCGAGCCCGGTCGCCCCAGTACTTCTCCGGGTCCCTGGCGGCCTCGTCCCACAGCCGCTGGTAGTCCGCCATGCTCTTGAGGTGGGCGCGCTGGGAGAACGCCTCGGGCGGTGGGAAGACGCGGGCCTCGGTCAGGACCGAGACGATTTCATGCTGCGTTTCAGCCATGGGCTCCTCCGCAGAGTGGGTGACGACCCCTCTGTTCTAGGAACCCGCGCGGCGGGGCTCAAGCGAACTCCGCCGGACTCAGTCGCAGCGCTGCCCGCCCTTGACCGCTTCGTAACGCATCCACAGCTCGCAGCCGCACTCGGCCGGCCGCAGCTCCGTGGCGTAGCGCACCCGCAGCACGCCGTCGAAGTGCGTCTGACACTGCGTCGTGGCGTCCATGTGGATGCTCACCTCGTCGAGCAGGCACGATTCGCCGCGGACGTCCGCGGCGGCGTTGATGATGGTGCCGTCGAGCGAGAAGTCGTCCCCCTCCGCGAGGAAGTAGCCGATGAGCTGCAGGTCCAGCAGGCCGAAGTCCAGGCGGACGACGCGCCCGGTGACCTGGAGGGTGCCGGTGAAGGCGTCCTTGTTGGCCTCGTAGAGGCCACACTCGTCGCGAAACACCTCGACCGGGGTGAAGACGTAGTCCCCTCCGTCCTGGTCGAAGGGCAGGCAGCCCGCCATGGCGCTCACGAGCAGCGCGGGCACGAGGAGATGGAAGCGTCTCGGAGTGGACACGGCGCGCACCATACCCCACGGACGAATCGAGTGCAGTGCGCTCGTCGCGGTGGAGGGTAGACTGGGGGGCATGCCCGAATACCGCAACCCCAAGCCCACCGTCGACTGCATCATCGAGCTGCCGGGTGAACGCATCGTCCTCATCCGCCGCGCGAACCCGCCCGTCGGGTGGGCGCTGCCGGGCGGCTTCGTGGACGAGGGCGAGCCGCTGGACGCCGCCGCCATCCGCGAGGTCAAGGAGGAGACGGGGCTGGACGTGAAGCTGGTGGAGCAGTTCTTCACGTACTCGGACCCGAAGCGGGATCCGCGCCAGCACACGCTGTCGACGGTGTACATCGGCACGGCGGCGGGAGAGCCCCAGGGTTCGGATGACGCGGCGGAGGCGCGCATGTTCGCGCTGGACGCGCTGCCCGGGGACCTGTGCTTCGACCACGGCACCATCCTCTCCGACTACCTGACCTACAAGCGGACGGGTCAGCGGCGGAAGCTGTAGGCGCGGGGCCGGATGCAATACGCGCTCGTCCTGCTCGCCCTGGGAGTCCTGCTGGCCCTGCACGAGCTGGGGCACCTCGTCGCCGCCCGACTGCTGGGCGTGCGCGTGCCTCGCTTCGTCTTCGGGTTCGGGCCTCCGTTGATGTCCTTCCGGCTGTGGGGGACACAGTTCGTCGTGGGGGCGGTGCCGCTCGGAGGCACCGCGCACCTGCAGGGCATGAATCCGCACCGCGCGGACGCGGCGGAGTCCGCGAGCTTCCGCGCGCTGGGCCCGCTGCGGCGCATCGTCATCATCCTGGCGGGGCCGCTGACCAACTACCTGGTCGCGCTGGGCATCCTCTTCGCGCTGTACACGTCGGGCACGCACGTGGTGGTGCCGATGACGGTGGGCACCGTGACGCCCGGTTCGGAGGCGGCGCGGGCCCAGCTGCTGCCGGGAGACCGCATCCAAACGGTGGACGGCCAGGCGCCGCGCAACTGGTCCGAGTTCGTGGAGCGGGTGGCGGTGGGCGTGGGCAAGTCGCTCGAGCTGAAGGTGGACCGGCACGGCGAGACGCGCACGGTGACGGTGCGCCCCCGACCGGACGAACGCGGCGAGGGGCGCATCGGCGTGAGTCAGCAATACGTCTACCGCGCGCACGCGCCGGGCGAGGCGCTGGGACACGCCTTCACGCACACGACGAAGCTCGCGTCGGAGGGCGTGGCCTTCTTCGTGCGCGTCGTGAACGGGGAGTCGCGCCCTGGCGCCGCCGCGGGCCCCGGCGCGCTCGTGCGGCAGGAGTCCTCGGACGCGATTTCGTCAGGGGCCGACTCGGTCCTCCGCGCGCTGGTGGCCGCGTCCCTGGCGCTGGCGCTGTTGACGCTGCTGCCGGTCCCCGGACTCGATGGTGGGCGGGTCCTGCTGTTGCTGGTGGAGGCCGCGAGCGGGCGGCGACTCCCTCCGCGCGTGGAGACGGTGGCCCAGACGCTGGGGTTCCTCGCCATCTCCGCGGGTGTCGTCTTCATCGCTGCGCGGGAGATCCGCGGGGCGCTCCCCGAGCGGTTCCTGTGGGGAGCCTCGCCCGCCGTCGCGACCGCCACGCCCTCCCCCGCCGTGACGACGACGGCGCTGGAGGCGGCGGCGCGCCCGGACGCAGGAGTCACCCTGGTGGCATCAGACGCGGGCACGTCGGTGGTGACCGTCTCCGGTGGCCCTCCGCAGCCTGGAGCCATCGCGGTCCCCGCCACGGGAGTCCTCCCCGTCACGTCCGCCGCCGACGCGGGGGCAGCGTTGACGGCCTCGCTGGATGCGGGCCCGAGGCAGCCCGCGCTCGCCACGAGCACGGCGGTGGTCGGCACGGCGGACGCGGGCGCCGCGGAAGGCCCTCGCCCGGATGCGGGGAGCACGCTGCCCCAGACGACGCCGGACGCGGGGCCCGTGACACGAGCCCCCGCGACGCCTCCCGCCCCTCCGACGAGCGCGTCCCCGGACGCCGGCGCTCCTCCGGGAGCGACGACGCCCGTCCCGGGAGCCACGTCGCCCCAAGCCTCCGATGCGGGCATCCCCGCGCCCCAGGCTGGCGGCCCACCCTCGCGTCCCGTCCAGACGTGACCACATCCCGCTGAGACGCGGCGGCGCCATCGGTCTCGCGTACGTCCTCGACCCACGGCCCCATGCGTGTCCCCTGGCCTCGTGGCAGGGCCGCGCTGATGACGCGACCGCGTCGAGCCTCGGACCAGGCCGGCTCCCAGGTCCGACGAGACATCCGCGTATGACTCGCTCCGTCGCCGAGCAGGCAACCACGCGTGCCTGTGCGGCCCGAGCCCGCTGCCCTGCTCGGGAACCCATCCGCCTCACGGGGTGTCGGGTCGCCGGGCGGACGTTTCGTGCCGACCCTGTACCGCCGGGAGTTCGAAGCAGGGGCCGAAAGCCCCCGGGACGCTTATGCTTGCGCGCGCGATGAGCAACAAGGTGGCTGGTGGGCTGTACTTCGAACTGTACTGGGGCGAGAACCTCGCCGAGGCGTGGAGCTACGGCGTCGAGCAGACGAGCATCCACGCCGCGCCCGACGAGAAGGCCACCCTGCCGCTCTACGGTTTCACGCTGCCCGAAGAGCCGTTCCTCATCGCCGAGCGCACACCGCGAGGTTGGCTCATCCACCTGCCGCCCAACGCCCAGGTGGAGCACAAGTCGAAGGGCACGGCCTACGGCCCCGTCCCCGACGGGCAGGTCCATCGACAAGCCGGGCGGACCTCGGTGGAGCTGACGGAGGGCTCCACCCTGCGGCTGTCGGAGGGACAGCTGTTCCTCCAGGTCCAGGGCTCGGTGGTGAAGGAGCGCGTCGGCCCCCTCGAGTGGAAGGACATGGGCTGGCTCGCCATCGTCGGCCTGCTGTTCCTGAGCCTGCCCGTGGGCTTCCTCCTGGCGGGCCCCACGCCGGAGCGCTCGGCGGAGTCCAACGCGCGCGCCCTCCAGCAGGCCGCGGAGAAGGAGGCGGCGCGGCGCAAGGCCCTGGGGCTCGACACGCCGCTGCGCCCCCTCACCGACAGCGAGCGCGCCGCCCAGCCCGACGCCGGCTCCGACGTCCACGTCCCCGCCATGTTCCGCGTGCACTGAGGCCCGGCGTCACGGCCCCAGGCCGACCCACACCTCGCCGTCCTCGAAGAACTCCTTCTTCCAGATGGGCACGTCCTGCTTGAGGCGCTCGATGGCGTACTCGCAGCCGCGGAAGGCCTCCTTGCGGTGCGGCGCCGCCGCCGCGATGACCACCGCCAGCTCCCCGGGCACCAGCACGCCCACGCGGTGGACGATGGCCAGCCGGACACCGGGCCACTTCGCCGCCGCCTCCGCGCCAATCTCCGCCAGCTTCTTCTCGGCCATGGGCGCATAGGCCTCGTACTCCAGCCGCAGCACGCGCCGGCCCTTCGTCTCGTTGCGCACGGAGCCGCCGAACGTCACCAGGCCCCCATACGCCTCGCCCCCCACCGCCTCGACGACCTCCTCCAGCCGCAAGGGGCGCTCCACCACGGAGAACAGGCCCGGCCCGCCCCCCGCCACCGGCGGAATCAACGCCACCTCCGCGCCCGGGCGCACCGGCGCATCGACGCCCACGAACTCCTGGTCCACCGCCACCCGCAGGTGCGGCACGAGCCGCTCCAGGCCCGGGTGACGGCCCACCACCCGTCGGAGCACGTCCGCCACGCTCGCGCCCGGGGGCACCTCGTACTCCTCGCGGGTGCACCCCGTCCGCTCGCGCGCGGCGGCGAAGTACAGCACGGTGATGGACGTGCCCGGACTCACCGCAGGGACTCCCAACCGTCGTCGCGCAGCGTGAGCCGCCCCTTCACCCGCGCCCCGCCCTCCGCGAGCGAGAAGTCCAGGAAGCCCAGCTCCAGCGGCGTGAGCTGCTCCAGCATCGCGCTCAGGAAGGACTTGGCGGTGACGAGCTCCGCCGTGGAGATGCCGGGGATGGCCTTCGTCCCCCGCAGGTCCGCGCGCAGCTGCCCCAGGTCCACCATGAGCGAGACATGCCCCGCGCCGAAGGCCTCGCCGCCGAAGCGCTCGCGCAGCGCGGCGCCCACGTCGCCCCGGGGCCGCCCGTCCAACGACTCACCCGCCACCAGCGTCGCGCGCTCCGGGCCCACCCGCAGCTCCACCGGCTGGCCGCGCAGCTGCGTCCGGTACACCTTCCCGCCCTGCACCTTCTCCTCCGTGTAGCGCAGCGGCGCGTCCTCCAGGTGCTCGTCGATGAGCCGCAGCACCGGCGCCGCCGACGTCAGCCCCGCGTCCACCAGCACCGAGCCCCGCGCCTCCGGGCGCTTGTTCTGGATGAGGTGCTTCAGGAAGGCCGGGGCGTCGAAGTAGACGAGCATCGCCACGTCGCCCCTCAGCGTCTTCAGCAACGCCTCCGCGTCCAGGCCTCGGTCGCGCCAGCGCTCCAGCGTGCGCGCCCGCCGCTCCGACCCCGGCGAACCGAAGGCCAGCTTCGCCAGCTCCTCGGGCGGGATGGAGAGCTGCGCGGCGGCCACCGGCCCTTGCGCCGTCTGCGACAGCAGCGCCGACGCCGGCGCGCTCGCCCCCTGGAGCAGGGGCTCCGAGGAGGACAGGAAGCCGTCCAGGTCCAGGCGGTCCGGCTTCACCGACACCGAGGCGAACACCCCGCGCAGCAGCGGCGCCTCGTCGCCCTCCTCCGCCGCCGGCCCCGAGTACAGATACACGCTGCCCTCGGCCACCTTCGGGCGGAGCTCGTGCAGCACCGGGTCCTCGGACAGGCCGGGCCCCGTCAGCCCCAGCACCGCCCGCCGCGCGTAGTCGGCGTCGCGCGTCGGCGTGGGCGGCACCACCGCCATCGCCTGCACGGGCGCGCCCTCGGGCGGCGCCTCCGGCGTCTCCGGTACCACGAGGTACAGATAGCCACGGTCGACGAAGAGCAGCATCTCCTCGCCGCCCTCCGCGGGACGCAGGCGCGCGACGCCGTCCTCCACCGGCGACACGTCGTGCCCCACGTCCTGCGCGGCCCGCAGCACGGCCTCCATCGCCGCCTCCGGCTCCGTCACGCCCACCAGGGCCACGGTGCCGTCGAACTCCGGCAGGAAGAAGAAGCCCGCGCCCTCGTCCGGGTCCACGACGCTCGGCCCCCCGTCGATGCCGCGCAGCAGCAGCGCCATCAGCGGCGTCTCGTCGAGCGACTGCCGCGCGTTCTCCGCGCCGATGAGCCGCTCGTAGAAGTCGATGAGCGGCTCCAGGTTGCCGCGCAGTTGGGGCAGCCAGAGCACCGTCCGCGCCCCCGCGGGCACGGCGCGCAGCACCGGCCGGGGCACGACGGTGAACTTCACGCGCCCCACCTCCTCGCCGGAGACGAGCGCCCGCGCGGTGTACGTCCCCGCGCTCGCGTAGGCATGGGACACGCGCGCGCCCTCGAACGCGGGCGTGCCATCGCCGGCCTCCCAGGTGACGGCGGGGGCCCCGGGCTCGTTCGAGCCCAGCTCCACGGGCACGCCCGCCTCCACCGTCCGGTCCTCCCCCAGGTCCACCCGTACGGCGCGATGGCAGCCGGCGCCCCAGGGGCCTACGGCGGCCATCAACCCAAACGTGACGAAAGCGCGGAGACGACGCGGAGTGAGCGGCATGAGCCGCTAATAGTCCAGCGTGAGTCCGAACATCCAGCGCCGGCTGGACAGGTTCAGCCCGGCGCCACCGAAATCGTCCACATCCGCGTAGGAGTACTCCGCGAACAGGTAGCTGTGGTTGATGCCGAGGTCGGAGTCGAAGTCGCGCGCGAAGCGCGGCTGGAGCACGTCCAGGAGGAAGGACACGCCGGCCGTGGCGGCCCAACCCCACTTGCCGCCCGACCCCTTGATGCCCTGGGCCGTGTTCGTGCTGTCACCCTTCGTGACCCACCACGGCGTGTAGACGAGGCCCAGCTTCCCGTAGGGAACCAGGGGGATGCCCCACTCGAACGCGGCGTAGTCGAACTTGTAGAAGGCGTTGAGTTGCAGGGGGACCAGCTTCAGCGCCGTCTTCTCCGCCGCATTGCCGCCGCCCGTCAGCTTCGCCGCCGCGTACTTCTCTCCATAGCCCGCCGACAGGCCCACGCCCGCCGTGCCGATGCCCTGGTAGAAGAAGCGCTGCATCTCCAGTTCGATGACGAGCAGGGACGAGTCACCGAAGGTGTTCTTGTAGGGCGTCGCGCCGTTCAGCGCCTTCTCTTTGTCGATCTCCGGCTTGTACCCGCCCGCGCGCACCACGATGGCGCCGCTGCGAGGCGATTCGATCGGCCCCTCGGGCACCACCACCGCCTCTTCCTGCTGCGCCCAGGCCGGGAGCGCCATGCTGGCGCACACCAGGGCCATACCCAGGGCTGTTGCCCGCCTCATGACTGCTTCCTCCTCGACGTCACCCAGAATCCAAGGGCCGCCACCACCGACCCCAGCGCGATGCCACCACCACCCGCCCCACACCCGCCCGTCTCCTTGCCACCCGCGCCGATATACGCGTCCCAGAAACCGTTGCTCGGGATGGGCGTGCCCGTGGCCAGCTCCGACGCGCCGCTCTTGTTGCCGGCCTTGTCGAACGCGAAGGCGCGCACGCCGTACTCCACGCCGTTCTCCAGGTTGTCCATCCGGAACGTCGAGTTGTCCGACGTCTGCTCCTTCGAACTGATGACGTCTCCGGCCGTCGGCGTGCCACCGTCCTCGCCAGCCGACAGCGCCACCACCTCCACCAGCAGCCGCGTCGCGTCGCTCGGCGCCGTCACCGCCACGCTCAGCGCGCTGTCCAGCCCCGTCACCCCTGGAGCCCCGGGAGCCCCGGGCGGCACCGGGTCGAAGATGAACGACACCGAGGGCGTCCCGACGCTCGACTCCGTGTCCTTGCACGTGCCCAGCGTGTCCACCGTCTTCGCCGTCGCGCACAGCCGGAAGGTCACGTTGGTCGTCTGGCTGTCGCAGGTCGCGCCGATCGCCGCGAGCGCCTCGCTCATCCGCAGGCTCTCCGTGGCCGTCGTCTTCGACGTGTCGCCCTGGGGGATCTCCTCCAGCGTCACGTCGTTCGAGCCCGGGACCCCGGTGCAGGACTCGTTCGACAGCCAGATGAAGAGCGTGTCGCAGGAGATGGCCCCTGTCCGGGTCCAGGTCACCTGACGGATGCTGGTGCAGTCGTCCTTGGAGACGACGATCTCGTTGCTCTGGATGGCCGTGCCCGAGAAGGTCACGGACTGCCCCAGGGCGGTCGACGCGAAGAGCAGGGAGACAGCGAGTGTGAGGCGCATGGGTGAACGGAGGCTAGCAAGCGGGAGGCCACTCACAACTCCTTCCCGCCGGGCCGGTTTCGGCCGCCTCCCGCCGCCTCCGCGCGCCAAACAGGCAGGACGCCCTCCGGGCGTGTGCCAAATTGTCAGACGGCGCGTTCGGCCAGCTTGAGGCCGGTCTCCACCAGGTTGAGCGCGGCGCCCCGGGTGGCGTTGTCCACAGCGGCGAACAGCGTCACCCAGTCCGGGGCCTGGGGGAAGGCGCGCACGCGGCCCACATGCACGGTGGGGTCGGACGTGACGAGCATGGGCATGGGGTAGACGCGCTCGCCGGGCGCGTCGAGCACCTTGAGGGCGGGCGACGTCTTCAGGGCCGCGCGCACCTGCTCCACCGGGCCGGCCTTCTTGAGCTGCACGCTGACGGTGAGGCCGTGGCCGTAGAAGCTGGGCACCTGCACCGCGGTGCCGGCGATGACGGGCACCTCGCCGCGGCCGGCGAACAGGCGCGCGGACTCCAGCGTCCAGCCGCCCTCCTCCTCCGTCCAGGGCGAGTTCACCATGAAGCCGCCCACCTGGGGCACGAGGTTGAAGCCCACCCGGTGGGGGAAGGCGTGCGGCTCCGGCTCGCGGCCGGACATCAGGTCCGCCGTCTGCTTCTCCAGCTCCGCCACGCCTCGCACGCCCGCGCTGGACACGCCCATCATCGCCGTCACCTGCGCGCGCGCCACGCCGAAGGCCCGACGCAGCGGCTCCACCACGTGCACCGCCGCGGTGGTGACGGCGCCCGGCAGGCACACCACCCGCCCCTTGAAGCTGGCGGACAGCGCCTCCGTGTTGAAGCCCGGCAGGACGAGCGGCACGTTGCCGTCCCCCCGGAAGGCGGAGCTGACGTCCACCACCCACGCGCCCGCGGACTGCGCGGCCGGGGCCAGCGTGCGGGAGACCTCGGCGGGCGTGGCCAGCAGCACCAGCCCCATGCCCCGGAAGGCATCGGGCGTGGCGCGCTCCACCTCCAGCGAGTCCTCGCCGTACTCCACCTCCAGCCCCTTCGAGCGCTCCGAACCGAAGGCCCTCACCTGTTCGGCGGGGATGTCGCGGGCGTACAGCGCGGCCAGCACCTCGCGGCCCACCACGCCGGTGGCGCCCACCACGGCAACCTGCAAGTCGTCCTTCATTGGCGTGTCCTTTCGTGCCCCCGGACGCGCGGGCGCGCGCCCCGGACGGGGTCTTCAGTCTTCCTTCAACCGCGCCGTGGGCGCCGGGCCCGGCAGGGGCGGGAACTTGGGGTTGCGCTCCGGCTCCGAGGCGCGCACGTAGTGCGGCTCCATGGCGAAGAGCGCCTGGAGCGAGAAGTCGTCCGGGAAGCGCACCAGCCGCGCCAGCTCCACCGCGGACGGGAACGCCGGGCCCGGCAGCAGCCGGTGCGGCGCCACCCCGTGCGACTCCAGCGCCGCGCGGTAGTCCACCAGCGCGGGCCCCAGCGCCACGGCCCGGGGCTCCGCCGCCATGCGCGCGGCGACCTCCTGGGGCGACATGGCCGTCTCCGGCTCCAGCGCCCGCGCCTCGCCGCCGTGGCGCGTATACGCGCCCAGGTACAGGTCGTCCTTGCGCGCGACGGCCAGGCAATACAGCGGCACGTCCTCCGGGCCCTCCAGCGCCACCGCGGCCAGCGACGAGGCGCCAGCCACCTTCAGGTTCGCCGCGTACGCCAGCGACTTCACCGTGGCCAGGCCGATGCGCAGCCCCGTGAACGAGCCCGGCCCCAGCCCCACCGCGAGCCCCTCCAACCGGGACAGCGTCACACCGTGGCGCGAGAGCAGCTCGCCCACGACGCCGGGCAGCACCTCGCTCTGCTTCGCGGGGGGCCCCACCACGACGTGCTCCACCACGCGCACGGCGCCGTCCGGCCCGCGCTCCACCAGGGCGAGCGACAACGTCAGGGTGGAGGTGTCCAGCGCGAGGAACATGGGCGGCTCACTACACCGGCGCGGCCCACATTGCTTGGGGAATCTCCGACACGGTGGCGCGGCAGCGGTACAGCCGCACGCGCACCACGCCCTTGTCCACCATCCCCAGCTTCGTGGCCGCCGCGCGCGACACGTCGATGATGCGCCCCTCCACGAAGGGCCCCCGGTCGTTCACCCGGACCTCCACCGAGCGGCCGTTCTCCATGTTCACCACGCGGAGGCACGCACCGAAGCGCTCCTTGCGGTGCGCCGCGGTGAGGGCGTTCTGGTCGAAGCGCTCGCCGCTGGCCGTGGGCCGGCCATGCAGCCCCGGGCCATAGAACGAGGCCAGCCCCTCCCCCACGTAGGTGCGCGGCATCTGCCCGCGCCGCGTCACCTTGGGCGAGTCGGACGGCGGGGGCGGCGCCTCCACCGGGTCCGGCTTCACGGCGCGCGAGGCGCAGGCGGTCGTCAGTCCCAGGCCGAGGAGGAGGACGGCGGTGCTCGCGCGCATGGGGCCCCTTCAGCGGGTCAGGTCGTTCTTGAAGACGAGCAGCATCAAGAGGAACAGCAGCGCCAGGCCCACCATGTTCGCCACCTCTCGCACCCGCATGGGGATGGGGCGCCGGCGGATGCCCTCCCAGACGGCGGCCAGGAGCGCGAAGCCGTCCAGGATGGGGATGGGCAAGAGGTTGACCACGCCCAGGTTGATGGAGATGGCCCCCATCAGGTCGAGGAACGCGTCCGAGCCCATGGCCGCGGTGCGCGCCGCCAGCTGGGCCATCATCACCGGCCCGCCGAGCTGGTCCAACGGCACGGTGCCCACGAACAGGCCGCCCAGCGACTTCACCGTCTGGCCGATGAGCTGGGGCACGCGCAGGGCCGCGCGGCGCAGCGCCTCGCCGGGCGAGTACTGGATGGAGACCTTGTCCTCGAAGCCGCGGTCGGCCGAGGGCGGCAGGTAGCGCGCCGCGCCCAGGATGAGCGGCGAGGACTTGTTGCCCATCACGTCCTCGAATTCGACGCGCGCCTGGGTGAGCTGCTCCGTCTTCTCCACGCCGTCCGCGCCCCGCCACGACAGCGTGAAGGGCTCCTCGCGCAGGGTGCTCAGCTTCGCCTGGAGGGAGGAGAACGACTCCAGCTTCTCGCCGTTGAGGGAGAGGATGCGGTCACCCGGCTGGAGACCGGCCTTGGCCGCCGCGCTGCCCGGGTAGACGGTGCCGATGTACAGGTTGGAGGACTCCGCGCCCAGCGCCGCCAGGCCCGTGCCCGGCTGCCGCGCCATGGACACCTCCACCAGCTCCGGCATCGCGCCCGTCACCGCGCCGGCGTCCACCGGCACCATGCGGCGCACCACCAGCTTCAACGGCGCGCCCTCCGGCAGGTGGTTCAGCTCGCGGTAGAGCGCGACCTCGTCCGCGACGTTCACGCCGTTGATGGACAGGACGCGGTCGAACGTGCGCAGCCCGGCCGCCTGGGCGGGGGAGCCCGGGGGCACGCCCACCGTCGGCGGGAAGGGGGCCGGATACACGCCGATCATCCCCCGCTCCACGGTGTCGATGATGGACGTCTCCACCGTCTTGCGCGGCGTCACCGTCAGCGTCAGCGTCTTGCCGTCGCGCTCCACGACCAGCGGGATGGGCCGCTCGAAGCGCCCCTCGAACGCGTCCCGCATGTCCTCGAACGAGCGCACCGGCACGCCGTCCACCGACTTCACCCGGTCACCCGGCTGCACGCCCCCGAGCGCCGCGGGCATGCCCGGATCCAACGAACTGACCAGCGTCGACGTCGTCTGGTGGGGGCTGATGAAGACGAAGAAGTAGACGAGGACGGGGAAGATGAAGTTGAAGGCCGGCCCCGCCAGGACGATGAGACCCCGCTTCCACGGCGGCTGGGCGAGGAACCCCCGGCTGGCCTCCTTCGGGTCCAGCTCCTCGTGCGGGAGGTCCCCCGCCATCTTCACGTAGCCGCCCAGCGGGAGCAGGGCAATCTGGTACTCGGTTTCGCCCTTGGTGAACCCCACCAGCTTCGGTCCGAAGCCGATGGAGAACTTCAGGACCTTCACTCCACAGGCCTTGGCCACGAGGAAGTGGCCCAGCTCATGGACGGTGACGAGCACCCCCAACAACAGCAAGAACGCCCCGATGCCCTGGAGTGAAAACATGGGGGCAAGAGTAATCGTGGCCCAGGGGGCGGACAACGCACATCTGGGCCTGGCGGGCGTCCGGGCGAGCGAAATCGCACGGTTCTACGGCAACAGCCCTCGCACGAACTGCACGTAGACGAACACCAGCGGCGCGTTGAACAGGAGCGCGTCGATGCGGTCCAGCACCCCGCCGTGGCCGGGGATGAGGAACCCGGAGTCCTTCACGCCGTACGCGCGCTTGAGCATGGACTCGCACAGGTCCCCGATGGGGCCGAGCACCCCGCCAGCCAGGCCCAGCAGCACACAGTCCCACACCGTGAAGACGGGGAAGAAGAAGCCCCGGGCGATGAACATGCCGCCCACCGACCCCAGCATGCCTCCGAAGAAGCCCTCCCACGTCTTGTTCGGGCTCACCTCCGGGTAGAGCTTGTGCCTGCCCAGGAAGCGGCCGAAGAAGTAGGCCGCGGTGTCGTTGGCCCAGGTGATGGTCAGCGCGCAGATGACCCACGCCAGCCCGGTTCCGGGGAACAGACGCAGCGCGGACAGGGCCGTCAGCCCCACCGCGCCATAGAGGAAGCCGTTGACCAGGTGCGCCGTGCGCGTGGGGGCCTCCGCCAGCGGCCCCTTGAACAGGTGGTAGATCCACGCGAAGAACGCGAAGACGACGGTGAGCCAGAAGGCCGTCTCGCCCGTGCCCGCGGCGTTCTTGAGCGGCAGGAACGGCATCACCGCCGCGAAGGCCATGCCCACCCAGGAGGCCGCCGTCAGCCGCTTCTGGACGATGAGGTAGTACTCCCCCACGCACGCCGCGGCGGCGAACCCCAAGAGGCCCGCGCTCCACACGCCACCCAGGAACAGCAGCAGCAACACGAGCGGCAGGAGCGTCACCGCCGTCACGATGCGCACGACGAGGTTTCGGTTCTTGTCGTTCACGCCTTGGCCTGTTGAGGGGGGTCCTCCCGCTTGACCTGGGCGGAAGTGAGACCGAAGCGCCGCTCGCGCTGCTGGTACTGCGCCACGCAGCGGAGGAACTCCTCGGTGCGGAAGTCCGGCCAGAGCGCGTCCGTGAAGCACAGCTCCGCGTACGCCAGCTGCCAGAGCAGGAAGTTGGAGATGCGCAGCTCGCCGCTGGTGCGGACCACCAGGTCCAGCGGCGGCAGCCCGTGCGTCCAGAGGAAGGACTCGAAGTCGGACTCCTCCAGCCGCCCCGGCGCCAGGTCACCCCGGGAGATGGCCTCCGCCATGCGCCGGGCGGCCTGGAGGATCTCCTCCCGCCCCCCGTAGGAGAGCGCCAGCGACAGCACCATGCCCGTGTTGTGGGCGGAGTCGGCGATCAGCCTGTCCAACGGGTCGCGCACGTAGCGGGGCAGCCGGTCGACGTCCCCCACCGCGTTGAGGCGAATGCCGTTGTCGAGAATCTCCGCGCGCTCCCCCTCCAGGTACTCCCGCAGCAGGTCCATCAGCCCGGCGACCTCCTCGGCCGGGCGGGCCCAGTTCTGGGAGGAGAAGGCGTACAACGTGAGGGCCTGGATGCCCAGGCGACGGGCGGTGCGGGTCACCTCCCGCACGCTGGAGCTCCCCTCGCGGTGGCCCTCGAGCCGGTCCAACCCCCGCGACTCCGCCCACCGGCCGTTGCCATCCATGATGATGCCCACGTGGCGCGGCAACGGCCGGGCCTTGACCTGATTTTCGAGGGCGGAAACCACTAGGGGGCGTTCCATTCGAGCCGCGCACCCTACCGGCGACGCCGCGTCGCGTCCACGCCAGCGTGGCTCAACCGTCACTCCACCACCCTGGCTGGTCGCCCGGAACGCATGAGTGGTCCCGGGTCCCAGCACCATGTAGGTCAAGGTATGCAGACCCCGAATCCCCGGGGCCGGACGCGGCTCAGTAGATGGGCCACTGAGGGCGGACGATCTCGATGGGGCCCTCGAGCCAGGACGCGTAGGCCGCGGCATCGGCCACGCGGTAGGGCTTCTGGTAGACACGCTCGAAGTGTTCGGCCCAGTTCGGCTGGGTGCCGTCCAGGTCGGTGAAGCCGTACTCGCGCGCCAGTCCCCAGGAGCTGTGGACGCGGCCGGCCTTGGTGGCGACGTGGGGGTCGGCGGCGAGCGCGGCCACGGCGCGACCCACGTACGCGGGTGTCTCCGAGGCGATGAAGTCCGGCTCCTTCGCCACGGCGTCGCGCCAGGTGGCCTCGGTCACGCCGAAGTTGTCGAGCATCTCCTCGGAGCGCAGGAAGCCCGGCGTCACCGCGAGCGCGGTGAGGTGGGTGCGACGCAGCTCGCGCGACATGGAGAAGGCCATCCGGATGACGGCCATCTTCACCAGGTCGTACGCGAGGCTGCCGCGGTAGCCGAACGAGTCTCCGTCCGTGATTTCGACGATGAGGCCGCGCTCCTGCGGGAGCATGACGGGCACCGCGTGGCGGCTGGTGATGAGGTGGGTGAGGACGGCGCGCTCGAACATGGTGCGGGCCAGGGCGGGCGACTGCTTCCAGAACGGCACGCCGAACTCGGAGATGGCGTCGCAGCCCCAGATGTCGTTGACGAGCACGTCGATGCGCCCCTCCTCCTTCTGGATGCGCTCGCACAGGGCCGCGACCTCCTCCTCCACCGTGTGGTCCACGCGCAGGGCGATGCCCCGCCCGCCGAGCGCGGTGACCTGCTCGGCGGTCTCCTCGAGGACCTCCGGCCGGTGGGCGCCGGACGCGGGGCGTCCTCGAACGCTGCGGCCCGTGCAGTAGACGGTGGCGCCCGCCGCGCCGAGCATGGTGGCGATTCCGCGTCCCGCGCCCCGGGTGGCGCCGGCGACCAGGGCGATGCGTCCTTCGAGTGGCTTCGAATTCATGGGGACCTCCTCCGCGTTGGTGAGGCGGGCACCCTAGGCGGGCAATCATGACATCCTCTGTCATGATTCGCCGGCTACAGTGCGAGGCCCGATGCGCGCGGACCGACTCGTCAGCCTGATGATGATGCTGCAGACCCGTCCCAGGAGGACCGCGGGCGAGCTGGCGCGCGAGCTCCAGGTCTCCGAGCGGACCATCCACCGGGACCTCGACGCGCTGTCGCGCTCGGGCGTGCCCGTCTATGCGACGCGCGGCTCGACGGGAGGCGTGGCGCTCGTCGACGGCTGGCGCACGCAGCTCACGGGGCTGACGCGCGCGGAGCTGCACGCGCTGGCGGCCATGGGCGGAGCGCCCGGGGGCCTGGGCGCGCTGGGGTTGTCCGGCCCCCTGCGCAGCGGCCTGGTGAAGCTCGCCGCCGCGCTGCCCGCGCTGCAACAACCCGCGCTGGAGTACGCGCGCCAGCGGCTGCACGTGGACGCGTCATCGTTCTTCGCGGAGAAGGAGGACGTGCCCCACCTGGGCGCGCTGCGGGACGCGACGTGGCAGAACCAGCGCGTCTCGCTGACGTACCGCGACTTCGACGGCAAGCGGGGCCGGCGCGTCGTGGACCCCTACGCGCTCGTGTTGAAGGCCGAGCGCTGGTACCTGGTGGCGGGCACGGACGCGGGGCCACGCGTGTACCGGGGAGCGCGCATCGAGGCGGCGCGGTTGCGTCCGGAGACCTTCGAGCGCCCCGCCCGGTTCGACCTGCTGGCCTTCTGGAAGGACTGGTGCGCGCGCTTCGCCGAGCAGCGCGCGAGCTACGAGGTGACGCTGCGCCTGACGGAGGAGGCGGAGGCGACGCTGCGCCGCATGCGCCCGGGCGCCGACGCGCCGAGGTTCGACGCGGGCACGAAGGCGAGGGATGGACAGCGCACCGTCACCGTGGACTTCGAGCGACAGTCCATCGCGCTCGCCCAGGTCCTGGAGGCGGGGCGCGGCGTCGAGGTGGTGGCGCCCCTGGCGCTACGGTCCCGGCTCGTCGAGCTGGCGCGCGAGGTGCTCGCCGCCCACGGAGAAGACGCGCCGGCCCGCCGCCGGGCGCGCGCTACTCCTCCATGAAGTTGTGGCGGATGGGAGTGGTCTTCCCCGCCTTGATGTCGACGGACTTCGTGACGGTCTTGCCGAGGTCGTGGTTGACGAGCCGCAACGTGTGCCGCCCCTCCGACAGCTCGACGGGCCCGAGCGGCGTCTGCCCGTGGGAGGCGCCGTCGATGGTCACCTCGGCATAGGGGCGGACGCGGATGTCCAGGAAGCCCTTCGCCACCGTGCGCGTGGCACGAGGCCTCACGGGCTTCGTGGCGGGCACATCCGTGGTCGCCCCCTTCACCACGCGGGGTGTCTCGGCGGGAGCCGGGGCATCGTCGGGCGCGGGCTCGACCTTCGGCGTCGACTCGACCTTCGGTGCCGCTTCGACCTTCGGCGTGGACTCGGCATTCGGTGCCGGCTCGGCATTCGGTGCCGGCTCGACCTTCGGTGCCGGCTCGACCTTCGCGACGACCTCCAGCGTGGAGGGGTCCGGCGGCTTTCCGCCCTGCCCCATCGCCGCCTCCGCCGCGCCGCCCTGGCGTGACGGTGGGGGGATTGGCGTGTCCTGACGCACCGACTCGGCGTCGGGCACCCGGGTGCCGGGCGGCAGCGGCCGCACGTCGACGCTCGTGGCCCGTTCAGGCGCCAGCAGCGCGACAGCGCCCACCGCCAACCCCACGCCCAGCACCAACGCCCCCACGAGCAGGGCCGGACTCCTGCGCGGAGCGGAGACCCGCGCGCCCGTCGAGATGTGGTCCTCGTCGGGCCCCGGGTCCACGTCCGTCATGCCGCTCGACGGGCCCTGCGCGCGCGCCGCGTGTGGCACCGTCACCGACGCCATGCGCGAGTTGCTCCAGCCATCACCGCTGCCCGCCTCCACGGCGAGCCCCGCCTGGGCGGGTAGCAGCGTGCCCTTGCGGCGCGCGGGAGGAGCCCTGTTCCCGCCTTCGGCGGGAGCCTCCGCGCCGCGCCCCAGCACGGCCTCCACCGCCAGCGGCGCGGGCGTGGTGGGCGCCGTCACGTCCACCGCCGCCAGGAGCGCGTCCTCCGGGGGCGCGGAGGGAGCGGCCATGGACCGGGAGGCGCTCAGCGGCTTGGGCCCGCTGCCTCCCAGCCGGGGCGCGCCGCTGCCGGGCAAGCCATGCGGCGGAGAGCCCATCAACGGCCCCGTCGCGCCATCTCCCATCGCCCGCGTCACGAACTGCGCCAGCTGGTACGCCCCCACCGCCTCGCCCGACGTCAGCACGAAGTGCTCGAGGTCCGCCTGGAACGCGCGGCAGTCCGGATAGCGCGCGTCCCGGTCCTTCGCGAGCGCGTTGTCGAGAATCTCCTGCAGCATCGGCGGCACGTCCGCGCGCCGCGACGCCACCGGGATGAAGGGCTCGAACAGGATGGCCTGCATCGTGCTGGCCTCGGTCGTCGCGTCGAAGGGACGCCGTCCCGACAGCAGCTCGTAGAGCACCACGCCCAGCGCGTACACGTCCACGCGGCGATCCAACGGCTGGGTGCGCAGCTGCTCCGGCGGCATGTACGCCACCTTGCCCTTCACCACGCCCGTCTGGGTGCGGTGCCCCTGCCCCGCCACCTTCGCCACGCCGAAGTCCACCACCTTCACCGCGCCCTGCCGGGACACCAGGATGTTGTCCGGGCTGACGTCGCGGTGGATGATCCCCAGCGGCGCGCCCGTCGCCGGGTCGCAGAAGTCGTGCGCGAACGCCAACCCCTCCGCCGCCAGCGACACCAGCTTCGCGCACACCACCGCCGGCAGCGGCGCCTCCGCCGCGCGCTTCACCAGCTTGCGCAGCGTGGGCCCGTCGATGAACTCCATCGCCAGGAAGTAGCTGCCGTCCGCCTCGCCGAAGTCGAAGATCTGCACGATGTTCGGGTGCTCGAGCTGCGCGGCCAGCCGCGCCTCGCCCAGGAACATCTCCACGAACGCCGGGTCCTCGGCCAGATGCGGGAGGATCCGCTTCAGGACGAGCGTCTTCTCGAACCCCATCGGGCCGGCGGCCTTCGCGAGGAAGACCTCCGCCATGCCCCCCGAGGCCAGCTTCCGGACGAGTGAATACTTCCCGACTTGCATGTGCCCCAGCGTTCTCCCAGGTTTTTCCGGAAAAGTGAAATGACCCAGCGAATGTTATGCCGACGACCATGCAACCAGGCGTCATGGAGTTTGACCCTGGCGCGACGGGGTCCGTAGGATCCGCGCCACGCATGCCCCCGAAGGTCATCGGTCCCTACCGCGTCCTCGAGACGCTCGGCAGCGGCGGGGCGGGAACCGTCTATCGGGCCCTGGACCGCCGCACCAACGACGAGGTCGCGCTCAAGCTCCTGTCGGCCGGTCCGGCCCTGGACGAGCGCGCCGCGAAGAGACTCGCGCGCGAATTCGAGACGCTCGCCGACCTGGCCCATCCAAACGTGGTGAAGGTTTTCGAGGCGGGCGTACACCAGGGCTGGCCGTACCTGACGATGGAGCTCATCGAGGGGCTCACGCTGCGCCACTACCTGGACATCCGGGGAGATGACCTGCTGTCGCCCAGCAGCGGCACCACGCCGCGCGGTCCGCTGTCGGTGCGCCGCACGGCGGACGAGGACTTCGGTCCTGGCAGCGACAGCATGTCGGACTCGATGGGGGGCCTGGGCGCCGGCGGCGGGCTGTTCAGCATGGACGCCTTCAACGAGGAGGCGCCGAGCGAGGACCTGGGTGGCTTCGGTGGCCTGGGCGAGGGCCCGGACTCGGACGACTCGCTGGAGGGCTTCGACCTGCCGTTGCCGCCTCCGCCGCGAAAGTCCGCGGACGACTCGCGCGTGCTGCGCGCCGAGGACCTGAACCGGCCCGAGCGCATGGGGCGCCTCAAGGACACCATGCTCCAGCTGTGCGAGGCGCTGGCGTACATCCATGGCCACGGGCTGGTGCACCGCGACCTCAAGCCCTCCAACGTGATGGTGGACGAGGACCGGCAGGTGCGGCTGATGGACTTCGGCCTGGCGAAGTTCCTGGCGGACGACGTGGCCATCACCGAGGCCGGCAAGCTGGTGGGCACCTACCGCTACATGGCCCCGGAGCAGATCCTCGGCGAGCCGCTGGATGGCCGCTCGGACCTGTACAGCCTGGGGGTCATCCTCTATGAGTTGCTCAGCGGGCGGCCCCCCTTCGAAGCGAAGACGCCGCACGAGCTGTGGCGGCAGGTGCTGGAGACGGAGCCGGCGCCGGTGCTGGCACTCAACCTTCATGGGGACCCGCAGTTCGCGCGCGTCGCCCACCGCCTCATCCGCAAGGAGCCGGACGACCGGTTCCAGACGGCCGAGGAAGTCTACGAGGCACTGTCCGAGTGAGCCCTCCCACGCTGCACACCTTCACCGTGGCCGCCGACAAGGCGGGCCAGCGGGTGGACCTGTTCGTCGGTGACGCGCTGAAGCTGTCGCGCGCCCGGCTCAAGCGGCTGTTCGAATCTGGCGCGGTGAAGGTGAATGGCCGCGCCGCGAAGAAGGGCCTGCTGGTGGCCACGGGCCAGCAGGTCGCCGTGGAGTTGGAGGAGGAGACGCGCGAGGCCGTGCCGGACGAGGACTTCCCGCTCGTCGTGCTGCACGAGGACGCCGCGCTGCTCTTCGTGGACAAGCCCGCGGGCCGCCCTTCGCATCCGCTCCAGTCCGGCGAGACGGGGACGGTGGCCAACGCCCTGGTGGCGCGCTTCCCGGAGTGCGCCCAGGCGTCGGTGGATCCTCGCGAGGGGGGCTTGTGCCACCGGCTGGACGTGGAGACGTCGGGCGTGCTGGTGGCGGCGCGCACGCGGGCGGCGTGGACGGCGGTGCGCGAGGCCTTCGGCGAGCGCGCGGTGGACAAGCGCTACCTGGCGCTGGTGACGGGGCCCCTGGCGGACGAGGGCGACATCGACGTGCCCCTGCGCCACCATCCCCGCCATCCGGACCGCGTGGAGCCCGCGCCCCAGGGCGCGGAGGACGCGCGTGAGGCGGTGTCGCGCTTCCGGGTGCTGGAGCGCACGGGCGAGTACAGCCTGGTGGAGGTGCGCATCTTCACCGGCGTGCTGCACCAGGTGCGCGCGCACCTCGCGGGCATCGGGGCGCCCATCGTCGGCGACACGCTCTATGGCGGTCGCGAGGCGCCGCGGCTGGGGCGCTTCTTCCTGCATGCGCGGGCGCTCGGCCTGTCGCACCCGGAGACGAAGCGGCCCATGCACGTGACCAGCCCCCTGCCCCCGGAGCTGCGCGCGGAGTTGGAGCGGCTGGGCCTGCGCGCGCCGGGCCAGCGTCCGGAGCCCGCGAGCGCGGGCTGACGGCCACGGCGGCTACTCGCCCATCACCTTCACGATGACGCGCTTGCGGCGCTGGCCATCGAACTCCGCGTAGAACACCTGCTGCCACGGCCCCAGGTCCAGCTTCCCGCGGGTGACGGGGATGATGACCTGGTGGTGGACGAGCATCGACTTGAGGTGCGCGTCGCCGTTGTCCTCGCCGGTGCGGTGGTGGCGGTAGTCCGGCCCCGCGGGCGCGAGTGTCTGGAGCCACGCCCAGATGTCCTCATGGAGGCCGGACTCGTCATCGTTGACGAAGACGCCCGCGGTGATGTGCATGGCGGAGACGAGCACCATGCCTTCCTGGATGCCGCTCTCGCGGACCAGCGAGGCCACCGTGTCGGTGAGCCGCACCAGCTCCCGGCGCTGCTTCGTCTCGAACCACAGGTACTCGGTCAGGGTCTTCATCGGTGCGGGCTTCCTCCACGCCGCAGTCTCGCACCGCTCGCCAGCCGTTGGAGTGGAAGGCGACTCGACTGTCGGGATGACCTCACGTCGGGCATGGCCTCGCGCGGGGGCCGGAGCATCGATGCGCGAGAGGTCTGCCCGCGTGGGTGTGGGGGCTCACCCCCGCCGCGTCACGGGCGGGAAGCCATGCCGCTTCGCCCGCCACACGACCCACAGCGTGGGCACCAGCAGCAACACGAGCGTCCACGGGAAGGCAGAGACGCCGGCCGTCTCCAGCAGGACGCCGCCCAGCACGCCCCCGCCAGCGATGGCGATGTTCCAGACGGTGACGAGCATCGACTGGGCGACATCCGCGGCCTCCCCCGCCGTCTTCGCCGACGCCGTCTGGAGCAGCGTGGCCACGCCACCGAAGGCGAGCCCCCACAGCGCCATCCCCCCGTAGACCACGGCGGGGACGTCCCCCCAGAGGCCGAACAGGAGGCCCACGCCGACGAACATCGCGGTGCTGCCGAGCATCAGCTCTCGCAGCCAGCGGTCGATCATCACGCCGACGAGCCAGATGGAGACGAGCGCCGAGACGCCGAAGACGAGCAGCACGACGTCGATGCGCGCGGCGAGCCCCGACGGGACGACGAAGGGCGCGACATAGGTGTACAGGACATTGTGCGCGAGCACGAACGCGAGCGTGGCGAACAGCACGGAGCGGATGCCCGGCAGGGTGAAGACGCCCGCGAGCGACAGACGGCTGTCCTCGGCCTGCCCGGGGAAGTCCGGGAGCCTGGCGACGACCCACCCGACCAGCGCGAGCGTGAGCAGGCTCATGAGGCCGAAGGTGGAGCGCCAGCCGACGGCCGCCCCCAGGAAGGTCCCCGCCGGGACGCCGAGCGAGAGCGCCAGGGGGATGCCCACCATGGCGATGGCCATCGAGCGGCCCTGGAGGTGCTCGGGTACCAGCCGGGCCGCGTACCCCGCGACGAGCGCCCACAGCACGCCCGCGAACACGCCCGCGAGGAAGCGGGCGCCCAGCGTGAGCACGAAGTGGGTGGACACCGCGGTCAGCGTGTTGACCACGGCGAAGCCCGCGATGGCGCCGAGCAGCAGCGGCTTGCGCCGCCAGCCCTGGGTCGCGGCGGTGAGGGGAATCGCCGTCAACAGCGTGCCCAGCGCGTAGAGCGTGACGACCTGTCCCGCCATCGCCTCGGACACGCCGAGGTCCGCGCTCATCCGGGGCAGCAGCCCCGCGGGCAGGGCCTCAGTGAGCACGGTGATGAAGGCGGCCATGGACAGGGAGAGCAACTCCGCGAGCGGCAGGCGGGCGCCCCGTGCGGGCGCACTGGCGGACGGGGACAGGTCGGAAGGGAGCGAGGAAGTCATGGCGCCCACGGTAAAGACGTCCCGTGTCGCCAACCACGAGGCTAGAGTTCCGAAGACATCGGACACGGATGTCCTGAATCGAGGAGAGGGTGGATGGACAGCCTCGGCGCGCTCAACGCATTCGTCCAGGCGGCGGAGACACGCAGCTTCACGCTGGCGGGGCGGCAGCTCGGCGTGTCGTCGTCCGCGGTGGGCAAGGCCATCGCGCGGCTGGAGGCGCGGCTGGGCGTGCGCCTGTTCCACCGCTCCACGCGCACCATCACCCTGACGCCCGAGGGGACGCTCTTCCTCGAGCGCTGCCGGCGCATCTTCTGCGAGGTGGAGGCCGCGGAGCTGGAGCTCGCGCAGACCCAGGGAGCGCCCCGGGGACGGCTGCGCGTCAGCATGCCCATCGTCGGGATGCTGATGATGCCGACGCTGAGCGCCTTCATGCGGGCGTACCCGGACATCGAGCTGGACCTCGACTTCACCGACCGCGTCGTGGACGTCATCGAGGAGGGCTTCGATGGCGTGGTGCGCGCGGGCGAGGTGAGCGACTCCCGGTTGATGAGCCGGGTGCTGGGCACGTTCCGGCTCATGCTCGTCGCGTCCCCCGACTACCTCCGGAGGAAGGGGACGCCCAGGAAGCCCGAGGACCTCCTGGCCCACGCCTGCCTCCACCACCGCTTCGCCACCAACGGCAAGCTGGAGCCCTGGCCGCTGCGCAAGGGGCGCGGGGAGCTCGCCCTGCCGTCAGCGGCGGTGGCGAACACCATCGAGCCGCTCATCTACATGGCGGAGCAGGGCCTGGGCATCACCTGCCTGCCGGACTTCGCCATCCGCCGGCAGCTGGCCCAGGGCACGCTCGTGGAAGTGCTCGACGGACACACGCACCACCGGGGCACGTTCCGGATGCTGTGGCCGTCGAGCCGCTATCTCTCGCCCAAGCTGCGCGTGTTCGTGGACTTCATGGCGAAGCACCTCTTCGCCACCTGAGAGTCCGTCAGTACGCGTAGTAGACGGCGGGCGTCGTGCTGGTGAAGAAGTTGAAATACGTGGCCACATAGTTGCTGCCGCTCCCCGTCTCGCCCGGAAGCGGCCCGGTCTTCTTCCCGTAGGCCACCAGCGTGGTGCCCGCGTCCGTCTGGTCGAGGTTGCAACTCGTGACATTCCCCGCGCCGAAGTTCACCACGATGGCGTCCCGCCGCACGTCCCCGAGCGTCGCGGGGTCGATGTGGATGACACGGCATTGGGTGTTCGCGCTGCCGCTCGGCGACCCCTTGAAGGAGAACGCCGCCGCCAGCCCGACCTGTGTGGCGATGATGCCGATGAACGGAGTGTTGTAGGAGCGCCCCAATTCCACGCTCGCGGCCGGATAGGGACAGGACGCGGAGGCCTGGCGCGTCAGGCTGATGGCATCGACCGGCGGATAGGGCATGGGAATCTGGGTATAGCTGATGCTGTACGTGCAGCCCTGGAACGTCGCCGTGGTCAATCCCTCGCGCTGCTCCGCGAGGGAATCCTGCTCGGGCGACGACTCCGGAAGACCGCAGGCGGCCAGGGACACGGCGACACCAAAACAGGCGATGCGCGTGAAGACTTGCATGGGGACGTGGGCTCCATTGAGGGAGGAATGGACAGCCTATCCCAGAACCGGCAAAGCCATCACGAGCCCCACTCCCGGCTGCGCCCACCGCCAGCCACGGCATTCCCTCGACCTCCGTTGACGGCGAGCAGGCCCGGCAGCGGAGTCATCGACGGGCCCGGCGGGCCGCCTACTTGTGCACGAGGAGATAGTTCGCCGAACCGCCGTACCAGCCCCCATGCGGCCCGTTGGAATACCGATACTTGTACTGGGAGATGACCTGCCACGTGTACTGATTGATCGGCACCACGTAGCAATCGATTCTCAGCAAGGCATTGTCTCCCTCCGAGCCGGGCTCCTCCATCCCCAGCCGATTCGGAGAGACATGGATGGCCCAGTCACCGACCGTGCCGGAGGGGACGGTGATGTAGTCCCCATGATTGACGACGCCACTCTGCGCGTTCTGCGCATGGCCTTCGCTGGAATACAGACATGACATCAGGACGAGAGTGGCGAGGAACGAGAGACGATTGCGGAGCATGATGCCTCCAGGGGTTGCGACATGGACCAGGCAGCCGTCCACGTCGAGAGACACCCTACGAGGGCTCCGCGCGACTTCAATCGACTGGCACTCCGGGATGAGTCGCCCATCCGCCATCGCGTGACGCGATGACAGGGATTGGTCATCGCTCCGACCCGGAGGGTGGAGGCGCGGGCAGGAGCATGGCCCGCAGTGCGTCGATGGAATGAAAGAGATGGGTGGGCCGGCGCCGCTCCAGGGCCTCCGGCGCCGTGTAGCCCCAGCTCACGGCCGCCGCGGCGATGTCCGCCTCGAGCGCGGCCTCGAGGTCGCGCAGTTCGTCCCCCACGGAGAGCACCTCCTCGCGCCGCAGCCCCGTGCGCTTCACCATCCCGCGGAACTTCGCGGCCTTGCCGAAGAGTCCCGCGCCACAGTCGAAGTGGTCCACGTGGGCCACCAGCGGCCCGAGCACCGCGCGCACGGAGGCCTCGCTGTCCGAGCTGACGATGGCCACCCGCAGGCCCGCCGCCTTCAGGTCCGCGAGCAGCTCCGGCACCCCGGCGAACAACCGCGTCGTCGCCGCCGCCGCGAGCTTCTCCCGGCGCATGTGCCTGACGATGAAGGGCAGCTTCCAGGCGGGGACCTTCATCTTCGCGATGATTTCGCGCCCGGACAGGTTGCGCAGGGCCTCGAACTCGTCGGGCGTCAGGCGGACGAGACCGAACCGCTCCGCCACGCCGTCGAACACGGAGCGGAACCACGGGAGCGTGTCGGCCAGGGTGCCGTCGAAGTCGAAGATGACCAGGCGATAGGCGGGCATGTCGGCCCCGGGAACTACCACGGCGGCCACCTCCACGGGGGCATGACCACCCATCGACGCGCGGGCCCACCGCCCGAAGCACTCCCGCTCGCCCGTGACAGGCGGGCGAGCACGCCGCATCCGGCCCCCAGGGGCGCGGCGCTCCTCGCCCGCACCGCGCATGGCGGACCGTCCCCGAACGCCGACCGCGCACCGCCGTCGAACCCGAGCGAGCGCCCCCCCTCCGACGCCCTGCCCCCAATGACTCTCGCGCGAGCCAGGTCCGACAAGGCCAGACAGACGCACCACGTCTGGCTTCACCCGGCGGGTCGCCCGAGTGGCCCGCGAGGCCGGCCCACCGCGCCGGGGCGGCCCCGGGCCCCTGCGTCATCCGGCCACGCGACGCGAGCGCAATCCGGGTGCGCTCCCGACTTCACGTGCACGCACTTCAAGCGTCAGAGGGACTCGCTAGAGTGACTCTTGCGATGCGAGCCATCATCCACGTGGACATGGACGCCTTCTATGCGTCCGTCGAACAGCGGGACAACCCGGCCCTCAAGGGCAAGCCGCTCATCGTCGGCGGGCACGCGCAGCGCGGCGTGGTGGTGGCCGCCTCGTACGAGGTGCGCCCCTTCGGCGTGCGCAGCGCCATGCCCATGTCGCGCGCGCTGAAGGCCGCGCCCCACGCCATCGTCGTCAAGCCGCGCTTCCCCGCCTACGCGGAGGCCAGCGAGCAGGTGTTCGCCATCTTCGAGCAGTACACCCCGCTCATCGAGCCCCTGTCGCTCGACGAGGCGTTCCTGGACGTCACCGCGTCGGTGGGCCTGTTCGGCGCGCCCGCGGACATCGCGCGGCGCATCCGCAAGGACATCGCGGAGGAGCTGTCCCTGCCCTGCTCCGCGGGCATCGCCTCCGCGAAGTTCGTGGCGAAGATCGCCTCGGACCTGGCCAAGCCCAATGGCCAGCGCGAGGTGCGCCCGGAGGAGACGGTGGGCTTCCTCGCGGGCCTGCCCGTGTCTCGACTGTGGGGCGTGGGGCCGAAGACGGAGGAGGCCCTCCAGCGCGCCGGGTTGAAGACGATTGGCGACGTGGCGAAGCGGGACGCGGAGTGGCTGGAGGCCCGGCTGGGCACCATCGGCCGGCACCTGTGGGAGCTGTCGCAGGGCATCGACGCGCGGGAGGTGGTGCCGGACCGCGCCGCCAAGAGCGTGGGCGCGGAGGACACCTTCGAGGAGGACCTCACCGGCGTGGAGGCACTCAAGCCCCACATCCACGCGCAGGCCCTGCGGGTGGCGCGGCGCCTGCGGCGCGCGAACCTCAAGGGCCGCGTGGTGCAGCTCAAGCTGAAGCTCGCCGACTTCACCCTCCTCACCCGGCGAACCACGCTGCGCGAGGCGACGGACGACGGGCAGACGCTCTACCGCGCGGCGCTGGAGCTGCTCGAGCGCGCTCACGAAAACAAGGCCATGCGGCTGACCGGGGTGAGCGTGCAGCTCGACGAGGCGCCCCCCCAGCTCGGACTCTTCCCCGCCGCCCCACCCCGCACGGCCAAGCTGAACGCCGCGCTGGACCGCATCGCCGACCGCTTCGGCAGCAAGGCCATCACCACGGCGGACATCGCCGGAACCAGCGGCACCGCGGACGCGGAGGCCCACCGCTCCGAACGCCCCGTGGAGAAGGCCAAGCCCCGGCGCTGAGCTCGCCCCGCGTCGGGGCGGCGTCCTCACCCGCGACGCGATGCGCGGGACGGACCGGGGCTCGGACCATGGCCGCGTCAGTCCGCCGCGGGCACCAGGTCCGGGGGCGGCGGCGAGCGCGCGGACTCCTCGCGCGACATGAGGACCACGCCCAGCAGGGCCAGCCCGCCCCCCGTGAGCTGCACCCAGTCGGGCTTCTCGCCCAGCAGCGGCACGGCCCACAGCGTGGAGAGCACCGGCTCCCCCAGCGAGGCCACCGCGACGAAGGGCGCGGACAGGTGCCGCACCGACGCGTTGAGCAGCGAGTGGCCGATGAGCTGCGGCACCAGCGCCAGGGCCACCAGCACGCCCCAGGTGAGCGGCGGGAAGCCCGTCAGCGGGGAGTCGACGACGCCATGGGCGGCCAAGAGCGCCACGGCGGCCACGGCATAGACGACGCCCACGTAGGTGCCCAGGGACAGCGCCTCGCGCACGCGACGCCCCACGACGAAGTACACCGCCGCCAGGAGCGCCCCCGCCACCGCGAGCGCGTCGCCCCAGAGCGCCGCCCCGCCCGCGGCGAAATCCCGCGCGCCGATGAGGACGCTGCCCGCCAGGCACAACACCAACGCGGCCGCGCCCCGCCGCCCCACGCGCTCCGACAACGCAAGCCACGCGAACAGCGTCACCCACACGGGCTGCGTCGTGACGAGCGCCACGGAGCTGGCCACGGTGGTGTACTGGAGGGAGGCGATCCACGTCGCGAAGTGCAGCGCGAGCGCCAGCCCGGACAGTCCGAGCCAGCCCCACGTCCGAGCGGACAACGCGGACAGCTCCGCGCGCCCGCGCAGGACGGCGAGCGCCAGCAGCGGCACGGCGGCGAAGACGAGGCGCCACGCGGAGATGGCCAACGACGGCGCCTGGGCGAAGCGGATGAGGGGCGCCGCCCAGGACACGGCCACCACGCCCAACACGAGCCCACCGTAGACGCGGGCCCGTGGGACGGCGGGGCTCACGCCTCGCCGGCGCCGGAGCCGGAGGAACCCGCGGACGCGGAGCCCTCGCCGGAGGAGCGACGACGACGACGGCGACGGCGGCGCTTGCGCTGTCCACCCGCCTCCGAACCCTCGCCGTCCGAGGCGTCCGCGCGAGGCGAGGGCACCTCGCCGGCCTTCCACGCCTCCAGCTGCTCACGGCCCTCGCCGGTGGCCTCCACCGTCATCTCGTAGACGGTGAGCGCCTCGCCGAACAGCGGGTGGCGACGGAACGCGGCGCTCTTGCGGCGGCGCTCGCCGGACAACGTGCGCTGGGCGAGCAGCAGCATGCGGCAGCGCTCGGCGATGCGGCGCGGCAGGCGCGCCGACTGCACGAAGCCCGCGAGCAGCTCCTCCACCACCTGCGACACGGAGGGGCGGCCCCCCTCCTGCGGCTCCGCCGGCGGCGCGGAGCGGCTGATGGGCACCAGCAGCGCGGCCAGCAGGATGGCGTCGTCGAGCGACTCCCCCGCGCGCACGCGCCGGTCCAGCGACTCGGCGAAGGCGTAGAAGGTGCGCTCGCCCTCCTTGCCGTGCTGTTTGAGGTACGCGTTGACCGGCGGCAGCAGCAGCTTCAGCGCGTCCAGCGCGTCCAGCAGCTTGAGCGCCGGCGCGGACACGCCGCCGCGGATGAGACGAAAGGTCTCCTCCAGCAGGCGCGCGGGCGCGCAACGCGGCAGGTCCTCCACCGCGCCCTCCATCGCCGCGTACGTGCGCGACTCGATGTCCAGATCCAGCTTCGCGGCGAAGCGCACGGCGCGCAGGATGCGCACCGGGTCCTCGCGCATGCGGACCTCCGGGTCGCCGATGGTGCGGATGAAGCGCTCGTCCAGGTCCCGGCGGCCGCGGACGTAGTCGATGACCCGCCCCTCGCTCACGTCGTAGAACAGGCCGTTGATGGTGAAGTCGCGGCGACGTGCGTCCTGCTGCGCGGTGCCGAAGACGTTGTCGTGGGTGATGAGCAGATCATCCTCCCCCGACTCGCCCTCGTCCGTCTCCGGCGCGGCGCTCTCCAGCTCCGTGGGGTTGGCGCGGAAGGTGGAGACCTCGATGATCTTCCCGCCCTTGAAGTAGACGTGCGCCAGCCGGAAGCGCCGACCGATGAGGCGGCAGTTTCGGAAGATGGCGCGCACCTCGTTGGGGTGCGCGCTGGTGGCGACGTCGAAGTCCTTGGGCTTGCGGCCCAGGAGCAGGTCGCGCACGCAGCCACCCACGAGGTACGCCTGGTGCCCGTGCTGGTGCAGCCGCAGCACCACCTTGAGCGCATCCGGGTCCAGCTCGTCCGGGTCGATCTCCGCCGGCTCGCCGGTGGAGCGGACGTGGGGCGCGTGCAGCTCGCGCTCGGCCGGCGTCGGCTCGGGCTCCGGCTCGAGGACCGTGGGGACCGGCTCCACCTCCTCGAGCGCGGCGGCGTCCGCGGCATCCTGCGCCTCCGCGGCGGCGAGCACCTCGGCGGCGGCGCCCAGCCCCACCTCGTCGAAGCCGTTCTCCAGCCCGTCGGCCTCGTCGTCGTCCTCCTCCTCGTCGTCGGCCTCGTCGTCCGCGTCCGCGGCGAGCGGGCGGGCCACCGGCGCGTCCAACGGGCGCTCGGCTTCGGCGAGGGAGGCGGGAGTCGTGGAGGAAGGTGTGGGTTCAGCGGACACGGACTCGGAGGCGTTGGCCTGCTCCGAGGGCGGAGCCGTCAGCTCCAGATTGGAAGACATGAAAACCTCTTGTTCGCCGCGCTCGGAGCCCACCGCCGCCTCGGATGAGGTCACCTCGCGCGCGTCGAATTCGGGCGCAGGTGGCGGGGGACCGCCGGCAGGCGGCGTTTCAGTCAAAGCTCGCTTCATCACCTTGGACACCCCGACCCGGGGTGCTTCAGGGGCAGCCGTCTATAGCGCATCCACCCATGGGGGGTGTAGCGCCCTTTGTGCGGGCCCTCCTGGAGGGTGGAGTCGGGACACCCCACCCGGCGCGTCCCGGGGGATGGGGGGCTCGGCCAGGCGGTCGCAGAGGCGTCGAGGGGCATCCGGCTCGTGGCGCTCCAGGGGCAAGGGAGGGTGACACACATGCACGAGTGACGCACCTCGTGCCCGGAAGCCCGCGGGGGACCCGCCCTCCCGGATGACTCTGTTCCCCATCAACACTCCCAGGGGTCGAAACGTTCTGGGAACCCTCCGTTTTCGGGCACCCGCCCGCCTGGCGACCCCTCGATGGGTGGGCCCCCCGGCGGACGCCCGTCCGGAGCCCCGTGGGGCGGGCGGGCAGCCCTCCCGCTCCGGCGAACCACCCATCGCCTCCCACCGGGGACGGGTGACCTCACGAGGAGGGCTTGTTGCGACCCTTGTGGTTGCGCGGCAGCGCGTGGTGGATGAGGGACACGTAGTCCACCGCCTGCACCGGAGGCGGCGGCGGCGGCGTGCCCAGCGCGGCCAGGCGCTTGCTGAACGCGGAGAGGATGTCCGGCATGGGCCGCATCGCCGCCAGCAGCTTGTTGGGGCCCTCGAGCGCCTGGGACAGGGCGATGGCGGCCTGCTGCAGGGGCAGGCCCCGGCGCAGCAGGTCCTGGAAGGAGTTGGAGAGGGTGATGATGTTGTGCCCCGCCGTCTGCACCATCTCCACGGCGATCTTGAGCACCTGGGGCGCGGACAGGTGGCCATCCGCCAGCAGCACCAGCGCGGCCTGGAAGTAGTTGAAGATGGGCACCACGCGCGGCCCGTAGGGCGTGAAGTGCGCGGGCGGCGTCAGCTTGTCCAGGTGGATGAAGATGCGCCGCACCGGGTCCGCCACGGCGATCTGCTTCCACGCCGCGCGCACGCGCTCCGCGTCGTCCGGATACACCCCGCCCGCCTCCAGCACCTGGGACAGCACGCGCTCGTCCACGCGCCCCGCGATGAGGTCCGCGTAGAGCGAATAGATGAACGCGTCCGCCTCCGCGTCGTCGCCGAAGAGCACCTCCTCGGCCTCGACGGGCGCGTGCACCCGGCTCTCGAGGATGGCGGGCAGCTTGTAGCCCACCTGCCCGCGCAGCGCCCGGAAGCGCCCGCGCAGGAGGTTGCCCACGTTGTCCTTGAGGACGAACTCGTCCCAGCGCACGCCGTCCAGCTTGAGCTTCTCCTCCAGCACGGCCCGCATCTGCTTGGGGCTGCCGGAGACGATGCACAGCCGCGAGTCGCCGTTCTCCGACAGCTCGCGGATGAGGGCGCTGGCCCCCGGCACCGCGACCTTCTCGTGCGCCTTCTGGAAGGCGGTGCGCAGCAGGTCCTTGAGCGAATCGAAGTCCGTCTGCAGGTACGTCTTGTCCAGGTCCCAGCGGTAGATGCGCCGGGGCGGACGCGGGTCGATACGGTCCGGCAGACTCACTTCTGGAGGCCTTCCCGGATGGCCTGGCCCAGGTTGTTGGCGACCACCTTCGCCGCCACCTTGCCCGCGTTGGCGATGGCGCGCGCCTTCGAGCGGCCGTGCGCCTTGATGAAGATGCGGTCGAACCCGAGGATGGGCGCACCCCCGTACTGGTTCCAGTCGGTGATGTCCTTGATGCGCTGGATGCCGCTGGACAGCATGGCCAGGCCCGCGCGCCAGCGCAGGCTCTCCTTGTAGGCGTACTGGGCCAGCTCCACCACCGTCTCGTGCACGCCCTCCAGCATCTTCAGGCACACGTTGCCCACGAAGCCGTCCGTGACGATGACGTCCGCGGTGCCCTTGGGGATGTCGATGCCCTCCACGTTGCCGATGAAGTTGATGGCGCCCATCTCCGACAGGCGCGTGTGCGCCTCCACCACGCGCGGCGGGCCCTTCTGCGGCTCCACGCCGTTGGACAGCAGCGCCACCTTGGGCCGCTCGTTGCGGGAGATGATGCGCGCGTACGCGGACCCCATGACGGCGAACGTCACCAGGTCCTCCGCGTTGGCCTCCACCGTGGCCCCCACGTCGAGGATGAGGGAGAAGGGGTCCTCCTTGGCGCCGCGCACCGAGCGCGTGGGGTACACCGTGGCCAGCGCCGCGCGGCGCACGCCGGGGATGAGCTGGAAGTGGCGCGCGCACGCCAGCACGCCCGCGCCCGTGTTGCCCGCGGACACCAGCGCCTGCGCCTCGCCCTCCGCCACCAGCCGCGCGGCCACGGACACGGACGCGTTGGGCTTGCGCGCCAGGGCCTCGCCCGGCTTCTCGTCCATGCCCACGAAGTCCGCCGCGTGCTGCACGGAGATTCGCTCGCCGTTGTGCTTCGTCTCCGCCAACGCGTTGTCGATGAGGGTGCGGTCCCCCACCAGCAACGCGTGGATGTGAGGCGACTCCAGGGAGAGTTGCGCGGCACCGCGCACCACCTCCGCCGGGCCGTGGTCCGTCCCCATCACGTCGAAGGCAATCGTCACCGGCTGCGGCTGCTTCCCCACCATGGCCTCCATCTTACGACCTTTGTGCGGCCCTGGCGCCTGACATTCTCGCCTGGAGCACCAGGGAGGATGCCAGCAGCGCCCCCACTCCCACCATCGCCGCCGCCGTCCCGTAGGGCGCCTGGGGGCCCATGCGGGTGAACAGCCACCCGCCCAGCGCCGGCCCCAGGATGCGCCCCAGCGAACCGAAGGCCTGATAGGCCCCCAACACCGCGCCCAGCCGCTCCGGCGGCGCGTGCAGCGACACCAGCGCGGACACACACGGGTTGACCAGCGCCGAGCCCACCGCGAGCAGCCCCATGACGGGGAACAGCCACGCATAGTCCGGCGCGAGCGGCAACAGCGCCAGCCCCAGCGCGGTCGACACGAAGCCCGCCGTGGCCACCCGGGCCTCGCGCGCGCCGCCGCCCGCCCCGCCCACCAGCCGCCGCACGAGCCCCCCCTGCACCAGCGCGCTCAGCACACCCACCGCCGCGAACAGCCACCCGGCGCGCAGGGAGGCCTCGCGCAGCACCGCGGGGTCCGTCACCACCGGTTGGAGGAACAGCCCGCCCTCCAGCGCCACCGGCCCGCTCGAGAGGAAGCGCGTCAGGAGGTACACGGAGAAGGTGCCCTCCATCTGGGAGAAGGCGGTGGTGTACGCCAGCACCAGCGCCAGGCAGCGCGCCACCACCGGCAGCCGCAGCGCCAGCCCCACGCCCGCGAGCGTGCGCGCGTGCCCCGACGGCGCCCCCGCCACCCGGGACTCCGGGAGGAAGAACCAGGTGCACGCCAGGTTGACGGCCACCAGCCCCGCGGCGAACAGGCCGATGGCGAGGTTGCCGCCCCAGGCCCCCAGGAAGCCGCCCAGCGCCGGCCCCAGCACGAAGCCGATGCCGAAGGCCGCGCCGATGACGCCCATCCCCTTCGCCCGCTCCTCCGGCCGGGTGATGTCCGCCACCACCGCCTGCGCCGTGGCGATGTTGCCCCCGGACACCCCGTCGATGACGCGCGCCAGGAACAACAGCGGCAGCGAGTGCGCCAGGGCGAAGAGCAGGTAGCCCACCAGCGAGCCCAGCTGGCTCACCAGCAGCACCGGCCGGCGGCCATACCTGTCGCTCAGCCGACCCAGCACGGGGGCGGCGACCAGCTGCATCAGCGAATACACGGAGATGAGCAGCCCCACCGTGAACGGCGAGGCCCCGAACTTCACTCCGTACACGCCCAGCTGCGGAATCAGGATGCCGAACCCGATGAGGTCCAGCGACACGATTCCGAACACGACGCGCAGTGACGCCCTCCGGCTCACCCGCTGCTCCTTGCGCTCCAGAAAGAAAAACCGCCGGAGCGCTCACGATAGCGCCCCGGCGGTGGGAATGCGCGAAGGACAGGCGCCCCCGCGACGATTCGACGCTACATCGCCTCCGCGGACTGCACGCTGCGGTTGGCGGTGTCGCGCTCGATGCAGCCCTTGGTCAGCGTGTACTGGTAGGTGCCCAGCTCGTCACGCCAGTACTCGCCCTCGTACGGCCAGTAGAGCTGGTCGTCCGCCACGGCGACGGAGTACTTGTACTTCTTGACGATGGCCGTGCGGCCACCCGCCTTGAGCTGCTCCTCGAGGAACTCCTTCTCCTTCGTCGTCGTCTCGAACTTGATGCGCAGGCCGTTGGCCAGCAGCTGCTTGAGCGCGACGAGCTCCGTCTCCAGCTTGCCCTTGGCCATGATGCCGGCCTTGGAGATGAGCGCCACGCGCTGCACCTTCAGCTCCTCCAACAGCTGCTTGCTCAGCTCGGAGTACTTGAACGTGTCGCCGCGGCTGGCGAAGGCGTCCATCTCCCCCTCCAGCTCGAGGATGGAGTCGTTCGTCTTGCGCAGGTCCTGGTCCGTGAGGGCCAGCCGGAGGATGCGCTCCAGGATGAAGTCCGTCTGGTTCTTCTCCAGGCCCTCCTTGTTCTTCTTCTGCACGTCGGAGAGCACCGAGTAGTACTCGCTGGCCTCCATGTTCTTCTTCACGAGCGCCTCCAGCTGGTCGTGCACCGGCAGGTAGGTGCGCTCGAAGTCCTGGAGGATGATGTTGGACTCGCGGTAGCGGCAGTTCTCGTAATAGATGACCGCCTTGAGGATGAGCGCCTCCGGGAAGTACTCCTCGCGGAAGAAGGGCGACGACAGGGTGATGAGGTTGCCCAGCGCCTGCTCGTACTGGCCCACGCGGTAGTTGGCCCAGCTCGCCTCGAAGAGCGACTCCAGCCACTGCGTGTTCCCGCGCTCCACCTTGCCCAGGTAGAACAGCGCGTAGCGGTTCTGCTGCATGCCGTAGTGCGTGCGCGCCAGCTGCATGAAGGCCAGCTCGCGCAGCGACTTGTCCAGCTTCGCCTGCTCGGCGGACTTGCCGGGCACCGCGCGCGTCAGCCGCACCACTTCCTTCATCGCCTCCACCGAGGCCAGCATCTCCCCGTTGCCGCGCTTGGACGCCGCGTCCTTCTGGCGGCTGCCGTTGCGGAACGAGGCGAGGCCGTCCAGGTAGCGGGCGCGCGGATAGAACGGGTCCTCCTTCGGAATCAGCAGCGTCAGGCGCTTGACCTCGGAGAAGCTCTTGTCCGCGTCCGCCGGCTGCCCCACCTGGTCCAGCGCGCGGCCACGCACGAAGTGGTAGCGCGCCAGCAGGTAGCGGAACTCGTTGCGGTACTTCTCCGGGAACTCCTGGTTCGCGTGCCGGGCGATCTCGTCGAGGATGACCGTCTCGTTCTTCGTCTTGCGGCTGATGAAGAACAGCCACTCGAGGCTCGTCTTGAAGAACTTGGTGGACGGGCCCAGGGCGAGCAGCTTGGAGAACTCACCCAGGGACGAGTGGTACATGCCCATGCGGTAGAGCGACTTGGCCAGCACGTAGCGCGCCTCGGTGTGCAGGCCCGCCAGCTTCGGGTCCGCCAGCAGCTCGTGCGCCGCCATGGCGGCCTTCTCGTACTCGTCGTTCTTGAACAGGCTGATGGCCACGTCCAGCCGCTGGCGGTCCGCCGTCTTGCCGGACACGTCCACCGCCTCGAAGGACATGGTGGGCGCGGCGGGCTTGGGCGTCTCCTGCGTCAGGTCCAGCCCCAGGCCATTGCTGGCCGGAGGCGTCGCCGGCGTGGGCACCGGAGCGGGAGGCGGCGTCGCGGGCGTGACGGGGGCCGCCTCCACCGGCGCGGCGATGGCCGCGGGCGCGGCCTCCACCGGCGCGCTCGGCGTCGGGTCGGCCACCTCGGTCTCGGAGGGCGACTCCTCGGCCTCCACGGGCGCCGCCTTGCCGCGCGTGGACTTGCCCTTCTTCTTCTTGCTGGACTTGGACGTCGCGGACTTGGTCGACGACTTCGACGACGTCTTCTTCGCGCCACGCTTCTTCTTGGTCTGGCCGCCGAGGTCCAGGCCCTCGAAGCTCTGGGCGAAGCTGGGAGCCGTCCACGCGAGCACGAGGCCCAGGACGGCGAGACGGATGAGCCGGAAGGAGCGCATCATGACTCGGGATTGGACGAGGGGAAGAAGAAGGACACACCCAGTTCGAACAGCAGCTGGTTGCGCAGGTAGTTTTCTTTGTCCGGGTTGCCGCTCTTCTCCACGTAGATGAGGTCACGCACCTCCGTGCGCAGCGTCACCCACCGGTTGAAGAAGAAGCGCAGGCCGACACCCACGTTGCCGCCCGGGGTCATGTAGTTCTTGGCGGGGGCGGTGAGCGCGAGCGTGGGGTCGAGCTCCGGGCCGCGGTACTGGACCACGGACGCGCCGACGACGCCGTACAGGTCGAAGTGGACGAACTTCTCGGCCAGCAGCGACAGCTTGCCGTAGATGGGCGCCCACTGGACGTCCACGCCACCCAGGAGCTTGAGCTGCCCGGGCGCCTTGCCGTCCAGCTCCTTCATGGAGGGCGAGGAGCAGCCGCGCGTGCCACCATCCGTCCCGTCGGAGAAGGTGCAGATCTGCGCCGCGCCGGCGACGGAGTTGACCGCGTAGCCCACCCGCAGGCTCACGCCCAACGTCTCCATGGGGTGGTAGGTCAGCGTGCCGCCGAAGAGGTACTTGGTGAAGAACGCGTCGCGCAGCGACACGGTGGCGGAGGGACTGAACTCGAAGCGGCCCTTCTTGAGGAACAGGTGCCCGGAGACCGGGGGGACGCGCTCGCGCAGGGGGCCGAGCCGGTCCTTGTCGACCTCCGAGACGTCGCCGGCCTCCTCCTCCTCGGAGTTGGCGGCCTGGGCGCGCGCCAGCACCGGCGCGACGAGGGACAGCGTCAGCAGCAGACGGAGGAGCGTCTTCATTCCGCGTCCCTCCCCGTCGACCGGAAGGGCAGGAACAGCGAGATGCCGGCGTTGAGCGTCATGACGTTCTGGACGGCCCCCTTCGCGCTACCCAGGGGCTGATCCACATAGGAGGTGTTGATGAGCGCCACGTTCACCGCCACGAAGTCCTTGGCGACGAAGCGCATGCCCAGGCCCAGGTCCGCGGCGGGGTTGAGCCCGCGCCCCGGCAGGGACGAGGTCTCCGTCTGCACCACGCCCGCGCCCGCCAGCAGGTAGCCGTCGAAGTGCAGGATGGAGTTGAGGAAGGCCACCTTGCCGTACAGCGGGCTCCACTCCACGTCGCCCATGGCGGACCACTGGGGCACCGAGTTGTAGATCTTGCTGTTGAAGGTGCGCTTGGCGGTGCGCACGTCGTCGGACGGCACCACCTGCATCCAGGAGCCGCGGGCGGAGATGGCCAGCGTGTCCGCCAGGTAGTAGGCGCCGCGCAGGGACGCGCCCACCTTGGAGTAGAACGGATCATTCACGGAGACGGTGACGGCCGGGGTCAGCTCGAAGCGCCCCTTCTTCCGGTACACCTTCTTCTGGAAGCTCTTGACCCGGTCCTCTTGCGTGATGTCCGTCAGGGGTGGGAGCGCCTCGGGCGGGGGAGCCTCCTCCTCCACCGTCTTGGAGGCCACGGCGGGCGTGGCCTCCTCCGCCGGGGGGGGCGTGGGTGATTCGTCCGACGACTTGGGCTGGGTCTCTTCCGTGAGGTCGAGGCCCATGCCCTCCTGGCTCTGGGCGGGTGCCAGGGCAGGCACCAGACACAGGGCGAGCAGCAACGTGTGGCGGTTCAAATCCGGGGGCTCCGTGGGGGGAGGGGGGAAAGACTCCACCGGGGGTTCAGCGCGACTCTTCGCCTCGCCATCCTATCGGTCGCATCCCCGCCCAGCAACCGCCCCGAACATGCCTGCCCACGTTCTATCTCTCCGGTATTCCTGCACAATTCCACACCGGACGCGCTTCTTCGCGGCCGTTGGCAGTCCGGGGTGCTGTGCTACCCTGAAGAAACGATGTCGCGGGGCCCCCCGTCGTCCCGCGCCCCTCCCCCTTCGTCGAGGTCTCATGAAGAAGTTCGTTCGAAGCGCCCTCATCCTCTCGTCCACCGCGCTGCTCGTGAGCGGGTGTCAGGTGAGCAGCGAGATTGGGAAGCCCTGCGCCCTGGTGCGCAAGGCGACGCAGCAGGAGCTGGACCAAGGCTCCAACAAGACGGTGGAGATGCTGGAGAAGGAGGTGACCTCCAAGCAGGACGTCGTCTCGTTCGGAGCCGTGCACTGCGAGGACCTCATCTGCATCCGGGACGCCGCCTACCCCCGCGCGCTCGGGGAAGACGGACAGGTGGACGGCGACGCGGTGGCCTGGGGCTACTGCAGCAAGCCGTGCGTGGAGGGGACCGACAGCGCCTGCGACGTGAAGGACACGGACGACGTGCAGGCGGACCTGCCGGGCCGGATGGCCTGCCGCCCGCTGCTGTTGGATCAGGACACGCTCGACGCCATCCGCGCCGCGGACGAGGGCTTCTACCGGCGCATCTTCGGCGAGAACAACTCGCCCTTCTTCTGCGCGGGCAAGCTGCCGGACCCTTCGGCCGGTGGGTGACACTTTCCGCCGCGGGGCGTAGACCTTTTCCCGCGGTTGGTTCGTAGAGGCAGGGCCCGCGTCACACGCGCAAGGAGCCCTGCCCATGAACCGAACGGTCCTCTTCCTCTCGCTGGCTGGCGGCCTCGCCCTGGTCGCCCTGGTGCTGGGGCTTCCCCAGGTGACGCGCTCCCGAGGCGGGGACACCCCCGTCGTCGTGGTGGAGCCACCCCGGCCCCCTGCCCCCGTGATTCCCCTGCAGGGGACGCCGGGCTCGCTCACCATGACGAGCCGGCTGTCCCATCCGTACGTGCCGCTGGGCGCGTCGGAGGTCTTCGCCACGGTGGACCTGACGGGCGCGGAGGTGCCGGGGGCGAAGCG